>NZ_JBLUPZ010000008.1:0-306712 GCF_048068255.1 Pseudomonas sp. NY15374
TTCCCTCACTCCGGCCTTGCTCCCGGGAGGACCGCGCTGCAGGGCCCATCCTGGGCCCCAGCGCTTGACGGGCATCCATGCCCGTCACCTCCCTCCGCAAGTCCTGCGTTCAGCCTCCTGAAGTCGCGGAGGTACGGGCGGTGACTGGGCTGACGCAGCTGTCGCTAGTGGGGTATGACGCTGGATTCTTGATCAGCAACAGCACTGAGATTGCCCTGTAAGGACGCCGGTGCGGCTCAAGCCACTTTGCGTAAGGCCTCAATCAACTCTCCCTTGCGCATGGTCGAGCGACCGGCAATGTGCTGTTTACGCGCACGGTCCATCAACTCGGCCTTGGTCATGTCCTCCAGCTGTTGTCCGGAACGGGGCACGCCATGCTTCGTCGCGACAGCACGCCGGGCCGAGGACTCCCGTGCCTTGGCCTTGGCCGTCGGGCTTTTCCGTTGCCCCGAACCGCCTTTGCGCTCACCCCCTCCGGACTGCTTGTTGACCGTGGCCCAGGCGCGGGCTTCGGCTTCGTCCTTGGACACGCCCTTGGCCTCGTAGCTCTGTTCGATATGCTCGGCCTTGCGTTTCTGTTTATCGGTGTACTTGTCTTTTTCTCCACGTGGCATGGTCGTTCTCCTCTACGTCAGTGGGTCTGCCAGACACCGTTGCTGCGTTCGCAATCGCTACGCGCCTGGCCCAGGCTGGGGGTGTCGTAGTAGTAGGTGATGATCCGCGCGTCCTTGGGCACGGTGGGGCGGGTGGAAGGCTCGCTGCGCCCCGCGGCATCGGGGTTGGCCAGGGTTTCCTGGGTCAACGGTGCGATGCAGCTGCCGACGCTGCCGTCGGCGCAACGCTCGACTCGGCGTTTCTGGCTGTTGAGCATCTCCTTGCTTTCATTGCTGCACGACCAGGCAATCGCTTCGGCCGGCATGTTGGCGTAGCTGTAGCAGGTATGCTGCTGCACCGGTTTGACCGCCTCGCTGGATGAGCGCGTGACCACGTCGCAGCCTTCGGCCATTGCCTGGCCGCTGGCCAGGGTGGCCAGCAGTGCAATACATGGAACGATCCGCATGATGTACCTCCCGGGCCCCACGGCCATCAGCGCTTGTCGAGGGCTGGCTCGACCTGTCGGCGCAAGGCCTTGGCGCGTTTCTCGAGGATCAGGTAGGTGACCACCGCCAACAGCAGCGGGATCAGGTAGTACAAGGTTCGATAACCCAGCAACGCGGCCACCAGCGTGCCCTGGCCGAGCTGGCCATGGAGCAGGGCCAGGAAAACGGCCTCCAGCACCCCAAGCCCGGCGGGAATATGGGCGACCACGCCCGCCACGCAACTGATCAGCAACACACCCAGCACCGAGGGATAGAACAGCTCCGGTGGCAGCAGCAGATGGATCAACGCCGCCATCAACGCCCAGTTGCTTGCACCCAAGGCCACCTGGCACAACGCCAGGCGCAGGCTCGGCAGGGTGACTTCATGCCCGCGCAGGTCCCACGTGCGCCGCTTGGCGAAGGCACAGGCGAAGAGGTAGGCCAACGCGACCACGACCATCAACACGCCGATCAGCCGCAGGCCGCCAGCGCCTACCGTCCAGTTCTCCGGCAGCTTGACCAGGCCCAAGGCGAATACGGTGCCGGCCAACAGCAGGTAGCCCATCCAGTTGGTCAACAGGCCCAGGGTGAGGATGCGGGTGATGGTCGGGGTATCCAGGCCCAGCCTGCCATACAGCCGATAGCGCAGGGCCACGCCACCGACCCAGGTGGTGAAGTTGAGGTTGAACGCATAGCAGACGAATGCCACCGGCAGCACCTGCCGAGCTGGCAGGCGGTGGCCGGTATAGGCGCGGGCGAGCAGGTCGTAGCTGGCGAACACCAGGTAGCTGCACAGGGCAAGCAGCAACCCCAGGACCAACGTCGAGGGCCGGTAGGCCCGCAGCGACTGGCTGACTTCGTTCCAGTCCAGGTTGCGCGCCAGGGTGAACAACAGCACCGGGATCAATACCAGGAACAGCACGGTCAGCAGGCGTTTGCCCCAGGTCTTCCAGCGTGGCGTGGCCATCAGGTCTTGCCCTCTTGGTAGTCGGCCGGAGCCTCGCTTTCGCTTTGCAGCGACTGCAGGCGTTGCCGGTGTGCCGGGAACCAGCCGGCGATACGCGGGAAATAGCGGGTGATATGGAAGCCCAGGAAGATCAAGGGGGCACGCCACCAGTAACCGCGCACCATGCGCTCCAGCGTCACGGCCTTGCAGTGCTCGCGGGTCAGTTCGCTCAAGTGTTGGTAGAGCACAGCGTTGAACGCACGGTCGCGGATCAGCAGGTTGGCTTCGAGGTTGAACGACAGGCTCAGTGGGTCGAGGTTGCTCGAGCCCACCGTGGTCCACTCGTCGTCCACCAACGCTACCTTGCCGTGCAGCGGGCGCTGGCAGTATTCGTAGATGCGCACCTCGTCACGCAACAGGTAGTTGTAGAGCAGCCGGGAGAGTGCGCGGACCCAGCGCATGTCCGGTTGCCCCTGAAGGATCAGGGTCACCTCGACCCCGCGCCGAGCGGCGTTGCGCAGTTCGCGCAGCAGGCGGTAGCCGGGGAAGAAGTAGGCGTTGGCCACGACGATACGTTGCCTGGCTTCGCGCAGGGCTTGCAGATAACAGACCTCGATATCGGTGCGGTGGCGCCGGTTGTCGCGCTCCACCAGCACGGCGCTGGCCGGGCCTGCGGCGATGTTGTTCGGCTGGACTCGGCTGGCGGCATCCAGCACGGGGGCGAGCATTCGGCAGGAGGACGCGTGCACCTGGCCCACTACCGGGCCGACGACCTCCACGGCGTAGTCCTGCTTGGCCTGTGGGCCGAAGTCACCGAGGTGGTCGGCGCTGTAGTTGATACCGCCGATGAACGCGCGTTGTCCGTCGATCACCAGGATCTTGCGGTGCAGGCGACGGAACAGGTTGGTGCGCATGCCGGCCAATCGTGGTTGCGGATCGAACGAATGGAAACGGACCCCGGCCTCGGTCATCGAGGCGATGAATTCGTCGGGCAGGTCGGCGGTGCCGTAACCGTCCACGGCGACTTCGACCCTTACCCCGCGCCGAGCGGCGTCGATCAAGGCCTGGCGCAAGGCCTGGCCGACCTTGTCGTCGTAGATGATGAAGGTCTCCAGGAGTATTTCCTCGCGAGCCTGAGCCATGGCCTCGAGCACGCGCGGATAGTACTGCTCGCCGTTGACCAGCAACTGGACGTGATTGCCTTCGCTCCAGGGCAGCTTCATAGCGTCACCTGCGCGACCAGCGGGGCATGGTCGGAGAGGTGTGACCACGGGTATCTGGACAGTACCCGGGCGTCGCTGGCTTGTGCGTTGCGCAGGTAGATGCGGTCCAGGCGCAGCAGCGGCAGGCGCGCGGGAAAGCTGCGCGCCGGCTTGCCGAAGGCTTCGACCAGATGCCCCGAGAGCCGCACATCCGCTTTCAGGCGCCAGTCGTTGAAGTCACCTGCGACGATAACCGGCTCGTCCGAGGGCAGGCTGTCCAGCAACGCCAGCAGCAGGTCGACCTGTTGCTGCCGGTGCTCCTCGCGCAGCCCGAGGTGCACGCAGATCGCGTGCACCTGCTCGTGGCCCGGCACTTCGAGCTGGCAATGCAGCAGGCCGCGCTCCTCGTTGCCGCGGATCGTGACGTCAAGGTTATCGTGGGCGCGGATCGGAAATTTGGACAGGAGGGCATTGCCATGGTCGCCATGGGGATAGACCGCGTTGCGTCCGTAGGCGAACTGCGGCCACATGCTGTCGGCGAGGAATTCGTACTGAGGTGCCGTCGGCCAGGTCGGGTGGCGCTCGGCATGTTGCTGATGGCTGCCGTGTACTTCCTGCAGGAACACCAGGTCGGCCCCGGTCGCGCGCACCGCCTCGCGCAGTTCCGGCAGGATGAAACGGCGATTGAACAGGGTGAAGCCCTTGTGCACGTTGAGGGTCAGCACCGTCAGGCGGTGCACGGCGGTCACCTTGTCGATGATGCAGCGTGGGGCGGGCATGGTTCCGTTCATAGCGACTCCTGCGGTTCGACGCCGGGCTCGGTCACCAGCTCGCCGTCAAGGCCGAGCTTGCCCAGCAGGCGGCGGGCATCGTAAGGGGCATGCACCTTCTGGTCATTGTCGAAGTAGCAGTACACGTCACGGGAGGCACGTTTTGCCGGCGCGCGACGCACGACGCGCTGGGCATCCTCCGGCTGACCGCCTGCCGCCCAGGCCTGGATACGCATGCGCCAGCGGCGCAGCGCGCTGGCGGTATAGCCGCTGCTGTAGAGCTCGACATCGCCATGCAGGCGCAGGTACATGAAGTCGGCCGTGACCTCCTCGACATAAGGCCATTTGCCCGCGCTGTCGGCGACCACCAAGGCGACCTTGTGTTTGCGCAACAGGTCGATGAAGGTGTCGCAAAGGAAGCTGGGGTGGCGGATTTCCACGGCGTGGCGCAGGCGTGCGTTGCCCTTGATGGCAGTCCCACCGCTGCCTTGCAGGCGCTCGGCGGCGTCGCGGGCAATGCGGCGGGCGGCCGAGCGGTCATGTGGGAGCTTGGCGAGAAAATCGCTGAACCGCTGCACGTCGAATTTCAGGTTTGGGGGAAACTGCCAGAGAAAAGGCCCAAGCTTGTCACCCAGCAGCAAGGGGCCCGAGGCGAAGAAGTTGGCCAGCGCTTCGTCGATCTCGCGAAGCCTGCGCACATGGGTTATATAGCGTGGCGCCTTGACCGAAAACACGAAATCGTCGGGCGTCTCGTCACGCCAGCGCTCGTAGCGTTCAGGGGTCTGCAGCGCGTAGAACGAGCCATTGATCTCGATGCTGTTGACTGCCCGCGAGGCGAACGCCAGTTCGTCGTCCTGACGCAGCCCCTTGGGGTAGAAATCCTTGCGCCATGGGCCATAGCGCCAACCGGAAATGCCAATGCGGATCTCGCTCACCACAGCCCCCTGGATTGATGTACTCATCAGTAGCGACCCGTGGCGGATCGAGAGGGTTCAGCAGGATTGACGAGTGGCGTTACCTGGAAAGCGCGGGGCCTTCAGCCATCGGATTGTTCTTCTGGAGGTACCTGGCCTTCCGGCCAGTCGGGTGCCTCTTGTTGCGGGTCGGGCGCGGGTATCTTCTCGCCGGGATCGTGTGGGACTTCATCGACATAAGGATCTGGATGATTGGGGTCGCTCATGGTCGGTCTCCTGGGCAGGTAGGTCAGTCGCTTTTGTCAGCCATGAGGGGTCACCTCTGGTCGAACACAGGAACGCCTGTGTTCAGCTGTGACCAGGGCGCGAGTCATCGCACTGCAAAGATTCTCGGATTTCCAGACCAATTGCCTGAAGGACCGCGGGACAAACATTTAGCGGGTGAACAACAGCAGTACTGCGCGTGGCCTGCATTGCGAGCACGCTCGCCGGTGGGGGAAGAAAACCGGAACTTTGCCCGTGCTGCGGGGCTCCACCGCATGCAGGAGCACACATCGAGGTAAACCATGAAATTCGATCGATTTGCCCAATGGTTGGCCAACCGCAGTGGACGTCCGATGACCTTCGCCATCGCACTAGTGCTCATCATTGCCTGGGGGGTGAGCGGGCCGTTGTTTGACTTCAACGATACCTGGCAACTGGTGATCAACACCTCTACCACCATCATCACCTTCCTGATGGTGTTCCTGATCCAGAACACCCAGAACCGCGACAACGACGAGTTGCACATCAAGATCGACGAGCTGCTGCGCACCACCAAGCGGGCGCACAAGGCGCTGCTGGACCTTGAGGACATGGGGCCGGCGGAACTGCATGCGCTGCGCAAGCATTACCAGCGAATGGGTGAGCACGACTCGGCAAAAGCGAGCCGTGATGCTCAGGAAAAGGACACGTCTGACTGAGCCTGGAAGAAGACAGGGCCAGTCAAATGATTCACCCAACTGACCCGATCGACTCCGTGATCTCTTCTAAAAGCGCTGTTCCACGGCACTGCAGTAGGGGCGAATGAACATCGCCACACTGGGCGGCGAATCCAGCCAGGTGCCCGTGGCCCGCGCTTTGACGGCGCAGCGCCAGGTCAATAGGGCACCGAACCGCACAGTGTCTCTATGGCCTCGACCAGTTCGTCATAGCCCACCGGCTTGTTCAGATGGCGATCGAAGCCTGACTGGCGTGAGCGGTACTGGTCGGCGCTGGCGCCGTAGCCGGTCAGGGCAATGGCCGGTGTGTAGCGCAGGTGCTCCAGGCCCCGTAGCGCCTTGATCAGGGCATGGCCGTCCATTATCGGCATGCCGATATCGGACAGGATGATCTCGTAGCGTCCGCCGGCGGCGGCCTCGAGCGCTGCTTGCGGGTCGCTGTAGGCCTCGACGTTCGCACCTTCCATCTCTAGCAACTGCTGCATGACCTCGAGGATTTCCTTCGAATCGTCTACCAGCAGCACCTTGATACCGTCCAGGCGGCCGTCGCTGGGCTGCTCGGGCGCATCTGGCGGGGCCTGGTGCTCGGGTGCGGTCAATGGCAGGGAGACCGTGAAGGTGGTGCCGCAACCAAGCCCCGGAGAATAAGCCGCCACCGTCCCGCCATGGGCCTCGACCAACTGGCGCACCAGCGACAGGCCGATGCCCAGCCCGTCGCGGTGGTTGCCGGACGACTGCGGGGCAGCCTGGGTGAACAGGTCGAAAACGCTCTCGAGGCTATCCGCGGTCAGGCCCACGCCCTGGTCGATCACTTCCAGATGGGCTTGTGTGTCTCGCCTGGCGAGCGCCACGCGAATCTCGCTGCCTGCGGGGCTGAATTTCAAAGCGTTGTTCAGCAGATTCCAGATGATCTGTTCGAGCCGCGTGCCATCGGCATCGACGTAGACCGGTGCGCCATCGGCCGGCAACGCCAGGCGCACGGTGCAAGGATGCTGCTCGTTGAGCACCACCGCATGGATGCCCTGTAGCACTGCGCACAGGTCGATCAACTGGGTCTTGAGCTTGAGCTTGCCGGTGCGGATGCGGGCGACGTCGAGCAGGTCGTCGATGATCCGCGCCTGACTGGATACTGCGTCACAGATGATCCCGACAGCCTTGCTGGCGGCGCTGGCAGACTTCACCGCCGGCGAGCGGCGCAGGATCTCGGCGTTGAGTTGGATCAGGTTCAGCGGATGCTTGAGCTCGTGGGACATGACGGCGAAGAACTCGTCCTTCATGTGGCTGCTGCTCTGCGACTCGGCCAGTTGCTTGCTCTGCTCGTCGTGCAGGCGCTTGTGGCCGGTGAGGTCGCGGGCGATCTTCACGTAGCCGCGCAGGCTGCTGCCCTTGAGGCGGGAGACCTCGCCGCTGCAGTAGAAGCGACTGCCATCCTTGCGCACGTGCCAGCGCTCGTCCTGGCCGCGGCCATGGAGGCGGGCGCTGCGCAGCTCGTGTTCCGGCACACCGCTGGCCTGATCCTGTTCGGTGAAGATCAGCTGATAGTGCTGGCCGAGGACCTCGTCCTTGCCATAACCGAAAATCAGCGCGGCGCCGGTGTTCCAGTCGGTGATCAGACCTTGCTCGTCAAGCAGGATGATGGCGAAGTCATGGGTGCTTTCGGCCACCAGGCGCATGCGTTCCTCGCCCTGGCGCAAGCGTTCTTCCGCGGCGCGGCTCTGGCTGATGTCGATGAAGGTCAGTACGGTGCCATCGACATTGCGCTCGCTGGCCCGGTAGGGCAGCAAGCGGGCCAGGTACCAGTGCTGGTTGTGGCCGACCACCTCGCGTTCGATGGTGGTCTCGCGCTCGACCACCGCACGGGCGTCGTCGGCCAGGCCGGGGTAGTCGAGACGATGGGTGATATCGAGTAGCGAGCGCCCGGTGTCCACCGGCAGCATGCTGAAAATGTCGGTGGCCCGTGGGGTGAACCAGCGGATGCACAGGTTACGGTCGACGAAGACCGTGGCGATGTCGGTCGAGGCGATCAGGTTGCTCAGGTAGTCGTTGACCTTGTCGGTCTCCTCGACCTTGGTCTTGAGCTCGTAGTTGACCGTCAGCAGCTCTTCGTTGATCGACTGCAGCTCCTCCTTGCTGGTTTCCAGTTCCTCGCTGGCCGAGCGCAGTTCCTCGTTGATCGCCTGCATTTCCTCGTTGGAGGCGGTCAACTCCTGGCTGGAAAACTCCGATTGCTCGATGGTTTCCTGCAGTTGCAGCCGCGTGCGGTGCAGTTCGCGCTCCAGGTTGCTCAACACCATGCCTTCGGTCTGCTCGACGGCTGCGTTGGTGCTGGCGCTGCTATCGACTTCTACCGTCTGGAACACCACCAGCAGGCAATCGGTACCACTGGGGTCGTCCTGGTGCGGCTGGATCAGGATTTGCACGGTAGTGGGCTGTTCGTCGAGGTTGACCGCGACACTGCGCGAGGTCACCGCCTGGCCGCTGCCTTGCGCTTGCAGCATGGTACTGCGCAGGGCCGGCCGCAAAGGCGCGATGATCAGGCTGAGCAGGTTGTGGCTGAGCTCGCCACCCGCATGGCGCAGGAAGCGCCCGACACCTTCACTCATGTGCAGGATATTGCCCTCGCTATCGACCACCAGGCTGGGCGGCGTGCAGCGGGCGAGTGCGCGGTGGTGGATCTCGGCGTAGGACAATCGGCGAGTGCTACGCGCGCGGGCCGGTGGCGCGAGCGCAGGCTCCGGGGCCTGCAGGCGCGGCGGATGGCTGGTGGTCGGCACTTCTCGGGCGCGGAAGATACGGTTGCGTTTGTCCACGGCGACGAACAGCTCGGCTGCAAGGTCAGTCGACTCGGAGCTACCGAGGAACAGATGGCCGCCTGGACGCAGGGCGAAATGGAACAGACGCAGGATATCGCGCTGCACCTCGCGGTCCAGGTAGATCAGCAGGTTGCGGCAGACGATCAGGTCAAGCTGGGAGAACGGCGGGTCGGATAGCAGGTTGTGACGGGCGAACAGGACCTTTTCCCTGATTTCCTTGCGTACCCGCAAGTGCTGTTCTTCCTTGATGAAGAACTGGCGCAGGCGCGCCGGTGACACGTCGGTGGCGATGGCGTCTGGATACCGGCCGGCGCGACCGACAGCGATAGCGCGTTCGTCGAGGTCGGTGGCGAAGACCTGCACCTGGGCACTGCGCTGTTCCACCGCCAACTGTTCGGTCACCAACATCGCCAGGCTGTAGGCCTCCTCGCCGGTGGAGCAGCCCGCTGACCAGAGGCGTACCTCGTGCGCGGACTCTTCGCTGGCATCCTTGTTGACCAGGCCGGGCATGACATGGCGCTGCAACGCTTCGAACGCTTCGCGGTCGCGGAAGAAATTGGTCACTCCGATCAGCATGTCGGCCAGCAGTGCCCGCGACTCCTCCGGATGGCGTTGCAGGAAGTCGAGGTAGCCGGCCAGCTCTGTCTGGCCGGTGACATGCAGGCGGCGTTCCAGACGGCGCAGTACGGTGGCGCGCTTGTAATGGCTGAAATCGTGCCCGGTATCGCCTTGCAGCGTCAGCAGGATCTCATCCAGCAACGGGTCACTTGCCGCCGGGTCGCCTTCACGCTCTCCCAGTGGCGGCGGCAGGCTGTCGTCCTCGATTTCCGGCAGTTTCACCTGACGCGCCGTGCGCCACAACTCGACCAGGCGCCCAGGCATTTCAGCCACTGGCAGCAGCATGTCGACCATACCGGTGGCCAGCGCTGCACGGGGCATGTCGGGGTACTCGGCATCATCGGGTGCCTGCACCAGGGTCACGCCACCTTGCTCCTTGATGCGCGTCAGGCCTACGGCGCCGTCGCTACCGGTTCCCGAGAGCACGACGCAGAACGCATGGTCCTTGTGCACGTCGGCCAGATCGCGAAAGAACAGGTCGATGGCCACGTGATCGCCGCGGCTGCGCTTGGCCGGTGTTACCCTCAGGTAGCCGTCGTTGGTGGACAGGCGATTGGCCGGCGAGATCACGTAGACATGGTTGCGTTCGATCGGCACCGGCTCGCTGACCTGGCGTACCGGCATGCGGGTGACAGCCTGGATGATCCGGTCGGCCTGGCTCTGGTGGTCCGGGGAGAGGTGTAGAACGACGACGAAGGCCATGCCGGAGTCGTCCGGGGCGTGCTGGAAGAAACGACGGATCGCCTCCAGCCCGCCGGCTGAGGCGCCGATGCCGACCACGGGGAAATCCAGGTGGCTGGGACTGAGTGCCGAGTTGTGCGGCGAGGCGAGGGACGTTTTGCTGGACGACTTCATGGCATCAGCCTTGTACGGACCGGGAAATGGCCTGGGGCGAATCGCCGGGCACTGGGCGCAGATTATAGGCTGGCGCTCATTTTGGCGATGAGCGGTTGCCCTCGAGGAGGGCCAAATGCTCGATGGCCTCCTGATAACGCTCGGCTGCCTTGCGCCGCAGCCTTTGGTAATGGTCGAAGTCAAAGGCGTCGAGCCCGACGCCTTCGAGTAGGGCAGAGGCTGCGTGGTCGAGTTCATAGGCGCTGGCGAACAGCCGGCGATTCTGCTCCAGAGCGAGCTGTTGGCAGGCGCGGGTCATGGGCATGGGAGCTCCGGTAGGCGAGGTGGTATTCAGACCTATGACTACCGCGCAGGCAAATAAGTGCGAACGTTTTGACCGGATGGCTCTTTTCTATTTCGGCGGCGACCAACGACTGTGCCCGTGGCCTGGGGACAAATGGCAAAATCTGTACATGAAGATAGAATATCTGTACATCATGCTATCTTTGTACAGTATTAGGCCGCACTTGAGGTCAATATGGTTCACCGTGCTCGTTGGACGTGCCTTTGCCTGCTGATCGTTGCGTTTTCGGCGACGGCGGACTGGCGCTCGCAGTTGCCCGGAGCGCAGCGGTTGGGTGCCGGTGAGTTCACTTGGTTCGGCCTGCGTCTTTACACCGCCCAGCTATGGACGCTGGGGCCGGCGCTGGACTGGAACCGGCCGTTCGCCCTCGAGCTTCTCTATCACCGGTCGTTGTCCAAGGACACGCTGGTACAGGCCAGCCTCGAGGAAATGGATCGTCTCAACGCTGGCGGCATTGCGCCCCAGCAACGCCCGGCTTGGACCCAGGCGCTCGAAGCGGCATTCGTGGACGTGCGCCCCGGGATGCGATTTACAGGCTTGTACCTGCCGGGGCAGGGGTGCCGCTTTTACGTCGAGGGTGAATTGAGCCGCGAAATCAACGACCCGGCCTTTGCCCGGGCATTCTTTGCCATCTGGCTCGATCCGCGTGCCAGGGACCCACAACTGCGTCAGCGCCTGCTCGGGCTGACTGGCAGTGAACGAGGACGCTGAACATGTACAAAGCACTGTTGCTGGCGTTGTGTCTGCTTCTGGGCAGCTGTGGCAATGTCGGGGTCGAACGCTATGCCCAGGGGCAGCCGAAGCTCGACCTGATGGCGTTCTTCTCGCGGCCGGTACAGGCCTGGGGGATGTTCCAGAAGCGCTCCGGTGAGGTGGTCAAGCGCTTTCATGTGCGCATCGATAGCCGTCGTGAAGGTGAGCATCTGATCCTCGAAGAACATTTTCTCTACAGCGATGGCACCCGCCAGGAACGCACCTGGCGGTTGGTGCCCGACGGCCCTGGCCGCTGGCGCGGAACGGCGGGGGACGTCATTGGCGAGGCGAGGGGGGAAGTGGCGGGTAACGCGTTGCGCTGGCGTTATCAGCTTGACCTGCCTGTCGATGGGCGTAACTGGCAAGTGGACCTGGACGACTGGATGTACCTGATGGATGACGACACCCTGATCAATCGCTCGAGTATGAGCAAGCTGGGCGTGGAAATCGGCCAGATCACCCTGTTCTTCCGCCGCCTCCCGGAGGGTACGCCGTGAACCTGGTCACGCTGTTTCAATGGGTCTCGACCGGCGAAGCGAAGGCGCTGGAACTGCTGTCGCTGGAGGGCGGCTTCTACCTTCTGCGTGCCTTGACCGACGCTGGCCCCGTGACTCTGAACGATGCCCATGGGCAGCCCTTGCGCGTGCGCTCCACCACCGAGCTACGCCAGTTGCTGACGGGCCTGCCAGCCGTGCCCTGCACGCTGGTGCAGCACGTGGTACATGATGAGATGTGCGGGCAACGTGACGGCCCCATCGAACCACTGCGCGTCCCGATAACGCTCGCCAGCCAGTGGTAGGCGAAGCGATGCGCCTGGGCCTGGTGCTGGGTGACCAGCTGTCGTTCGACCTGGCGAGCCTGAGCGCTCTCGATCCTGCCCGGGACGCTATCTTGATGGCGGAGGTGGAGGGTGAGGCCCGGTACGTGCCGCACCATCCACTGAAGATCGTTCTGATCTTCAGCGCCATGCGGCACTTCGCTCGCTGCCTGCGCGAGCGGGGTTGGCAAGTGCACTATGTCGAGCTCGATGCGGCAGGCAACAGCGGCAGCATCGTTGGCGAGTTGTGTCGCTGGCAACAGGCCTTGGGCGCTACGCAGATCCATCTGACCGAGTGCGGCGAGTGGCGTCTGGAGCAGGCATTGCGTGATGCCGGGTTGCCGCTGGTGTGGCACCGTGACCGGCGTTTTCTGTGCTCGCGCGAAGCCTTCGCGCGCTGGGCCGGCGAACGGCGCCAACTGCGCATGGAGCACTTCTACCGTGGCATGCGCAAGCGCACCGGCCTGCTGATGGAGCTCGATGGCAGCCCGGCAGGTGGGGCCTGGAATTTCGATGCCGACAATCGCAAGCCGTTGCCGCGTCAGCTACGTGGCCCATTCGCTGCGCATTTCGCGCAGGACGAGATCACAGCAGCGGTGCAGGCGCTGGTAGGTCAGCGCTTCAGCGACCACTACGGGACCACCGACGGCTTCGACTATCCAGTAACCCATGCCCAGGCCCAGCAGCTCTGGCAACACTTTCTGGAGTTTGGCCTGGCGGCTTTCGGGGACTACCAGGATGCGATGGCCGAGGGTGAGCCTTACCTGTTTCATGCACGCATCAGTGCGGCGCTCAACATCGGGCTACTGGATGTGCGTTGCCTGTGTGAAGACGTCGACAGGGCGTGGCGCGAGCGGCGAGTGCCGCTCAATGCAGCCGAGGGGTTCATCCGTCAGTTGATAGGCTGGCGCGAGTACGTGCGCGGGATCTACTGGCTGCGCATGCCGGAGTATGCGGGGCTCAATCACCTGGGCAACGAGCGCGCGTTGCCGGAATTCTACTGGACCGGGCAAACCCGTATGCGCTGCATGGCGCAAGCCATCGGGCAGACCTTGCGGCTGGGCTACGCACACCATATCCAACGGCTGATGATCACCGGCAACTTCGCCTTGCTGGCCGGTATCGTGCCAACGGCGATTTGTGAGTGGTACCTGGCGGTCTACATGGACGCCTTCGACTGGGTCGAGCTGCCCAACACGCTTGGCATGGTGATGCATGCCGACGGTGGCTACCTGGGCTCCAAGCCCTATTGTGCGAGTGGTCGGTACATCCAGCGCATGTCCGACCATTGCGCGTCCTGCAGTTACAGGGTTGGTCAGGTAACCGAGGAGGATGCTTGCCCGTTCAATGCTCTGTACTGGCATTTTCTCATTCGCCATCGCACCTTGCTGTCGGCTAACCCGCGGCTGGCTCTGGCCTATCGTGGGCTCGATGGCATGTCGGCCAGCCGTCGCGATGCCGTATGGCAACGCGGCCAGTCGTTGTTGGCGCGACTGGATGCCGGGCAGGCAATATGAAGAAGAGCCTGTTGCCCAGCAAAGTCTGTGTGGTGTGCGGCCGGCCGTTCAACTGGCGCAAGCGCTGGGCGCGTTGCTGGGAAGCGGTGCGCTATTGCTCTGAGCGATGCCGCAGGTCAGCGCCACGCCGCCAGGCGCAAGAGCAGGGGCAAGGTGAAGGCCCAGATGGGCGCCAGTAGCAGGCCGGTTTCCAGCGTGCCCAACGGCAATCCCACCCCGGCCAGCCTGGCGCCCGCCAGGTAAGCCAGTGGGCCGCCGATCGCGCCTAGCAGTGCACCAAGCCGCCAGTCCCTGGCGATCCATGCCAGGCTGTGGCGCATGCCACTGGCCAGCACCAGCCACAGCAGCGCCAGCCACAGTGGCAGCGGCCAGGCATCGAACGCGAATACCCCCAGCGCTCCCAGCACCGTATCGAGCAGGCAGCCGGCCAAGGTAACGCGCCACAGGGCCTTGAACTCGCCGCTGACGTCCCGGCTCAGGTACAGGTGCACGCCGAGGCCGAGGATCACCGGCAGCAAGAGCCAGGGCCGTTCGGCACCCAGCACGCAGGCCCACCAGCCAACCTGCAACCAAAGGGCATTGGCGACCAGCCTGCCGCCATGCATCAGGCCTGGCCTGGCAAGGGCGCGCGACGTGCCTGGGGCGCGGCCAACAGCAGGTGGGCAACGCCGATGGCGCGCTCCTCGAAGCCGCCTTGGCAGTAGCACAAGTAGAATTCCCACAGGCGTTGGAACGTGTCGTCGTAGCCCAGGTCGGCCAGCGCCGTGCGTGCCTGACGCAGGTTTTCCCGCCAATGCTGTAGGGTGAGGGCGTAGTCCTGGCCGAAATCTTCCATATGTACAAGGTTCAGCGCGGTGTGCCGGCTGGCGGTATCGAGCATCACGCTCAGCGAAGGCAGGGCGCCTCCGGGGAAAATGTAGCGCTGGATGAAGTCTACCGAGCGCCGTGCCTGGTCATAGCGCTGGTCGCGAATGGTGATGGCTTGCAGCAGCATCAGGCCATCGGGCTTGAGCAGCGCGGCGCACTGGCGGAAGTACACCGGCAGATAACGATGGCCGACCGCCTCGATCATCTCGATCGAAACCAATTTGTCGAAACGGCCTTCCAGGTCGCGGTAGTCCTCGCGAAGTACCGTTATGCGCTGCTCTAGGCCCAGCGCCCGAACGCGGTCCAGGGTATGGCTGTACTGCGCTTCGGAGAGCGTGGTGGTGGTGACCTTGCAGCCGTATCGGGTGGCGGCGTGAATCGCCAGGGAGCCCCAACCGCAGCCAATTTCCAGCAGGTGATCGTCAGGGCATAGCTCAAGTTTCTGGCAGATACGCTCCAGCTTGTGCACCTGTGCGTGTTCCAGTGTCTGCCCGGGATGCTCGAACTGGGCTGCCGAATACATCATGGTGGGGTCCAGTAGTCGCTCGAACAGGGCGTTGCCGAGGTCGTAGTGCGCCAGAATGTTACGCCGGGAACCGCGCTTGCTATTGCGGTTGAGCTGGTGCAACAGCCGCAGGGCAGGGCGGCCGAGGCGTGCCAGGCCGCCCTCGAGCGCGTCGAGCACTTCAAGGTTGGCGACGAACAGGCGCGTCACCCGTGCAAGGTCCGGGCTGCGCCAGTAGCCGTGAATATAGGCTTCGCCGGCACCGATCGAGCCATTGCCGGCGATCAGGCTCCAGGTGGCGTCATCGAGCACCTCCACTTCGGCCTGCAACGGGCTCTCGGCATCGCCAAAACTCCACTGCTGGCCGTGGCACAGCAGGCGCAAGTGACCTTGGCGCAGCTTGCCCATCCGGGCGAGTACGGCGCTTCGTGCCAGACCGCCGAGCAACGGCGCAAGGCCGGCGAACTTGCTAACGCTCAGGGTGTGATTCGACATCATTCGTGTCCTCGCAGGAGTGGCCGAGCGCCAAGTGATTCTGGCGGGCAGTGTGGTCATGGATGGGGGTGCGTTTGAACAGCAGGCGCAGTGCTTGCCAGTAGATAGCCGAGAGGGTGCGCAGGCTCATCCACGGGAAGGCCAGGATGTATCGATGCAGACTGGCGCGGTCCAAAGGCTGGCGCTGCAAGGCGAGGTCTGCCTTGAACACCGTGCGCTCGTGTTGGTGGTTCTCCATGTGGATACGTATATGTTGCGCATTCAGGGAAAAGCGAAAGCGATAGTCCATGTCCAGTGGCATGAACGGCGACACATGGAAGGCCTTGGATACCGTGAAGGGTGTGCCCAGGTTGTCGTGGACCGGCAGCACGTAGTGGAAGCGTTCACGCCAGGGGGTGTTTCGTACTTCCAGCAGGATCGCCGCCAGGTTCGCGTCCCGGTCATGGCAGAAATAGAAACTCACCGGGTTGAACGACAGCCCCCAGCAGCGCAATTGCGTGAGCAGGTGGACCGGGCCTTCGGGCATATGCCCCGTGGCTTGGTGGACGATCAAGCGCGCGGCCTGTGCCAACGTGTGTCCCTGCTGGGTCAGCGCTGGCAGGTAGTCGGTCTGGCGAAAGCTGAGCGGTGCCAGTCGCCAGCGCCCTAGCCAGCGTGACAGGCTCATCAGCCAGGTTTGCTCGTCCAGATCCAGGTAGAACATGCCTGTTCGATAGCGGAACGCGTGGGCGCGCGGCGTCAGGCGATGGTGGCTGATCCAGCCCAGGCAAAGGCTGCTGTTCACAGTTGCACCCCGAAATGCGCGGCCACCTTCAGCGCACTGACCACACCGTCCTCGTGAAAGCCATTTCCCCAGTAGGCACCACAGAAGTAGCTGTGCTGCTGACCTTGCAGCTCTGACTGCCGAGCCTGCGCCGCGGATGCCGCGAGGCTGTATTGAGGATGGGCGTACTGAAAGCGGGCAATCACCTGCGCAGGGTCTATCAATGCGGTCTGGTTTAGGCTCACGCAGAAGGTGGTCGGTGCCTGAATACCTTGCAGGATATTCATGTTGTAGGTCAGCGCGGCGGGAGCCTCCTGTGGGCCTCCCAGGCGGTAGTTCCAGCTCGCCCAGGCGCGCTTGCGGCGCGGCAGCAGGCGGGTGTCGGTGTGCAGTACGACGTCGTTACTGGCGTAGCCGATGGCCCCGAGCACGGCACGCTCCTGTGCGCTGGGGCTTTCCAGCATTGCCAGGGCCTGGTCGCTATGGCAGGCAAACACCACATTGTCGAAGCGTTCGGTGCCGGCCGCGCTCACCACGGTTACCCCACCTTCGTCGCGGCTGACCCGGTGAACCTTGCAGTCAAGGCGGATGTGCTCAGCGAAGGGGCGGCACAGTGGCGCGATGTAGCTGCTCGAACCACCGTTGATGACCCGCCACTGTGGACGGTGGTTGACCGACAGCAGGCCGTGGTTGCGACAGAAGCGGACGAAGAACTCGAGGGGGAAGTGGAGCATGTCGGCGCGGGACATCGACCAGATGGCCGATCCCATCGGCACGATATAGTGGTCGATGAAGCGCTGCCCATAGCCCTGTGCCTGAAGGTAGCTACCCAGCGTGGTGCTGGCATCGATACGCTGGTTGTCCAGGTCGGACAGTGCCTGGCGGTTGAAGCGCAGAATATCCCGCAGCATTCCCCAGAACCCTGGGGAGATCAGGTTGCGGCGTTGTGCGAACAGTGTGTTCAGGTCGTGGCCGTTGTACTCGAGGCCTGTGGCCGGGTCATGCACGGAAAAACTCATTTCGGT
The DNA here is from genome assembly GCF_048068255.1 of Pseudomonas sp. NY15374. Taxonomy (NCBI): domain Bacteria; kingdom Pseudomonadati; phylum Pseudomonadota; class Gammaproteobacteria; order Pseudomonadales; family Pseudomonadaceae; genus Pseudomonas; species Pseudomonas sp. NY15374. Next base: position 17,263 of record NZ_JBLUPZ010000008.1, read on the forward strand.
GGGCTGTGAGGTGACCTTGAGCTGGTCGAGCAGCCGAATGAAGTTGGGGTAGGTCCAGTCGTTGAACACGATGAAGCCGGTGTCTATTGCATGGCGCTGGCCCTTCCAGACCACATCGAGGGTGTGGGTGTGGCCACCGATCCAGCGCTCGGCTTCGAAAACCGTGACCTGGTGGTTGCGTGACAGCAGATGGGCGCAGGTCAGCCCGGCGATGCCGCTGCCGATGATTGCTATACGCATGAATCAACCTTCCTGTTCATGACGGGCGAGGCGTTGCCCCAGGGCCAGACGCAGGCGCGCCGGTAGCGCACCGAGCAGGCGCAATACACAGGTGAAAAGACCGGGGAAGTTGATTTCCACGGGGCGGTGGGGCAAGCGCCTGGCGATGTGTCGGGCGGCGCGCTGCGCACTCCACAGCTGCGGCATGGGGAAATCGTTGCGGCGTGTCAAAGGTGTGTCGACAAAGCCAGGGCTGACCAAGGTGACTGCGATACCTTCGCGAGCCAGGTCGATCCGCTGTGACTCCATCAAGTAGCGCACCGCGGCCTTGGAGGCGCCGTAGGCACCGGCGCGGGGCAACGCCAGCCAGGTCACCGAACTGCCCATCACCACCAGGTGAGGGCGCTCGCCCTTGCGAAGCAGGGGCAATGCCGATGCCAGGCAATAGGCGACACTGAGCAGGTTGGTGCGCATCACGCGCTCGACCAGCGCCGGATCGAACTGCCCCGGCTCCAGGTATTCGCAGGTGCCGGCATTGAAAATGGCCATGTCCAGCCCGCCCCAGGCCTGCTCGATCCGCGCGGCGATCGCGGCGATATCCTCAGGGTTGCCAAGATCGCCGATGGCCAGCAGTACCTGCCCAGGAAACTGTTCGGCCAGGGGTGCAAGGCGATCGGCCTGGCGTGCGCCCAGGGCCACTTGATGGCCTTGCTCCAGCAGGATGCGAGCGAGCTCGGCACCGATACCGCTGCTGGCGCCGGTCAACCAGCAGCGGCTCATGCCAGCCTGCCTTTGAGCCAGCGAATGGCGCCGCCCATGATGGGAAGGTGTTCATAAATGAGGGCGCCGGCGTCGAAATAGTCCTGGTGAAAATGCACACGGTCGCGCCAGTGCAGGCAACTGCAACCTTGCAACGAGATCTGCCGCCCGCTGGCCAGGCGTGGGTGGCGGAACTGCAGGGTCCAGCGCAGGTAACCCTGTCCGGGACTCACCTCGTCGGCGCTGAGAAAGGCATAGCGGATATCGGTGGCGTTGGCGTACAGCTGCTCGAAATAGGCTCGCAGCGCCGGCAGGCCCTGTATGTGGTGCAGAGGGTCGCGAAAAGTGATGTCTTCGCTGTACAGGTTTTCCAGCGTGCCGAGGTTAGCCCCATCGAGGCTGGCGAAGCGCTCGGCGAATTGCTGTAGGTATGCTGACATGTGGGCTCCAGGAAATCCTGTACAAAATATATTTGTTGTACAGGTATAGCTGAAGCGCCGAGATTAATCTATACAGATTGAGGGCTGTGTATAGCTTTTTTTAGCGCTCGTCCTGGCCGAGCTGGCGGCGCAAGCGGGCCACTTCGGCCTCGAGCTCGCGCACCTTTTCTTCGGCGCAAACCTGCGCTGTCACATCGCGCTGGATGCCGATGTAGTAGGTCAGCTGGTCTGCCTCGTTGTACACGGGCGAGATGGACAATTCGTTCCAGAACAGGCTTCCATCCTTGCGATAGTTGCGTAGCACCTCGCGGCAGGGGCGGCCTTCACGGATCGCATCGCGGATGCTTGCGAGGCCTTCCTGGTCATGATTCTCGCCCTGCAGAAAACGGCAATCCTGATAGAGGATGTCGTCGGCGTAATAGCCGGTCAGGCGCTCGAAAGCGGGGTTGACGTAGATGAGGATGCTGTCGTTGCCCTCTTGCTCGGCAACGACGATGCCATCGTTCGAATGCTCGACCATCAGTTGAAGGAGTTTCGCGGTGATCATAGGGCCCACCTACAGGCGTTTTATATGCGAGATGCGCAGATGGCTTCTGTGTGGAAGACCTCGGCGCCGTTGGTTGCATGATGGACCATGGAGGCTCGCCGCAGAAAGTCCATATGAGTTTAGAATGCTCGATCTCCCGGATATTCTCTGATTATGACTGACACCACCCCACCCGATTTGCTACCCATGCGCGATGTGGTCAGCTTGACCGGCATCAACCCGGTCACGTTGCGCGCCTGGGAGCGGCGCCATGGGTTGATACGCCCGCAGCGCACCGAGGGCGGCCATCGCTTGTACACCGCCCGGGATGTGCAACGCATACGCGACATCCTGCGCTGGACTGCCAACGGCCTGTCTATCAGCAAGGTCGGCGACAGGCTCGCCGGCCGGCCTGAGGCGCCAGTGCAGCAGGCCTCGGCCTTCGACGAATGGCGAGACGCTGTGGTGCGTGCATCCGAGGCATTCGATGCACAGGCGTTGGAGGGGATTCATGGCCAGTTGTTCACCCTGTTCCCCAAGACCTCCGTGCTGCGCGAAGTGCTGATGCCGGTTTGGTATGAGTTGGCTTCAGGGGCTGCTCCAGGCCGGCGTAGCCAATGGCTGTTTCTCGATACGTTCCTGCGTGCCCGCTTGCTGGCGCGCCTGCACTTGAATCAGGTCCCCGCGCCGCGGGTGCTGCTGGCAAGCACCGAGGGGCTGGCTGAATTCGAGGTGCTGTGCGCTGGGCTGATGTTGAGCAGCGAGCAACAGCGCATCGACGTACTGGGCTGCGGACAGTCGTTGGAAGAGTTGCCGTTGCTCTGCACCGCCATGCAGCCTGCGGCGCTGGTGATAAAAGTCCAGGCGCCGGTGAGCCCCGCCTTGGCCAGGCGCTTGCGTACCTTGCAGATGGACATTGCCTGCCCGCTGGCCTTGGTTGGCGAGGGGTTGGCTGATTCGCTGCATGCGTTGAGCGGAATCCCGTTATGCCTGCTGGACGAGGGAGGCGTTGACGCTGCGCGCAGGCTGAGTGCGTTGCACCGTGGCGCGCTTGACCTTTAGCGGGTCTGGGCTCCAAACATGGAACTTTGCCCCACGGATTGGCTTCCCTTGTTCAAAGGCCAAGCTGAGGAGAGCAGCATGAAAAAAGAGACCCATACTCAAAAGCCGGGGACGCAGACCGGGACCCAGGGGGAGGAGGAGCGAGACAACGACGCCCATCGTCCGGACGGATCTACCGGTACATCACATGACTCGACGGCGCAAAAAACGGCCCGTGATCATGGTCAGCACAAACGCTGAAACTGCCACCCGACAGGGTTGAGGCTCGCCACGCTGGCGAGCCTCTGGGGCGGAGCAGGGAAATCGCAGGTGAGACGTCAATTCAATGGAATTCTCGGTCCCATCGCCTGTTCTACCGGACTCAGCTCCTGGCTCATCTCGTAGCTCGGACCCCACTTTCCGGAGCAGCGAATGCCTCGAATCATTACCCCAACCACCCCTGAACACGAGATCAACGAGCACAATGCGAGGATGTTCGGCTCTCCCAAGGAGCGCCTGGACTTCTACCGCCGCGAGATCCAGTACGAAACCAGCATCCTGGCCAATCGCACGGATGCCTACCTGGCGGCGCAATCTTTCCTGGTCATCGCGTTCGTTTCTTCCATGGGCAACCTCAATCAAGGGTGGGGCGAAATGTTCACCCTGATCGTGCCGGCGTTCCTTGCCTTGCTCGGGGTATTGAGCTCGCTCAACGCCTGGCCTGGCATCCGGGCTGCGTACAACATCATCGATCACTGGCAGCTCAAGCAAAGCCACCTGCTGCGCAGCGAGCCGTTGATGGGGTTGGCCTACGACGAGTCGCCGCTGTTCTCCGAGGCAGAGACCTCTCGTGCAGGGCATCGAAAATCACTGCTGTTTTCGTTACGCACGCCGTGGATCTTTCTGGTCTTCTGGGTGCTGCTGGGTAGCTACTCGGTCTACATCCAACTGGCCTGAGCGCGTCGATCCTGGACGTTCGGTTCGAGCATCCAGGGCTCGACGCGGGCTCAGCGGGCGAGGTGTGCCGTAGCGCCAACCTCAGTAACGTCAGCCTTTGCTGTGCTCGTCAGAAGTGGGCCCGGTGCCTCGTTTGATGCCTCGTGGGCCAGCAACGCCCCAGATACCCAGACCCACGAGCGGTAGCGCCAGGATCAGCAGGGCCCAAGCCGCTTTGACGGCATCCGTCTTGTCGCTCCTGAACACGCTGACGATTGCCCACAGATCGATGAGTAGAAGAATTGCCGCCACGGCAATCCAGAAGTAACTGGCTAAACCGTTCATGACCTTGCCTCCTCTACACGTAGTCAGGGCCCAGGGTGCCCGCCGCAGCGCCTGGCACGAGGATGACCTTGCGGCAGTTGTCCTGCTTCTGATCGAATATCTTGTATCCCATCGCCGCCTCCTCGAGCGCCAGGCGGTGGGTGACGATCAGTTCCGGTTGCAGGCGTCCGGCTTCGATGTGTTGCAGCAGCTCTGGCAGGTATTTCTGGACATGGGTCTGACCCATCTTGAAGGTGAGGCCCTTGTCGAAGGCATCGCCGAACATGAAGGCGTGGATGAAGCCGGCATACACACCGGGGACGCTGACAACCCCGCCACGGCGAACCGCAGCAATGCTCTGGCGTAGCGCCTTGCCACTGCTGCCTTCGATTTTCAGCGCTGTCATCACCGTTTCTGCAGTGCTGCCCTTGGCCTCGAAGCCGACCGCGTCGATCACGGCATCCACGCCGCGCATGCCAGGTGTCTGACGGATGATGCTGTCTGCAGGGTCGTCGTCCTGCTCGAAGTTGATGGGTATGACTCCGTAGGCCTCCTGGGCATACGCCAGGCGGTAATCGTTGTCGTCGACCATGAAGATGGTCTGGGCGCCGAGCATCCGCGCGCAGGCAGCACTCAACAAGCCCACTGGCCCGGCCCCGTAGATGGCCACTGACGAACCCTGGCCGATGTCGGCATTGATCACCGCCTGCCAGGCGGTCGGCAGAATGTCGGAAAGAAACAGCACCTTGTCATCGGCAAGGTTCGTGGGCACTTTGAACGGGCCGACATTACCTTTGGGCACCCTGACATAGTCGGCTTGGCCGCCAGGGATACCGCCATACAGATGGCTGTATCCGAATAGGGCAGCTCCTGGGGGAATGCCTTTTTTGTTGATGATCGCGCCGCGCCCGGTGTTGGTAGTCTCGCAAGCCGCGAACAGATCGTGCTGACAGAAGAAGCAACTGCCGCAGGCGATCACGAAGGGGATCACGACGCGATCGCCGATCTTCAGATTGGTAACGGCACTGCCGGTGTCCTCGACGATACCCATGAACTCGTGCCCGAAAATATCGCCCGCTTCGGTTTGCGGAATTTTGCCTCGATAGAGGTGCAGATCGGAGCCGCAGATGGCGGTGGCGGTCACCTTGAGGATGATGTCGTCTTGTTCCTGGATGATGGGATCAGGGACGTTATCGACCCTGACGTCGTGTGCTCCGTGGTAGGTCAATGCTCTCATGAGTGTCTGCTCCTGCAAGTGCATGTTTGCGTGGTAGGTATGCAGGGGAAGCCATGACAGTCAGCAAAGTTCAGGTGAGTAAGTCCGGTGGTACTAAATACTGACTCGCTAAATAGCGGCTTCTGTTCGATCGGGGTAAGCGGGAACAGGCTGCATCCGACAAGCACCAGCGGTCCTGATCCAATGCTCATTGGAACGTTGCGCGCAGGGCGGGCTCTCACAAAGAGGGGTATAACGAGGCCGTCATCATGAGCATCGAACGCAGCATTCCTGAACTTGAAGCCTGGTACGCACAGTACGACGACGTCAGTTACCGGCGCGAGTCGCCGGATGCCTACCACCATGAACTGGTTCGCACCGCCGAGGCGCTGCGTGACGATGGCGCCATCGACTGGGATGACTGGCTGGCGCTGAAGGCGTTGGCCGATCAGGCCCATGTCCGGGCACTGGAAGACGCCGTCCAGGCCCACGTGAACGACCCTGACGCATGAAAGCGCTGAAGATTGCCACCTTCAATATCAATGGCATCCGCAGCCGCCTGCCCGCGTTGTTGGCCTGGCTGGCGCGGGAGCAACCGGACATCGTCTGCCTGCAGGAATTGAAGGCGGCCGATCAACAGTTTCCTCGCGAGGCGCTTGAGGCGGCGGGTTATGGCTGCCTTTACCAAGGGCAACCTTCTTGGAACGGCGTTGCAATCCTGGCGCGCGATAGCGAACCACTGGAGGTCCGTCGTGGCCTGCCCGGCATGGAGGACGATGAGCAGAGCCGCTATCTCGAAGCTGCGGTGCAGGGCGTGCTGGTGGGCTGTCTGTATCTGCCCAATGGCAACCCGCAACCCGGCCCGAAGTTCGAGTACAAATTGCGCTGGTTCGAGTGCCTGATCAAGCATGCCCAGGCACTGCATGGCAGCAGCCATCCCACGGTGCTGGCGGGCGATTTCAATGTCGTGCCGACTGACCTGGACATCTACAACCCACGTTCGTGGCTCAAGGACGCGCTGCTGCAACCTGAGTCACGGGCGTGTTTCGAGCAGTTGCTGGCGCAAGGCTGGGTCGATGCTGTTCGCCACCTGTACCCAGAGCAGCGCATCTACACGTTCTGGGACTATTTTCGCAATCACTGGGCACGCAATGCCGGGCTGCGGATCGACCACTTGCTGCTCAATCCCGACCTGGCCCCCTATCTGAAACGGGCGGGTGTGGATGCCTGGGTACGCAACGAGGCCAAGGCCAGCGATCATGCGCCGGTCTGGATCGAACTGGGCAGGCGCCGCCAGCAACGTTAGCGGTCAGCGTTTCGGTCCACACCTTCGCTCAGATGACGATGTAGTCGCTGCGCTGCAGCGTGCCTCGATGCTCGCCCTCGACCAGCTGCACGTAGCGACCGTCGACCAGGTCCACCGGCAGGCAGTCGTCGACATCCACCACTGTGTCGGTATGCGGCTTCAGCCAACCGGCTGCCATGCGTCGCTTGCCAATCTGCTTGGCGGCGGCCTTGTCGGTAGCCGTTACCAGCAAGTAGCGGTGATCCTCGCCAAACACGCCAGGTGCGTAGCCTCCCAGGTTCAGCAAGAACAAGCGCATGGCGCCGGGCGGTGGTGCGGCGTGGCCGAGCTCGACGCGATAGCCATCCACACCGTGGACTTCCAGCCAGGAATCGATGTGCAAGCCTTTAGGGCTGCCGAACCAGGCGCTGCGCAGCTGCGGGTAGGTCTGGTCGAGCGTGTCGGCGTGGGCGAAGACCACGTCGTGGACTTCGATGCTGGCCCGAGGATGTCTTCCTCCGAGCATGACAACGTAGAGCATGGGTGAGCCTGTGGTACGGGTCAGGGGGCATATGTTGGCATAGCGCTTCGTTGATTGCTCGGCGGTATGCGGGCTTCGTCAAGTGATGCTCGCAGCATGCTGACGCCGCAACCATGTGTGCTCCCGCTCACAGTCGTCGACACTTGATTTGACGTAACCCTGTCAGGCAACTAGCTTTCCATGCCTACTTCCTCCGATGCGCTGCGTCTGAGCGATAACACTGACAAGGACTGTTGCGTCATGACCATTTCCCTCAAGCACGGGCTTGCGGCATTGCTCTGCTGCGGTGCAGTTACCGCACAGGCCGAACCTTCCTCGGTCGGCGACTACTGGCTCATCCACCAGCAAGGCGGCATGTACAAGAACGAAGCCTTCGTCGTCGATGGCGAGCCTGCCAATATCTTCCAGCGCCCGGGCGGTATCCGTTCGCTTGGGGTATTCAGGCTTTACGAAGAGGGCGCCAAGCCGACCATGACCGCCTATGACGTCGAGGTCGATTGCGCCAAAAATCGTGTGCGCCTCAAGGGTGCGCAGAACGTCGACAAGTTCTACAACGATATCCGGCCGGTGAAGGTCTCCACTCAGTGGCAGAAGAAGCCCGAGACGTGGTTGGCGCAGAGCCGTGACTTTCTTTGCCAGCCAAGCCAGCGCCAGGCCAAGTTCATGATTCCGATGGGCAAGATGCTGCCCACCCAGATGGTGGCGACCGCTCCAGGCCTGTTCCAGTTGCGTAACCGCGAGCATGGCAGGGACCTCATCCTGAAGATGGTCGATCAGGCCTTCGACCAGATGCCCGCCCGGAATGCACCTGCCAAGGAGGTGGTGCGATGAAAACACTGCTCTCGCTGATGATCGCCGCACTGCTGCTCGTCGGCTGCTCTGCCATTCCGACCCTGCCCGAAGCCCAGGCCCGCAGTTACTGGAAGAACCGCCCGGTGGCCCAGGCGGTCGATCACTTCGGTACACCCAGCGAGATCGCGCTGGCACCGGAGAAGGACTGGGTGGTGCTGATCTATCGCCGCGACACCTCTTATGTGTCGCGTGAAGCGCTGGGTACCTACACCGGTCCGCAGAACGGCCAACTGGTGCATACCGAGTATTGGGGCGATGTGGTCAACTCGGCCAGCTGTGAAATCCGCGTGGCGGTCAATCGGGCCAGGCAGGTGGACTACCTGCTGACTCGGGGTCGCTGTGGTGGCATCAAGCTCACCCCCAACGCCTGAGCAAGCTGGCTCGGGGCGCTCAGACCTGCTGCCTGAGCCGTTTCAACTGCTTCCTGGAACAAGCTCGATGAGAAATTCCCTGCCAGCTTCATCAGGCTGGCAGGGAATGGCCCCATCAGGCGGCCCGCTGCTCGCCCTTGAGCAACTTTTTCTGGGTTTCCATGGTTTGCCCGAGCTGTTCCAGCATGTCTTTGCCAAGGAGTTTTTTGGCGGTCGGGAAGAGCTCGCCTTCTTCTTCCTCGATGTGATGCTCCAGCAGCTCTTTCATGACCTTGACCCGACCGGCAAACTCAACGGTGCCGGTGTCAGTGCCGAGAAGGTCAGGGATGACGAGGGAGTCGACAGTGCGGTGCTCCTCCTTGGCCTCGTAGTACATCTTCGCTTCTTCCTTGCCCCCGGCTTCCTTGATGGCCGGGTAGAGGATTTCCTCCTCGAGCGCCGTGTGAATCTGCAATTCCTGCTCGATTCTCTGCAGTAGCTCGGCACGTTTTTTCACGGCTCGCTCTGTGGTGGCGGACAGTTCTTCAAGAAGCTTCTTCACCAGCTTGTGATCCTGAATCAGCAAATCGATAGCGTTCATGGCGTTACCTCATCACGGGTTGAGAATACAAAACTTGCCTGGGGTTGAGTCACGGCGAAGCGGCGGGGTTCAACGTTCACGATGGGTGGCATCAGCGATCCGGGCACAGATCAGCGATGACCAGCGCTGCCCGATTAACAGCCAGGTGGATAAGGTCTTGTGACGGGTTGCCAAGTAGAAGGAATTTAGGCGTGGCGTGGAAATCATATGTCATGCGAGAGACATTGAATGCGCCAGATCCTTTCACCCACCCTCAACTGAACAAGAACAAAAGGGGGCTTACATGAGTTGTCTAATCTGCGCGGGTCAGGCTGAGTCCGTCGAATGCATCAGCGGTTGGGAGGAGCGGCGATGCTCCCGATGTGGTTGTTACCGGATGTCCCATTCACTCATTCTGATGATGATGGAAGAGGGGCAGATTTTCGATGCCGAACGTATGCGCGAGTGGTTGATGTCCCATCGCGACAGGATGCCCGTTCCCAGCATCGATCATGCCCAGGCGATATGGGTGCTTTAGTCGGCTGGAATGATCGAGATCTTGCCATTGCGCTCCACGATGGCAAACTTCACCTGCTCGATGTTCTCGATACCCTGGCTATCCCGCGCCGACTCAAGAATGTCGTCTTCCGTGAGGCGCGCGCGGCGCATTCGGTGATGCAGAAAGCGCCCGTTTTCGACGACCAGGGTAGCGTGCCCATCCAGAAGCCGCGCCAAGGGCTTGGAGTTGAGCTTCGCCAACGACAGCCCTACGTCGAGGACGATCAGCGTAGCAATCACCAGCATGGCGTTGGTGAACGAAAAATCCTCACCCAGCAGCGCCTGTTGAGTCGCCTCTCCAATAATCAGCAGTAAGACGAAGTCGAAGGTGGTCAGGTCGGCCAGAGAGCGTCGTCCGGCTACGCGGAATAGCAGCATAAGGGCCAGGTACATCCCAGCTGCGCGGAGGATCGAATCCATGACGCACTCCTATGGGTAGAGGAATGTGGAGAAGTGGACAGCGCTTCGGGGGCCTGCCCTGACGACGCCCTCCAGGGTACCCACGTGATCACTTCGAAGCGTCAGGTACAAGGTGGCCACGCCGTCGTTGCGGGTACCCAGTTGCAGTAACAGGGCAGGGCCGTGCGACATCGAACGCTGCGGTTCCGGCTGCATCGTCTCGATACTGGCAGCGCGAAGTAAAGAGCCCTCGAGCTCTATCTCCACCGGCTGCCCAGGCTCGCCTCGAACAGTGATGTAGAGGTTGTCGGTCGTACCACTGCGACTGAGGCGCTGATACTCGACTTTGACACGACCATCCGGGCTGACCACCTCAGCATCGCTGAGCGGGCCGTTGCCGAACAGCCCTGCCAAGGCCAGCAGGACGATGATGACGAGTACATACCAGCCAACGCGCTCGAAGCGCCAGACGCGTTGCTGCATCGACATGTCTTCTTGAACAGGATTGCGTCTGGACGCCCATTCGTCTTCCGGCATGATCCTTTGCCCTCAGGCGCGCTCGCCGCGAAGCCAGCGTTGGTGATAGTGAGCAAGCCGCGTCAGCCCGAACAACGCTCCCTGGCGCATGACCTCAGACCGCTCACCGAAGAAACGTTGGGTACGGGTAAATACGGCTGTGGGCTCCCCGGCAAAAGCCCAGGCAAAGCACAGGGTGCCCGGTGGCACACCGGACTCAGGCGCGGGCCCCGCGACGCCAGTGGTAGCGATCGCGACATTGGCGTCGCTGTCTCTCAACGCCCCCAGCGCCATTTCCCAGGCTACTGGCTCGCTGGTCAGGCCGTAGCGTTCGATGGTTTCGGCGCTGACGCCAAGCAAGCGTTTCTTGGCGCTGGGGGAGTAGACCACATAGCCACTTTCCAGTACCTCCCCGGTGCCGGGCACCGCCGCCAGAAGCGCCACCATGCAACCTGCCGTGCACGACTCTGCGGTCGTCAGGATCAACTTGTTGTCTTTGAGATAGCTGAGGGCAGTCAATACGGGTTCGCTTGCCATAAGACATGACTCGCTTGTTGTTGTGCGGTGGACGCAATCAAGCGGTGATTGGTTCAGCTCAATCGGTGTCCACGGCGCAAAAAACAGCACGTGAGGAGGGGTAGCACAACGCTGATTCCATCCCGAAAGTCAGGAAGTAGGCTCGCCTTCTGGCGAGCCTCTTTTCGTCAGAGGATCGGTTTCCCGCCGGTAACAGCGTACCGTGAACCACTGATGTAGCTCGCCTCGTCGGAGCCGAGCAGCACGTAGATTGGCGCGACCTCCACCGGCTGTCCTGGCCGCCCCATGGGGTAGCTGGAGCCGAAGTTTCTTACGGCCTCGTCGGGCATGGTAGCCGGGATCAGAGGCGTCCAGATGGGGCCGGGCGCAACGCTGTTGACTCGAATCCCTTTCTTCCCTAGTAGCTGAGCCAACCCAGCCGTGAAGTTGGCAATGGCGCCCTTGGTCGTGGCGTAGGCCAGCAAACTGGGGGATGGGTCGTCGGAGTTGACCGAACTCGTGTTGATGATCGAGCTGCCCTTGGGCATGGAGGGTAATGCTGCTTTGCAGATCCTGAAGATAGCGGTGATGTTGGTATCGAAGGTTTTCACCCATTCGTCATCGCTGATCTCCTCCAGGGTCTCATGGGCCATCTGGAAGGCAGCGTTGTTGACCAGGATGTCTATGCGCCCGAACTGTTTGACGGTCTTCTCGACGATGTCATGGCAGTGCTGTTTCTGCGCCAAGTCTCCAGGGAGCAGAAGACATTTTCGCCCTGCTGCTTCGACCCAGCGCGCAGTGTCCTGCGCATCTTCATGTTCGTTGAGGTAAGCGATGGCGACGTCAGCACCCTCGCGTGCATAGGCGATGGCGACTGCCCGCCCGATGCCACTGTCAGCACCGGTGATGAGCGCAATCTTGCCTTCCAGGCGGTTGTGGCCGGTATAGGAGTGCTCACCACAATCTGGATAGGGCTCCATCTTGCGTTGTGAGCCGGGGACGCTTTGCGGTTGCGAAGGAAAGGGCGGCGTAGGGAAGTCTCGCATGGTAAAAGCTCCTGCGGTTGTGCCACGGATTTTTTAAGGCTGATCGTGTCAGCGCGCCTTGCCTTTTCGGTGTGCTGAGAGAGGGCTCAACCGACCAGCATCTTGATCAGTTGCTCGTTGAATGCCGGGATATCGTCCGGCTGGCGGCTGGTGATCAGGTTGCCATCCACCACTACCTCTTCATCAACCCAGTCACCGCCTGCATTGCGAATATCGTCCTGCAGCGTCTTGTAGCTGGTCATCCGCTTGCCTTGGACCAGGCCGGTCGACACCAGCAGCCAGGCGCCATGACAGATGACCGCCAATGGCTTGTTTGCAGAGTCGTGGCTTTTCACCAGCTTCTGGGCGCCAGGTATCAGCCGGATGGTGTCGGAATTCTGCACGCCGCCCGGCAGGACAATGGCGTCATAGAGATCCAGGTGGGCACTGTCGAACGTTGCATCCACGGCAAACTCGTCTGCCGGCTTGTCATGGTTCCAGCCGCGTACAGTTCCCTCCTTGTCACTCAGGATGTCGACCACGGCGCCAGTTTTTTCCAGGGCTTCACGCGGGCCGGTGAGCTCTATCTGTTCAAACCCGTCAGTGACCAGGAAAGCCACGCGTTTGCCGCTCAGTTGCGCATTCATTGTGAATTCTCCGTTTACGATGGACCTGAAAGGGAAGGCCATTCCATCAACCGCGAAGTTCAAAGACGATGCTTCGAATCGCGTCAAGCTGACCAATGGGCAGCAATTGAAAAAAATTGCAGGCGTGATTGCTGGCGTGGCGTCGTATTTTGCCGCCTAGCGTTTCCTTTGAATTTTTCTCGTCCTTCGTCCCTCACAGGCACATGAGTAATATTGCCGGGAGGCTTTGCTATGCAACCAAAAACCGAAGGTCTTGAAGAGCACGGCCCAAGTGGTGTGCCGTTCATCAACGATCCGGAAAAACCGACTTCACCGCCTTTGAATGACGCTGACGCCACTGGTGCTGCAGAGGCTGAGGAAGACATCGAAGACGATGGCCAATCTCTCTGAAGAGCGCCAGGGCGAGTTCTCGCCCTGGCACCTTCAACATTGGCCAGCGGCCTTAGCTGTTGCGACCGCCTCCGTGGCTGTTTTGTCCGCCCTTGCGGCCAGCCTCCGAGGCGCGTTCACGGTCGTTGGCAAAGTTGCCGCCCGAGGATTGGCCACCCTTGCGCCCCGCCTCGGACGCTTTCTCTCGGTCGTTGGCAAAATTGCCGGGGTTGTTCTGTGCAGTGCCGCCTTGATGCCCGCGATTGGTTTGGTTGTTAGCCATGATCTTTCACCTCATGTCAGTCACACAGGAAAGTCTGTGTTCAACTTCGACCGCTAGCCTGGAGGCAATCACTCCCACAAATTCGCATCCACCGGACGAAACGCATGAAGTATTAGGCGCTTTATTTCATGTGTCCTAGAGCCTGCGCCGCAAGTAGCCTGGAGCGCTACTCATGAGTCCTCTGGCATTGTTTCCACCAAAGGTGGTTGCTCAAAGAAATGCCTGCAATACCAGCCAATCGGCTGAACGCGGGCTGATGGGGCAGGGTCAACAACTGGCGATGGAGTGAGGAGGGTGAGCGGTGGAAATCCATGCGTTATTGACCGAGCTGCTGAATGCTCGCGGCCCTGGCGGCCAGGAAGATGAGGTAAGGGCCATCTGTCAGCGCGAATTGGCTTCTTTGTGCGACGATGCGCGTATTGACGGGGCTGGCAATGTCGTGGGCGTGGTTCGAGCGGGGCATTCCTGTAATCCAGAAGACGCCATCAGGGTCATGGCACACCTTGATGAGATTGCAATGATCGTCAAGAACGTCCGCGAGAACGGAACGCTGGAAGTTTTGGCCTTGGGTGGTGCTCAGCCGATCAGCTTCGGTGTCTGCCCTGTCGATATCCTTGGCGATGAAAAAAACCTGCCCGGTGTTCTGTCCTATGGCTCGATGCACAACAGTGGTCGGACTTCCAACGGGAGAGATGTGCTCGCAGGCAATGTTCAGTGGAAGGATGTATACGTAGTCACGCGCATGTCGAAGCGCGAGCTGCAAGGCGCTGGCGTGCGCCCCGGCACCCGCGTGGTGCTCAGTCAGCATTGGCGCAAACCGTTCACTGTCCATGACTGTGTGGCTGCCCATTTTCTTGATGACCGTGCACCGCTCACTGCGGTGATCGAGTGCGCCCGTTTGCTGCGAGCACGGCGTGAGGAATTGCACCAGGATGTGTGGTTCGTCTTGACCACGCTGGAAGAGGAATCCAATGCCGGTGCGCTCTACGCGGCAGCCAGGTTACCGGGAGAGACCACCATTGCGGTCGAGGTCGGGCCGGTGCTTGAAGAATATGGAACGGAGCTGACGGCCAACCCGATCATCAATACCGGCGATCAGAAGGGATACTACAGCCGCACCGTGGTGCAGGCGCTGATGACCGCCGCTCGGCGGGCAGGGTACGTTCCCCAAACCGCATTGCTGGTAGATTTTGCATCCGATGCCAGCGCGGTGTTGAGTACAGGTATTGATGCCAAGGCTGGCTGCATCGCGATCCCGACCGAAAATACCCATGGTTTCGAGATGGCCCTGCTGGAAGGAATCTCGGCCTGCGCCGTCACGCTCGTCGAATATCTGATAGATCCGCATCCTGACAAGCGGTCCGACGCCTCATCCACAAGATGAGCGCCGCCCCGGATAGCTAAACCGCAACCCGCGCCTGAGCGCGGGTCTCGGGCAGGGTCTATTTTTTACTCGGCAGTACTGAGCTGAACACTTGCTTGGCAGTCTGGACGATGACACCACCCTGATTCGGATCGCCATGAAGCAACGCACTGGCGAACTTCTTCGCTTGCTCAAGCTTGATGTGGGGTGGCAACGGCGGGACGTCCGGGTCGGTCTTGAACTCGATCAGCACCGGTCGGTCGGCTGCCAGGGCGCGCTCCCAGGCGCTGGCAATGTCTTCTTCACGCTCCACATAGATGCCTTGCAGGCCAATGGAAATGGCGAACAGGTGATAGGGCACGTCCGGGATCGATTGCGAGGCCTCGAATTTGGGGTCACCTTCCATGACCCGTTGTTCCCAGGTCACCTGGTTGAGGTCTTCGTTGTTGAACACCGCGCAGATCCACTGCGGGTTGTCCCACTGGCGCCAGTATTTGGCCACGGTGATGAGCTCGGCCAGGTTGTTCATCTGCATCGCGCCGTCACCCACCAACGCCACCACCGCGCGCTGAGGGTGGGCGAACTTCGCCGCGATGGCATAAGGTACCGCCGCGCCCATGCTGGCAAGGCCGCCGGATAATGAGCATTGCATCCCTTCGCGGATCTTCAGGTCGCGGGCGAACCAGTTGGCGCACGACCCAGAGTCGCTGGTGACGATGGCGTGGTCCGGAAGGCGCGGGGAGAGTTCGCACACCACGCGTTGCGGGTTGATCGGGTCGGCCTTGGCCAGCGCGCGCTTTTCCAGGGTCTTGTCCCACTGTGTGCGCCAGCGTTCGACCTTGCCGCGCCAGCGCCGCTCGCTTTTGTGCTGCAGCAAGGGCAGCAATGCTTGCAGGGTTTCGCTGGCATCGCCGACCAGGTTGACTTCCATTGGATAGCGCAGGCTGAGCATGTCCGGTTGCAGGTCGATCTGCACGCCACGGGCCTGACCTTCCTTGGGCAGGAACTCGGCATAGGGAAAGCCTGAGCCGATCATCAGCAAGGTGTCGCACTCATTCATCAACTGGTAGCTCGGTTCCGTACCGAGCAGGCCGATGGCACCGGTGACCCAGGGCAGGTCGTCAGGCAGCACGGCCTTGCCCAGTAGTGCCTTGGCCACGCCGGCGCCGAGCTTTTCGGCGACGGCGATGACCTGCTCGGTGGCCTGCAAGGCGCCGGCACCGACCAGGATCGCCACCTTTTTCCCGGCATTGAGCACCTCGGCCGCCCGCTGCAGGTCAGCGTCGAACGGCACGACCTTGGGCTTGCTGTAGCCGATGCCCGAATGCACCGTGCCGTGTGCCCTCGCCGGCTCCTGATAGGGCAGGTCCTGTAAGTCATTGGGCAGGATGATGGCGGTGACCCGACGTTCGCCGACGGCGGTACGCACTGCACGGTCGAGCAGGTGCCGCACTTGCTCCCGGGTCGAGGCCTGCTGTACGAAGGCTCCGGCCACATCCTTGAACATCGACAACAGGTCGAGCTCTTGCTGGTAATGCCCGCCTAGCGCCGCACGCGCTTGCTGGCCGACGATGGCCAGTACCGGCTGGTGATCCATTCGTGCATCGTAGAGGCCGGTCAGCAGGTGCGAGGCGCCGGGTCCGGAAGTGGCGATGCACACACCGAGCTCACCGGTGAACTTGGCGTGAGCGCTGGCCATGAATGCGGCCATCTCTTCATGGCGGGCCTGGATGAATTCAATCTTCCCGTTGGCTCGGCTCAATGCACCAAATACGCCATTGATGCCGTCCCCCGGGTAGCCGAAGATGCGTCGAACGCCCCACTGGTACAAGCGCTCGACCAGGAAGTCGCCTACCGTCGTTGTCATCGTCTTCTCCCTATCTGTGATCAATAGGGTCTGGACTGGGCCGCGGAGGGTAAAGTTTCAACAGGTTGTAGGTGGTCAGTCCATAGGAACCTCGGCACGGGTATGGCTTCTCAAGGACATTACCAGCCTGATCAGGATGCCCTCATGATTGCCATCGACAGTAGCGCCCAGCCCATCCAGGCCTTGCGATTCGAGGACGACGGCGCGACACCCAATAGCCGTTTCCCCGTGTTGCTCTACCAGCTGAAACTTGCGCCTGCGCATGACAACGCCAGCGCGTTCGAGTCCTTGTTCGCCGCTCATCAGTGGACCCCGCTGTGGCGTGCCGGGATTTTCGACTACCACCATTTCCACCCCAATGCACACGAGGTGCTCGGCGTTGCCCGCGGCCAGGCTCCGATCATGCTGGGCGGCGCAGCGGGTCAGGCGCTGACGGTCAAGGCGGGCGATGTTCTGGTTTTGCCGGCAGGGACAGGCCATCGTTGCATCTCGTCCAGCGACGAATTCCTGGTCGTGGGCGCCTATCCCCAGGGGCAGGAAGATTACGATACCCAGCGACCCGAAACCGGCGCTCACCAGCAGGCGCTGGCGCGTATTGCCCGAGTGCCGCACCCGGAGCAAGACCCGGTGACGGGCGTACATGGTGCGCTGATGAGGCTCTGGCAGTGATCAGCAGCAAACGCGTCAAAAGAACGCCTGGATTTCCGCTTGAGAGAAACCCAGGCGAGATCAGCTGGCCAGCCGAATCTTTGCGTCATCAAGATCGTTCACCGGCGCCGACGTTGGGCATGGGTAATGACGAACCCGGCGAGGAACCCGATCACTGCGGCACTCAGCAGCAAAGGGGGTCTGGCCTTCGGGGTTCTCCATCCGCCTTCGATACTTCGCCGACCAATCGGCGGTTCAAAGAGGTTGCCTGAAGACTTCGCTGCGCCAGGGCTACGGTTCAATCCCCAGCGCGTGAGCCATCCCGACAGCGCCGGTAACCCGGGCATCAGATAGCTGGCCAAATGCGCGAGGCGGGCGCTTGCACCGACAGTGGTGTTGGCGTGAGGTGAAATAGCGCAGGCCACCATCGCCTTTGCCACGAGCTCTGGATCGTAGATGGGCCCTGGCGGTTTGAGCGCATGGCCTGTGTAGTTGCCGCCATCGCGGAAGCCAGGGGTATCCATTACGGCTGGGTAGATGTCACAGACGTGGATGTCGGGGAATTCAGTGAGCTCGCCCCTGAGTGCCTGAGTGAGCCCGCGCAAGCCGAATTTGCTGGCTGAGTAGGCTGCGGCATAGGGTTGTGCAACCCAGCTCCCTAGCGACAAGGTGTTTATCAGCGTACCGCTGCCCTGTTTCTTGAAGTAGGGGAGCGCTACGTAGGCCCCTCGAAGGTAACCCACCAAGTCGGTCTGGATGACCTGCTCATGGGCTTCGAGCGGCGTCTCCTCGAAACTGCCCACCGCACCCACGCCCGCGTTGTTTATCCAGATGTCTATTCGGCCATGACCAAACTCTGCAGCACGTTCCGCCAAGGCGAGTACCTGATCGCTCTGGGTCATGTCGGTCGTTACGGCGACAGCATCGGTGCCGCAATCGGTGCATTCATCCAGCGTTTCGAACAACGCCTGCTCATCTCGTGCGGCCAGAACCAGACGCGCGCCTTTGCAGGCAAAGGCATGGGCTGCGGCGCGGCCTATGCCACTGGACGCTCCGGTGATCACAACCACCTTGCCGCGCAGCGGGCCTCTGATCGGCGAGTGAGTCAACGGGGGCGGCTCATCGGCGGGTGAAATGGGCTCGCTTATCGGCGCCGTGAAGGTCTCACTGGCTTCGATGCGCGAGAGCTGGAGGGAGGTACCGTCCACAAGATTCAAGGTCAAGTCGCTGATGGTGCCGGCCACCCGCCCAGGGAAAATGGGCTCGCCTTCAGCATCGAGACTGTCGTAGATGAATCGGTCGCCTTCCAGCCATCCGATAGCCGTCAGAAGCTCTGGGCTGAGGTAATACTTGCCGTCTTGGAAAAAGCCTGGGAACTGATGGGCGCGTTCAAGGTTTTCAACGCTGTACCGTTCACCTGGCTTCATGCCTGTTGCTTGATCAATCATGGTGCAAGCTCCCTAAAACGTGGGGGGTATGCAGGGGAAGGCTGTTAGGCGGGCAAAGTTCAGAGCAACTGGTTCAGTGGTGGTGTGATGCAGGCATGGATGACGTGACAAACACTTCGAAGCTGGTTCCCTCGACAACCTGAGAGCATGGTGAAGGGACAGGCGCAGCACTTGGACCCCTGCGGTATGGCGCATTAAGCCGTGATGGCAACGCCAGTCGTCAATTGGGGTGAACGGAGGCAACGGAGTCAGGCTCAACCTGGAAGATTCGCTTCTCACTCCACCCGCCCTAGGACCTTCAAAATGCCCAGCTACCTGTACTTGATCAGCTATATCCTCGACAACCAGCCCGGTACTTGCGAGTTCCGCAGTGACCAGGAAGACCTGAGCCGCGAAGCTGCGCGCGAATACTTGCAGGGCCTGCACCGCAACGAGGCTTCTTCATTCACCGATGTGCAAGTGCAGCGTCTTGAGCATGACCACGAGCCCGGCACATCGCCAGGACACTACCAGCAACCCTGAGGGGTTGCCGGGATGAACGCGATAATCGAAATAAGCCAGGCAGAGCGCCGACTCGTCTCTGGCGCCTCTTGTTCGGCGCTTTGCGCTTATTGAACGACGACCTGCCTTGACGACTCCATTGCAGCAACACAGTGCATTTGGAATGCCATGATGATTCATCTGGGGTGCGCGGGCTGGAGCTTGTCCCGCCAGTACGCCGACGAGTTCCGGCTGCCGGGCAGCCACCTGCAGCGCTATGCCGCGCGGCTTGATGCCGTGGAGATCAACAGTTCGTTCTACCGTGCGCATCTACCTGCGACCTATGCCCGTTGGGCTTGCTCGGTTCCGGAACATTTTCGCTTCGCCGTCAAGCTGCCCAGGCTCATCACCCACGAGCTACACTTGGAAGGTTGCGAGGTTGCGCTTGATGCGTTTCTTGGCCAGTGCCGGCAATTGGGGGACCGTCTGGGTTGCCTGCTCGTTCAGTTGCCGCCGTCGCTCGCCCATGATGCCGGGCGCGACCGGCGTTTCTTTGAAGTCCTGCGCGAACACTATGCCGGGCCGGTCGCGGTCGAGCCCAGGCACGCCAGTTGGCAAGCGGCGCAATCGATGTTGGTCGACTTGCGTATTGCCCAGGTGGCGGCGAGCCCTTCACGCTTTGCTGCCGACGCACAACCCGCTGGCTGGCCTGGATTGGTCTACTGGCGCTTGCACGGCGAGCCGCGGATCTACCACAGCGAGTATTCCCAACAATACCTGCAACAGCTGGCTGAGCGGCTGCAGCGCAGTCACGCTGCAGGTGCAGATACCTGGTGCATCTTCGACAACACGGCCTCCAGCGCAGCACTGGGTAACGCACTGACGCTTGAGCGGTATCTGCGCTGATGCAAATCGGATCAAACTTTTTGGCTGCATCAGGGCTCTTCTGAGAACACATTAGACCGCGAGGAACAGCCCATGAAAGCTGACGATGGCAAGAACGGCGACAAAGTCCCACGGCCGCTCTCTTCTGAAGAAGCACAGCAAGGCGAGCGGGTGCAAGGCCCGGTGCTTGAGCGCCCGGACCAGGATACCGAGGCGGTGGACAAGGTCATTACGCCCACGTCCATCAAGGAACAGGAGGAAAAGACGCGCCAGATCGAAAAGCGTCTGGCCGAGGTCGACAGGAAAGCCCGCCTTTGAATATCCGCTCAGGTGACCGGGCGCTAAACCCGGTTAGCGCTTAGCGAGATTTTCCGCTACCTGGGGTTTGGGGTGACTGGACGCCCGCAGTCTGCTCGACAGATTCGTTTTTGGTTTAGATCGAGCAGTGTCAGCGGGTTTGTATCACAGCGTATTGGCAGGCGGCGTTGATACCTTGTGATCGATTAATCCGGGTTCGTGACACAGGCCAGGTACTTTGCCGGCTTTAAATGGGCTCTATCGAAGCGAAGCAGCAACGCCTCGGTTCAAACGAACAGCCCATTGAAGCCTGGAGAACCCGACCATGAACCGCAAAACCGTCTACGCCGCCTGCCTGTTCGCCGCACTGAATGTCTGCACCCTGGCTGCCCGCGCAGAAGCGGCCGACAACGTGCGCAACTACACCTACGGCACTCCGCTGGATATCAAGAAGGTGGTGTCGACCAGCCAGGATGATGCGCCGACCTGCGGACCGGTCAATGCCCGGCTGACCTACCTCGACTCGCACAATCAGACCCAAGTGATGAACTACCGTACCCTTTCCAGTAACTGCATCGGTGAAAACTGAAATCAACAACCGACTCGATCCGTCTACAGGAGCGCAGCCATGAATTGGTAAACCCGGAACCACCAACGCCTGCCACGCAGGCGCGGGGCTCACTGTTCGTCAGCAGTGGGCCCCGTCAGCTGTGACGCCATGCGCACCAGCTCAGCCACCGAACGTGCTTTCATCTTGCGGGTGACCTTGCCGCGGTGGGCCTTCACCGTGATTTCGCTGATGTCGAGGTCCGCGGCGATGACCTTGTTCATGCAGCCAGCCACCACCCGGTTCATGATCTCCCGCTCGCGAGGGGTCAATGACGCATGGCGCATGCGAAGGTCGTGCAGGTGCTCTTCGCGCTCCAGCGCGCTGCGGCTTTTTTCCAGCGCGGCGCTGATGGCCGCGAGCAGAATGTCAGCGTCGAACGGCTTGGTCAGGAACTCCAGCGCGCCGGCCTTCATGGCGCGAACCGTGCCTGGAATATCGCCGTAGCCGGTGATGAAAATGATCGGCATGGTCGGCTGCGCGCCGGTCAGGTTGGCCTGCAAGTCCAAGCCGTTCAGGCCCGGCAGATTGATATCCAGCACCAGGCAACTGGGCACGACCTCCCGGGGGTGAGCGAGAAAGGTCTGGGCACAGGCGAACAGCCGCGGCTGCCAGTCGGCGAAGCGGATCAGCGGTTCCAGCGACTCGCGCACGGAAATATCGTCGTCCACGACATACACCACAGGCGTTGCCGTGGCCGTCACGGGGGCTGTGAGGGGGCGGGCGAGCATCGGGTCAGCTCCTTGAAGTCCTTGATCAACCAACCGGCAACGCGGCACTCAGTGCCTTGAGCAGTTGTGCCTCGCTAAAAGGCTTGGCCAGGCAGTCGACCACGCCGGCGCCCTGCAGGCGCGGGTCCCGGCAAGCATCGGTGTTGGCGGTGACGAGGATCACCGGCATGGCATTGCCGCAGGCTTGCAGAGCCTGGAGCAGATCCGCGCCTGACATGCCGGGCATCAGCACATCCAGGATCAGGCAGCGGATCTGCTGCAGGCCAGACGCGCTCAGGAAAGACTGGGCCGAGGCGAATGCTTCTACCGCGAACCCGAACTCTCTAAGCAGGTCGGGCAGTGACTCGCGGACCGACTCGTCGTCATCGACCACTGCTACGAGCAAGGGCCCTTTCATCCGTTTACCTCCTTGGTGACACCGTCGGCTGTTGCTTCGCTGCTGGTTGTCGGCAGAGGAATGGCACAGTGAAAGGTTGCCCCCTGGCCATCATTGAGTGTGGCCCAGAGCTCCCCATTGTGGCGTTCGATGATCGAGCGGCTGATGGATAGGCCGATACCCATCCCGGATTCCTTGGTGGTGTAGAACGTCTCAAACATGCGTTCCATGGCCTGGCGGTCGAAACCGCTGCCGTTGTCGCGTACAGCCAGGTGCACGCCATGCTGGCCGTCCAGAACCGTGGTCACCAGCAGCTGCCGTGCGGTGCCGGCCGCTTTGCGCATGGCTTCGATGGCGTTGATGATCAGGTTGAGGATCACCTGCTGCAGCTGCACGCGGTCCCCCATGACCGCTGGCAGCCCCTTGGCAAACTGCACCTGTAGCGCAACGCCGTTGCGCCGTAGCTCGCCGAGCAGCAATGTGATGACTTCGTGCGCTGCCTCGTTTACATCGACTGCCTCGGTCATCACGCTTTGCCTGGCGAACAAAGCGCGCAGGCGCGTGATCACATCCGCAGCACGGTTGCCGTCACGAATGGTGCGCCGCGCGGTCTCCATCGCGCCATCGACGTTGGGTGGGGTGGCACCGAGCATGCGCAGGCAGGTGCTGGCGTTAGTGACAATGCCTGCCAGCGGCTGATTGACCTCATGGGCAATGGAGGCCGTGAGCGCGCCGAGGCTTGCTACCCGTGCCAGGTGGGCCATTTCCGATCGGACTTTGTCCAGCGCTTCTTCAGCCTGCTTGCGGTCTTCGATATCGGTGTTTTCGCCGTACCAGCACACCACTGCTCCGTCGTCATCACGTTGCGGCACGGCGCGGATCAGGAACCAGCGAAAGGCACCGTCGTGGCGTCTTAGCCGAGCTTCGTATTCACCTGGCGTGCCAGCCTGCATCAAGGCCACCCAGTACTGCTGCAGTCCTCCGGCGTCGTCCGGGTGCAGCGATGCGGTCCAGCCTTGGCCACGTGCCTGCTCTTGCGACATGCCGGTGTAATCGCACCAGCGCTGGTTAATGAAATTGACCTCGCCATTGGCGTCGGCGCTCCAGACGAAGCCGGGCACGGCATTGATTAGGTGGCTTAGGTCTGGTTCGTTGGGCATGACGATTCTCTGTGTTGCGGGCACCGCCGAGTGAGCGTGCACTGCGGCGGGAAATGTGCCGATAGATACCTAGGTGTCACTGCGCGACCGGTAGCAGCACCAGACCAGCAGGGACGCCAACAGCAGGCTGGCGGTGTACAGATTGAGCAGATGCTGTGATGTCCACTAGGCCTCGAGTAGCAAGCAGGCCACGCTGGGCGACAGAATTTCGCACAGTCGTCCGATGGCAAGTACCAGGTCGATGCCACTGCTTGCCAGCGCACAGAGTGGCGAGTTCCCAGAGTGAGGGCCGATGCCGGCGACTACCCGTTATGCCCTGTCAGCTTCTGTTAGCTGATTCAATCCTTCTGCGCCTGAGCGGGCCGGTTTGAGCGCCGTGGTCAGGCACAGCATCAAGACGAGCACGGCAAACAGCAGCTCGAACCCAAGGTCATGGTTGTCGGTGTAATCGCGCAGGGCGCCGAAGCAGATGGGTCCCAGTGCGGCGATCAGATAGCCGATGAACAGCATGAAAACGGTCCAGGCGCTGGCCTGCGCAGGTGTTTGCGCATGGTCCAGTGGCAGCGTCATGCCCACGGTGAAACCCATGCCCAGACCGGTAGCGACCAGCAGCACATACAGCGTCGGCGCTGCGGCAGGGGCGAAAGCCATGCCGGCAGCGCCGGCCAGGGCAAGCAAGGTCGACAGCGCCAGCACACCGCGACGGTCCTCGGGGTTACCGGGAACCACTCCGGCGACGATGCTCGCTACGGCAAACACCGCAGTGAACAGGCCGAGCAGAATGCCGGGAGGCAGGGATGTCAGCGCCCGTTCACTGGACGCCGGCGCCAGCCAGGCGAACAGCGCATAGACCACGAACTGACTGGCGCCGAAGTGCAGCGCTACCCGCCAGGCTTGCGGCTCGGTCCAGGGCAACCTGGTCGGCTGGTTGTCGAGCGGTGCGACTATCGGAGTGCTTACGCTCAAGCGCCTGCCCATCCACAGCCAGCTAAGCACCGCGCTCACGCACAGCATGCTCCAAATCCCGCTGCCTACGCGCCAGCTTTGCGCAAGCGCCGTAATGGGCGCGGTCAGGACTGCTGACAGGCTGGCCCCGACGCTCAGGCCGGCGGCGTAAATACCCATGAACAATGCCGGACGCTGGGGAAAGTGTGTTTTGATCCAGCCACCGATCAGCGCTCCGGCGATGGCGATGCCGACACTGACCAGGAAGGTGCTGAACAACAGCAGCATCGTGGTGCCGGCCAACGCTCGCAGCAGGCAAGCGGCGCCGAGCAGAACCAGTGCGGCAACCACGCAGCGATCGGTGCCGTGACGTCGGGCCAGGCTGGGCGCCAGCAAGGCCATGAGGCCCATGCACACGTCCGGGATGGCGGTTAGCAAGGCTGCCTGGGTGAAGCTCAGGCCGAAGTGCTGCTGGATCGGCAGCAGGATCGGGCCGATGGAGACGATCGCCGGGCGCAGTGCCAGGGAAAGCACCAGCAGACCGATGACGACCTTTAGATGATGTTTGTCGGATGCCATGTTGACGCGCCTTGTATCGGGTGGTTGCAAAGGATCGTAACGAGGCATTGGCGATGATAAGTGCCAAAATGTATCGGCCAAGTGACAACCTCAAAGGGTATGAGATGAACAAAGAAGCACGGGCGCGGGACGACACCGATGCGTTGTGTGGGCGTAGTGAGGACTATCGCGACTATCAGGACGTCGCGCTGCCGATGACGGCGCTCTTGCGCAACCAGCCCGCCGGCGCCTACAACGCACCGCATACCCACCGCCACGGCCAATTGCTCTACGCCACTCATGGTGTCATGCGCGTGGCGACGGACGACGGGCTATGGTTTTTGCCTCCCAGGCGCGCCCTGTGGATCCCGGCGGGCGTGGTGCATGACCAGCTGATGCTGGGTGCGGTCAGCATGCGCTCTATCTACATCCAGGCCGATCTCGCCGCCCGCTACGGTGAACGCTGCCGGGTGCTAGAGGTTTCCACGCTGTTGCGCGAGCTGATCCTTATCCTGGCCAGCCAACCCATCGAATATGAGCTGGAGGGGCGTAATGCCCACGTGGTCGCGCTGATCCTCAGTGAACTGGAGTCTGCCCGGACCTTGCCGCTGCAGATTCCCTGGCCGGCCGATCGACGCTTGTTGGTGATCTGTAATGCGATCCTTGAGGCACCAGGGCATGCCCGTACCATCGAATACTGGGCGGACAAGGTCGGAGCCAGCTCGCGCACGCTGATCCGTCTGTTCCTCAAACAGACCGGCATGACATTCCGCAGCTGGGTACAGCAGGTACGTTTGGCCAGCGCCCTGGACCGGCTCGACAATGGCGAGGCGATCAGCGTTGTTGCGAAGGCGCTCGGTTATTCCAGCGTCAGCGCGTTCAGCAGCATGTTCCGTCGGGTGATGGGTGATTCGCCCAGTGCGTTCATGGCTGCG
The DNA here is from genome assembly GCF_048068255.1 of Pseudomonas sp. NY15374. NCBI lineage: Bacteria > Pseudomonadati > Pseudomonadota > Gammaproteobacteria > Pseudomonadales > Pseudomonadaceae > Pseudomonas > Pseudomonas sp. NY15374. The sequence continues at coordinate 42,945 of NZ_JBLUPZ010000008.1, forward strand.
CGCTGAAGACGGTGTCAGCTGTTGGTCAACGCTTTGACCTGCTCGGTAACGAGGGCAGGGAGGCTCAACTGAGCGCACAACCCACCGCCCTCACGGTTGCGCAACACCAGCGTGCCTTGCAGCGATATCGCCAGTTGCTGGGAGATGGCCAGGCCGAGCCCGGTTCCGCCTGTGTCGCGGTTGCGAGAGTTCTCCAGGCGATAGAAAGGCTTGAGCACTTCGGCCAGCAACTCGTTGGGAATGCCGGGGCCACGGTCAAGAATCTGGATGGTCAGGCTCCCAGCGCCGGGTCTCGTTACCGCGATCTCGACGTCTGAAGCATATTTCAGGGCGTTGTCCAGCAGATTCACCAGCAGCCGGCGCAGGGCATGGGGGCGGGTGTCGAGTACAGCCTCGCAAGCCATGTCCAGGTTGATGTGCTTGCCGGTGTCGAGGTAATCGAACACCAGGCTTTCCAGGAAAGCCTGCACATCGATGCGGCGGCTTACTTCGGTCGAGCTATCCATGCTGCGGGCGTAGGCCACGCCCTCTTGGACCAGATGCTGCATTTCACTCAGGTCGCTCCACAGCTTGTCTTTTTCGGGCGAATCGTCCATCAGCTCGGCGCGCAGCTTCATGCGCGTGATGGGCGTTTGCAGGTCATGTGAGATGGCCGCCAACAGTTGCATGCGCTCCTTCACATGGGCGGCAATGCGTGCCTGCAGGGTGTTGAAGGCGACAGCGGCGTAGGCGACCTCCACCGGGCCCGACTCATCCAGGCGCGTGCCGGCGCCGTTTGGGTCGAGGCTGTCGACGGCTTTGGACAGGTGCGTCAGCGGGCGAATGGCCGTGCGCACCGCCAGCCAAGTACAGCCCAGCAGCAGTAGCAACTGGCCGACCAGCACCAGCGGCAGCCAGGCTGAGAGCGGTGAAATTGAAGGTCGCACATCGATGGTCAAGGGGCTGCCGTCGTGCAAGCGCAAGTGGGCCTGATAGTGAGGGCGCAGGTCTTCCAGCTGGATGTAGTTCAAGGTGTACTCGCGGCCCAGGGTCGCCTCCATGGATCGCACGAATTCGGGCGACGACGCCATGTCCAGAGGCTTGCCGGGTAAGCCCTCATCCAGCTGGTAACGATAGTTGGGGTGTACGAAACGCGGCAGCCACGCCCGGCGCTCTTCGGCTGGAAGGCGTTCGAGCATGGCCACGGTGGTGGTCAGGTCCTGCTCCAGGTTGCCCAGCATCAGGGTCTTGGCGCTTTGGTAGCGCTCATAGAACTGCAGGCCGAAAGACAGACCATGAGCGATCACCAGGCTGACCAGGAAGATCAGCGACAGTCGGGAGGCCAGGGTGTGTGGCCAGCGCGTGGGCTTCATGCGGGTTCCCCCAGGATCTGCACAGCGTAGGAGAACACGTAGCCCTCGCTGCGCACGGTCTTCACATAGGCCGGGTCGCGGGCGTCGTCGCCCAGGCGCTGGCGCAGGCGGCTGACCAGCAGGTCGATCGAGCGGTCGAACAGGTCGGCGTCACGGCCTTGGGTCAGATTGAGCAACTGGTCGCGGCTCAGCACCCGCTGTGGGTGGTCGACGAACACCCGCAACAGGCGGTATTCCGCGCCGCTCAAGGCCACGACGGTGTCCTCGCTGTCGAGCAGGTGACGCGCCGTAGTGTCCAGCCGCCAGGCGCCAAACGCCAGCAACCGGTTGGCCTCGCTGACGATCAGATTGGGTGGCAGCATGCGCGTGCGACGCAGTATCGCGTTGATGCGCGCCAGCAGTTCGCGGGCGGCGAAAGGCTTGACCAAGTAATCGTCCGCGCCCATCTCAAGGCCGACGATGCGGTCGGCCTCTTCGTTGCGCGCGGTCAGCAGCAGCACTGGCGTAGCCTTGTGCTTGCCGGCACGCAGTTCGCGGCAGAGCACCAGGCCATCGTCGCCAGGCATCATGATGTCAAGCACGATAAAGTCGACACGGTTTGACTCCAGGAAGTTGCGCATCTGCCTGCCGTCGGCCATGACCGTGGCGCGCAGGCCGTTCTTGCGCAGGTAGTTGCCCACCAGCTCCCTGATCTCGCGATCGTCGTCTACGATCAGGATGTGATCCACGTGTTCCATCTGCGCTACCTTTTGTGTCTTGAACCTTGAGGCACGCACTTCTAGCGGTTGCTTGAGTGTTGCGCCATTACATCAAGGTGTCGGTGCAAGGCTCAGCGTCACGGTAATGTTGTCCCGTGTCGCCTTGGGGGAGGGGCAATTCTGGTTGGCCGCCTGCACCAGCAGGGCTGGGTGCGTGCGCTGTACAGAAATTTTTCGACATTCAGCATGGGTAATTCTCGTGATCCGTACTCTGGCCTCCAGCGTGAGGCGCCAGGCAGCGGACTGCCCGTTATTTGCTGTTAGCTGTTATTAGCCGCGGATTGCGGGAGCGGCATCGATACCTTCGTATGCTGTCGGGCCAGGTGTGAGGGTGCTATCACTGGGCAGGCGTAACCGGTCAACCACCTTTCCCAAGAGAAAACCAAGATGCTCCTACATCAATCGACCTGGGTTGAAACCGAACGATTCCTACAGCGCAGCCGAACCATCGTCATCCCGATCGGCTCCAACGAGCAGCATGGGCCGATGGGGCTGCTAGGTACCGACTGGATGTGCCCGGAAATCATCGCTTTTGAGGCGCAGAAGACGGCCGACATCCTTATCGCCCCGACCTTCAACATCGGCATGGCCCAGCACCATCTCGGTTTCCCCGGCACGATCTCGCTCAGACCATCGACCTTCATTGCCGCTATCACCGACTGGATCCGCTCGCTGGCGGTGCATGGTTTCGAGAAAATCCTCTTTCTCAACGGCCATGGCGGCAACGTGGCCTCGATCGAGGCGGCGTTTTCGGAAATCTACACCGAGGCCAGCTTTGCCGGCCGACCGGCAGGGTTTGCTTTGAAGCTGTGCAACTGGTGGGATCTGGACGGGGTGGAAGCGCTCGTCAAGGAACAGTTCCCGACCGGGCATGGCATCCATGCCACGCCGTCGGAAATTGCCGTGACCCAATGGGCATACCCAGCGTGTATCAAGACAGCCGACTATGCACCCCAGATCGCCAACTGGGGTCCCATCCGCGAGGCGCTGGATTTTCGCGCGCGCCACCCGGACGGGCGAATGGGGTCTGACCCAGGGCAGGCGTCGCCGGAAAAGGGCCGGCAGTTGGTGATGATGGCTGTTCAGGGGTTGGTGAAGGTCGTGGACCAGTTCACCAACGAACCCACGCCGGCGTGAAATGATCCCGTATCATTCTCCGGGGTCTTCGGTACTGGGCTGGCTGAACCAGGGGGCCAGACCCAGTGTGATGACCGCCATTACCAGGCTATCGACATTGTGCCCAACTCGGCAAAGAACGCCGCCGCGCTCCTGCTGAAGCTGATTAACCCATCGGCGCAGTGCCGACTCGAAGAAGCCTTTCGAACGGGCCGCTTCGGCATGGCTGTAGCCTTGACAGTTAGACAGCTAAAGCGGTGAAGGTCGAGCTCCTTGGCTCGGCCTTGGATTATTTATGTCGGCTTGCAACCGATGCGATCTCGACCTTCGCCCCTTTCGGCAGGCGTGTGATTCCAACAGTGACCCTGGCGGGATAGGCAGTTGAAAAATAGGTGCCATACACCTCGTTCATTTTGCCAAAATCTTCCAGGTCCGTGAGGTAGACGGTGGTGGACACGATGTCGCTCATCTTCAGCCCGTCGACTGCAAGAATGGATTTGATGTTTTCCAGTGATTGCCGAGTCTGTGATTCGATAGTGTCATCTATAGGCAGGCTTCCGGTCGCCGGGTCAATTGGCAGTTGCCCAGAAAGATAAAGCGTATCTCCAGCGCGAATCGCTTGTGAATAGGGCCCTATGGCGGCTGGCGCGTTTGTGGTTGTCACGACCGCATCGCCCGCAGGTGAAGTCGCAGCCGCTGAAAACTGGGAATGGAGTGCGATCAAGGCGAGAGCTGATATCCAGCCGGTGGGGATGCGTGCGGTCTTGAGTTTCGAGCGAATGATCATGTCAGCAAGCTCTGAATATCAGGGTAGGGCGCCAGCCAATTTCACTAGCGTATCCAGTTGGTTTCGATTTTGATCTGCCTGGCAAGTCTGTGTGTCACCGGGCCGATCAGACACGCTTGATGCCAAGGGGTAGGCCTTGGGGCGATACCGTCAACAGACGCTCCAGCAATGAATCGGTATCACCGGGCGCTAACGGCTCGGCCTCGGACTAGGCCATTACGCCAAATCGTATTTCTCACGCACCAGATGAGCGATGCCCATGCGTTCCAACACGCTCATGGGGCACAGAAAAGTCACGCGCACCGTACCGGGCAGGCGGCTGATGTCGATGGAGCCGGTGATGGTCGCGCGATTAAGTATTTCGTCATACGGCAGGCCAGTGACATTAGCGGCGCGCTGCAGGCCGTTTTCCACAGCCAGGTTGAGATTTTCGCCGCTGCCTATGAAGGTGATCGGACCGCTCTGCTCGATTTCCTGCTGGCCCCAGTGCTCGCTCAGCGCACGGACATCAGCGCGCTGACGGGCATTCATCGGCCGCGCCATCGGCGGCAGATCATCGATGTTTTGCAGGAGGATCGGACCTTCCAGCGTCAGGTTCTTCACCACCTCCACCACCACTTCGGTTTCCCCGGAGCAATCGGTGGCATGCCCAGCAATTTCACCGTTGCCCTGCTGGGCGTGCATGTCGCCCATGTACACCCCGGCGCCCGGCACTTTCACCGGGCAGATCAGCACACAACCCTCGCGGACCGAGTTGGTGTCCATGTGGCCATCGGTCTTGGCCGCGTGCAGCTCTTCTCTTGTCATACCGAAACGGTGCGGGGCGCTGATCAGGTACTGGCCGAAATCCGCGCAGTTATGGGAATCGGGCAAGTCTCGCGACGGCAGGGTGCCAATATTGCCGAGAAACGGCCGCATGTGCGCGGCGACACCAGGGATATCGGCGCGGGCTAGGGACAGGATCGAATGCTGGGCGGCGAATTTCGGCAGTGCTGACATTTCAGACGCCTTGCCGGCCAGTCGATTGGCGATGTCCTGATTGACCGTCAGGCTGACCTGATTCTGCGCATCGAACACGATAACGTAACCATGGCTGAAGCGGAACGCACTGACTTCGGCGCCGCAGTGGTTACAGCGAATCGAGTCTTCGCCTATGCCTTCGACATGGCTGGCCGGGTGTTCGGTGCCGCAATTGGCGCAGAACTTGGAAACGAACGGATCACCATTGTAGCGACCCTCGACGAACGACATGACCCCGGACGACGTGGCCAGGGAGGTGACGCGCATGGTTTTGATCTTGATCGCCACGGCATCGCCGATTTCAGCGCCGTCAATGGCCACCGGTTGCGTCACCTCATGGCCGCCCTCGAAAGCCGGAGTGATCATCGGTCCCCAGCAGCCCGGCGGCGTGCCGGTGATCAGGGTGCCGCCATCAGCCAGCGGGCCGAGCATAGCCAGGCTCGGCCCGATGATTCCATGGGTGTATTGATCGACCCGCAGGCGGTCGACCGGCGTGACATTGAGGGTGGAATCAGGAACAGGCGTTGTCATTGTGGTCCCCTTGGGAATCAGGAGCGAACGGCTGCCGGCTGAGGCAGCCCGAGAAGGGTCAAACAGCCTGCATAGTTCAGCGCAGCTTTGTATCTACCTTGTGTTCGGGGAAGCTGGGAAATTACGGGGACTGTATCGGAGGGCTGCGTGGATACATTGCGATACACGCAACAGAAGATCTCGTCGCGTCGGGCCGCGGTGCTTCTCTGCCGAATAAAACTTAATGCACGACCCTGCAACGGGAACACACACGGCTGTAAGAGCGAGCATGCTCGCTACAGGACTGCGGCTTGGCAGTGCCAGTCTTTGTATATTCAAGGAGTGCTGAACATGCTCGGAGCTTTTCTGCCCTTGGCCTCGCACCGGTAATAATCAAACGGGCGGTGATGCAGGCATTTAATTGGGAGCTTAATTATTTATGTTGCATTACCAGTGTGCAATTTTGCATGCCTTTTTAACTATGCTCAAGCCGGCGCCATATCCTCTTGAGCTTCTCATCTTCGGCCCTTAAATTGGTGTGTTGGGCCGCACGCAAGAGCATGCGGCCGTGAGCGCTGCTCACCGTTTCGCTTCCTCCCCGGGTGTAGCCGAGCGGCTAAGGAACGCTCGAGTTATTTCGGGTAGGTGCTCCCTTAACCAGTCAGCCATGGCGATCTCTTCTTTCAAAATCGACCGGCAGGCTTCTGCGGTCAGCTCATCACCGGAGAAGTTAGCCGCTTCAATAAGCACGGTGTAAGAAGCGATCTCCAGATTTTCAAATACGTAACCGGACATCGCGCCCTTGACCACTTCATCGCTCATCGTCATGCCGCCCACAGCCTGTCCAAACGCCATAAGCTTTCCTGCCAGATCTTTCAGGGTTGAGGTGCTTCCTCCCAACCGTTCAATGCACTCAACTAGCAATCGCTGTTGCCCCTCGGTTTCGGTGATGTGCTGAACAATACGCTCGCGCAATTTTGGGTAATGCTCCAGCCGTTCCGCTTGTGCTTTAAGCATTTTTTCCGCTTGCTGTTCCATTGCGTGGGCGTCGCGCAACCAATCAAGAAGGTTCTCGGTAGGCTGAGTCATGATAGTTCTCCGTTATGCCAGAGTAATTGAGAATTTCTGTCGCCAGCACGTGTTCAAGTGGCCTGACGAATGGTTTGGCGCGCAAACTATTTGGGTGGGCTTATTTGCGTAGCCGATCTGAACTTTCTCGCGTGTTCCGTTCGTTTTTGATTGCGCTTTGCACCCAATTCTTTCTTCAACACGCCTATCCACCAATAAGTATTTCAATATGTCGGGTGGACCAGACGGCGGGCCCCTTGGAATTAAGGGGAGGCGTGGGAGTACGTCGAAAATCCGTTGATGGTGGTGACGGCCCTGCTTCGGTAGAGCTGTCAGCTCCCGATCGCTCGTACTTGAAGCCATGAAGCTGCGGACCGAGTCGCCGTTGGTGGCTGAAAGCCATAGCTCTAATGAACCACGCACGTACGGCCCGTGGAACCGTTGCGGATACGCCAATCGTCAATCGGGGTGAACGGATGCCACTGCGTCAGGCTCAACCCAGTAGATCGCGTCTCACTCTATCTCTGCCGTGGGATCCTCAAAATGGCCAAATACCTGTACTTGATCAGCTACATCTTCGATAGCCAACCCGACACCTGCGAGTTTCGCAGTCAGCAGGCGGGCCTTACTCGCGAGGCTGCGCGCGAGTATTTGCAGGGTTTGCATCGTAACGAAGCGTCATCGTTCACCGATGTGCAAGTTCAGCGTGTCGTGCATGACCACAAGCCCGGCACATCGCCAGGACACTACTAGCAACCCTGACGGGTTATCAGCATGAACGCGATCAGCGGACAGATAGACCAGGAAGAGCGCCGACTCGTTGCGATCAATAGGTGGTTTCTGCGTTACGACGACGTGGAGCAAAGACGTGATTGCCCCAGCACCCATCATGAAGAACTGCTGCGTCAAGCCGACGAAATGGACCGCCTTGGATTGGTGGACTGGCGCGAATGGCGAGACCTGCGCAAGCTCGCAGACAGGGCCTTTCTCAAAGCAATTGCCGGTGCTGATTACTAGAGGGCAGCCATGCGCACCGGCTGCACCGACAGGAGACATGACTAGGGGGAGAAGATGTCACGGCTGCCAATAATCGGGGTGACGGCCTGTAGTTATAAGGTCGGCCCGCATGCAGTGCAATTGAATGACGACAAGAATGCCCGGGCAGTAGCCACTGCTGCCAATGGATTACCGTTGATTTTGCCGATGTTTCCAGAGTTGCTGAACATCGCAGACATAATCGATGGACTGGATGGGCTGTTCTTCACCGGCTCACCGTCCAATATCGAGCCTCATCATTACGATGGCCCCCCGAGCCCGCCTGGTACTAAAAAAGATGCTGCTCGTGATCACCTCACGCTACCGCTTTGGCGTGCTGCAGTAAAAGAAGGACTGCCAGTGCTAGGCGTGTGTCGGGGTTTTCAGGAGATGAATGTGGCGTTCGGCGGCACGCTCGTTCAGCAGCTCCATCAACCAGGGGTAGAGCATGAGCCCCCAAGCAACGAACCTATTGAAGACCAGTACGCGCCCGCTCACAGGCTCACGGTACGATCAGGTGGGGTGTTACACGGGTTGGGGTTTCCCGAGGTGATCGAAGTCAACTCGGTACATGGGCAAGGTATAGAACGGGTCGGTGAAGGTTTGCGTATTGAGGCTGTGGCAATGGATGGCCTCGTCGAAGCGTTGTCGGTGGAAGACAGTCGCTCATTCGCCCTTGGGGTCCAATGGCATCCGGAGTGGCAGGTGATGTTCTATCCGCAATATCGCGCGATTTTCGAGGCGTTTGGAGCCGCTTGCCGAGCTCGAGCTGCGCAACGGCTCAGGTAGTCTCCATCTGATCGGTCTTTAATCTGGACGGGCATTTTGCAATGCCAGCAACGCTGGGAGGAGATCCTCTACTGGGGGCTTCAGCATCTGCCTCTGCCCCCCACTTTCATCAGACTGCAGCACTTGGCCGACTAGGGGACGGTTAGCGCGCCAGCGCAACCCATGCCGCGGCAATCAAGCGTTATCCGCCCGTCGGAGGGGACGCGGATATGCAAAACCATTGATGATTGCGTTCGTCAGAACAGTTGTAGAGTTGGTTCGACTCTCCACATCAGGTCTTCGGCCCGCCTCGCTGCGGGCCTTTTTTTCGGCTTCAGAAGGCCATAGCCTGGCGGCTCGCGGCACGTCAACCAACGGGCGGCATCGAAGCCGATCAATGCCCGCCCTGGCTTGGGTAGAACTCCTGGCCCCGCTAGTGATACTTACGCATGGCCTCAATGGCTTGTTTGGTGAGTGGTTCTGTCACCTCTCTGCACGAGTACATCACCAGATGTTCTTGGCAACGGCCCAGAAGAGCACGAAGCGCATGCGCGGTGACATTGTCCTCTAGAGGCTGTCAGGATCCCCGAAGAACATCTGTATCCGCGACCGCAACCACCGCTCCGCCGGGTCGTTGTCCTGCGCTCCGCGCCAAGCCATGTGCAGTTCGAAGGTACGCACATCCAATGGCAGGTCTTCGGCGCGCAGGCCGCCGGTGGCGGTGAGGGTTTCTGCTGCATAGTCCGGTACCGTGGCGATGATGTCGGTGCCGGCGAGCAGGGTGCCGAGGCCGTTGAACTGCGGCACGGCCAGCACCACATGACGCTTGCGACCGATTTCCTCGAGGGTTTCGTCGATGAAGCCGGAGAGGTCGCCGGCGAACGAGACCAGTGCATGCGGACGGGCGCAGAAGTCGTCGAGGGTGATGTTGCCCGGTACGCTGTCGGCGCGCAGCAGTTTCGGCTTGCTGCGCCGCAGCACCTTGCGCTTGGCGTTGGCCGGGAGGTCGGCGGTATAGCTCACACCCACCGAAATCTCCCCAGAGGCGAGCAGCGTCGGCATCAGCAAATAGTTGACCCGCCGTACCACCAGGACGATGCCCGGCGCTTCGGCGCGGATGCGCTTGAGCAACTGCGGCAGCAAGGCGAACTCGGCGTCGTCCGACAGACCGATGCGAAAGACCGAGGTGCTGGTGGCTGGGTCGAAGTCAGCGGCGCGGCTGACGGCGGTGGAGATCGAATCCAGGGCCGGGGAGAGCAGGGCGAAGATCTCGTGGGCGCGAGCCGAGGGCTCCATGCTGCGCCCGGTACGGACGAACAGTGGATCGTCGAACAGGTTTCGCAGACGTGACAGTGCCGCACTGATCGCCGGCTGGCCGAGAAACAGTTTTTCGGCTGCACGGGTTACGCTGCGCTCATGCATGAGCGTCTCGAACACGATCAGCAGGTTGAGGTCTACGCGGCGCAGGTCGTTACGATTCATCGGTGCGTTTCGCCTTGCTCAGGTGGGTCGGGGTGAATATTAAGGCCAAAGGCTGTTACCCTGCACGGGTTTACGGGGGCCAATGCAGCGATTTGCCCGTAGCCCAATCAATGACAGGCATGTCGACTATTAACGGCCACTGATGGTCTAACGTGCAAAGCCCGGATAAAGTCCGTGGTAATACGAGGTTCACAAAGGCGAGGTATGCGATGTCCCGCATGATCCGTTTCCACAAGTTCGGCCCGGCCGATGTGCTCCGTTGCGAGGAGCAGGCCGAGCCGTCTCCCGCAGCGGGCGAGGTGCAAGTGCGCGTCGAGGCCATCGGCCTGAGCTGGTATGACGTGCTCTGGCGCCAGAACCTGGCACCGTCGCAGGCGCGCCTGCCGGCAGGGATCGGTCACGAAATGGCCGGGGTGGTCACGCAGGTCGGGGAGGGTGTCGACGATATCGTCGTGGGCGACCGTGTCGCCAGTTTCCCGGCGACCAGCCCCAATGAGCATCCGGTCTATGGTGATGTGATCGTGCTCCCCCGCACGGCCATTACCCGCTATCCCGAGCACCTCACCCCGGTCGAGGCCAGCGTGCATTACACACCGCTGCTGATTGCCTACTTCGCCTACGTCGACCTGGCGCGGGCCAAGGCTGGTCAGACGGCGCTGGTTACCGATGCCAGCCATTGCGCAGGGCCCGCCTTCGTGCAGTTGGGCAAGGCCTTGGGCCTGAAGGTGTTCGCCGCCACCAAGGAGCCGGAGCAGCGTGAATACCTGCTGGGCCTGGGGGCTGACAAGGTGATCGTCACCGAGGAGCAGGACCTGCTGATGCAGGTCGGCAAATACACCGATGGCCGCGGCGTGGACATGGTCCTGGACGGCATGGGTGGGCCGCAGATGTCGCTGCTCGGCGATGTGCTTGCGCCGCGTGGCAGCCTGGTGCTGTACGGCCTGCAGGGTGGTAACCAGACGCCATTCCCGGCTTGTGCGGCATTCCAGAAGAACATCCAGTTCTACGTGCACTGCATTGGCAACTTCACCGGCAAGCCGGAGCTGGGTATTGCCCAGGACCAGGTCGCGCTGCAGCGGGCGTTGCGAGACATCAACCAGTTCACCGCCGACAAGCTGCTGACGCCACAGATCATCAAGGTCTACCCGTTCGAGCAGGTTGTCGAGGCCCATCGCCTGATGGATGAATGCCCATGTGGTGGGCGGATTGTGCTGGACATGGGATCTGCGTGATTCCAGCGCGTCGAGTTGCATGAAAAACCGGGCTTAGGCCCGGTTTTTTTCTGATATTTCCTACAAAAAATTAATAACTATCCGACGTAATAACACTGCCGCGGCAACGACGGTTAATTGCCACTGCGGCCATGATTCCATGCTTGGGTTTTTCTTTATTGTCTGTAGATCAATGCTGCTCTACTGAATGGTTTTTTTACCAGGATCTGTATCTTTTATTCAGTCGACAACCCTCGATAATGGCGCTGTGATACTTGGCGCGGCTCGGCGGAATCAAGTACGTGGCCACTGCTGGTGAGGCACAGGGCGCATGCAGGGGCATGGTAAATGCCTTTGCTTCCAATGAATGCCGGCCTGTTGTTGCTTAGAAATCTCCTAATGGTTTGTGGGAAAGTTCTTTGAAGTGAATCGCTACTTGTTTCTTATGTCGGTTAATGCCGGCTTTCTTTGTGCTCAAGGAATGGAGTGGGCTATATGAGTAATATCCATGAGCAGGCCATGCACTACATATATCAGCAGGTTCTGGATCGTCTGCTGGAGCATATGTCCCAGGCGCAACGGGCCTGCGTGCAATTGCTGATCCAGCGTCTGCTGGTGGCGGCAGGTGGCGTGGAGTACATCGGGGACTTTCGCGTGCTGGTCATACACGGGCATGACCGATGTAACACACGCCTGCTGGCATTTTTACGTGCTGCGCAACTGAGCATCGCGCTGCGAGCGCCCGATACCTTTCGCCTGCAAGTAGTGGTCGCGTGCCAGCCCGCACCGGGGGCAGCAGTGCTTCGCGGCCTGGAGAGCACCTTCAATGCACTGTTTCTGCAGGATGACCCCCGTGTGGAGTTACTGCTGGCTGGCGGCCAACAACTGCAGCCTTTCAGCCGCCACGCCGCGACAGTTGCCGGCACACCGCTGGGGCGCGAGGCGCTGCTGACGTTCGGTCATCTTGCTGCCGGGTGCCCGGAATCCTTGCTAGGCAGCCGTTTGTACCTTGAACTGGCCGAGACGCTGCGCTGCGTCCTGTCCCAAGGGACGCTCCCCAGCGCGCTGGTCACGGCGATCCCGGTGCGGCAGCGGCGTCGGTACCTGGCGTGGAGTCGCACGCTCATGCGCCTGACCGGCGAGCGCGGAAGCCATGCCATACACCAGTGCGCAGCGGTGTTGTGCGAAACGCTTGGGCGCCTGCGAACGCTGGCTGCCAAGCCGACGGAGCATACCGAGGCAAGAGTTCCGTCATGCCAGTGCGAGGCAACCTTGCGAGTGATCGCGGTCGATGATCTGATCAACGACAGTCGAGCGGACGACACGTTGTTTCACATGCTGGGTATCGAGTTGCCTGTGTCGGCTTGTGAAGAGCCGCTGGGCGTGTTTTTCGACCCGATGTACCTGACACACCTGCAGCGGCTGCGTGATCAATGGCAGTTGGGCAAGTGCGACGCCGTCCGTTCGGGGGAGGGCAGGCATCTGTTTCAGGAGGCCTTTGCGATCGACGACAACCAGTTGACCTGTCTGTTGTACGCCCCGTTCGCCGAGCAAGGCCGTGGATTGCCGGCATTCCTGCAGCGTTGCCACCCGGCCATGCGTGTCGCACTGCCCTATCTGCACCGCGCGCTTCAGGGGCAACCCTGCCCGGAAGCCGTGGTCCATTGGCTGATTGGCACCAGCGGGCTGAGCCTGGCACAGCTGCGGGTCATTTATTCGGGTGAGCTGCCGCAGACGGCATCTCGCCTGATGGCAAAGCTGACACGGCGCGATGTGCGGTTGCGATTGCTGGGGCGCCCCTCGCCCCGGGCCGAGATGGCGCAGGCCGCCAGTTGATGGGGCGTTCCGTGCGGCGCGAGTTCGCCTATCAAACGGTCTATCGCTACCTCGAAACGCTGATCAGCCATGCGTGCGAGGGAGGGGACCCGCGCTTGCCATCGCTGCGTGACCTGGCCCGGCGCCTGCGGGTTTCCCTGGCCACGGTGCAGTACGCCTACAGCCTCTTGGAGCGCGAGGGACGGGTACATTCGGTGCCCAAGTCCGGATATTTTGCACTGGTGCCGGTCGATGGACGTGCCAGTGCGCCGAGGGCAATTGCCAGATCTGGCCAGTGCGCACCGTTCATTCTCCCGCCATTGCCATGTGGGGCGCTCGAGCCGCTGTTGCTGGCGCATGAGCGGCGTCTGGCGCGTCAATCCGCGACGACGCAGTCCGGCAACGCGCTGTTACGCAGTGCGCTGGCGGCCCGCCATACCCGTTCTTCCAGGCAGTTCTGGCGGGCTGAGGACGTGCATCTGGCGACGGATGTCCAGGCGCTGCTGCAGACATTGCTGCTTGCACTGGACTTGCAGGGGGGCACGGTGCTGGTGGCGACGCCCTGTTGCTGGCAGCAGCTGCAGGTCCTGCAACAGCTGGGAGTGCGGGTTATCGAGTGGCCGTTGGATAACCAGGGGGGGCTGGACCTGGGTACCTTGGCGCAGTTGTTCAAGCGCGAAACCGTGCGCCTGCTGCTCATGCCGTCGTGTCTGGCGACACCTCCCGGACGCCTGATGTCGCTGGAGGAACAGCGTGAAGTGGCGCGTCTGCTCGCGGGATATCCGGCATGGCTGCTGGAAAATGACCTGGATAGCGAGCAGTGTTTTGCCGCGCCACCTGCGACACGCCTGCGCGATTGGGTCGATCCGCACTGGCTGCTGGTCATGGGTTCGCTGGAAGGAATGATCGGTGCCGAAGCGCCCTATGCCTATGTGCTGAGTCGGCATCCAGCAGTGTGTGAGGCTTTCGTGCGCCGCAGCTTTGTGTTGCCCCCTCGGCGCCAACAGGCTGTGGCCTGTCTGCTGACCCGAGGCGATGTGGACAGCCATCTGCAGCAAATGCGCGACCGGCTGCAGTTGCGCATGGCGATTTTATGCCACGCCGTCGAACAGCATCTGGGCAGCCTGTTGGCGTTCAGTGTGCCTGAAGGCGGACGCGTGCTCTGGTGTCGCCTGGACTTGGCAGTGGATGTGCGTCAGTTGTTGGAGGCCTCGAGTACCCCGGCGCTGCTGGCGGCGCCTGGAAATCTGTTCAGTTTGCAAGAGAGTTACGATCGCCACCTGCTGCTGGCCTGGCAGGGGGACGATGCAGGCGAGCTGGAGGATGCACTCGGGGAACTCGGACAGCGGTTGCAGTGCTTGCGTGCCAACGCAAAGGACAGGTCGGACTGACCGTCGATCCGGCGCGCTTGCCAGGCGGCTGTATCTGTATGTATAACCAGTGCTCATGCCAGCCTGCGACGCCATGCCGTGATTGCCCATTCCGTCGAAGATCCGCTCTATTACCTGCATAACTTCCGCCAGGTACTGAGGTGGGTCGAACACCGATACGCCGATATCCTTGACTCGCACGAGCAAGACTTTCTCCGAGTCTTCAGCGGGCTAGCCCAGCCGACGCAGGCACTGCTGGTGCGTATGGTCATGCGCAAAGGCGAGCTGTTTCGCGGCGACCGGCTCGAGTATGCCGAGATCGGCGACACGGACGCGGCCTTGCAGCCTTTGCTCACCCTGGGATGGGTCTGCCCGAGGCCGGTACTGGGTCTGGAACAGCTGTTCGCCTTGTTGCGCCGGGACGAACTGCTCACCTGTTTTGCCGATCACCTGGCCCATCCTCGCGCGACCAAGACCCAGTTGCTGGCCACGCTGCGGCCATTGGATCTGCCGGGCAGGCCTCTTTCTGCCTGGTTCGCGCAGGCGCCGGTGCAGATCCTGCAATGGCGCCTGCAACCCCTGTGCGACCGCCTGCGCCTGTTGTTCTTTGGCAATCTTTATCAGGATTGGTCGGAGTTCGTACTGGCCGACCTGGGCGTGCTGCGCTACGAGCAGGTGAACTTCAGTGCGGATTCACGCGCCTTGCGCCAGCGCGATGAGGTCGATCTGGCGATGACCTTGCATGCTTGCGTCGAGCGTCTGGAGCAGGGAGAGGCGCCGAGTACGTTGCTGCAGGCACTGGAACGGGTCGACAGCACCAACCCCTGGCTGGCCCGGCGTCGTGCACGTCTGCTGTTTGCAATTGGCCAGCGCTGCGAGCGGCTTGGGCAGTGGGACCTGGCCTTGAGCGTCTACGATGGGCTCGACCACCCCGAGGCGCGCATTCGTCAGGTGCGCGTGCTCGAGCGCAGCGAGCAGTGGCAGAGGGCGCAGGCACTGGCGTCACACATGGCCCAGACGGTGGCCAATCCGCTCGAGAGCCAGGCGTTGGCGCGCATGCTGCCGCGCCTTGCACGCAAGCTCGGAGGGCCGCCCCGACGCCGCCCGTCGCCTGCCGCGCAAACGCTCATCGAACTGGAGTTGCCCGTGGAAATGGCCGAACGGGGTGTGGAGGAGGCGGTGCGCTTGCACTTGGCGCACGCTGACGGCGAGGTCCACTATGTCGAGAATACCTTGTTCAACAGCCTGTTCGGCCTCCTGTGCTGGGAGGCGATTTTCGCGCCACTGCCCGGCGCTTTCTTTCACCCTTATCAGGCGGCGCCGCAGGATTTGCACGACAGTGATTTCCTGACGCGCCGCGCCGCGCTGTTCGAAACCTGTCTGGGGCGGCTCGACGATGGCAGCTACCGACAGGCGATACGCGAATGTTTTGCCACCAAGCACGGCCTGCAGTCACCGTTCGTGTTCTGGCAGGTACTGAACGAGGTGCTGCTCGAACAGGCCTTGGCCTGCATTCCTGCCGAGCATCTGAAGCGGTGTTTCCAGCGCCTGCTGCAGGATATTCGCAACAACCGCGCAGGCATGCCCGACCTCGTCCAGTTCTGGCCGGGGCAAGGGCGCTACCGCATGATCGAGGTCAAGGGGCCGGGTGATCGCCTGCAGGATAACCAGTTGCGCTGGCTGGACTTCTGTCGTGAGCACGGCATGCCGGTCGCGGTATGTCATGTGCGGTGGTGCGAGGTTGCGCCGTGAGTCTGAGTGTGGCGGTGCGTGCGCTGTGTGAGTTTGCTGCCAAGGTCGGCGACCTGGACTTGCGCTTTACGCCGTCGCCCACCGCCCAGCAGGGCATCGATGGCCATCGGCGGGTCGTTGCCCGACGCGGGCCTGGCTACGAGGCGGAGGTATCGCTGGAGGGCGAGTACCAGGGATTGCGGGTGCGTGGACGAGCCGATGGCTACGACCCGCTGCGTAATCGTGTGGAAGAGATCAAGACTCACCGTGGCAGTCTCGACCGCCAGCCGGACAACCACCGGCAATTGCACTGGGCGCAGGCCCGGGTTTACGCCTGGCTATTGTGCCAGTCGCGTGGGCTGGAGCGGATCGAGGTCACGCTGGTTTACCTGGATGTCGACAGCGACCGGCAGACCTTGTTCAGCGAACCGCATAATGCCGCACAGTTGCAGCAGTTCTTCGAGGCCTTGTGCCAGCGCTTTCTTGGCTGGGCACAGGCCCAGGCCGCACGGCTGCGCCTGCGGGACAACGACCTGCAGGGGCTGGCGTTCCCTTACCCACAGTTTCGCCAGGGCCAGCGCCAACTGGCAGAAACCCTGTACAAGGCGGTGGCCACCGGTCGCTGCCTGATGGCCCAGGCCAGCACCGGTATTGGCAAAACGCTCGGCACCCTGTTCCCGCTGCTCAAGGCCATGGCCCCGCAGCAACTGGACAAGCTGTTCTTCCTTACCGCCAAGACACCAGGCCGGGCGTTGGCGCTCGATGCACTGCGTCAGATCACCGACACCACCGCACAGCCCAGCCTGCGAGCGCTGGAGTTGATCGCTCGGGACAAAGCCTGCGAATACCCGGGCAGTGCCTGTCATGGCGAGTCCTGCCCGCTGGCCAAGGGGTTCTACGATCGGCTGCCAGCGGCTCGCGAAGCGGCCTCTCAGGTGGTGTTGCTCGACCGGGCCGGGTTGCGCGAGGTCGCGCTGGCACACCAGGTCTGCCCGTACTACCTGGGGCAGGAGATGGCGCGCTGGGTCGATCTGGTGGTCGCTGACTACAACTATTACTTCGACGCCCATGCGCTGCTGTTCGGCCTGGCCCAGCTCAACCAGTGGCGAGTCGCCGTGTTGGTGGACGAGGCGCATAACCTGGTGGAACGCGGCCGCGCCATGTACAGCGCCAGCCTCGACCAAGGGCAACTGCTGGCCTTGCGCAAGACCAAGCCGGCGGGCTTGAACGGTGCACTGGATCGTCTCAATCGCCAGTGGAATGCGCTGTACAAGGCTCAGGTGGCACCGTACCAGGCGAGTGAGCAACTGCCCGAGGCGTTCCTGCGGGCGTTGCAACAGTGCATCGGCCTGATTCAGGAGGGCATGGAGCAGGCGCCTGCGCACATCGAGCCGCAGGTTCTGCAGTTCTACTTCCAGGCTCTGCAGTTCAGCCGTGTGGCCGAGCTGTTCGATGAGCATTTCCTGTTCGATATCAGCCTGCGCAACGGCCCGCGCAGCCGTCGTCTGGCGACGCTGACGCTGCGTAACGTGGTGCCCGCGCGCCTGCTCGGCCCACGCATGGCTGCGGCGCGCAGTGTCACGCTGTTTTCGGCGACGCTGGGGCCACGACGGTTCTACGCCGACTTGCTGGGCATGCCGGCAGATACCGCCTGGCTGGATGTGGCCGCGCCATTTCGTGCCGAGCAGCTGCAGGTGCGTATCGTCAGTGAGGTCTCGACCCGTTTTCAGCAGCGCAAAGCGTCCCTGGCGCCGATCGTCGGGCTGATCGGCGAGCAGTACCAGCGTCAGCCGGGCAACTACCTGGCGTTCTTCAGCAGCTTCGAATACCTGGAGCAGGTGATGGCCCTGTTTGCCGAACGCTATCCCGAAGTGCCGTACTGGCGGCAGGCGCCGGGCATGGACGAGGCCGCACGCGAGGGATTCCTGGCGCGTTTCGTGGCGGATGGGCGAGGGATAGGCTTCGCCGTGCTGGGTGGGGCCTTCGCTGAAGGGGTAGACCTGCCAGGCACCCGGCTGATTGGTGCTTTTGTCGCCACCCTGGGGTTGCCTCAGGTCAATCCGGTCAACGAACAGTTCAAGCAACGTCTGGCCCGGCAGTTTGGCAGCGGGTTCGACTACGCGTACCTGTACCCTGGCGTGCGCAAGGTGATCCAGGCAGCCGGTCGGGTCATTCGCGGCGACCAGGACCGTGGCGTGCTGTTCCTGATCGATGAGCGTTTCAAGGAGCCGCGGGTGCAACAGATGTTTCCCATCTGGTGGCAGACCGCTATCAACTGAGCCAGCCCCATCGCGCGCCGTTGCAACTCCCAGTACACTGCGCGTTCCAACATCTACATCCGTTGAACTCGAGGTTTTGCATGACGCTCAGTCCTTTGGCAGGCAAGCCGGCTCCGGCCAGCGTGCTGGTCGATATTCCCCGCCTGTTGACCGCCTACTACACCGGTCGCCCGGACGCTACGGTCGCGTCGCAGCGCGTGGCCTTCGGCACTTCCGGACATCGAGGCACCTCGTTCGAGTTGAGCTTCAACGAACATCATGTGCTGGCGATCACCCAGGCGATCTGCCTGTACCGCCAGGAGAAGGGCATCGATGGCCCGCTGTTCATCGGGGCTGACACCCATGCCTTGTCGGCGCCGGCCACCGCCAGCGCGCTGGAGGTCCTGGCGGCCAATGGCGTGCAGGTGCGGTTGTCCAAGGACGACGAGTACACCCCAACCCCGGCGGTGTCCCATGCGATTCTGTGCTACAACCGCGGGCGTCAACAGGGCCTGGCCGACGGCATCGTCATCACCCCCTCGCACAACCCGCCCCAGAGCGGTGGTTTCAAATACAATCCGCCCAATGGTGGCCCGGCCGACAGCGATGTGACCAAGTGGGTCGAAGCCAAGGCCAACGAACTGCTGGCCGCAGGCCTTGAGGGTGTCAAGCGCATTGACTACGCCCAGGCTCTGCAGGCTGCCACCACTCAGCGTCACGACTATGTGAACAGCTACGTGGCAGACCTGGAAAACGTCATCGATTTCGAGGTCATCCGCAATGCCAACCTGCGCCTGGGTGTCGATCCGCTGGGTGGCGCGGGCGTGCGCTATTGGTCGGCGATTGCCGAGCGATACCAGTTGAACCTTGAAGTGGTCAACACCGAGGTCGACCCGACTTTCCGGTTCATGACCGTCGACTGGGACGGGCAGATTCGCATGGACCCTTCGTCGCCACACGCCATGCAGGGCCTGATCGGCCTGCGCGAGCGTTTCGACGTGGCCTTTGCCTGCGATCCGGACCATGACCGCCACGGTATCGTCACCAGTGACGGCCTGCTGCAGCCGAACAACTACCTCGCCGTGGCCATCGATTATCTGTTCCGCCATCGCCCGCAGTGGCGCAACGACGCCGCTGTCGGCAAGACCGTGGTCAGCAGCGGCATGATCGACCGGGTTACCGAGCGGCTAGGGCGCAAGCTCCATGAAGTGCCGGTGGGCTTCAAGTTCTTCGCCCAGGGCTTGTTCGAGGGCTCGCTCGGTTTTGGTGGGGAGGAGAGTGCCGGTGCATCGTTCCTGCGTCTGGACGGGAGCGTCTGGGCGACCGACAAGGATGGCCTGATTCCCGCCTTGCTGGCGGCCGAGATGACTGCACGCACAGGACGCAATCCGAGCCAGGCCTACGCCGATCTCACCGCAGCCCTGGGCAAGCCCTACGCCACCCGCGTCGAGGCCAAGGCCGATGCGCGGCAGAAAGCGCTGCTGAGCAAGCTGGCGCCTGAGCAGGTGAAGTCCACCGAGCTTGCCGGCGAGCCGATCCAGCAGATCCTCAGCCACGCACCGGGCAACGGCCAGGCCATCGGCGGCCTGAAGGTGATGACCGCCAATGGCTGGTTTGCCGCGCGTCCTTCGGGTACCGAGGACATCTACAAGATCTACGCCGAAAGCTTCATTGACGAGGCGCATCTGCAGCGCCTGGTGCAAGAGGCCCAGGCACTGGTGGATGCGGCCATCAGCTGATTGCCTACGCGCATGCCGAACCGTGCTTTTTGCGGGCCAGCCCGCGAAAAGCACGGTTCGGTCATCTGCCTCAGGCCACGTCCACCAGCACAATCTCGCTGTCCTCGAGCGCCGTGACGCGCAGCACTTCTTCACCCTCCACGGCAACCCCGTCCCGGGCTTTGGCGCGCACGCCATTGGCCTCGACCACGCCTTTGGCCGGAACCAGATAGCCACGTCGTCCGGCATCGAAGCGGTACTCGGCGCTCTCGCCGGCGCGCAGGGTCGCGGCCACCAGCCGGGCGTCGGCGCGGATGCGCAGGGCGTCCTGGTCCTCGACACGGCCGCTGGCCAGGGTCACGAAGCCTTCGCCGCGGTCACCTTTGGGGAAGGGCCGAGTGCCCCAGGACGGCGCCTCTCCGACCTTGTCCGGCACGATCCAGATCTGGAAAATGCGGGTGTCGACCTTCTCCAGGTTGTACTCGCTGTGCACGATACCCGTGCCCGCACTCATCACTTGCACGTCACCGACTTCGGTGCGGCCTTTGTTACCCAGATTGTCCTGGTGGCTGATTGCACCTTCGCGCACGTAGGTGATGATCTCCATGTCCCGGTGCGGATGCGGCGGGAAGCCACTACCGGCGGCGATCAGGTCGTCGTTCCACACGCGCAGGTTGCCCCAGTGCATACGTTCTGTGTCGTAGTACTCGGCAAAGGAAAAGTGATGATGGGCGTCCAGCCAGCCGTGGTTGGCATGGCCGAGGCTTTCGAAGGGGCGCAGTTGCAGCATGATCAGGGTCCTCGGTAGATGGGAATGGGCTCATGATGCCTTTTTCAAGTATCGAAAATAAGCGTAAATATCGGCTTTTTTTTATCTGATAAATAGATGTTTTTCGTTATGGTACTTTCTGCGTTTCATCGCCTAATCCCATGATCTGCAAGCATTAGCTGGCACTTTTCAGCAGTTCGGTGGAACATGCTCCACTGATTCGACTAGCAATGGAGTGACCGTGTCTCTCGAGCAGCCCCCGGCGCCACCGGACCTGACCCCGCCCGCGCAATTACCCTGGTTGCGCCGCCTGGCCGCACGCCTGCTTGGGCGAGGATTGAGCCGTTTGCAGGCGCAGCACCGCGACTCATGGTTCCTCGGCCACGCCACCGGCCAACGCAGCGGGCACGCCGATGGCCTGCGTGACGGCTACGAACGTGGCCGTGCCGAAGGGTACGAGGCCGGGCGGCAGGTCCTGGTGATCCGCGACAGCCGCCCTGACAGCGCTGCAGTACCAGGCCAGGACGACAAGCTGTTCGACGACTGGCGCCTGCCGCTGACAGCGGAGCTGAAGAAACGCTTCAAGGCCGATGTCGTCCAGCGCCTGCCTGCCGACGCCCAGCCCAGCGCCGCGCAATGGAAGCTGATCTTCAGCGACACGCCATCTACCTGCGTGGTGGCGGGTGCCGGTGCCGGCAAGTCCACTTCGCTGGTGCTGCGTATCCTGCTGCTGCGCCACTACCTGGGCTTCGAGCTGGACGCCATGACCGTGGTCACCTTCACGCGTGAGTCGCGCAAGGACTTCATCAAGCGGCTGGTGCAGGTCTTCGCCATCTGGCAGATCGACCTGCCGCCGGCCCGTGCTCGTGACCTGGTTCGCACCTTCCATTCGCGCATCCTGCCGCTGGTGCGCAGCCTGCCGGGGTTCTCCCAACTGCGCGCATTCGAGACACTGGGTAACGACCTACCGGCTGGCAGCGAAGCCGAGAGCGAAGGTAATCCTTTCGACCTGCGCCTGAACGATGCCCAGCGCCACCAGCTCAATCTGTGTTATAGCGACCTGCTGCGTGACAGCCCACGCTTTGTCGAACTGGTCGCGACGATGCGCCGCGAGGCCCTGCAGCTCAAGCCCCTCGATCCGGATCATCCCGATGTGCAGAAGCGCGTGCAGGTGACTCAACTGGCTGCCCAGCGCGACGAAGAACTGTGCGACGTGATCGAAGACCTGTGGTTCGCTGCGGGCGCCTGGCCGATCAAGGGCATCGAGCCCTGTCGGGAAACCGTGCAGATCCGTGGCCAGCGTTTCCATGTGCACGGGCGTCTCGAAGGGCTTGATGCCTGGGTGGTGCTGGGCTTCGATCCGTCGGAAAGCGCCCAGTACCAGCGTGCCAACGCCAAGCTGTCGGTGCGTGCCGAGTGGGCTGTAAAGCGCACGTTGTTTCAAGCTTTCTGTGATAAGCCATTGATTTGGCTTGATAACTATACTTCGGCAAAACGTCTCGCCGCGTCGCTGGCGGGTGATGCGGTGGCGGGGCCCGGGTTCGAGTTCAAGGTCAAGGGCGAACTGGCTCCTGCGCCGTTGCTCGATGCCTTCGTCGGTGCGGCGAGCTTCATCGAGAACCTGGGGCTCGAGGTGGGGAGCGCCGTGGCTCGCATGAGCTTTGCGCCAGGCGACAGCGATGCGCCGTTTTTCGAAGCCCTGGCCCTGTACTGGAAGGCATTGGAAGCTCACCTGCTTGGGCAGTCGCCGCCAGTGATGACCTATAACCGCATGTTCGCCCTGTTCGGCGAGAACAACCCCGAGAACCTGCAACTGTTGCCAGACCCGCTGCTACGCCCGCTGGCGCACTTGATGATCGATGAGTTCCAGGATGTCTCGCCACAGATCGTCAGTTGGCTGCGCGCTACATTGGGCGAGATCCGCAGGCGTGGCCCTGGCATGCATACCGGGCGCAACGCCGGGCATTCGTCGTTGATGTGCGTGGGTGATGACTGGCAGTCGATCTATGGCTGGCGCGGCAGTTCTCCGAAGTACTTCATGGAGTTTGGCAAGACCTTCCCATCACCGGCCAATACCCGGGTGATGCTGGTCGAGAACTACCGGAGCCAGCAGCACATCATCGATGCGGCCGAACACCTTGTGCGCGGTACAACGGCGATCAACGGCAAGAAAGCCAGGGCCTGCGGTGGCGCCGCCGCGCTGCCACTGTCGCCAGTCAAGGTGTTCGAGCGCGACGAAGCCGCTCTCGGGCAGACCCTGATCGAGCATTACCAACGGGGCGAAACGGTGATGATGTTGTTTCGAAAAAGCAGCGATAAGTTATTGATTTCAAAACATATAGAAACGGTTGTCAGGGTTGATTCGAGCTTGCCACCTGAGCAGCGTCGCCTGCGTCAGCTCACCTATCACAGCGCCAAGGGCCTGCAGGCCGATGCCGTGTTCATGCTCGGTGATTGTCAGTACCTGACCAGTTCACCCTACAAGAACCAGGTGTATCGCATGGCCGGGTTAGGGCGTACCGGGGATGCACAGCCGTTCGACAGCGCGCAGAAAGACGAAGCGCAGCGCCTGGCCTACGTCGGGGTGACGCGGGCGATCAGGCACTGCTATTGGCATGTGGACGCTGTCAGCGGCGAGGCGGCGGCGCTGCATCGTGCGTCCAGCCAGGTACAGGGCCGGCAAGCCTTCTTCGAGGACTTGCGCGGCCAGTGAGGGTGGACAGCGTCAGGGGGTTTCGACCTCACGGGTCAGGCTGTCGAACAGGCCGCGCTCGACGCTGGTCTGCTCATCGCGCAGCGCGTTGTATGCCGCCTCGTGTGCGACAGAAACCGCTGATGCCCTTCCGCGCCGAAAGGCTGGCTTGCAGGGCGCGCGCGCCTGTAGATGGCTAGCACCTGATCGTGAATTGTCCTGTCTGCGAGGGATCGGTTATGGTGCTGCGATGCCCTTTCGAAGCGACGACCAGGAGCTGCCCCCATGCGTCCCTTTGCCATTCGTCATATCGATCATCTGGTGCTGCGAGTGCGCGATCTTCAGCGCAGTGTCGCCTTTTACCGTGACGTGCTTGGCTGCCGGGTGAGCAAGGAGCGGCCGGACTTGGGCATGGTCCATCTGGCCGCCGGTACCGCGATGATCGATCTGGTGAGCCTGGACGGTGAGCTGGGACGCCCGGGCGGTGCTGCGGCAGGCGAGAGCGGGCGTAACCTGCATCACTTCTGCCTGCGTATCGAACCGTTCGACGAGCAGGCGTTGACCCGCTACCTGCAAGCCGCCGGGGTTGCGGTCGATGCCGCCGAAGTGCGATACGGCGCCGAGGGCGAGGGCCTGTCGCTTTACTGTTATGACCCCGATGGCAACCAGGTCGAGCTGAAAGGGCCTGTTGGCGAGCAGGCTACCCGTCCCTAGCGTCATCAGGGGCGCAGTGGATATCCGCGCAATCCCGATTATGCTTCAACGTACCTTGCTGCGATTCTGGGCAGCCCGCCCTGTCGTGCTTCGCGCAACCGTAGTCCTGCTTAGACCCGGGGCCAGGGTGCGATGCTGTTTTTCTGAGGTACTCCGGCCTGACAAGAACAAGACGGAGGCAACCCATGGCGGCAATCGACAGCACATCGACGGGCAGTGCGCCCCAACGCGGCATCAGTCGGGAGGAGAGGAAGGTCATCTTCGCCTCGTCCCTGGGCACCGTGTTCGAGTGGTACGACTTCTACCTTTACGGCTCGCTGGCGGCGATCATCGCCAAGCACTTCTTCGCCGGCGTCAACGAAACCACCTCGTTCATCTTCGCCTTGCTGGCGTTTGCCGCAGGCTTTGCCGTGCGGCCGTTCGGGGCCATCGTGTTCGGCCGACTCGGCGACATGATCGGGCGCAAGCACACCTTCCTCATCACCATCATCATCATGGGCCTGTCCACTGCCGTGGTCGGGATACTGCCCAGCTATGCCAGCATCGGCGTGGCGGCGCCGATCATTCTCATCTCCCTGCGGCTGCTGCAAGGCCTGGCGCTGGGCGGCGAGTACGGTGGCGCAGCGACCTACGTGGCCGAGCACGCACCGCCCGGCAAGCGTGGCTTTTTCACGTCGTGGATCCAGACCACCGCCACCTTGGGCCTGTTCCTGTCGCTGCTGGTGATCCTGACCTGCCGCACGGTGATGGGTACCGAAGCGTTCGAAGCCTGGGGCTGGCGGATTCCGTTCCTGATCTCGATCCTGCTGCTGGTGATTTCGGTGTACATCCGCATGCAGCTCAACGAGTCGCCGGTGTTCCTGAAGATGAAGGCCGAGGGCAAGGCGTCCAAGGCGCCGCTGACCGAATCCTTCGCGCGTTGGGATAACCTCAAGGTGGTGATCATGTCGCTGCTCGGCGGCACTGCCGGCCAGGCCGTGGTGTGGTACACCGGGCAGTTCTACGCGCTGTTCTTCCTGTTGCAGACCCTGAAGATCGACCCCCAGACCGCCAACTTGCTGATCGCAGGTTCGCTGTTGATTGGCACGCCGTTCTTCATCCTGTTCGGCAGCCTGTCCGATCGCATCGGGCGCAAGAAGATCATCATGGCGGGCTGCATCATTGCCGCGCTCACCTACTTCCCGATCTTCAAGGGCTTGACCGAGTACGGCAACCCGGATGTGTTTGTCGCCCAGGAGCAGAACCCCGTCGTGGTGATTGCCGACCCGGCGCAGTGCTCGTTCCAGTTCGATCCCGTGGGCAAGGCCAAATTCACCAGTTCCTGCGATATCGCCAAGAGCCTGCTGGCCAAGCGCGCCATTCCCTATGACAACGAACGTGCACAGCCCGGCAGTGTGGCGCAGGTGCGTATCGGTGAACGGGTCATTGCAAGCTTCGAAGGCACAGGGTTGGCGGCGGCCGAGCTCAAGGCTCAGGGCGATGCGTTCACCGCGACCCTGACCGGCGCGCTGAAGGAGGCCGGCTATCCCGAAAAGGCTGACCCGGCGAAGATCCATTACCCGATGGTGTTGCTGCTGCTGACCCTTCTGGTGATCTACGTGACCATGGTCTACGGCCCCATCGCTGCCTGGTTGGTGGAGCTGTTCCCGGCGCGTATCCGCTACACCTCGATGTCGCTGCCTTACCACATCGGTAACGGCTGGTTCGGCGGTTTCCTGCCGACGGTGGCCTTTGCCATGGTGGCGGCCACGGGGGATATCTACTACGGGTTGTGGTACCCGATCGTCATCGCGGTGATGACCGCGGTGCTGGGTATCTTCTTCCTGCCTGAGACCAAGGACCGGGATATCAACCACGCCTGAAGAAACGGCCACTCCTGCAGGTCTTGCAGGAGTGGCCTTGTTTCGCGAGCACTGGCCGCTAGGCTGCAAGCCAGTCGCGAATCTGCTCCAGCGTGGCAGTCGCGCCACCGCAGACGATCATCAGCACGTTGCTGTACTGCGCCAGGCGCTCGGGTGCGTAGGCCAGGGCCAGCGCTGCGCCGCAGGCAGGTTCTACCAGTATTCGGTGATCGTGCAGGAAGCGCTCGCAGGCCTGGAGCGCCGCATGGTCGGTTACTCGCTCGCTGTGCAGTGGGTGGTTTTGTGCGCAGGCCAGCGCCTGGTCCGCCACACGCTTGGCGCCCAGCGAGGTGGCCACCGAAGTGATGGCCGGCAGTTCCACCGGATGGCCCGCAGCGATGGCGGCGTGCAGTGATGCGGCACCGTCGGTTTCCACCGCCAGCACAGGCACGTCGTGCCAGCCATTGCGCTTGAGCCCCTCGACCACGCCGCTGAGCAGTCCGCCGCCCCCTACCGACAACACCACTGCATCGGGTTTGAGTCCGGCCTGGGCGACTTCGTCGATCATGCTGGCATGTCCGGTCCACAGCAGCGGGTCGTCGAACGGGTGGATGAACGCATCACCCGGGCCCAGCAAGCCTTGCGCATGCTGGTTGGCTTCTTGCCACGAGCTGCCTTTGACCACGACCTGGGCGTCTTCGAGTTTCAGCAGTTCGATGGCGCGCGTGCTGGTGGTTTCCGGCACCACCACGGTTACCGGCACGCCGAGCCTGCGCCCGGCATAGGCCACGGCGAGGCCGGCGTTGCCTCCGGAAGACGACACGAAGTGCCGGGCGCCACGCGCATGGTGCACTTCGCAGGCATGGCCTACGCCGCGCAGCTTGAACGAGCCAGAGGGCTGCAGGGCCTCGAGCTTGAGCCACAGGGTACGGCCGGCGGCCAGTGACAGCGGGCGGGATTCGATCAAAGGGGTCTGGATATGCAAGGTCATGGCGGGCTCCGCATTCAGCGTTCGCGGGCAGCCGGCGTGGCGTCGCCGCGCAGCTGCTCCAGGTAGTTGTAGATGGTGTAGCGGGTCACGCCCAGGGCGTCGGCAGCCTTCTCCACGCCACCTTTGACGATGAACAGGCCGCGCTCCTGCATCACCCGTACGGCCTCGACCTTGGCTTGCTTGTTCATCCGCCCTCGGCCTGAGCGCTGCAGCGAGTCCTGGATGATTTCGCTCATCAGCAGCGTCATGTCGGCCGCCTCACGGGGCGGGTGTGTGTCCGGGAGGGCGCCGAGTGGCTGAAAGTGCTGGAGAAAGGTCATGGCGGCATCGAGGCCGGTGATGTCGGTGTTCACGCACAGGCTGGCGAACGGGTGGCCACCGCTGTCGCGAAAGATTGCCGTGGCGCTGCGCAGCGTGCGCCCCTTGAGGGTTGTGGGGTAGTCCGGCAGCACCACCGGCTCGCAGCCGTCCTGAGTACGGCCGGCGTGCATCAGTGCCTTGAAGCCTTGGTCCTGTTCCGGTGCGGCCAGGATCGGGCTGCCCACTCGACGGCCCGAAAGATGGCCGTTGACGATGGCGATCACCGAGTGCTCGGGATTGTCGAGGTCGTGCAGGAGGATTTCCAGGTTGCGCGGCGCAACGCTGCCCAAGGCCTGGAGCGCAGCCTTGAGGACGGTGAGGGTGAGATGGCGTTCTTGCTGAAGGGGGAGTGCGGGCATGGGAAATCGCCAGATTCTTAATTGTGTTGAATTTTACACAAATAGTTGAATCTGGCGAGTGTGGATTGCGCTCGAACGTTAGCTCAGTGGTGGCGTGCGCGGTGGAATCACCCGGCGCGAGCCGGTGGCTTCGAAACCTGCGGCAAAGCGCAGCAGGTTACTGTCGTCATAGGCCCGGCCAGCGAAGGTCAGGCCCACTGGCATACCGATGTCGGCCATCACGCCCATCGGCACGGTCACTGTCGGCACACCCAGATGACGGATTGCCAGGTTGCCATTGGCGACCCAGATCCCGTTGCTCCAGGCGATGTCTGCCGAGACTGGGTTGATATCGGCATCGGCCGGGCCGACATCGGCGACGGTGGGGAACAGCACGGCGTCCAGCTTGTGCTCGTCCATCCAGTCTTCCAGGTCCATCTTGCGCGTTTGCTCCAGGCCGCGCAGGCCGTCCGGGACGGTAGCGATCTGGTCCCAGGACTTGAGTCCACGCTTGGCCATGTTGACGTATTCGTCCATGCCGGCCGCCAGGTCGTCCTCGCGGTTGGGCAGGGTGCCCGGATCGTGCGGGAAGATCTTCGGCCCGTCGACGTCAGCCAGACGGTTCAGCTTGGGGTCGTTGTTGGCGCGCAGGAAATCGTCGAAGGCCCAGCCGGACAATTCCCACAGCTCGTCGTGCAGGAATTCCTTGCTGACGATACCGCGGTTGTACACGGTCGGCGCGCCCGGACGATCACCCTCGCAGTTGGAGACCAACGGGAAGTCGGTTTCGACCACTTCGGCGCCTGCCGCCTCCAGCGCTTTGCGGGCCTGCTCCCAGAGGTCGATGACGCTGGCGCGGGTGTTGATGCGCTGGCCAGTCGGGCCACCAATGCCGGGTTTTTCCGACGTGCCGGCCTCGGCGTCGGCATTGATGTACATGCGCGGTACGGCAAAGCGCTTGCCTTTGAGCGCGCCGGCGCCGACGGCCAGGTCGAGGTAACTGGCGGGGCGCACGCTCGAGGCTGCCGGGATTGGCACCCAGGGTTGCATGCGCCAC
The DNA here is from genome assembly GCF_048068255.1 of Pseudomonas sp. NY15374. Taxonomy (NCBI): domain Bacteria; kingdom Pseudomonadati; phylum Pseudomonadota; class Gammaproteobacteria; order Pseudomonadales; family Pseudomonadaceae; genus Pseudomonas; species Pseudomonas sp. NY15374. Next base: position 71,706 of record NZ_JBLUPZ010000008.1, read on the forward strand.
AGGTCGCCACGGGTGTCGGCGTCGTCGGCCACCACCACGTCGAGAATTTCCAGCAGATCGGCCATGGTCCGTGCGTAAGGCACGACCACATCCATGGTTGGCGTGAGCGGCCAGTTGCCGCGCACCGAGATCACCCCACGCGATGGGGTGTAGGCGCACAGGCCGTTGTTCGACGCCGGCCCGCGACCGCTCGACCAGGTTTCCTCGGCCAGGCCGAAGGCGCTGTAGCTGGCCGCCGTGGCGGTACCGGCGCCGTTGGAGGAGCCAGAGGCGAAGGGGGCGGTGAGGTAGGCCGCGTTGTACGGGCTTTCGGCGCGGCCGTAGACGCCGCGCTGCATGCCGCCGTTGGCCATGGGCGGCATGTTGGTCTTGCCCAGGCAGATCGCGCCTGCAGCGCGCAGGCGCTCGACGGTGAACGCGTCGCGCTGGGCGACCAGATGCTCGAACGCCGGGCTGCCGGAGGCGGCGGTCAGGCCCTTGACCAGGTAGCTGTCCTTGGCGGTGTAGGGGATGCCGTCCAGCGGGCCAAGCGTGGTGCCGGCGGCGCGGCGGGCGTCGGAGGCCTCGGCCTCCCTGAGCGCTTCGGGGTTGCGCACCACGACGGCGTTCAGCGCGGTGGCGGTGTCGGCTCCATCGTAGGCGTCGATACGGGCCAGGTAGGCCTTGACCAGTTCGACCGCCGTCGTGCGGCCGGACTCGAGCGCGTTGCGCAGCTCGGCAATGGAAACCTCGGTTACCTCGATCATGCTGTCACCAAAATGTACAGGTGGATTTTATGCAGGCGAGTGTACAAGAAGCCCTGCGCGGGCGCAGGTTTGCACCAGGGAAAAACCTGTTTGCAGCACGGCATGTGCGGGCAGGAGGGCGTGTGCTCAGGAGGGCGCGCTTTGAAAAATTCAGAAACATCCGATATGTCACGACGGGCAAAACCATCAGCGTCTACCGTTTGTCGTAGCTAACCGTGCGCATGAAGCGCCCTGATGGAGATTACCCGTACATGGCAAGTCCGCCCGAACAACCTCGCAAGCCCACCATCAACCCACCGGTTTTCTGGATTTCCGCGGTCCTGCTGCTGATTCTGGTGCTGTACGCCAGCGTGTTCCAGGCCCATGCACAGGCGTTGTTCGCACATATCCAGGGCTGGATCATCGTCAATGTCAGCTGGTTCTACATTCTCGGTGTGGCGCTGATTCTCGGCACTGTGGTGTTTCTGGGCATCAGTCGCTACGGCGATATCAAGCTCGGCCCCGACCACAGCACCCCCGACTACAACAATGCCACCTGGTTCGCCATGCTGTTCTCCGCAGGCATGGGCATCGGCCTGATGTTCTTCGGTGTCGCGGAGCCTGTGATGCACTTCCTCAAGCCACCGCTGGGTGAGGGCGGCACGGTGCTGGCGGCGGGCGAGGCAATGCGTATCACCTTCTTCCACTGGGGGCTGCATGCCTGGGCGATCTACGCCATCGTCGCGTTGATCCTGGCCTATTTCAGCTATCGCCATGGCTTGCCGCTGACCCTGCGTTCGGCACTCTACCCGCTGATCGGCGAGCGCATCCACGGGCCACTGGGGCACGCGGTCGACATCTTTGCGATCATCGGCACGGTGTTCGGCGTCGCCACTTCGCTGGGCTTTGGCGTGTCGCAGATCAACACCGGGCTCAATGCCCTGTTTGGTGTGCCGGTATCCATTCCGGTGCAGATCGCGCTGATCATCGGTACTACGTTCCTGGCCACGTTGTCGGTGATGTCCGGGCTGGACAAGGGCATTCGGCGGTTGTCCGAGCTAAATCTGGGCCTGGCGGTGCTGCTGTTGCTGATGGTGATGCTGCTAGGGCCGACCGTGCTGATCCTGCAGACCTTCGTACAGAACACGGGTGGCTACCTGAGCGAGATCGTCAGTCGCACGCTCAACCTCTACGCCTATCAGCCCACCGACTGGATCGGCGGCTGGACCCTGTTCTACTGGGGCTGGTGGCTGGCCTGGTCGCCTTTTGTCGGGCTGTTCATCGCGCGCATCTCGCGCGGGCGCACCATCCGTGAATTCGTGACCGGGGTGCTGCTGGTGCCGACTGCGTTCACCCTGCTGTGGATGACGGTGTTCGGCAACACAGCGATCCACATGATCCTTGACGAGGGGTTGACCGACCTGGCCGCGGCGGTGGAGCAGGATACGTCGCTGGCGCTGTTCGCCTTCCTCGAGCATTTCCCCTTCGCCAGCATCATCAGCACCCTGGCGGTGATCATGGTGGTGGTGTTCTTCGTCACCTCGGCCGATACCGGCGCGATGGTGGTGGACATGCTGGCCTCCGGCGGCAAGGAAGGCACACCGATCCGCCAGAGGATCTTCTGGGCCTCAAGCATGGGTATCGTCGCCATCGCACTGCTGCTGGCCGACGGCCTCAAGGCGCTGCAGACCGCGACCATCGCCAGTGCGCTGCCGTTTACCCTGGCGTTGCTGCTGAGCATGCGCGGGCTGCTCAAGGCGCTCAAGCTCGACGCCACCAAGCGTGACCTGCGCTACCAGGCGCTGGCGATCTCGCCAACCGCTTCGCGTGCTGCGGGCAACTGGCAGCGACGTCTGCGCACCCTGGCGATGTTCCCGCGTCGTTCACATGTGCAGCGCTTCATCGCTGACGTAGCGCTGCCGGCCTGCCAATCGGTGGCCGAGGAGTGGCGTCGCCAGGGTTATGAGTGCAGCGTCGAGGAAGGCGAGGGTGGCCGAGTGACGCTCAAGGTCGGGCCGAGCGATGAGGTGTTCGTTTATGAGATTCGCCCGCGCGCCTATGCCATGCCCAGCTTCGTGCTGAGCGATGCCGCCGGTGAGGAGCGCAAGTACTTCCGTGCCGAAGTGCACTTGCGTGAGGGCGGGCAGGACCACGATGTGATGGGCTGGTCGAAGGACGAAGTGATCGGCGACATTCTCGATCACTTCGAACGGCACCTGCACTTCCTGCACCTGGTGCGTTGACGCGTACCTGTGGGAGCGGGTTTACCCGCGAAAAGGCCATCACGATGGCCGGTGTTCGCGGGTAGAGCCGTTACCGCAGGTCTGCCGCCGAGTGCCGCTCCGGCACCTGGCTTTGCTCGTCACCCCAGGTGCGGTTGACCCGGGTGCCGCGCCGCACGGCCGGGCGCAGGGCGATTTCTTCGGCCCAGCGCTGCACGTGCGGATATTCCTCCACCGCCAGGAATTCGGCCGCGCCGTACAGGTTGCCGCGCACCAGCTGCCCGTACCACGGCCATACGGCGATGTCGGCGATGCTGTACTCGTCCCCACCCAGGTAACGGCTCACCGCCAGGCGTCGCTCGAGCACGTCGAGCTGACGCTTGGCTTCCATGGTGAAGCGGTTGATGGCGTACTCGATCTTTTCCGGCGCATACACGTAGAAGTGGCCGAAACCACCGCCCAGGTAAGGCGCCGAGCCCATCTGCCAGAACAGCCAGTTCAGGCTTTCGACGCGGGCGGCTGGGTCTTTCGGCAGGAAGGCACCGAACTTTTCCGCCAGGTGCAGCAGGATCGAACCGGACTCGAACACCCGCACCGGCGGCTCGACGCTGCGGTCGAGCAGAGCCGGTATCTTGGAGTTCGGATTGACCTCGACGAAGCCGCTGGAGAACTGGTCGCCATCACCAATGCGGATCAGCCAGGCGTCGTATTCAGCGCCGCTGTGCCCCAGGGCCAGCAGCTCTTCGAGCAGGACCGTGACCTTGACGCCGTTGGGCGTGGCCAGCGAATAGAGTTGCAGGGGATGCTTGCCGACGGGCAGGTCCTTGTCGTGGGTGGGGCCGGCGATCGGGCGGTTGATGCTGGCGAACTGGCCGCCGGCTGCGGCGTCGTTCTTCCAGACCTTCGGTGGGACGTAGGGGCTGTTGCTCATCCGATGAAATCTCCTGATGGTCTTCGATCCCATTGCGATCGCCTGATGCGATCAGGGTGCGATGGGTCAAGACTAGGGCAGGAGAAGTGGTCAAGGGAAGTGAAGTATTGCGCAGGGGTTATAACCGATGCGCGGCTGCCAGGGGCTTGCAGACGCGCAGCGGTCTGCATCAGGCCACGGGGATCAAGGGGTCGGCTGCGGCTAGGGCGGCCGCGCGTTCGGCCGCTGGTGGGTAGATCCAGATGCTGTTGATCTGGCTCTTGAGTGCCTTGGCCTCGTGCTTGTCTTCCGGCGGGCTGACCTTGCGGTCCCAGCCTTCGGTGTACACCGCGCCCCACGCACCGAGGTCCAGGCAGGTCACGTACTTGGGCTGGCTGTAGGTCATCGGCGCCACGCCGATCAACTCGGCGGCGGCGTTGTTGCCGGCGTAGCGACCCAGCGCGATGGCGTGCTGGCACGACATCACCGCGAAATTGCCCACCTCGTCGCAGGCGGCATAGGCGACGTCACCTGCCGCGTAGACCGCCGCATTGCCCTTGACCTTGAGGGCGCCGTCCACATGCAGACGGCCCTGACGGTCGTGCTCGCCGCTGACCTGTGCGGTAAGTGGGTTGGCCACGAAGCCGACGGTCCAGATCACGGTATTGGCATCGATGCGCTGCCCGTTGTCCAGCGTGACGCCGGCGGCGTCCACTGCGTTTACTGATGCGCCGCAGATCCACTCCACCCCCAACGCTTGCGATGCCTGGACGATCGCCGGGCTGATGCCGTCGCCCAGCGCAGCACCGATCCGTGCACCGCGATCGACCACCACCACACGATGCTTCACCGGGTCGCCGAGGATCTTGCGCAGCCGCGCGGGGAGTTCAGTGGCCGTCTCGATACCGGTAAAACCGCCCCCGGCAACCACCACGGTATTGCGCGCCGGTGTATCGGGTTGGGCCGGCAACGACTTGAGATGCTCTTCCAGGCGTGTGGCGCTGTCGATCTTGTCGACATCGAATACCCGCTCGATGCCCGCAAGCGCCGGACGATTGAGGATGCTGCCGCACGCCATGATCAGCCGGTCGTAGGCCAGGGTCGCCTCGCTGCCATCTGCGCTGCGATAGCCGACGCGTTGACCTGCCTCGTCGATGTGGTGGGCCGTACCTTGTACGAAGCGCACGTTTACTGCGTCAAACAGCGCCTGCAACGGTGCAGCCATCTGGTGAACGTCAGGCTCGTAGAAGCGTGGGCGGATGTGCAGCTCGGCCTGTGGTGCGAGCACCGTGATCTGGACGTCGTCGCGTCCGTGCAGGTCGAGCTGGCGCGCAGCGCCCAGGGCGCTCCAGAGGCCGGCGAAGCCTGCGCCGAGGATCAGGATCTGTTTCATCGTTGTGCTCCTGGAAAATTCCGGATACCGCAAATTATGGGTGTTGTCGGTAACGGGCACGGCATGCGATGACGCAGGAAGGGTCGCTCGAACGGCTGGCGGCGCAGTGCGGTTCGCCTGACTGGCCGAAGTCGATGATGAGGCTTGCTGGCGTCGCACGGCCGTGGCCCGACAGGCGTAGCCGCAAGGCTCGATCTGTCACGGCGATGCTACGTGCGCTGGCGGGGCGGCCCTAGGTCAAAGATCCCTGGATTTCGGCCAGGGGCACGCTACGGGCGAAACGGGCGCGATAGTCGCGTGGGCTGACCTGCAGGTGGCGCTGAAAAGCCAGGCGCAGGCGTTCTTCGTTACCGAAGCCGCACAGGCGGGCGATCTGCTCGATACGCTGCGCGGAGGACTCCAGCAGGCGGCGCGCGGCTTCCACGCGAAACAGCTCGAGGGTCTTGGCCGGGGTGCGACCGGTCTTTTGCTTGTACACCCGGGTGAAGTTGCGCAGGCTCATGTTCGCCTGGTCCGCCAAGCACTCCACGCTCAGGCGCGGGTCGCCCAGGTTGTCGTTGATCCATAGGTGCAAGGCTTCGAAGGCGGCGCTGTCTTCACCCTGGACCTTGAGCAGTTGGCTGAACTGGGTCTGGCCGCCGGGCCGCTTGAGGAACACCACCAGTTCCCGTGCCACCTGCATGGCGACCTCCCGGCCACAGTCGGCCTCGACCAAGGCCAGTGCCAGGTCGATGCCGGCGCTGACGCCGGCCGAGGTCCACAAATGCTCCTGTTCGACGAAGATCGACTCGGCATCGACCTGTACCTCAGGGAACAGCCGCTGCAGGTCGTCGCACATCGCCCAATGGGTGGCGGCACGACGCCCCTGCAGTAATCCGGCCGCGGCAAGCAGGAAGGTGCCGCTGCACACCGATGCCGTGCGTCGTGCCTTGTGGCTGGCGTGTCGCAGGGCTTCGATCAACTCGCCCTGGTCGGGCAGCAGCCCGATCATCTGCGGTGCACCGGGCACCACCAGCGTGTCCAGGGCCTGATCGAGCAGGACTTGCAGGCATTCGCTGGCCACCGCCAGGCCCTCGGCTGTGGTGATCAGCCCGCCGCCAAGACTTGCCGTACGCACTTCATAGCCTGGCAGCCCTCGTTCGTTGCGGGCCTTGCTCGCCGCCCAGAACACGGTCTGTGCGCCCGTCAGGTCAAGCAGGCCCATTTGCGGGTAGGCGAGGAACAGCACCCGACGCGGCAGGTCGTGGCAGACGTGGGGGGTATCCGGGAAGCTGGCGGGATGGGTCATGGACATGTCGACGCTGGAAGGACGTCTACATGGTACTGCACCGCGGGCGAGGCCGCGGTGCCGAGCTGCCGGGTGGCCTGCCTTACAGGTCCAGCACCAGCCGTGCGCTGCGCGCGCGCGACACGCACAGCATCATGGTCTGCTGCGAGGCTTTTTCCTCATCGCTCAGGTACTGGTCGAAATGTTCGGCTTCGCCTTCGAGAATGGCCGTCTCGCAGGTGCCGCACACACCTTCGCGGCACAGGCACTCGACCTTGGCCGCCTTGGACTTCTCGATGGCCTGGAGGATGGTCATGCCTTGCTCGACTTCAAGTTCGGTGCCCGAGCGCGCCAGCACCACGGTGAAAGCGCTGCCGGCGGCAGGGGCGGCAGCGGCGAACTGCTCCCAGTGCACGCGTGACTCGGCGATCCCGGCCGCTGCGGCACTGGCGATCACTGCGTCGATCAGCGGCTTGGGGCCGCAGACATAAAGGTGCGCATCATCGGGCAGGTTGGCGCAGAGGGCGGCCAGGTCAAGCTTGCGCTCGAGGCTGTCGATGTAGAACCGTGTGCTGTGCGCATGCGGGCCATTTTCCAGGTCGGCCTGGAAGGCGCCGTGCTCGGGGGCGCGGAATGCGTAGTGCAATTCATAGGGCGTCGCGCCGCCTTCGAGTTCGTGCAGCTGCGCCAGGAACGGGGTAATGCCGATGCCGCCGGCGATCAACACATGGCGACCGGCCTCCGGCTCCAGGGCGAACAGGTTGTTGGGGCTGGAGATGGTCAGCTCGCTGCCCACCTCCACCTGGTGATGCATGAACGCCGAGCCGCCCTTGGACTGCTCCTCGAGGCGCACGCCGATCTGGTAGCTGGACAGTTCGCGCGGGTCGCTCATCAGTGAGTAGGCATTGCTGAACTGGCGCCCGTCGGCACCTTGCATCTGCACGATGACGTGGCTGCCACCGGTGAAGGCCGGCAGGGCGGCGCCGTCGGCGCGGGCCAGGGTGAAGCGCTTGATCAGCGGGGTGGCTTGCTCCACGCCGGTGACCTTTACCTTGAACATCTCGTATTGCTTGGCCATGGCGTACCTCGACAGCAAAGCCCCGCGCCAGGCCCTGACGCGGGACGAACTTCAGGGAAATCAGTCGTCCAGGTGGGCGACGGCGATCAGGTTGTGGAAGTGGGCAATACCGTGCTCGCTGACACCGCTGCGCTGCTGGTCGACCATGATCCGGCCCTGGCCACGGTAGCCGCGGGACTTCAGGCCCTTCTGCACGCTTTCCACCAGGCGCAAGTCTTCTGGGCGGAACACTTCGCGGTACCAGTCGATGAGTTTTTGCTGCTCTTCGCTGATGTCCTTGTTGAGGAAGTAGATGTCGTAGTGTTGCAGGGTGGTTTCGGCATCGACCGGGAACTCGTAGATCACGGTCATGAAGTCGGCTCCTGGCGGGACGTTGAACATGGTGCACGGCCAGGCCCAGAAGCCGGCGAAGGACGGATCCTTGACCGATTCGTCGAACGTGAACGACTGCTCCGAGGGCGTCGCCACCCCGTACTGCAGGGTCCAGTTGCCGTGCAGGCTATGGCTGTACTGGCCGACGTCGACCGACGCGGAGAAACCAGGATGGGCCGGGGCGCAGTGGTAGCACTCCAGGTAGTTGTCGACGATGGATTTCCAGTTGGCCGGGGTGTCGCTGACGAAGCGCGCCGCCAGGTGCAGGTCGTCGATCACCGGGCAGGCCGCGCGCATGCGTTGCTGCAGGCCTGGAAGCTGGTCTTCGACGGAGCCTGCATCGTTGTCCATGTTGATGAAGATGAAGCCTGCGTACTCTTCAACGCGCAGCTGCACCAGGGTGGAGTTCTGCTTGTCGAAGTTGACCACGTTCTCGCAGTTGCGCGCATGGGCCAGTTCGCCGTCGAGCTTGAAGGTCCAGGCGTGGTAGGGGCAGGTGATGACGTTCTTGGCCTTGCCGCTGCCTTCGAGCAACTGATGGCCGCGGTGCGGGCAGACGTTATAGAAGGCACGCAGTACATCGTCGCGGCCGCGCACGACGATGATGCTTTCGCCGATCACTTCGCGGGTGATGTAGGCATTCTTCTCGGCAACCTCGCTACCGTGGCCGACACAGATCCAGCTGCGGGCAAAGATCGCTTCCTTTTCGTGCTCGAACACCGAGGCCTTGGTATAGAAGTTGGCCGGGAGGGTATAGGCCTCTTCAGGGTTGGTGCAGAAGTCGGCGGGCAGGCGTTTGAAATCGTTCATGGCTGTCTCTCGGTTTTATTTTGGTTAACGCGTATCTGTCAGTTAACAATCAGGGCAAAAAAATTTTCGATCCCGTGTCGAGCATCTCGTAGGAGCGGGCTTGCCCGCGAAGGGCCCGCCCACTCACCACATACTCACCGGCGATCAGTGAACCGTCGCCGCGCTGCGCGGTGCTTTCGCGGGCGCTTGCTCACCGGCCAGGCGTGCCGCTTCTTCCTCGATGCGGTAGGCCGGCATGTCGCCGTAGTCCGCGGCAAGCCATTTGAAGAATCCGTAGATCTTCACCAGCAGGATCACCATGAACGGTATCGCGGTCAGGACCACTGCGGTCTTCATGGTCGACAGCGAGGCCTTGGCGAACAGCATGGCCAGCGGTACCAGGGTCAGCACTACACACCAGAACAGGCGCAGGGTCGGGCTTGGATCATCGCCTTCACGAAGGTTGCGGGTGCTGGTCGCGGCCACGGCATAGGCGGCGGCGTCCATGTGCGAGGCACAGAACACGGCCATGATGAACAGGTATGCCGCCAGGAACAGCGTGCCCCACGGCAACGCCAGCAGCAGGTCGGTTACCGCTGCTTCGCCGCCCAGTTCACTGAGCATCTTCGGCACGTCGATCTGACCGTTGATGAACTGGTGCATGCTGTAGCTTTCCAGCGCGCCGAAGAAGAACCAGCAACCGAAGCTGCCGCCCATCAGCAGGGCGAACACCACTTCCTTGATCTGCCGGCCGCGCGATACACGGGCGACGAACATGGCAACGCCTGGGGCATAGGATACCCACCACAGCCAATAGAACACTGTCCAGTTGCGGGTGAAGGCGCCGTCGCCGGCCGGGTCGGTGAACAGGCTCATGTGCACGTAGTGCTGGAACATCAGGCCGACGGCGTTGGCCGTGTTGTTGATGGTGAACTGGGTCGGGCCGACCAGCAGCACCACGCCGGCGAACACCAGGGCGCCGATGCAGACCATCTTCGACAGGCGCTGCAGGCCGCCATCGATACCGATGTAGGAGCTGAGCGAGAACAGCAGCGCCACCGCGCCGATCACCAGCAGTTGCACGGTGAAAGTGTTGGGGGTGCCGGCCAGGTCCGACAGGCCGCGGGTCAGGGTCGAGGCGGTCAATGCCAGCGACACGGTCAGCGCGCCCATCATGGTCAGCAGGAAGATCAGGTCCACTGCGCGGCCAACGGGGCCGGTGGCCTTGAAGCCGGTCACCGCTTCGATGATCGAGGCCAGGTTCAGGCCGGTCTTCTTGCGTACGTGGAAGTGGTAGGCCAGTGCCAGTGATGCCAAGGCGTAGATCGACCAGGCGCTGATGCCCCAGTGGAAGAACGAGTAGCTGACGCTGTATTCCAGGGCCTGGGCGGACATCGGTGCGATGTTCAGGCCGGGTGTCTGGTAGTAGTAGGCCCATTCCATCACGCCCCAGTACAGGGTCGAGGACCCCATGCCAGCGCAGATGAACATGAACACCCAGGTGGTGGTGGCATATTCGGGTTTGCCACTGCCCAGGCGGATGTTGCCGTACTTGCTGAAGGCGATGTACAGCACCGCGAGGGTGCTGGCGAACACCAGCACCTGAACGCTGGTGCCGAAGGTACGGGTGGACAGTTCGAACAGCTGGTTGGCCATGCCTTCTGCCTGAACAGGGAAGGCTGCGAGGCCGATCACGGTGAGCAGTACAGCAAGCAGGCTCATGGCAATCAGGAACACGTCGATCTTTTTGTTATCGGGGGACATCAATTGTCTCCTGGAGCTTTTCTTGTAGTAGGAGTCAGGCGTTGGGGAAGTCCGTATCGGTGAGGCTTTTTTACTCTGTTAACCATTGATTAACACAAATCCATTGGTTAACGAAAAGTGTGCATGGATTTGTCGAGGGCCGCAAGAGGATCGTCGGACAATCCTGATGGCGGGTTTTGTGGCGATGTGGTCAAAGCGAGGCTGGTGCAGTTCCGGTGAGCGCGCGAAGCCCGCTCTATCCCTATGAGAGCGGCGACCCGCCGCTCTCACGGATATCCATACTGCTGGTCAGGCGCCGAGCAGTTCGGCGATGGCCTTGCCGACCTCCTGGGTGGAACGGCTGCCGCCCATGTCGCGGGTGGTGTCGCCGTTGGCGATCACGGTCTCGATGGCCTTGAGGATGTCGTCGTGGGCGGCCTGGTAGCGCGCGTCGTCGCCGTCCTTGCCGAGGAACTCGAGCATCAGCGCGCCGGACCAGATCATCGCGATCGGGTTGGCGATGTTCTTGCCGTAGATGTCTGGCGCCGACCCATGCACCGGCTCGAACAGCGACGGGAACTTGCGTTCGGGGTTGAGGTTGGCCGAGGGCGCGATGCCGATGGTGCCAGCGCACGCCGGACCCAGGTCGGAGAGGATGTCGCCAAACAGGTTGGAGGCCACCACCACGTCGAAACGCTCTGGCTGCAGCACGAAGCGTGCGCAGAGAATGTCGATGTGCTGCTTGTCCCAGCTGATCTCTGGGTAGTGCGCGGCCATTGCGGCGGTGCGCTCGTCCCAGTAGGGCATGCTCACGGCCATACCGTTGGACTTGGTCGCCGAGGTCACGTGCTTGCGCTCGCGGGTCTGGGCGACTTCGAACGCGTACTTGAGGATGCGGTCGACGCCGCGGCGGGTGAACACCGATTCCTGCAGCACGAATTCGTTATCGGTGCCTTCGAACATGCGTCCGCCGAGCGAGGAGTACTCACCCTCGGTGTTCTCGCGGATCACCACGAAGTCGATATCACCCGGCTGCTTGTTGGCCATTGGGCAGGGCACGCCAGGGAACAGGCGCACCGGGCGGATGTTGACGTACTGATCGAAGTCGCGGCGGAACTTGAGCAGCGAGCCCCACAGCGAGATGTGGTCGGGCACCTTGTCTGGCCAGCCGACGGCACCGAAGAACAGCGCATCGAAGCCCTTGAGCTGTTCGAACCAGTCATCGGGCATCATCTTGCCGTGGGCCAGGTAGTAGTCGCAGCTGGCCCATTCGAAGAACTCGAATTGCAGGTCCAGGCCGTGCTTGCGTGCCGCGGCCTCGACCACGCGGATGCCTTCGGGGAGGACTTCGTTGCCGATGCCGTCACCCGGGATGGCGGCGATTTTGAAGGTCTTGGTCATGACGTGCATCTCGTGTGTTTGGGAACAGATGCGGCTCATGCTATAAGGAGACGATTCAGAGATAATCCATCCATTCATTTATTCTTAGTGTACGTATCGTGAATAATCTGCCGAACCTCGACGACCTCGATATCTTCCTGCACGTGGCCCGTCGTGCCAGCTTTGCTGCAGTGGCGGACGAGCGCGGCATGTCGCCGGCGTTCGTCAGCAAGCGTATCCGGCTGCTCGAAGAAAGCCTGGGCGTACGCCTGCTGCATCGCACCACGCGACGGGTGACGGTGAGCGAGGAGGGCGAACGGGTCTATCAGTGGGCACAACAGATCTTCAATGCGCTCCAGGGCATGGACGACGATCTCAACGCCGGCCAGCGCGAGCCTGCCGGGCAACTGCGCATCGCCAGCAGCCTGGGGCTGGGGCGACGTTTCGTGGCACCAGCACTGTCGGAGCTGGCGGCGCGCTATCCGCGCCTGGACATCCGTCTGGACGTGCACGATCGGCTGGTGGACCTGATCGCCGAAGGTGTCGACCTGGACATTCGCGTGGGCAACGTCATCGCACCGCACCTGATTGCCAAGCCTCTGGCGCGCAATCGCCGGGTGCTCTGCGCGGCGCCGGCCTACCTGGCCCGGCACGGTACACCGCGCACCTTGGCGGAGCTGGCCAGCCACGACTGCCTGGTGATCAAGGAACGCGATCATCCGTTCGGTCTGTGGCACCTGGAGGGGCCCAGTGGCGAAGAAAGCGTGCGGGTGACCGGGCCGCTGTCGAGCAACCATGGCGAGGTGGCGCACCAGTGGTGCCTGGATGGGCGCGGAATCCTGCTGCGCTCGTGGTGGGATGTGCACGACAACCTGATCGATGGCCGGTTGGTACAGGTACTGGAGGATTACCAGCAGGCGGCGGACATCTGGGCGGTGTACACCGCGCCCCTGGCCGGATCGGCCAAGGTGCGGGTCGCGGTGGAGTTCTTCCGGCAGTATTTTGCCGAGCGGTATCGATTGCCGGGGTAACTTCAGTCTTTGCCCTCGACGGCAATCGGCCCTGTAGGAGTGGCCTTATGTTGCGAAAGGGCTGCGCAGAAGCGCCCGATACTCTGTGTATCTGCACAGATCCTGGGGCCGCTACGCGGCACCTTTCAGGACACAAGCAGCGATTAGGCGCTCCGACTTGCCGCGAGACGACCGCTGCAAAACCGCTCAACCCTTGCGCAAACAGCTGACTGTTGCGCAACCCTGGGCCGCAACTGTGCTGGTCGCTGTCGACGGAATACCCTTATGCTGTAACGAAATATGTCTAGTAAAGCCTGAGAGAAGGAACACCGAAATGCCAGTCAAGGACCTGCTGATCGCTCTGGTAGTGATCATTGCCTGGGGCGTCAACTTCGTGGTCATCAAGGTCGGGCTCGACGGCCTTCCGCCCATGCTGCTCGGTGCCTTGCGTTTCATGCTGGTGGCCTTTCCGGCAATCCTCTTCATCAAGCGTCCGAACCTGCCCTGGCGTTGGCTGATTGCCTATGGCGCGACCATCTCGCTGGGGCAGTTCGCCTTCCTGTTCCAGGCCATGTACAGCGGCATGCCCCCGGGTCTGGCTTCGCTGGTGCTGCAGTCGCAGGCGTTCTTCACCCTGGGTTTCGCGGCGCTGTTTCTGGGTGAGCGCTTGCGCCCGGCCAGCGTGCTCGGGTTGCTGGTGGCGGCCGGCGGCCTTGCGGTGATCGGCAGCGAAGACAGCAGCCATGTGCCATTTGTGGCGCTGCTGTTGACCCTGTGCGCCGGTGCCATGTGGGGCATGGGCAATATCATCACCCGTCGTTTTGGCTCGGTGGATCTGGTGGCCTTGGTGATCTGGGGCGGGTTGATTCCGCCGCTGCCGTTCCTGGCGCTGTCGTGGTGGTTGGAGGGGCCGGAGCGCATCGGCCATGCGCTGGCCAACATCGGCATGAGTTCGGTGCTGGCGCTGCTCTACCTGGCGTTGGTCGCCACCATGCTCGGCTACAGCCTGTGGAGCACATTGCTCTCGCGTCACCCGGCCGGCAAGGTCGCGCCATTTTCGCTGCTGGTGCCGGTGATCGGCCTGAGCTCCTCCGCCTGGCTGCTCGACGAGCGCCTCAGCGCCGCGCAGGGTTGGGGGGCGCTGCTGGTGATGCTGGGGCTGCTGATCAATGTCTTCGGGCCTCGCCTGAGCCAGCGCCTGCGAGCTGCCAGCGCGCACTAGCGCTGTTCAGCGCAAGGCTCTGTTAGGATCTGGGGTTTTCCAGAACCACGGAGCCGCGCCCATGATCATTTCCACTACCAGCCAGCTCGAAGGTCGCCCGATCGCCGAGTACCTCGGCGTGGTCAGCGCCGAATCGGTGCAGGGCGTCAACTTCGTGCGCGATTTCTTCGCACGCTGGCGCGACTTCTTCGGCGGTCGCTCGCAAACCCTGGAAAGCGCATTGCGCCAGGCGCGCGAGCAGGCCACTGAGGAACTGCTGGAGCGGGCACGTCGCTTGCAGGCCGATGCAGTGGTGGGGGTGGACTTCGAAATCAGCATGCCGTCCGTGCAGGGCGGAATGGTCGTGGTGTTCGCCACCGGGACGGCTGTGCGCCTTAGATAGCGGCCAGGAGCCACTGGTCGGGCCAAGGCGTTTCGTCCGGCCGGTCTGCAAATGACCGACTAGTCTCAGTTCAACGGGCCGTGTTTCTCTGGGCAAGCAGGTTGCTTGCCGACGCGGACGCCTTTGGAGGGAGACAGGGCATGAGCGAGTCCTATATCGAAGACCTGAACGACGCATTCCCGATCAATAACCAGGTGCGTTGCGGCCAGACGGCCTTTCACCTGGGTTTTGCCAACATGACCCTCGACGAATCCGAGCAGCTTCAGCCGGCCCACTTGCAGCGCAGCAAGAAAGGGCGTTTCACGCCACGGGTGCCAGCCAAGAAGTCATCCTGACGCCTCATTGATCCGATTGCAGGAGCCCGTGCCAGGCATGAAAAAACCCGGCCTTGCGGGCCGGGCTCAAGTAGCGGTGTACAACTCAGTTGAGTGGGTCGATCACCTTGACGGCCTGCTGCTCACGGGCAGCGGGCCATTCTTGTTGCAGGGTCATGAGCACGCGTTCGACGAACTGAGTGTCAGCGGCGGCCTTCTTGCCGACGTAGCCCTGGCCACGGCGGTAGACCTTGAAACGGGCGCACATGCTGTCGGGCATATGCAGGTCGGATTCGTCTTCGACGGTGTTGGCCGGCAGGCGGTCGAGGCGGACCTCGCCGGTCTGGCTGACCCACAGCAGGTGGTCGTCGAGGCTGTCCTTGCGCGCGGCGAACAGCTGGGCCAATTGGTCGATCGTAGGATTGTTGTTCAAGTTCATCATAAAGCCCCCATTACCCATTCGGTGGTGATTTTCACAGTTGGCGCCACAGCGGTGTAGCGCTCTACCAAGGCTGCTACAGCAGCATCGCAACAGGGGCTTTCTCACGCTGCCTTTTGGACAGTTTCCCTCTCCACGAACGGCCTGCGTTACCGCGCAGGCCGTCTGGAATACCCTTGCCACCGCTCCCGATCAGGGAGACGGCCTCATCATGCACAAGGCTGGGGAAGGGCGTCAATGGTTTTGTAGTGAAACTTTTTGCTCACTACATCTTGTCGGACAATCCTGCTTTTTCAGGGGAATAGCGTGTACTTGAGGTCATCCGTTTCAAGGAGTTCGCATGCGATTGTGTGAGGGCTGGTAGGTGCCTGCCGAAAGATTTTCAGCGCCTATGAGATCGAGCGCCGCCCGCGCGGCGCTTCGCGGGCAAGTCGGAGCGCCGAACCGCCGCCCCTACATTTGTTTCGGACCAGTTATGCCTGTGCCACAGGCGCGCGACCGCCTGGTGTGTACGACTCGATATCGCGCGGTGCGCCAAAGGGGGCGAGCGAAAATGCCACAGGATCCATTGGCCCGAAACAAACTGTGGGAGCGGGCTTGCCCGCGAAGCGCCGCGCGGGCGGCGCTCGATCTCGTAGGCGCTGAAAATCTTTCGGCGAACCCTCCCAGCCTCTACGCAACCACCTTGAAAGGCATGCCACTCACGGCGCCACGGCAGACAGGATCGCGTGGGCCGCACGAACCCGTTCATCGTTGGGGTAATTGCGATTGGCGAGCAGCGCGATCGCGATTCCCTTGGCAGGCACAAAGGCGACGTAGGCGCCGAACCCGGTGGTGGCACCGGTCTTGTTGTACCAGTACCCAGGAGCGTCCGGCTGCGCCGGCTGCAGGCGTTTGGTGGCCTGTGCCTCACGGATCATCTGCACACCATTGCCCTTGACCAGAGTGTCGAGTGCGACCGGATAGGGGTAGCGTTCCCAGCCCAGGCCCTGGGTCATGTCGCCCACCTGGAAGTAGCCGCCGTGGGTGATGGCGATCGCCTTGGCCATATCGGCCGACAATCCCTGCGGGTCGAGCTGCGCGCGCAGGTAGGCGAGCATATCGGTGGCGCTGGTCTTGATGCCGTAGGCTTCGTCGGCGAAGGCCCCCGGGCTGACGCGAATCGGGCGCTCATTGGCGTCGTAGCCCTGGGCGTAGTGGCTGCGCTCTGCTGCCGGGACCTGCAGGTAGGTGTGCTTCAGACCCAGGCCTGGGAGCAGGTCCTGGCGCATCAGTTCGGCGAACGGGCGTTTCTGCGCCTGCGCTGCGAGGTTACCGAACAGTCCCAGGCTTGGATTGGAATAGCAACGGCGGGTGCCGCGCTCGGTTTTCTGCTGCCACTGCCGGAGGAACACCAGCGCCTGCGCGTCGTTGCTCACCTCGTCGGGAAACTGCAAGGGCAGGCAGTCAGCACTGTAGGCGCCCAGTTCCAGGACGCTCGCCGAGCCCAGAGCGGACTTTTCCAGTGCCGGTTGGTAGCGGCTGGCCGGGGCATCAAGGTCGAGCTTGCCTCGGGCGCTGGCCAGTGCGACGAGGGTCGCGGTGTAGGTCTTGCTCACCGAGCCGACTTCGAACAGCGTGTCGCGGGTCACGGGGCGATTGTCGGCCTTGTCGGCCACGCCGTAGCTGAAGTAGTGCGCCTGGCCATTGGCGTAGACCGCCACGGCCATGCCGGGAATGCGTTGTGCCTGCATCAGTGGCTGGACGATGGCGTCGACCTGGTGTTGCAGGTCGTCGGCCAGCGCCGGGGTTGCGGTCATCGCCAGGGCCAGGGTGAGCAGGGCGGGGCGGAGGTTGTACATCGGTAGGTTTCCTTGCCTGGAAGAGGGCCAATGTCCGTTCAGCGACACTGGCGGGGGTTCCGGCGTTAGCGCCGAGAGAGCGCAGACCTTATCGTCAGGCCTTGCACCATGACAAGACGGACACTTCATGAAGTACCTGCGCATGCTTTTCGATAAATTCACCCTGACCCTGCTCTCGGTGGTCCTGCTGGCGACCTTGCTGCCCTGCTCGGGTGACGGCGCGGTGGCCTTCGGCTGGCTGACCAACCTGGCGATTGCCCTGTTGTTCTTCCTGCACGGCGCCAAGCTGTCACGCGAGGCGATCATCGCCGGTGCCGGCCACTGGCGCCTGCACATCCTGGTGTTCTCCTGCACCTTCGTACTCTTTCCATTGCTGGGCCTGGCGTTCAAGCCACTGTTCGTGCCGCTGGTGGGCAACGAGCTGTACCTGGGCCTGCTCTACCTGTGCGCCTTGCCTGCGACCGTGCAGTCGGCCATCGCCTTCACCTCGCTGGCACGCGGCAACGTCCCGGCAGCGATCTGCAGTGCGGCGGCCTCCAGCCTGCTGGGCATCTTCCTCACGCCACTGCTGGTGATGCTGTTGCTGGGTGCTGACGGCGATACCGGTTCGGGGCTCGATGCGGTACTGAAGATCACCCTGCAACTGCTGGTGCCCTTCGTGGCCGGACAGATCGCCCGTCGCTGGATCGGCGCCTGGGTCAAGAAGAATGCACGCTGGCTGAAGATCGTCGACCAGGGTTCGATCCTGCTGGTGGTCTATACCGCGTTCAGTGAAGCGGTCGTGACGGGATTGTGGAATACCGTCTCGCCGCAGCACTTGCTGGGTCTGTTCGTCGCCTGCGGCGTGTTGCTGGCGGTGGTGCTGCTCGGTACCCGCTTGCTGGGGCGCGTGCTGGGCTTCAGCGTCGAAGACCGCATCACCATCCTGTTTGCCGGCTCGAAGAAGAGCCTGGCCACCGGGGTGCCGATGGCTCAGGTATTGTTCGTGGGGAGCGGGATCGGCGCGATGATCCTGCCGCTGATGCTGTTCCACCAGATCCAGCTGATGGTGTGTGCGGTGCTGGCGCAGCGCTACGCAGCGCGGGAAGTGGTGGGCGAGGAAGCTTCGGCGGCGTCCTGACGCAGAGGATGGTGTGAGCGGGACGCGAAGCGCGTACCGTTCACACCAACGCTCGCTCTATCCCGCCCGCCACCAGGCTCTCCATCAGCCCGACGCCTTGCAGCTCGGGCACGCCACGCGCTTGCAGCACGCCCGGCAGCTGATTCAGCAAGCTGCCCAGCACGTGCCCGGCCGCTGCCAGCACCTCGCCGCCATGGCGCGCCTTGGGCGCGACCAATTGCAATAATCCGGTTTCGTAGTCGTGGCGCAGCTCGCCCAGGCGTGCCTGCTGAGCCTCGCTCAGGCAGCAGAAATCCCGCTCTGCCAGACGAAACTGCAAGGGCCGCTCACTGTGCAACTGCCAGTGCGCGGCAATCAGGCCAGGCAATGCCGGCTTGCCTCTGGCCAGCGCACGGCGACCTTGGTCGAGCGTGGCCAGCAGTTCTTCGTACAGCTCCTCGATCAGGTCGAACAACAGGTCCTGCTTGCTCGGGAAATGGTGGTACAGCGAGCCCGCCGTCAGCCCGACATGCGCGGCCAGTTCGCGCATGCTGACCTGGCCGAAGCCTTTTTCGGCGAACAGCGCCATGGCCCTGTCGCGGCGTTCCTCGAAATTGGCGCAGCGCAGGGCAGCGGTGACCGGCATGACGCGCGCTCCTCAGTAGGTGAAGAAACCACGGCCGCTCTTGCGCCCGAGGTAGCCGGCGGCAACCATCTCCTTGAGCAGCGGTGCAGGGCGGTACTTGCTGTCGTTGAAGCCCTCGTGGAAGGCCTCCATGATCGCCAGCAGGGTGTCCAGGCCGATCAGGTCGGCCAGGGCCAGCGGGCCGATCGGTTGGTTGCAGCCCAGACGCATGCCCGTGTCGATATCCTCGGCGCTGGCCAGGCCCTCCTGACGCACGAAGATCGCTTCATTGATCATCGGCACCAGGATGCGGTTGACCACGAAGCCGGGGCGGTTGCCCGCAGTGATCGGTGTCTTGCCCAACTTCTCTGTGACCAGCAGCGCCTGGGCGTAGGTCGTGTCGCTGGTCTGAAGGCCACGGATGACCTCGACCAGGGCCATCATCGGCACTGGGTTGAAGAAGTGCACACCGATGAACCGCTCAGGATGATCGATGCTGGCGGCCAGCTGAGTGACCGACAGCGATGAGGTATTGGTGGCGATCAGGCACTGTGCAGCGACACTGGCGGCCACCTGCTGGAGGATGCGCTGCTTGAGCGCCAGGTTTTCGGTCGCGGCCTCGATCACCAGTTGCGCGCTCGACAGCTGCGCGTAGTCGGTACTGGTGCGGATGCGCGTCCTGGCGGCTTCGGCCTTGTCCGCCTCGAGGGTACCCTTGCTGACCTGGCGTTCCAGGTTCTTGCTCAGTGTGGCGACACCGCGCTCAAGCGCTGCGTCACTGACATCGATGAGCAACACCTGGAAGCCGGCTATCGCGCACACCTGGGCGATGCCGTTGCCCATGGTACCGGCGCCGATCACGGCGATCTGCTGGATGGTCATGTCAATGCTCCCGTCACACGCGCTCGAAGACCACGGCGATGCCTTGGCCGCCACCGATGCACATGGTCGCCAGCGCATAGCGCCCCTGAATGCGCTGCAATTCGTGGATGGCCTTGGTGGCGATGATCGCGCCAGTGGCGCCGACCGGGTGGCCGAGCGAGATGCCCGAACCATTGGGGTTGACCTTTTCCGGATCGAAGCCCAACGTCTGGGCCACAGCGCAGGCCTGGGCGGCGAAGGCTTCGTTGGATTCGATCACGTCCAGGTCCTTGACCGACAGGCCGGCCTTTTCAAGTACCTTGCGCGTGGCCGGGATCGGGCCCAGGCCCATCAGCTCAGGTTCGACACCGGCATGGGCGTAGGCCACCAGTCTTGCCAGCGGCTTGAGGCCAAGGCGGCGCACCGCATCGCCGGTCGCCAGGACCAGGCCGGCGGCGCCGTCGTTGATGCCGCTGGCATTGCCGGCGGTGACGCTGCCGTCTTTCTTGAAGGCGGTGCGCATGCCCGCCAACTGCTCGGCACTGACATCGCCGCGCACGTGCTCATCGACGGCGAACTGCACACTGCCTTTGCGGGTTTTCAGCTCGATCGGCACGATCTGGCTGTCGAAGCGACCTTCGGCGATGGCGCGGGCGGCGCGACGCTGGCTGGTCAACGCCAGTTCGTCCTGCATTTCACGGGTGATGCCGTGCTTGGCGGCGACGTTCTCGGCGGTGATACCCATGTGGAAGCCTTCGAACGGATCCTGGAGGATGCCGACCATGTAGTCGATGCCCTGCAGGTCACCCATGCGTGCCCCCCAACGGGCTTGCGGCAGCAGGTAAGGGCCGCGGCTCATGGACTCGGCGCCAGCAGCCAGGGCAATGTCGGTATCGCCCAGCAGCAGGCCCTGGGCGGCGGATACGATCGCTTGCAGACCCGATCCGCACAGACGGTTGACGTTGAATGCCGGGGTTTCCTTGGGGATGCCGGCGTTCATCGCCGCCACTCGGCCCAGGTAGGCGTCGCGTGGTTCGGTCGGGATCACGTTGCCCATCACCACATGGCCGATCTGCTCGGCGGCCACGCCCGAGCGCTCGATGGCAGCGCGGGTCACGGCGGTGGCGAGGTCGGCCAGCGGCAGGTCCTTGAGTGAGCCACCAAAACCACCGATGGCCGAACGCACTGCACTGACGACATAGATTTCTGCGCTGCTCATATATAGCTCCGATTGCGAAGGCGTGGCGGGACGGTGCCGGGCTCTGCGAGAATGGCGACCGTTGCGGATGGGGTCCGAGTCTAGGCAAAGGCCGGGAACGGGCCTATGCCGAAACTGCTCAGTCAACCTGGCATTTTTTGCCACTCAGCATAGACAGCGGATATCCGTCATGCGCGAAAGCGATTCGGTCGCGGTGTACTTTCTCAATGCCATGCTCCACGCCCTGCGCGATCGCCCCGAGGAGCGCAATGCGCAACTGCGTGCGGTCGGCATCGACCCGGCGCTGCTGGCCCGCCCCCAGGCGCGGGTACCGGCCAAGGCGTTCGCCCGGCTGTGGCTGGCGCTGATCGAAGACCTGGACGACGAGTTCTTCCGTCTCGACAGCCATGGCATGCCGATGGGCAGCTTCGCCCTGATCTGCCGTGGCTTGATCCAGGAGCCGACCCTGGAAAAGGCGCTGCGTCAGTGCCTGGGTAACTTCGCGTTGTTCCTGCGCGATTTGCGCGGCAGTTTCTCGGTGCGCGGCGGGCGTGCGGTGATCAGCGTGCAGTCGAATATCGAAGATCCGCTGACACGGGTCTATGCCGAGGAAACCTTCCTGGTGCTGGTGGTCGGCCTGCTGTGCTGGCTGGCCGGACGACGCATCAGCATCGACCGCACCGAGCTTGCCGTGGCGCGCCCGGCGCAGGACGACGACACGCTGCTGTGGGGGCCGGACCTGCGCCTGGGCAGTGGGCGTACCGAGGTGGAGTTCGACAGCGCCTGGCTGCGCCTGCCGGTGGTGCAGGACCTGGCGGCGCTCAAGACCTTCCTGCGCAGCGCGCCGCAGGGCCTGGTGATCCGTTTTCGCAACCAGGGCGACCTGGTGGCGGAGGTTTATCGCCATCTGCGCAGCCGTGGCTACGGACAGTGGCCGACCCTGACGGCCATGGCCGAGCGCCAGGGCCTGAGCGCCAGTACCTTTCGCCGGCAACTGGAGCGCGAGGGGCGCTCGTACCAGCAAATCAAGGATGAAGTGCGCCGGGCCATGGCGTTCGAGCGTTTGCGCGAGGGGCAACTGAGCATTGCCGAGATCGCCGAGCAGACCGGGTTCCAGGAGCCCAGCGCCTTTCACCGGGCGTTCAAGAAGTGGACGGGGCAGAGTCCGGGGAGTTATCGGACCCGGCTGGGTGTGAACCCGTAGACCGCCGGGGCCGCATAGCGGCCCCAAAGGCTCCACCTCAAGCCGGCACCATGGCAAAGCCGACACCAAAGCGGTTCCAGGCATTGATGGTAGCGATCGCCAGGGTCAGGTTGGCGACCTCGCTCGGTTCGAAATGCTCCAGCAGCGCTTCGTACTCGACCTGCGGTGCACCGCGCTCAGGCAAGCGGGTGAGGCTTTCCAGCCAGGCCAGTGCGGCGCGTTCACGCGGGGTGAAGAAACGGGTTTCCTGCCACACGCTCAGGGTCTGCAAGCGTGCCTCGGTTTCGCCCGCCTTGCGCGCATCGTTGGCGTGCAGGTTCACGCAATAGGCGCAGCCATTGATCTGCGAGGCGCGCAGGCGCACCAGTTCGAGCAGTGAATGCTCCAGGCCGCACTTGGCCAGGACCTGCTCCAGGCCGACCATGGCCTTGTAGGCTTCAGGGGCGTGCCTGGCCCATTCGATTCGATCGTGCATGGTGATTCTCCAGTCAGTTCAAGTCAGGGGTGATTCGTGGTGCCAGCGTAGCGCCGTTGCCTGCAGGGCCCGATAGCCAATCCCGCTATTTGCCGGGAGACCAATGCCGGCATTCGTGCGGCCACTGACCTGCATCCAATCTCTTCATTTCTGCCGCGCGCCAGCAGCCGGGATAATGGCCGCCTGTTGTTCGAGGAGTATCGATTCATGTCCAACGAAACCTTCATGCGTGAAGCACTGGCACTGGCCCGCGCCAATATCGAAGCGGGTGGTCGCCCGTTCGGTGCGGTGCTGGTGCACCAGGGCCAGATCGTCGCCCGTGCGGTCAACGAGATCCACAGCACTCAGGACCCGACTGCCCATGCCGAATTGCAGGCGATCCGCAAAGCCGCCCAGGCCTTGGGCCGGTCGCGTCTGGACGGTGCCGAAATCTATGCCAGCGGCCACCCGTGCCCGATGTGCCTGGCCGCCATGCACCTGTGCGGCATCGAGCGGGCATGGTTCGCCTATGACAACGACGAGGGCGAGCCTTACGGACTGTCTACGGCAGCGGTCTACGCGCAGATGGCACGTGCACCGCAGCAGCAGAGCCTGCCACTGCACGTGCTCAAGCCTGAGGGCGAGGCCGGCCTCTACCAGCAGTGGCGGCAGGCGAACCCGGTATGAGAGGCGCGTTGAACCTGCTGCTGGTGATCCTGCTGGCCCTGAACCTGCGGCCGATCCTGACCAGCATCGGCCCCTTGCTCGAACCCATGCGCAGCAGCACCGGGCTTGGCTACCAGCAAGCGGCGTTGCTCACGGCGCTACCGGTGCTGTGCATGGGGTTGATGCCTTTGCTGCAGCCTTGGCTGCGGCGTTGGATCAGTGAGCATGGCGGGATGCTCGCCGGACTTTCGGCCATCGCCCTGGCGTGCCTGTGGCGGCTGCAACTGGACAGCGCCTGGGCGCTGATCGCCAGCGCCGTGGTCGCCGGCCTTGGCGTGGCGGTGGTGCAGGGCATGATGCCGGGGTTGGTCAATCGCTGGTTCCCGAGCCGCCTGGCTGCATCGATGGGGCTGTACTCGGCAGCGTTGATGAGCGGCGGCGGCCTGGCTGCGGTGCTCGGGCCGACTGTCAGCGAGGTGGCAGGGCGCTGGCAGGCGGGGCTTGGCATCTGGGCAGTGCCCGCGCTACTTGCGCTGTGCGGCTGGGCCTGGCTACGCCCGCGCCACGACACGCCGCACCTGGCCGCGGCCAGCGGCGGTCACTGGTTCGGTAATCGCCGTGCCTGGTTGTTGGCGCTGTATTTCGGCCTGATCAACGGCGGCTATACCAGCATGGTCGCCTGGCTGCCGGCCTATCACCTGGAGCACGGCGGTACGGCTCAGGGCGGTGGCGAGCTGGTGGGGCTGATGACCATCTTCCAGGTCAGTGGCGCGCTGGGGCTGCCATTGCTGCTGAGGCGCCTGCATGACCGGCGGCCTGGTCTGTGGTTGGCGCTGGCGATCCAGTTGGGTGGGTTTCTCGGTTTGCTGCTGGCGCCTACCCAGGCCATGGGGCTTTGGGTGGCGTTGATCGGCCTGGGGCTGGGTGCGTGCTTCAGCCTCAGCCTTACCCTGACCCTCGAGCATCTGAAAACACCGGGCGAGGCGGGGAGCCTGGCTGCCTTCGTGCAGGGTGTCGGCTTCATCGTCACCGGTACCGTGCCTTATGTGACGGGCTGGCTGCGTGCGTTCACCGGCGATTTCCAGGCTGCCTGGACGCTGCTGACGCTGACCGTGGTGGCGATGCTGCTGGTGACCGCACGCTTTGCCCCCCGAGGCTACACCGCTGCCGTGGCGCGGCGGGGGCGCTCGATGCAGGCGACGACGCTCAACTGAGCTGCTGCAGGGCATCGCGGACGCGGTCCAGCGCCGGGTCGATGTCCAGCCGCTCGATGGCACCGAAGCCCATCAGCAGCCCCGGACGCACTGGCACGTCGTTGAAGAACGGCGCCAGTGAATAGACGCCGACTTCGACCCGGCGAGTCAGCCTGACCAGCAGCTCCACATCGACTCCAGGTGCGGCCAGGGCGCTGAGGTGAAAGCCGGCGCTGGCCGGTACGGCGCTCAGCCAGGGCGCCAGGTCGCTTTCCAGGCGTGCGAGGATGCGCTCGCGCCGTGCGGCATAGATGTCGTGGCAACGACGAATATGGCGGTTCAGATGGCCTTCGCCGATGAAGCGCGCCAGCGCCCATTGCTGCAGGCTCGGGCTGTGCCAGTCGCTCAGGTGCTTGGCCACGCAGGCGGCGCGCAGGACGCTGGGAGGCAGTACGGCATAGCCCAGGCGCAGCTCCGACAGCAAGGTCTTGGAAAAGGTACCGACATAGGCCACCAACCCGTGTCGATCCAGGCGTTGCAACGCATCGCTGGCCGGGCCCTGATAGCGAAATTCGCAGTCGTAGTCGTCCTCGATGATCAGCGCTCCGAGTTCAGCGGCGCGGGCGAGCAGGGCGTGTCGGCGGCGTTCGCTCATCGGCATGCCGAGCGGGAACTGGTGCGAGGACGTCACGTAGATCAGCCGGGTGCCGTCTGCGATCAGCTCGACGCACAGCCCTTCATCGTCCACCGGCACCGACTGCAAATCAGCGCCCATCGCCAGAAACAGCTGGCGTGCCGGTGGATAGCCGGGATCCTCCATGGCCACGCGTGTACCGGGTTCTACCAGCACCCGAGCGATCAGGTCGAGCGCCTGCTGGGCGCCGTTGCACACCAGCACATCGGCGGCGCTGCAGTGCACGCCGCGGGCGAAGGCAATGTGATGGGCGATGGCTTCGCGCAGCTCGGGCAGGCCCTGGGCCGGGAACTGGCGCTCGCTGTGGCGCTGGCTGCAGCGCAGGGCGTACTGCATGCAGGCGCGCCATTGGTCGAAGGGAAACTGGCTCTTGGCCGATACGCCGCCGACGAAGTCGTAACGCGAGGGCGCCTCGAGCGCGGAGCGGCCGAGCACGGTGGCGCGTTGCTGCCAGCGTTCGAGGCTGCTGGCGGCGGCCAGGGCAATCGGCTCGACGTCGCTGGCCTGCAGGGCCCGCCGTGGGCTGACGAAGGTGCCACGCCCGACCACGCCGCTGAGCAGATTGTCGTAGGTCAGCCGCGAGTACGCTTCGGCCACGGTCTTGCGCGATATCCCCAACTGCTCGGCCAGCAGGCGCGTGGGCGGCAACTGGGTGCCGGCGGCCAGGTGGCCGCTGTCGATGGCGCTGCGCAGCTGCTGGTAGAGCTGCTCGGCCAGGCCCTTGCGGCCCTCCAGGCGAATGTGTAGTTCCATGGGGCTATCCGGATGGGGGGACGGCCTAGCTTGCGATTTTGGGGGGTGGCTCGCAAGTTTTGTTGCTTGGCGGGAGTTCTTCAGCGCCTGTGAGATCGAGCGCCGCCCGCGCGGCGCTTCGCGGGCAAGCCCGCTCCTACAGTTGTTTCGGGCCAGTTATGCCTGTGCCATAGGCGCGCGACCGCCTGGTGTGTACGACTCGATATCGCGCCGTGCGCCAAAGGGGTCGCGCGAAAATGCCACAGGACTCATTGGCCCGAAACAAACTGTGGGAGCGGGCTTGCCCGCGAAGCGCCGCGCGGGCGGCGCTCGATCTCACAGGCCCTAAAAAGCTGTCGGCGAACACCTGTCAGCCCTCACGCGATCACATTCGAACACCTTGAGATGATTTCCAGAATCTCAACCTGGAAAAGGCCTACAGTCTGCTCAATGCTCGAAAATCGGCGGAGCCTGCTTCGCGGGCAAGCCCGCTCCCACAAAATGGACTGCCCCCACAGAACCTGCTATCACAAAACCTACCCACGCACACCCAGATCAACCCTGACGATAACGTGGCGCCAACTGTTGATTCGACAGGTGCCCGTTCAACGCCTGGCGGCTGGCCTCGAACGCCTCGAAGCGTTCGATTTCGTGCAGCGACGGAATCGAGATCAGGCGCTTGGCGTCGAAATCGGCCAGTGCCGCTTCCACCAGGTCCTGCGCAGTCATGACGATCGCAGGATCCAGATTCTCCACCGGCAGGCCGCCGATGCTCCAGAAGTCGGTGGCGGTGGCGCCTGGCAGTACGGCCTGGACCTGCACACCCTTGTCGGCCAGCTCCTTGTGCAGGCTCTGAGTGAAGGCGGTGACGTATGCCTTGCTGCCGCCATACACGCCATTGAGCAGTTCCGGCAGCAGGCTGACCACTGAGGAGATGTTGATCAGCGCACCCTCGCCGCGCTCGACGAAGCCAGGCACCGCGGCATAGGTCAGGCGGGTGAGGGCGGTGATGTTCAGCGCGATCATGCGGGTCATCTGTTCAACGTCGCTTTCCAGCAGTGCGGTGTGGGTCCCGATACCCGCGTTGTTGACCAGCAGGCCGATGCTGGCATCTTCGCGCAGACGGGTTTCGATGCGCGCCAGGTCCTGGCTGTCGGCCAGGTCTGCCGGCAGGACTTCGACGCTGCGTCCGGTCTGGCTGCTCAGGCGAGAGGCCAGTTGATTGAGGCGTTCGCGGTTGCGGGCGACCAGGATCAGGTCGTGGCCGCGGCGGGCCAGGTGTTCGGCGTAGAGTGCGCCAATGCCGGTAGAGGCGCCAGTGATGAGGGCTGTACGAGTCATGGTTGCTGCTCCGTGGGTTGGGTTGCAGCGATGATGCGCGCCTTTGATTGTGGCGCAAATGACGCATATAGTACGTTTTCAGGACATCAAGCGAGGTGGGCCATGCATCGGGTCGGCTATCTGTTGTGTGAAGGGTTCCAGGTCATGGCGCTGGCGTCGCAGTCGGTATTCGAGTTCGCCAATGTGCTGACGGGCAAGCGTCTTTACGCCTTGGGCAACTACAGCGTGGCCGGCGGTGGGCTGGTGTCGTCGCTGGGCATGCAGTTGCAGACCCAGGCGGTCGATACGCCGGGGCATGCCGACACCTGGCTGGTGGCGGGCACCTTGTCGCCGATCGCTTCACCTGCCGTTACGGCCAGCGTGGACCTGGTGCGTCGGCTGGGCGAGCAGGCGCGCCGTACCGCCGGGATCTGTACGGGGGCCTTCACCTTGGCGGCAGCCGGCCTGCTCGACGGGCGTCGGGCGACCACGCATTGGGCCTACGCCCGGGAGCTGCGGCAGATGCACCCGACGATCCAGGTAGAGGACGACCGCATCTTCATTGCCGATGGCAACATCTGGACGTCTGCCGGCATGACCGCCTGTATCGACATGGCCCTGGGCATGCTCGAGCAGGATCACGGCCATGAGCTCGCACGAGCCGTTGCGCATCGGCTGGTGATGCATCAGCGCCGCTCGGGAGGCCAGTCGCAACATTCTCAGCTGCTCGACCTGGCACCGCGCACCGACCGCATGCAGAGTGTGCTCGACTACGCTCGCCAGCACCTGCAGCGGCTGCTGAGCGTCGAGGAACTGGCTGAGGTTGCGCACCTGAGCCCGCGCCAGTTCAGCCGCGTGTTCAGTGCCGAAACCGGGCAATCGCCGGCGCGGGCCATCGAGGGCCTGCGCCTGGAGGCGGCGCGGCTGATGATCGAACAAAGTCGGCACAGCCTGGATGTGGTGGCGCGCGAGACAGGATTTCGCGACCGTCGGCATTTGCGCGAGGCCTTTGTACGCATGTTCGGCATTCCGCCCCAGGCGATACGTCGTGATGCACGGCGCGTGGGGCGTGAAGGAGTCGTGGCATGAAGAAACGGGTGCGCATGGACGACCTGCAGGTGTTTGTCACCACTGTCGAGGCCGGTGGGCTTTCAGCTGCAGCGCGACAGCTGGACATCTCGCCAGCCCTGGCCAGCGCCGCGCTGCAGCGCCTGGAGCACAGCCTGGGGATTCGTCTGTTGGTGCGTTCGACACGCCGGCTGCGCCTGTCGGACGATGGCGAGCGCTATCTGCCCCACGCGCGTCAGGCCCTGGACGCGCTGGTCGATGGCGAAATGGCGCTGGAGCAGGCACGCGCCGAACTGGCGGGGCCATTGCGTCTGTCGATGCCGTCGGACCTGGGGCGCAACCTGCTGTTGCCCTGGCTGACGGAGTTTCAGGCCGAATATCCACGACTCGACATGCGCCTGCGAGTCAGCGACCAGGTGGCCGACCTGTTTGGCGAGCAACTGGATGCCAGCATCCGCTACGGGCTGCTGGGGGATTCCAGCCTGGTGGCCTTGCCGCTGGCCGCCGATAACCGCCGCACGTTGTGCGCGGCACCGTCCTACATCGCTCGGCATGGCGCGCCGCAGACTCCGCAGGCGCTGGCCGGGCACAACTGCCTGCGTTATGTGATGGGGGAGCAGACCCACGATCGCTGGAGTTTTGAGGATGCAGGGGCAACGAGCACGGTGCTGGTCAGTGGCGATCGCTGCAGCGACGATGCCGATATCGTGCGACGCTGGGCGGTGGCGGGGCTTGGTGTGGTCTACAAGTCGCGCCTGGATGTGCTCGAGGACATCCGCGCCGGAAGGTTGGTGGAGTTGCTGGCGGACCATGCAGGGCAGGCGGCGCCACTGCACCTGGTATGCGCGCACCGACAGTCGCTGAGCCCGGCAGTGCGGCGCTTGCATGGGTTTCTGGCGCAACGGCTGCAGGCCTATCTCGCGTGAGCGGATACGCCTGCAGCCGTTGCGCTTCAGGTCACAGCACCTTGAAGCCGTGGGTGCCATCGCGCTCGAGTTGCGCGATCAGACCAAACTCCCAGTCGAGGTAGCCTTGCATGGCTTCGCGTGGGTTGTCGGTCCCTTCGTATGGCCGGCGATAGCGGTCGGTACGCTCCGCTGCCAGGCGCGTTTCACCTGATTCCAGGGGTTTGCCGGCGGCGATCCAGCTTGCCGTGCCGCCTGCCAGCAGATAGACCGGTGTGCGCGTCAGGGCTTGCAGGTCGGTGGCGGCAAAGCTTGCCAGCAGGCTGCTGCCGCAGGTCAGCACGTAGCGCTCGGCCTTGGGCAGGCGCTCCAGGGCCTCGGGCAACTGCGCGCGGATCGCCCAATAAGCGCCCGGGATGTGGCGCTTGACGTAATTGGCGCTGGCGGTGAAGTCCAGCAAGACGGTGCCTTCCTCGGCCAGCCAGGCCTGCAATTGCTCGACGTCGATCTCGGTATTGCGCGCAAGTGCCGGGCGGGGTGCCTGCCATTCGCCGGTTTCGCTGAAGTCGGCCTTGCTCAGGCCGTCGAGCACCGCCACTTCCCAGCCCATCTGCGCGAGCCACGAAGCGCTCATGTTGGCACGCACGCCGTCGTCATCGACCAGCACGATGCGGGCGCCGCGCACGCTGGCGTTGTGATCGGTTTCCTGCACCAACTGGCCACCGGGCGTGGAGCGGCTGTTGGGCAGGTGACCGGCAACGTATTCCTCGGGTGTGCGCACGTCGAACAGATAGGTGGTGCGCGCAGTCTCTGCCTGCCAGCTGGCCAGACCTTGACGGTCCAGGCGCTGCACTCCGGCCCGGTCGGCAACGGCGCGGGCGCGCTCGGCAGCGCTGCTGCGGGTGCTGTCGCCGACCTCGGCGAAGCGCTGCGCCTGGCCGTGGGCCAGTTGTTGACCGGCCAGTGTCCAGCCGATGGTGCCGTTGCGCAGCGCTGCCACCGGGTTGGGGATGCCGGCGTTGACCAGCGACTGTGTGCCGATGATGCTGCGGGTGCGCCCTGCGCAGTTGACGATCACCCGGGTCGCCGGATCGGGTGCCAGTTCGGCGACGCGCAGCACCAGTTCGGCGCCAGGCACGCTGATGCCTCCGGGAATGCTCATGGTCTGGTATTCGTCGAAGCGCCGGGCGTCGAGCACCACCACGTCGGCCTGGCTGTCGAGCAGGGCCTGGACCTCTTCGGCGGCCAGCGAGGGGGTGTGGCGCACACTCTCCACCAGCTCGCCGAACGCTTTGCTGGGTACGTTGACGTCGCGAAACAGCTCGCCGCCGGCATCGCGCCAACCGCCAAGCCCACCCTCGAGCACCGCCACATCGCTATAGCCCAGTGCCTGCAGACGCTCGACAGCGATGGCCGACAGCCCCTCGCCATCGTCATAGACGGTGATGGCGGTGTCACGGCGTGGCACGCGCGCGAAGATTTCCAGTTCCAGCTTCGAGAGCGGGATGTTGGCCGCGAACAGCGGATGCGCCTGGGCGAAGGGGTCTTCTTCGCGCAGGTCGATCAGGGCGACTTCTTCCTGGGCCAGCAGGGCGGAGCGAATTTCATGGAAACTGCGTGTGCTGAGGCGGGTCATGGGGCAGGGTTCTCTTTGGACAGGTCCCAGATGTTGGGCAGGCTGGAGTTGGAATAACCGGAGATGAACGGCTTCTCGCTACCGTCGGGCAGGTAGACGGCGCGGCTGACCGCACCGATGTTGGCGCCGTAGACATGGATGCTGATCGAGACGCGGTCGTCGAAGGCGTTGCTGACCTGATGGATATCGCCGATGCGCGGTGACACCGCTTCCACGTGGCCAGGGTCGATCCGCAGCCGCTCGCCCTGGGCCACCAGGGCGCCATGGGCGTCGCGGGTGAAGCCTTGGGAGTACTCGGCTCCGCGCAGCATGCCGATCAAGCCCCAGACACGGTGGTCATGGATCGGCGTGCTCTGGCCTGGGCCCCAGACGAAGCTGACCACCGAGAAGCGCTGGCGCGAATCGCAATGCAGCAGGTATTGCTGGTAGCGGGCGGGGTCCGGCTGGGCAAGGGCTTCGGGCAACCAGTCGTCTTGGGCGACCAGGCTGTGCAGCAGGGTGTGGCCCTGATCGAGCAGGGTGGCTTCGTCGGGGTGGCGGTCCAGCAGGTCGGAGAGTTCGCCAATGAAGTGGCGCAGGCGCTCGAGGCGCGGTGTCTGGCTCATGGTTCAGGCTCGGGCTGACGGTCATGGGCAAACCCTAGCAACTGCCTGAATATTCTCAAAATTCAAATTATTCATAAGCTAATATGCAAATCTAGCATTTACTGGTGATAAGGCGTTATCTGCAATTCCTGCATTTTGAATGCATTAGGTTATGCCTAAAACGAATTTCACAGGGTGTGATCAAGTGGTTAGCGTATAAGTCAGTGGGCATTTAGATTCAAACGCTATAAAAACCCTTTCTGACCTTGGGGCACCTGCAATGAGCGTTCAATTCATCGGCATGATCGGCCATCGCCTGTCATCGGAGATCCTGGCTCCCAGCGGGCCCGTCTTCGACAAGGACTACATCACCCGTTTTGCCCAGGCCCATGAGCAGGCTGGGTTCGATCGCATCCTGGTCGGTTATTGGTCGGACCAGCCTGACGGCTTCCTGGTGACTGCCCTGGCAGGGCTTGCCACCTCGCGTATTCATTTCCTGCTGGCGCACCGCCCGGGTTTCGTCGCACCGACCCTGGCCGCACGCAAGCTGGCGACTCTCGAACACCTGCTCGACGGGCGCCTGGCGGTGCACATCATCAGCGGCGGCAGCGACATCGAGCAACGCAAGGACGGCGACCACCTGGCCCATGACCAGCGCTATGCCCGCACCGATGAATTCCTCGATGTGGTGCGCAAGGTCTGGACCCATGACACGCCGTTCGACCATGACGGCGACCATTACCAGGCGGCGGGGGCGTTTTCGGCGATCAAGCCGCTGCAGCAGCCGCATCTGCCCATCTATTTCGGCGGCTCCTCGCCTGCGGCCCTGGCGGTGGCGGGCAAGCACGCCGATGTATACGCCTTGTGGGGCGAATCGCTGGAGCAAACTGCCGAAACCATCGCCGCCGTGCGCGAGCAGGCTGCGCGTCATGGTCGCCAGGTGCAGTTCAGTGTGTCCTTCCGGCCGATCATCGCCGCCACGGAGGAGGCGGCCTGGGCCAAGGCCGAGGGCATCCTCGGTCAGGCTCGTCAGCGCCTCGAGCAGGCAGGGCCGGTGATCGCCAACAAGCCGCAGAGCGTGGGCGCCCAGCGCCTGCGCGACACCGTGGCCAAGGGGGAGCGGGTCGACGAACGCCTGTGGACCGGCATCGCTGCGCTGGTGGGCGGCGGTCACAACTCCACGGCGCTGGTGGGGACCGCCGAGCAGGTCGCCGATGCCTTGCTGGCCTATTACGACCTGGGCGTGACCAGCTTCCTCATCCGCGGCTTCGACCCTTTGGCTGACGCCGAGGACTATGGCCGCGAACTGATCCCGTTGACCCGCGCCAAGGTGGCAGCGCGCAACGCCTGATATTCACTGTTACACGCGACGAGACCGCACGCGCGGATCGCCCTGACTTGCCCGAAGTGGCATCTGGAGACGAACGTGCGTTATCTCAAACAACTGGCCGCCGGTGTGCTGGCCACCTCGATCAGCCTTGCGGCGGCTGCGCAGACCCTGGTGGTCGGCGACCAGAGCTACAACGCCCGTGCCGTGATGGAAGCGGCCGGTGTGCTTGAAGACTTGCCCTACACCCTGGAATGGAAGCAGTTCACTGCCGGCTCTCCAGTGGCCGAGGCACTCAATGTCGGCAGCCTCGATCTTGGCCTGTTGGGGGATGCGCCACCGTTGTTCCTCGGCGCACTCGGTGCGCCGATCAAGGTGGTGGCGGTGTCGCGGCAGAACCTCGAGGGTGTGGCGATCCTCGCGCGCAAGGATTCCGACATCCACAGCCTGGCCGACCTCAAGGGCAAGCGCGCGGCGATCTGGAAAGGTTCCTGGAGCCAGCAACTGCTGTTCAGCGCCCTCGACAAGGCCGGTGTACCCCGCGATGCACTGGAGCTGCGCTACCTCAGCGCCCTGGACGCCTCCCACGCGCTGGATGGCGGATCGGTCGACGTGATCGCCACCTGGGAGCCCTACGTCACCCAGCAGGAGCGCCAGGGTGCACGGGTGCTGGCCACCGCCGAAGGCATCATCCCAGCGCAGAGTTTCGTGGTCGCCAATGCCAAGGCCGTGCAGGAAAAGCGTGCGCAGATCGCCGACTTCCTCCAGCGCCTGAAAAAGGCGCGTCAATGGACCCTGAGCGATCCGGCGCACACCGAAGCGTACGCCGACGCCTGGGCCAAGCGTACCCGTGCCGACGGCGACATCGCCCGCGCCTGGTTCGCCCGCGCCCGCACCGACCTGGCACCACTCAACGCACAGGTGATCACCGATGCACAGAAGACCGTGGACTTCTTTGCCGGAATCGGCCTGATCAAGGGCTATCCGGCCGCAAGTCTGTTCGACACCTCCTTCTCGGCGGCGCTGCAGGACCGCGCCGTCACTCAGCACTGAGGCCCCGGCATGAGCAAACGACAGATCAAACTGGGTGCCCTGACCATGGGCTGCGGCGGCCCAGGGCGACACAACCTGTGGCTGGACCCGGCGTTGCCTGCCGACGCCAGCGTCAACATCGACTGGTACATCGATATTGCCCGCCAGGCAGAAGCTGCGCTGTTCGACCTGATCTTCATCGTCGACAGCCAGTTCATCACGCCAGGTTCGCCGTCCCATTACCTCAATCGTCTCGAACCCCTGACATTGCTCTCGGCGTTGGCCGTCAGCACCCGTCATATCGGCCTGGTCGGCACCCTGACCACCTCTTACAATGCGCCATTCAACGTCGCTCGGCGCCTGGCCTCGCTGGACCTGATCAGCAAGGGGCGTGCCGGTTGGAACGTGGTCACCAGCGGCGATGCCGGTACCGCTGGCAACTACGGGCTGGACGAGCATTACGATTACGACACCCGCTACAGTCGCGCCCATGAGCATGTGGAGGTGGTGCAGAAACTCTGGCATTCCTATGAAGACGATGCCTTCCCGCGGGATCGCCAGAGCGGGCGCTTTCTCGACCCCGCCAAGCTGCACACCCTCAACCACAAGGGTGAGCACTTCTCGGTGGTCGGGCCGTTGAACATCCAGCGCTCACCCCAGGGCCAGCCGGTGATCTTCCAGGCCGGGGATTCCGAGCAGGGGCGTGACCTGGGGGCGGCCACGGCGGACGTGATCTTCACCCATGCCGCAAGCGTCGAGCAGGGCCAGGCGTTCTACCGCGACGTGAAGGCTCGCGCCGCACGCCTGGGGCGTGACCCTGAGCAGGTGCTGGTGCTGCCGGGCGCCGAGATCTACGTGGGTGACACCGACGAGCATGCCCGTGAGATCGAGCATCACTATCATCAGGCCGATCACAGCTTCGAGCTGGCGTTGAAGGAGTTCGGGCGTAACTTCGGTTGGCACGATTTCAGCCAGTACGACCTCGATGCGCCGTTTCCGCAGCAGAGCCTTGAGTTTGCCCGCAGCAGCTTCTTCACCAATGCCAAGCGCATCGCCGACCAGGCCCGGGACAAGGGCTTCAGCCTGCGCCAGGCGGTGGAGTTCGGCCGCCAGCTACGCCCGGGTGCCTTCGTGGGCTCGGCGCAGACGGTGGCGGCGAAGATGGCCGACTGGTTCGAAGCGCGGGCGCTGGATGGCTTCAATATCTACATCGGGCATCCGGAGCAGTTCCGCCGCTTCACTCAGGAGGTGGTGCCGTTGCTGCAGGAACGAGGGGTCTACCGCACGGCCTACGAAGGGACGACCCTGAGGGAGAGCCTGGGGCTGGCCATACCGCGCTTCGCTGATTGACTGTCGCCGCTGCGGCGATGGCATCACAGGCCATTGCCGCGAGCGGCGACCGATTTCGGCTCAATGCACGCGCTTGCGCATCGCCACGCAGGCTTGGGCCTGCAACGCCAGTTCGTCAAGGTGCTCATCGCGCTGACGTTCGGCGTCGATCATCGCCTCTTCGCCATGCTGCTTGAGCAGGTAGGCGTGGATCTGACGTACTTCCAGGGTCTGGTAGATAGGCGCGATGTCCAGGCGTCCGACCAGCGCGCCGCTGGCCTTGCCGGTGCTGCTCATCAGCACCTGCGGCCCGGTGGCGCTCACGACCTGTAGGCCCATGGCCTCGAACCAGGGCACGGCGTGGGCGAACGCGCTCATCTCCACGCAACGGTAGCGTGCCTGCAGGTCTGTCAGCAGTCCGCGGGCGATGCCCTCGCGACGATGGGCAGGGGATACGGCGAGAAACGCCAGAACACAGGCGTGTGCGTCATCCTGGGCGGGCAAGGCGAGGGCGAAACCCAGCAGTTGGTCCGGGGCGTCGGCGTCCAGTGCCAGGACCAGCTCCACGGCCAGGCCCCGGGTGCCGTCCAGGGCCTGCAGGTATTGGTGGACTTCGAGGCCGACACCGTACTGGTACAGCGGATACAGCGGGTTGTCTGCGGTGATGGCGACGCTGCTCAGCGCGCCGACATGTTCGATCACCAGCTGGCGGATCTGGTTCTGGAAGGACTCGGGCGGCACGCCGTCGAGGCGGCTCAGGATGAACATCGGTGGACAGGCTCCGGCGGTTGAACTCACCCCGCGCCTGAATGACGCGGGGTGCACAGTCTAACCGCTTTTACCGGCTTGGCCTCACTGGCGCATCGCTGCCAGCATCAGGTCGAGGTTCTGCACTGCGGCACCCGAAGCGCCCTTGCCCAGGTTGTCGAACACGGCCGTCAGCAGGACCTGCCCGTGCTCGGGGTTGGCATACAGTGCCAGGCGCAGGTCGTTGCTGCCGTTCAGCGCCTGCGGGTCCAAGGGTGTCGCTGGGCCTTGCTGGTGCAGGGGCATTACCTGGACATGGCGCGCGCCCTGGTAGTGCTGTTCGAGACAGGCCTGCAGGTGCTCGGCGGTGACGCCCGGCGACAGTAGGCGCAACTGCAGCGGGATGCTCAGCACGATGCCCTGGCGATAGTCGCCATAGCCTGGCAGGAACACCGGGCGCGCGCTCAGGCCAGCATGGGCCTGGATCTCCGGGACATGCTTGTGCGCCAACTCAAGGCCGTAGAGCTGCAGCGCCGGGGCAGGATCGCCACCCGACTGCTCATGACGCTCGACCGCAGCCCGACCACCACCGGAGTAGCCGGAAATGGCATGCACGCTCAGCGGGTAGTCCGCAGGCAGCAGGCCGGCGCGCACCAGCGGACGCAGCAGGGCGATGGCACCGGTCGGGTAGCAACCGGGATTGCTGACCCGTGTGGCCTGGGCGATGCGTTCGGCCTGCTGCTCGTCCAGCTCCGGCAAGCCGTAGACCCATCCTGGGGTGGTGCGGTGCGCAGAGCTGGCGTCGATCACCCGTACTGCCGGGTTGTGAATCGTCGCCACGGCCTCGCGTGCGGCCGCGTCGGGCAGGCAGAGCAGGGCGATATCGGCGCTGTTGATGGCCTCGCGGCGGCGCTGCGGGTCCTTGCGCTCGGTCTCGGGCAGGGTCAGCAGGCGAAGGTCGCTGCGACCGTGCAGGCGGGCGTGGATCTGCAGGCCGGTGGTGCCCTGGTCGCCGTCGATGAATATCAGGGGCTGGTGCATGGTGGGGATCCGTTCAGGAAGGAAGTGGGTGTATCCTCGCTGTTGTTTGATCTGAAGAAAATTTGAATATCATGACGACGATGTTCAGATTAAATGAATCACGACGTTCAACAGCATAAGGAGCAGCACCCTGCGAGAAATCAGCCTCGACCGCCTGCGCACACTGGTGGTGATCGCCGACCTTGGCTCTTTCGCCGAGGCCGCTCGCCAGTTGAACCTGGCACCACCGACCATTAGCCTGCATGTCGCCGAGCTTGAAGCGAGGGTGGGGGCTGCGCTGCTTACCCGTACCCGCGGGCAGGTTCGGCCCACGGTGGTCGGAGAAACCCTGCTGGCGCGTGCCCGTCGGCTGCTGGCCGATGCAGACCAGGCGCTGGATGAAGTGCAACGCCAGGTGGCCGGGCTGACCGGGCGGGTGCGCCTGGGCGCCTCCACTGGCGCCATCGCTCATCTGTTGCCCAGTGCATTGGCGGCCCTGCGCAGTGAGCATCCGGGGATCGATGTGCAGGTTCAGGTGCTCACGTCTCAAGCATCACTGGCGCGTGTGCGTGAGGGGAGCCTGGACATCGGCCTGGTGGCGCTGCCGCAGGTGGCAGTGAAGGGGGTGAAACTCACCCCGTGGCGACGCGACCCGATCATGGCCTACCTGCCTGCCGACTGGCAGCCTCCGGCGCGGGTCACACCGGCCTGGCTCGGGCAGCGCGCGCTGATTCTCAACGACAGCAGCACGCAGCTTTCGCGGGTGACCAGCGATTGGTTCGCGGCGGCCGGGCTGTACCCGGAGGCGCGCATCGAGTTGAACTACAACGATGCGATCAAGAGCCTGGTGGCTGCGGGGTATGGCGCGACATTGCTGCCCCAGGAGGGGGAGGCGCCTGAGCTGGATCGGCGCATCGCTCGACGCCCGTTGCGACCGGGGTTGTGGCGTGCGCTGGGAATCGCTTGCCGCGAAGGTGAGGTGGAGCGGGCCACGGGGCATGTGCTGGAGGCTTTGGAACGGTTGCGGCAATGACCGTCTGTGTCGACTGCCAACACGGGCATGCACCGCCGTGGTCCTTGGGCAGGCTTGCCCGCCAAAAGACCACGGCGATGATGTGGGTCAACCCCGCTCGCGCTTGCGCACCGCCGTTATCGTCTCTCCACCCACTCCCCAATTGTCGGTGGGCACTTCCTCGATCACCACGAAGGTACTCGCTGGTGGCTTGTTCAGCACCCGTTGCAGCAGTTCGGTGGTGCCTTCGATCAACAGACGCTTGTGCTCGGCAGTGACCCCTTCTTCGGTCACACGGATATGAACGTATGGCATGGCAGGCTCCTTGGGTTTTCAGTGCCAGGTACCGGCGGTACTGCCGCCGTCTACTGGAAGTACGACGCCGCTGACGAAACGTGCGTCGGTCAGGTATAGCACGGCATCGACGATGTCCTGCGGCTTGCCGGTGCGCCCGCTCGGCGACAAGACACCCAGGCCTGCGACGTCGTTGTTGTGCAGGGGCGTCTCGATGATCCCCGGAGCCACGGCGTTGACCTGTACGCCGCTACCGGCCAGTTCCAGCGCCAGGCCCTTGACCGCCTGGTTCAGGCCACCCTTGACGAGGATCGGCAGCGCTGCGGGTACCCGCACGTTAGGCTGCATGGCGACCGAGGCGGTGATCGCGACGATGTGTCCATGGCCTTGGGCGCTCATGATCTTCGCTGCGGCCTGGGAGGGGTAGATGAAGCCCTTGAGGTTGGTGGCAAACAGCGCGTCGATGTCCTGCTCGGTGTAGTCGGTGAACGGTTTGGGAATGAAGATCCCGGCATTGTTGACCAGGATATCGATGCGGCCGAACACTTGCAGCGCCGTATCGAACAGGCGTGGTGCGGTACTGGCGTCGGCGATGTCGCCAGCGACGCCGACGAAGGCTGCCGGATTGCCCAGCTCGATGGCGGCCTGCTCGAGGCGGGCCTGGGTGCGGGCGTTGCCGACCACGTTGTCGCCTCGTTCGATAAAGGCCTTGGCGAGGGCAAAGCCCAAGCCGCTGGATGCGCCGGTGATAACGATGGTTCTTGCGGTGCTCATGGTGGTCTCCAGATAAGCGAACCGGCTGGTTCGTAGGTGGAGCCACTCTAAGACCTCATCTGAAGTTGAAAAATATGGCGGATGGCATTTCAATCGATACCTCATGTAATCAATAGAGCCATCATGACCCGCCATTTCGATGATCTTCAACTGGGCAGCCTCGAGCTGTTCTGCCTGGCTGCCGATACCGGCAGCTTCACTGCCGCAGCCACCGAGGCCGGGGTCACGCCCGCGGCGGTCAGCCGCTCGGTGGCACGCCTGGAAGAACGCCTGGGTGTACGGTTGTTCGTGCGTACTACGCGGCAGATGCGCTTGTCCGATGCCGGGCAGATGTACTACCAACAGTGCCGCCTGGCGCTTGGGCAACTGGTGGAGGCCGAGCGCGAAGTTTCAGGTGGCCAGATCGAGCCGCGTGGACGCCTGCGGGTCAGTGCGCCGACGCCTTACGCCCATCACCGTCTGTTGCCCTGGCTGCCGCGTTTTCGCGAGCGCTACCCGCTAGTGCAGGTGGACGTGCATGTCAGCAATCGCAATGTCGATTTCGCCGAAGAGCAGTTCGACCTGGCCATCCGCGGACGCGAGCCTGCCGATTCGCGCCTGGTGGCACGGCGCCTGGAAAACGCCGAGCTGGTGGTGGTGGGCACCCCGGGCTACCTGGCGCGAGCAGGCCATCCGCAGGTACCGGAAGACCTGGCGCGGCATGAGTGCATCCTGTTCGAGATCCCCAGTAGCGGACGCAGTGCGCCCTGGACCTTTCGCCGTGACGGTGGCCTGGTGGAGATCGAGGTCGGCGGTTCGATCACCTGCCTGGGCGACTTTCTCGCCACCGCCACCCTCGCGCGACATGGCGCCGGCCTGATGCAGGCGTACCGCTTCACCGTGCAGGACGCCCTGGACAGCGGTGAGCTGGTCGAAGTGCTACCGGCCTTCGGTGGCACGGCGCGACCATTCACCTTGATCTATCCGCAGGCGCGGCACATGCCGCTGCGGGTGCGGCTGTTCATCGACTTTCTGGTGGCGGGCGGGCAGTTACCCGCCAGCTGAGGGCTTCAGAACCAGCGGTCGTTGCGTTTGCGCCCGCGGGTCAGCGCCGGCAGGATCAGACCGGCCAGCAAGCCGGCGCCGGCGATGCTGCCGCCGTAGACCATGTACCGCATCATCACCTGCTTGTTCTCGTCGCCCAGGCGTGCCTGGGTGTCGCGCAGGCTCGACTGCGACTGCTCGAGCTGTTCGTTGAGGGCCTTGTTGCGCGACTCCAGCTCATCGATCAGCGCCTTGCGCGAATCCAGGGTTTCCTGCATGCCTTGCACGCGCGTCTTCCAGCTGTCGTCGATGGTCTTGAGCTGGCCGGACAGGTCTGCGACCTGGGCATCGAGTTGCGGCAGGCGTTCGTTCTGGCCGGGGACCGTCTGCAGGTCGCTGGTAAGAATCCACACCAGATCGCCACTTTGGCCGCGAACCTGGCTGTAGTTGCCCTGGGTGCCGATCAGCGACACCTTCTGCCCGGACTTGAGCGTGCCGACGATGCGATGGCCATCGGTCGGACCACTGCGCACATACGTGCTCAGGCTGTCGCTGACCCAGCGTGCGTCGCTGGAGGATTCTTCGGCGTGGATGGACGGGGCAGTGGCGAGCAGGGCGGCGAGGGCGAGGGTGGCGCGGCGGAATTCGGGCATGGTGGTCTTCGCTGAAACAGTACGGTTGGAGGCCCGGTGACTGGGCCGTGAAGCGGTCGGTGGATTGACCGTCAGCGAAAGACCGTTTTTTTGTAGGCAGGTTCACTGCTTTGGGTGGGAATTGTCTGCAAGATATTGCAGATAACAGGTTTGCTCATGGGGTGACGCGTGCGCGGATCAATCGCAGTGGCAGTTCACCGCTGCGATTGATCCGCGCAGATTGGCGCTGGAGCCGCGACCGCAGTCAGGTCACGACCTGGTAGCACGGTACGTAGGCCGCGCCGCCGGGCAGTTTCATCCGGTGCTGGTCGACAAAGGCCTGCAACAGCCTGCCCAACGGGTCGAGGATCGCCTGGTCGCCGCGGATCTGGTACGGGCCATGCTCCTCGATCAGGCGAATGCCCTTGTCCTTGACGTTGCCGGCGACGATTCCCGAGAACGCCCGACGCAGGTTGGCGGCCAGCTCATGGGGCGGCAGGTCGCGACGCAAGGCAAGATCGGCCATGTTCTGGTGGGTCGGGTCGAACGGGTGCTGGAAGCCACCGTCGATCTTCAGCAGCCAGTTGAAGTGGAAGGCGTCGTTGCGCTCGCGGCGGAACTGCTTGACCGTCTTGAGCCCCTCGACCATATGCCGGGCCACTTCGGCCGGGTCGTCGATGATGATCTGGTAGTGGCGCTGCGCCGCTTCGCCGAGGGTGGCACCGACGAAGGCATGCAGTTGCTGCAGGAACGGCTCGGCGCTGCGCGGGCCGGTGAGAATGACCGGGAAGGGCAGGTCATGGTTGTCCGGATGCATGAGGATGCCGAGCAGGTACAGGAATTCCTCGGCCGTGCCTGCGCCTCCGGGGAAGATGATGATGCCGTGGCCGACGCGGACAAAGGCCTCCAGGCGCTTCTCGATATCCGGCAGGATCACCAGCTCGTTGACGATGGGGTTCGGCGCCTCGGCAGCGATGATACCCGGTTCGGTCAGGCCGAGGTAGCGGCTGCCGTGCATGCGCTGCTTGGCGTGAGCGATGGTGGCGCCCTTCATCGGGCCCTTCATGACGCCCGGGCCGCAGCCGGTGCAGACGTCCAGCTTGCGCAGGCCCAGTTCATGGCCGACTTTCTTGGTGTACTGGTACTCCTCGCTGCTGATCGAGTGACCGCCCCAGCACACCACCATCTTCGGCTCCACGCCCGGACGCAGGGTGCGTGCGTTGCGCAGCAGGTGGAATACGTAGTCGGTGATGCCCTGGGAGCTTTCCAGGTCGATGCGTTGGCTGGCCAGCTCACTTTCGGTGTAGACGATGTCACGCAGGGCGCTGAACAGCATTTCGCGGGTGCTGGCGATCATCTCGCCATCGACGAAGGCATCGGCCGGGGCATTGAGCAATTCCAGGCGCACGCCGCGATCTTGCTGGTGGATGCGGACCTCGAAGTCCTTGTAGGCCTCGAGGATGGTCTTGGCATTGTCGACATGGGCGCCGGTGTTGAGGATAGCCAGGGCGCACTGGCGGAACAGGGTGTAGAGACTGCCGGTACCGACTTCGCTCAGTTGCTGGACTTCACGTTGCGACAGCGTCTCCAGGCTGCCTTTGGGGCTGACGGAGGCGTTGATGACATTGCGTTGGGGCATCTAAGTCTTTCCTGTGCGGGTAAAACATCCTTCTTTGACAACACCATACCGACAATTGCACGCGGCAACGAGGGGGAGAGGCAAAGATTCGGCGCTTGGGCAATTGCCAGTGCACGATGGCTCAGGCGGGCACCTTGAACACATGGCGCAGGTAGGCGACGAAATTTTCGTCCCGGCACTGCGTCTTGCCAGGGCTGTCGGAGATCTTCGCGACAGGGGCTCCGTTGCAGGCGGTCATCTTGATCACCACGTTCATCGGCTTCACGCCAGGAATGTCACAGGTCAGGTTGGTGCCGATGCCGAAGCTGACGTTGATCCGCCCGTGCAGCGCGCGGTAGAGCTGCAGTGCCTTGGCGAAATCCAGGCCGTCGGAGAAGATCAGGGTCTTGCTCAGCGGGTCGATGCCCAGGCGCTCATAGTGGGCGATGGCTTTTTCCGCCCAGGCCAGTGGATCGCCGGAGTCGTGGCGAAGACCATCGAAGAGCTTGCCGAAATACAGGTCGAAGTCCTTCATGAAGGCGTCCATGCCGATGCAGTCGGTCAGGGCGATGCCGAGCAACCCTCGGTATTCACGCACCCAGCACTCCAGCGCTGCGACCTGGCTATCGACCAGGCGCGGGCCGAGCTGCTGGTGGGCCATGAACCATTCGTGGGCCATGGTACCAATGGGTTTGAGTTCGTATTCTCGGGCCAGGTGGACATTGCTGGTGCCGACGAAACGCCCGGGGAAGTCGCGTTTGAGGATATGCACCACCTGATCCTGTACGGGATAGGAGAAGCGTCGGCGGGTACCGAAGTCAGCGAGCTGGAACCCCGCCAGCTCATCGCTGCTGGCGTGCGCCTTGAGCCAGTCGAGTTT
Organism: Pseudomonas sp. NY15374; assembly: GCF_048068255.1. Taxonomy (NCBI): domain Bacteria; kingdom Pseudomonadati; phylum Pseudomonadota; class Gammaproteobacteria; order Pseudomonadales; family Pseudomonadaceae; genus Pseudomonas; species Pseudomonas sp. NY15374. Next base: position 114,720 of record NZ_JBLUPZ010000008.1, read on the forward strand.
CTGGTACAGGCGCTCGCCCACCTGTGCCATCGTCACTTCGCGATAGCGGTAGCGATTACGCACCTCGCAAATGATTGCCAGTAACTGGATTTCATAGAGGATCACGTGCAGCCAGGGGCCGCGAATACGGATCGCCAGTTGCCCGGCATCGTCCAGTCCGACCTGGACATAACGCAGGTTGAAGCGAAACAGGCTGAGGAAACGGATGAAGTCCGGCTTGATGAAGGGGATTTTTTCCAGGTAGGCGAGCTGGTCGTGGGTCACCGAGACCTCGGCCAACTGTTCGATCTGGTAGCGGATTTCGGCAAGGTAGGGCGACAGGTCTTCGTCGTTGCGGCAGCGCAGCTCCCACTCCACCTCGGCGTTGGGGTAGTTGTGCAGCACCGCCTGCATCATGGTGATCTTGTAGAAGTCGGTATCCAGCAGGTTCTGGATGATCCGTGGGGCAAAAACGTCGTCGCTCATGGGCGGGGCTCCTTGAACAATGCGAGCTGGCGGTCCAGCTCTTCCTCATTGGCGCACAGTACTACCCCGGCGGCAGCCAGCTCGCTGCAGGCAGCTTGGGCGCCGGCGTCGCTCAGTGCTCGGCAGGCCGGTAGGTAGAGCAGCACCTGGAATCCGGCGCGGTTCAGTTGCAGCGCGGTGGTGCGCACGCAGTAATCCAAAGCCAGGCCGCCGACCAGCACGACCTCGACGGCGTGAACCTTGAGGTACTCGATGACCCCGGTGGAGCGGTGCTCGGCCAGGTCGTGGTAGCAGGCGCCGTAGGGGTGCAGGTCAGGCTCCACGCCTTTCCAGACGAAATAGTCGTAATCGATCGGGGCAGGCAGGCCGGGCAGCAGTTCGAAACCGGGTGTGCCGGGCACGCAGTGGCTGACCCAGGTGAGGTCGGCGTTGGTCAATGCCAGTGGCTGAAGCATCTGTGCGGCATCGCTCACGACCCAGGCGGCATTGGCAGGGTGAGCATCCTTGCTGCCCAGGCGCAGGTCGGCACGACGGGCCATGGCATTGAGCGCCGGTGCAATCAGGTGGCCGCCGGGTACCGGCAGCTCCTGCGGGGCGTTAGCGGTAAAGCCGTTCTGGGCATCGACGTCGAAACTGGCGATCTTCATCAGGAGGTTCCTCCACTGGAATGCCTATATATTTCACCTGGTATTATAAGTGTGTCAAGCTGCCTTTTTTCGGGACTAGGGCTTGCATCACAAAAAACACCTGGTGGAATATGGCGTATTGAACAAGGAGTCGACATGAGCGCAGTTGAAGTCTTGGCCAGCGTGGACATCGTTGCATTGCGCCTTGCCCCGGACTTGCAGGGGTTGCAGGTGTTGTTGCACCGCCGCGAGCGAGAGCCGCATCGAGGCCAGTGGGCCTTGCCGGGTGTCATCGTCAACGGCAGCACACCGGACAATAGCCTGGATGCGGCGGCCGAGCGGGCGCTGCGAGAGAAGGCACAGGTTCTGCCTCGGCACATGGAGCAGGTCGGTACAGAAGGCAACGCTTTTCGTGATCCGCGCGGGTGGTCGTTGAGTACCTACTACCTGGCATTGCTCGACCCGGCGCAGTCCATCGAGGCAGAGCAATTGGCCTTTTTCGACCTCGACAGCCTGTCGACCCGCAAAGTGCTGTTGCCGTTCGATCATGGGCTGCTGGTGCAGCGCACCTGCGAGCGGCTGGCGGCCAAGAGCCTGTACAGCAGCCTGCCGCTGTACTTGCTGCCGACGCGTTTCACGGTGCTCGATGCGTTGAGTGCGGCGCAGGCGTGCCTGGGGCGGCCGGTGAACAACACGTCGTTGCGCAAGCGCCTGGAGCGTCTGAGGGAGGCAGGCTGGGTGCGTGATACAGGCGAACGCAATCAGCCGCGACTGGGCCGGCCGCAACAGCTTTACGAGCACCTGCCGCAAGGCGTGGGCCCCTTTCTGTTCGAGCGCAGCCTGTTGCCGGAAGCATGAAGCCTCAAGCATGGCGTTTGGCGGCCGATACAGCGGTCAGGTCAAAATCCTTGCGGAGAAGGGAAATGGTAGGGATCACAAGTGTCAATGTCACCGGCGTGAATGGGCAGTCGTCTGCGCTGCAGACGGCCGCCCAGGCCAGCGACACTGAAAAGAGCAGCAGCGCGGCTGGCGGCGCCCAGGTCGCCATGCCGGCACCGTCTGACAAGGCCGACAAGGCCAAGAGCAGCGACAACAGCAGCGAGCCGTCACACATCCGCCAGTTGCGTGAGCTGATCAAGCAAATGCAGAAGCAACTGGCCGACGCCCAGAAGCGGCTGTCCGAGGTTCAGGCGCAACCGATGGACGAGAAGGCCAAGCTGGCTGCGGTGGCGGGTGTCCAGGCGCAGATCGCGACCATCAGCGGTCAGATCCAGCAGGCGACCGCGCAGTTGCTGCAGGCCTTGAGCAAGCTGAACAGCAGTAGCTCCGGCAACTTGATCAGCACCATTGCCTGAGGGTGAGGGCAGGGCGGACCGCAACGGGCCGCCCTGAACGTGGTGACTTACTCGGACGCCACGCGCGAGCGGTTCTGGCGGTCTGACTTGTACTGCATCGCCACCGCCGGCGCGGCCTTGGCCGAGCCGGTTTCCAGCCATTGGCGCAGGCGCCCGGCATCGGCGAAGTGGGTGAACTTGCCGTAGGCGTCGAGAATCACCATCGCCACCGGGCGGTTGTCCATCCTGGTCAGCAGTACCAGGCAGTGCCCCGCCTCGTTGGTGAAGCCGGTCTTGGTCAGCTTGATATCCCAGTTGCTCTTGTTCACCAGATGATCGGTGTTGCGAAAGCCCAAAGTGTAATTGGGTTTGCGGAAGGCTACGGTCTTCTCGCGGGTGGTCGAGAGCTCGCTGAGCATCGGGTAGTTGCGCGAGGCGATCAGCAGCTTGGCCAGGTCATGGGCAGTGGAGACGTTGTGCGTCGACAGGCCAGTCGGCTCGACGTAGCGGGTCTGGGTCATGCCCAGGCTGCGGGCCTTGGCGTTCATCGCCTTGATGAACGCGCCATAGCCGCCGGGATAGTGGTTGGCCAGGGTGTTGGCCGCGCGGTTCTCCGACGACATCAGGGTAATCAGCAGGGTCTCGCGGCGGTTCAGCTCGCTGCCGGGGCGGACGCGGGAAAAGACACCCTTGAGGTCAGGGTTGTTGGCGATGGTCATGGTGAGCATCTCGTCCATCGGCAGCTTGGCGTCGAGCACTACCATGGCGGTCATCAGCTTGGTGACCGAGGCGATGGGCACCACGCGGTCGGCGTGGCTGGAGTACAGCTCTTTGTTGGTATTCAGGTCGATCAGCAAGGCGCTGCCGGAAGCCAGGTGCAGTTTGGAAGGATCGCGTTGTGCCTGGGCCGGGGATTGTGCAGCAGCGGTCGACGGAAGGATCGCGGTTCCTGTGAGCGCCAGCAGCAGGCTGAGGATGGACAGGGAAGTTTTCACGTTGAGGCTCACTAATAGTTGGTATGTCGTTGGCTGTGCAAGGGTTTCCCCCGAAAACCGCTGCATTGTGGAGTATGGCTCAGCGGCTGTCGATTGCTCGTCCAGGCCCAGCGTCGAAATGAAAAAACCTTCATGCTGTATCGGTTTTTCCCGCCTGTTGCGACAAATGGTCCCCGCGCTTTCGCACAGGCGAAAAAAAGCCCGCCAGAGGCGGGCAGAAAGAAGCGTAAGGAGCAACGCACAACACATGAAACGGTCAACAAAAACGGTGGTCAGGCGGTAAGGGTGCCGGCCTGCAGCTGTTCGGCCATGGCCTGGGCCTTGGCGCGGGAATCCAGAGGGCCGCTGACGGGCTCGCCGTTGCGCATCAGGTACCAGCAGGCCAGCAGGCCTTGAGCGCGCAAGGGAGCAGGGACAGCACTGCCGACGACAGACATGATGTGGATAGTGGCCATGTTGGACCTCCTGTGAAACATGGCCCTACCTTACGCAGCAGCCGACGCTGTTTGAAATCAACTTGCTCGATAGTGGTCATTACTTTTTTCAACGACAAGTGCAGGTCACCAGCGCGGCGGGCCGTAGTACACCGGCGGCGGGCCGTAGTAGCGGCGATACACTGGCGGCGGCGCGGGTACATAGCGCTCGACGACATAGGGCTGGTAATACACCGGCGGCGGTGGCGCCTGCACATAGACCGGAGGCGGCGGATAATAGGCCGGTTGGCGCTCCACATAGACGGTGCGGTCATGGCCGCCGGATACTGCTGCCCCGACCACGGCACCGACCACGGCTGCACCGAGTACAGGGCCTGGGCCCCAACCGCCGCCATGGGCGGCTGCCTGCCCGCTGACGGCCAGTGCGCCGACCAGCAGGGCGATTCCGGGGATGAGACGGTTCATGAATGAATCCTCGCGATAACCCCACACTTGGGGCTTATCAATAAGACCGCGAAATCGGTAAAGAGAGCACAGGTGCAAGGTAAAGGTTGTGTAAGGGGCGATTGACGGTCAGGTCTGGTACGCTCGCAGAAACGATTCAGTCATCAACGACAGGAGCAGATATGGCGATTGCACCCAGCAGGGACACGACACTGTGCATTTCCCTTGCCGGACGTCCGGGCACTTTCGGCGTGCGTTTCCACAACCACCTCTATCAACAGTTGGGGCTGGACTACTACTACAAGGCCATGACCACCCAGGACCTGCCTGCGGCAGTGGGTGGCATCCGCGCCCTGGGTATCCGCGGATGCGGTGTGTCCATGCCCTACAAAGAGGCGTGCATGGCCCTGGTGGACGAGATCGATCCCTCCGCGGCAGCCATCGAGTCGGTGAACACGCTGGTCAACACCAACGGTCACTTGAAGGCCTACAACACCGATTACCTGGCTGTGCGCCAACTGCTGGAGTCGCACCAGGTCGATCCGGCCACCGCCTTTGCCCTGCGCGGCAGCGGCGGCATGGCCAAGGCGGTGGCCAGTGCGCTGCGTGACGCAGGTTTCCGCGAGGGCCTGATCATTGCCCGCAACGAGCAGGCCGGGCGGCAACTGGCAGATACCTGCGGGTATCGCTGGCAGCGCGAGCTGGGCGACCTGTGTCCGCCGATGCTGGTCAACGTGACCCCCATTGGCATGGCCGGCGGGCCGCAGGCGCAGGAGCTGGCCTTCCCACGTGAGGCGGTCGATGCTGCGCAACTCGTATTTGACGTAGTGGCCATGCCGGCGATGACCCCGCTGATCGTTCTCGCCCAGGAGCTGGGCAAGCCGGTGATCACTGGGCTCGACGTGATTGCGTTGCAGGCGCTGGAGCAGTTCGTGCTGTACACCGGTATCAGACCGACCGTAGAGCAAGTGGAGGCCGCGGTCGCTTACGCCCGTGAAGCCTGAACGGTTGCCATCACGGGGATCCCCGTGATGGCTTGAATGCCCTCAGAACACCCTCTGCCCTTTATCCAGTCGCTCGTCCACCAGGGCGCGGCCGTGCGCCAGAGAAACGTGCTGGGCGTTTTCCAGGTCGGAGAAGAACTTCATGGGCATCGACAGGCGCCTGCTGGTATGGCCTTCGGGATCGGTGATCAGGCAGCCGGCGGCGTAGGGCAGGGGAGAATCGGGGTGGGGCATCACACTGGCGGTGATGGTGTGCTCACGGTACTCACAGTGAAGGGTTTGCATCGTCCTTACCTCGCTGTGCTGGTTTGGAAGCGCTCACCTCTATGTACCACAGCGTGGGGCCGGAAGTTCCCGGCCCCGACGAGCGTGACCTGCTGCGGTCAGCCCTTCAGTTCGGTCGGCTGGATGACTTCGACCCAGTAGCCATCCGGGTCCTTGACGAACGCCAGGTGGTTCATGCGGCCATCCTGCAGGCGTTTCTGGAAGGGCACCTCCAGCGCTTCGAAGCGTGCACAGGCCTCACGTACGTCCGGCACCGAGATGCAGATGTGGCCAAAGCCGCGCGGATCGGTGTTGCCGTTGTGGTAGGCGAACTCGGCATCGCTCTCGGTGCCGTGGTTGTGGGTCAGCTCCAGCACGCCTGGAATGGATTTCATCCACTGGTGGCGTGCGGCGTCATCGGCAGGAATCTGCGCCGGGTCGACCAGGGCCAGGAAGTACAGGCTGAACTTCGCTTCGGGGAAATCGCGCTTGTCTACCAGGCGAAAGCCCAGCACGCGGGTGTAGAAGTCCAGCGACTTCTCGATATCCTTGACCCGCAGCATGGTGTGATTGAAGACGAATTTTGCGGTAGCGGTGTCGGGCTGGGCGGTGACGCCGGGCAGGGTTTGCAGATCGTTCAGGCTCATGGGGGCTCCAGAGACAAGGCCGGCGCAGACCGCGCCGACGGTGAAAACAGGACGGCCATGATACGGCAGTGAAGCGATTGCGCAAATGAAAGCGCCCTGCACGAAGGCAGGGCGCTGGAATTAGAGGCCCGCATGTGCGGGCGCGTGATGGGGTCGCTAGTCCTTTAGCTGGTTCGATACTCGCCCAGCCGATGTGAAAAAACTGTGAAGCAGGCGTGGATGTTTCATCAGCGTACCCAGGATTCCACCGTGGCCGCACCGTACTGTTCCTTCCACGCTTTCAGGCCACGGTGGTTGCCACCCTTGGTCTCGATCAGCTCGCCGGTGTGCGGGTTCTCGTAGACCTTGACCACGCGCGGACGGCGTTGCTGCTTGGCGGGGCTGGTCGAGGTTTTCGCGCTGGCTTTCACGCCCTTGGGGTCAAGGATCGCGACAATGTCACGCAAGCCCTTGTCATAGCTTTTCATCAGCCCGAGTAGTTTCTGCTCGAACTCGATCTCGCGTTTAAGGCTGGCGTCCTTTTTCATTGTCTCCAGTTGCGCGATTTGCTCCTGAAGTGCTTTTTCGGCCGCACGAAACTCTGCAAGTCTGGACACTTTCATCACTCCTGTCAGTCGGCCGTGGCATGGCGTGACGAACATGCAACAGTAATAAACGCCGGCCACGCGGATGGGTGAAACTGTTCGCTGAACAAGAGTGTAGACGTGGCCCAGTGTTCGGTAAACCTCAAACTTTTAGCGGCAAGTAAGGAACTTTCTGGGCGTCACGAACCGCAAACTCAGTGCGCTTTCCAGGCCTCTGCAACAGCTTTCATACCATGGTCCAATGGCCCGACTAGAGCGCCCGCGTGAAAATGGCGCGTCGTCTTCGTTTAATGTTGAGTGCCTCGCGGCATGTGTGCCCGATAGTGCATCGGCATGTTTCTCGCCTCTTCTGGATGTTCCCCTGCATGTGCTCTCCCTTTCCTCTCGCCCCTGGCCGCAGTATTGCCGGCCTGTCCTTGTTGTGCGCGGCAGCCGGTGCGCAGGCCGATGGTTTTTTCGAAGACAGTCACGCCAAGGTCGAGGCGCGCAATGTCTATTTCAACCGGGACTTTCGTGACGGCCACAGCAGTTCCGCCCAGGGTGCTTCCAAGCGCGAGGAATGGGCGCAGGGTTTCATTCTCGATGCCCGTTCCGGCTACACCGACGGCACGCTCGGGTTCGGTGTCGATGCGCTGGGCATGCTAGGTTTCAAGCTCGATTCCAGCCCCGCCGACAGCAACAGTGGTCTGCTGCCCTCAAGTGGGCATGACCCGCGCCATTCTGCCGATCAATACGCCAAGCTGGGCGTGGCGGCAAAGATGAAGGTGTCCCGGACGGTACTGCGTTATGGCGCGATGATGCCGGACGTGCCGCTGCTCAAGTACAACGATGGTCGTCTGCTGCCCACCATGTTCCACGGTGCAATGCTGACGTCCGAAGAGTTGCGCGACCTGAAGTTCACCGTGGCCCGTCTGGACAAGTACACCGCGCGAGACTCCAGTGATCGCCAGGATATTCGCGTGCACTGCAAGAACAAGCGTTACGCCTGCGATATCCAGGCCGACCACTTCGATCTGGCGGGCGTCGATTACCGCGTCAATGATCGCCTCAGTGCCCAGTACCAGGTGTCGAAGCTCGAGAATATCTACCGCCAGCACTTCCTCGGGCTGGTCGCCACGCAACCTTTGGCGGTGGGCGCGCTTTCTGCGGACCTGCGCCTGATCAAGAGCGACGATATCGGCAACGCACGCGCCGGTGAGATCGAGCACCGAGCGTTCAGCGGCATGCTCGGCTACAGCCTGGGCGGGCACAAGTTCAGTGCCGGCTGGCAACGCATGTATGGCGACAGCGCCATGCCTTATCTGGATGGCAGCAACCCTTATCTGGTCAATTACGCTCAGGTCAACGACTTCGCAGCCGCTGGTGAGCGTTCCTGGCAATTGCGGTATGACTACGATTTCAAGGCGTTGGGCATTCCTGGCTTGAGCTTCTTCACTCGCTATATCAACGGTGATCATATCCAGGTGCCGGGCAGCAGCGCCCAAGGCAAGGAATGGGAGCGTGACAGCGAACTCAAGTACCAGGTCCAGAGCGGCACCTTCAAAGATCTCAGCGTGCGTCTGCGCAACTCCACGTATCGCAGCAACTACGAACGATGGGCGCGTGACATGGACGAGACACGGGTCATCGTCAGTTACAACTTCGCGGTGTTCTGACGCACTTTGCCAAATACCCCTGGGCGATGAACAATGATCGGCGGTACGGGCAGCGAGGCAATGCCATGAAGCAACTTCTGTTGATCGGTATAGGCCCGGGCGACCCCCGTCAGGTCACTTTCGAGGCCGTCGACGCGTTGCGCCGCGCCACGGTGTTCTTCGTGCTCGATAAAGGTGGCGACAAGCATGAGCTGTTGCAACTGCGTAAACTCATGCTCGAGCGCTATGTCCCCGAGGGTGGGTATCGCCTGGTGCAACTGGAGGATCCGCGGCGGGACGGGCAGCACCAGGACTATGTCGGTGCGGTGCAGGACTGGCACCGCGCGCGCGCAGCCCTGTACGCCCGCATGCTCGAGGATGAACTGGCGGACGACGATATCGGCGCCTTCCTGTTGTGGGGCGAGCCGGGGCTGTATGACAGCACCTTGCGCATTCTTGACCTGGTGCGCGAGCGCGGGGCGGCGCTGCAGCTTGAAATCATCCCTGGGATCAGCAGTGTCCAGGCCTTGGCCGCGCGACACCGGATCGCGCTGAACCGCATTGGCGAACCCCTGATCGTACTGCCGGCGCGGCGCCTGGCCGAGCAGGCAGTGATCGACAACGTCGTGGTCATGCTCGATGGACAGTGCGCATTCACCGCGCTGGGCGACCCGGGCCTGACGATCTACTGGGGGGCTTATCTGGGAACGGCAGACGAGATCCTGGTGGCGGGCAAGCTGGTGGAGGTCAAGACACAGATCGTGCAAGTGCGCGAGGACGCGCGGCGGCGCAAGGGCTGGATCATGGATACCTACCTGTTGCGCCGTGAGAGGTGAGGCCCGCGTCAGGGCGTCCCGAGGATTTCCACGACCTTATCGCGCAGTTGGTCGATGCTGAATGGCTTGCCGATCAGGTGCATGCCCTCGGGGACATTGACGTTCTCGGCGTAGCCACTGGCGAACAGCACCGGCAGCAGCGGCCGGATTTCCCGGGCTTTGGCGGCCAGCGCTTCGCCGCGCATGTCAGGAAGGCCGACATCGGTCATCAGCAGCGACAGGGGTTGCGTGCCATCCTCGAGAATCCTCAAGGCTGTGGTGGCGTCCTGCGCCTCGATGGTGGTGTAGCCCAATTCGTCGAGCACGTCGACCATCAGCATACGAACGATGTCGTCGTCTTCGACTACCAGAAGGTGCATGGTTTGAATCCTGTCACGTAAGGGAAATGTCTTTACTCTGTGCCTGTTGCACAGGCAGAAGTTCCGTCAGGATAGCGGCCCCTGCAATCGGATGGAACGATTGGCTGCGGATAGCTTCAAATACTGGCTAAATGCCCTGTCAGATCAGGCAAAGCTGGTTAGACTCGCACCAGGTGCGGGGGTGGCAGCGGCATACAACAATGACTGAATGTAGTGGCCACACACTGTTCAATGGACTTATTTCGCTCGGGCGTTATCAGATGATTCAAGCAGCCTCCATGGATCAACGCAGTTTTCGCAAGCTGCTGAGCCGTAACGTCGGCCTCCCGTTGGGTGTCGGCCTGCTGGGCGCCGTCGCCTTCGTTGCGGTGATCAACTATTTGCTCTCGGCCATGCAGTGGGTCGAGCACACCGATCGGGTGATTGGCAATGCCAACGAAACGGTCAAGCTGTCGATCGACATGGAAACCGGCATGCGCGGTTTTCTGATCACCGGCGACGAGCGCTTCCTCGACCCCTACGAGGTGGCCAAGCCGAGAATCTTCAGCAGTCTGGACAGCCTGCGTGGCATGGTCCTGGACAACCCACCGCAGGTCGATCGCATCGACCGGCTGGTGGCCCTTCAGCGTGCCTGGAACGAGTTCGGTAGCGAACTGATCAAGGTGCGCCGCGACCAGGGCGATTTTCGCGGCATAATCGGCAATGGTCGCGGCAAGCGCATCACTGACGAGATCCGCAAGGAATTCGACGACTTCGTTGCCACCGAGCAGCAGCTGCGCATGGCGCGCAACGAGAAGGTCAGCACGGTCACCATCACCGCGATCAGCGCATTCGTGCTGTTCATCGTCGGCCTCAGTGCGCTGCTGGCCTACTTGGGGCGGCGTGACCTGTTGGCGCTGTCCGAAAGCTATGTCAACAACCTGCAGGCGCAGCAGCGTTCGGCCGAGCGTCTGGAACACCAGGCCTGGTTGCGCAACGGGCAGACCCAGTTGGGGCAGGAGGTCATTGGGCAACTGACGCTGACCATGCTGGGGGACAACATCTTGCGCTTCTTCGCCGGCTACTTGGGTAGTGTGGTCGGTGCACTGTATATCCGTGACAGTCATGGGCGCCTGGTGCGCGTGGCCAGCTATGGGCTCGATGCCGAACAGCAGGGGCGCGAGCAGGTAATGGCCGAGCACGATGGCCTGCTGGCCCAGGTGGTGCGCGAGCGTCGCGTGCTGCGTCTGGATGACCTGCCGCAGGATTACTACCGGCTGAGCTCCGGCCTGGGCAGCGGGCTGCCGCGCAGTGCCTTGCTGGCGCCGGCCAGTGACAACAACCAGGTCAATGGCGTACTCGAACTGGGCTTCCTGCGACCGCTGCAGGAGCGTGATGTCGAATTGCTGGAACGGATCAGCGAAAACCTCGGCATCTCCCTGGAGAGCGCGCGCTATCGCCAGCGCCTGCAGGAAGTGCTTGCCGAAACTCAACAACTGAATGAAGAACTTCAGGTCCAGCAAGAGGAGCTCAAGACCGCCAACGAGGAGCTTGAAGAGCAGTCGCGGGTGCTCAAGGAGTCCCAGGCCCACCTGGAGACCCAGCAGGCCGAGCTCGAGCAGACCAACGAGCAACTGGCCGAGCGCACCGTCGCCCTGGACCGCAAGAACAGCGAGCTCAATGCTGCGCAAGTGGAACTGCAGGCGCGTGCCGAGGACTTGCAGCGTTCCAGCAAGTACAAGTCCGAATTCCTCGCCAATATGTCCCACGAGCTGCGCACGCCGCTCAACAGTTCGCTGATCCTGGCCAAGCTGCTGGCCGAGAATGGCGAGGGCAACCTCAGCCAGGAACAGGTCAAGTTTGCCGAGTCGATCTATTCGGCTGGCAACGATCTGCTCAACCTGATCAACGATATTCTCGACATCGCCAAGGTCGAGGCGGGCAAGCTCGAAGTGCGTCCTGAGACCACCCAGATGGTGCGCCTGGTCGAAGGACTGCGCGGCATGTTCCAGCCGCTGGCCGATGACAAGGGCCTGAGTTTCGAGGTGAAGCTGGAGTCGCAGGTGCCGGCGACCCTGTTCACCGACCGACAGCGTCTGGAGCAGATCCTCAAGAACCTGCTGTCCAACGCCATCAAGTTCACCGAGCGTGGCCAGGTGAGCCTGAACATCAGTCATCAGGTCGGCATGGGCATCGTCTTTGCCGTGCGTGACAGCGGCATCGGTATCGCCGCCGACCAGCAACAGGCAATCTTCGGTGCTTTCCATCAGGTCGACGGCACCAGCAACCGCCGCTATGGTGGCACCGGTCTGGGCCTGTCGATCTCACGCGACCTGGCGCACTTGCTCGGTGGCCAGATCAGCGTCGACAGCAGTCCCGGCCAGGGCAGCGTGTTCAGCCTGATCATTCCCGAGCGCTACGAATCGGTGGATGGACAGGAAGAGGCCCACAGCCTGCGCCCGACCCTCGATCAGTTGCCGCCGCCACCGCGCGCGCTGGCTGCACCTCAACAGCCGCTGCCGATTCCCGCATTTGCCGACGATCGCGAGCAGGCGCCGTTCGCCAATCGCTGCATCCTGGTGATCGAGGACGAGCCGAATTTCGCCCGGATCCTCTACGACCTGGCCCATGAACTGGGCTACAACTGCCTGGTCGCCCATGGCGCCGACGAAGGCTTCGCCCTGGCGGCACAGTACGTGCCTGATGCCGTGCTGCTGGACATGCGTCTGCCCGACCATTCCGGGCTCACTGTGCTACAGCGCCTCAAGGAGCAGGCCAACACCCGGCACATCCCCGTGCACATCATCTCGGTGGAAGACCGCGTCGAGGCCGCCATGCACATGGGCGCGGTGGGCTACGCGGTCAAGCCGGCGAGCCGCGAGGAGCTCAAGGAGGTGTTCAACCGCCTGGAAGCCAAGCTGACGCAGAAGCTCAAGCACATCCTGTTGGTGGAGGACGACGACCTGCAGCGTGAGAGCATCGCCCGCCTGATCGGCGACGACGACATCGAGATCACCGCCGTGGCCATGGCCCAGGAGGCCCTGGAGCTGCTGCGCGAGAACATCTACGACTGCATGATCATCGATCTCAAGCTGCCCGACATGCTCGGCAACGAGCTGCTCAAGCGCATGACGGCCGAAGACATCCGCAGCTTCCCGCCAGTGATCGTCTACACCGGGCGGAACCTCACCCGCGAAGAAGAAGCCGACCTGCTCAAGTACTCGCGTTCGATCATCATCAAGGGCGCGCGCTCGCCGGAGCGTCTGCTCGACGAAGTGACGCTGTTCCTGCACAAGGTCGAGTCGCAACTGTCCCACGAGCGCCAGCGCATGCTCAAGACCGCGCGCAGCCGCGACAAGGTGTTCGAGGGGCGCAAGATCCTGCTGGTGGACGACGATGTGCGTAACATCTTCGCCCTGACCAGTGCCCTGGAGCACAAGGGCGCTATCGTCGAGATCGGGCGCAACGGCCGGGAAGCGCTGGAGCGCCTTGAGCAGCACGATGATGTCGACCTGGTGCTGATGGACGTGATGATGCCGGAAATGGACGGCTATGAAGCGACCCGGCTGATCCGCCAGCAGCCCCGCTGGCGCAAGCTGCCGATCATCGCCGTGACGGCCAAGGCCATGAAGGATGACCAGCAGCGTTGCCTGCAGGCGGGTGCCAACGATTACCTGGCCAAGCCGATCGACCTTGATCGCCTGTTCTCCCTGATCCGCGTCTGGCTGCCGCAACTGGAGCGAATTTGACTAGCGAACGCAACACCGATATCGAGATCCGGCTGCTGATCGAGGCGATCTACCTCAAGTACAGCTACGACTTCCGTGACTACTCAGGCGCGTCGATCAAGCGCCGGATCCTCCATGCCCTGCGACAGTTCGACTGCCGTACCGTGACTGCGCTGCAGGAGCGGGTACTGCACGACCCGGGCATGTTCATGCAGTTGCTGCAATACCTGACGATCCCGGTCAGCGAGATGTTCCGCGACCCCGACCACTTCCTCGCCTTGCGCGAGGAGGTGGTGCCGCTGCTGCGCACCTGGCCCTCACTGAAGATCTGGATCGCCGGTTGCAGCACGGGAGAGGAGGTGTACTCCATGGCCATCCTGCTGCGCGAGGAAGGGTTGCTGGAGCGCACCATCATCTACGCCACCGACATCAACCCCAGCTCGCTGGAGAAGGCCAAGCAGGGCATCTACTCGATGCAAAGCCTGCGCGAGTACGAGGAGAACTACCGCAAGGCCGGAGGGCGGCGCGACTTCTCCGAGTACTACACTGCTGCTTACGGCAACGCCATCATGGACAGCAGCCTGCGTGACAACGTGACTTTCGCCGACCACAGCCTGGCCACCGACAGCGTGTTTTCCGAAACCCAGTTGGTGTCATGCCGCAATGTGCTGATCTACTTCAACAAAGACTTGCAGGACCGTGCCCTGGGGCTGTTCCACGAGTCGTTGTGCCATCGCGGCTTCCTGTTCCTGGGCAGTAAGGAATCGGTGGATTTTTCGGCCTATAGCGACCGCTTCGAGCCTTTGGTCAGGCCCGAGCGGATCTACCGCAAGACATGAACGGCGTGCGCGCAGTGGTCATCGGCGCCTCGGCCGGTGGCGTCGCGGCCTTGTTCGAGGTGCTTGGCGGCTTGCCAGAGGGCTTCGCCCAGCCGGTGCTGTGTGTGCTGCACCTGCCGGATGACCGCCACAGCCAACTGGCCGAGGTGCTGCAGCGCCGGTTGCATCGCCCGGTGCGCGAGGCTCGTGACAAGGAACGGATCGAGGCCGGGCAGATCTATGTTGCAGCGCCCGGTTATCACCTGTCGGTGGAGCGCGACCTGAGCCTGTCGCTGAGCCAGGAGGCACCGGTACACTTTTCGCGCCCGGCGATCGACTTCCTTTTCGCCTCGGCTGCCGATGCCTATGGCGAAGGGCTGCTCGGCGTGCTGCTCACCGGTGCCAACGAAGATGGCGCCGAGGGCCTTGCCTACATCAAGAAGTGCGGAGGCCGGACCGTGGTCCAGGACCCCCGCGACGCACAGGTTGCGCTGATGCCGGAGGCCGCACTGGCCCTGCATCGCCCCGACCATATTCTTTCTCTGAGCGGTATCGGGCAGTTGCTCGCCACCCTGGAACCCAGCGCATGCTAAGCCACATCATCGCCAAACTGCTGATCGTCGACGATCTGCCGGAAAACCTGCTGGCCCTCGATGCCCTGATCCAGGGTGAGGACCGTGAGGTGCACCGCGCCCAGTCGGCCGAGCAGGCCTTGTCGCTGCTGCTCGAGCACGAGTTCGCCCTGGCCATCCTCGATGTGCAGATGCCGGGCATGAATGGTTTCGAGCTGGCCGAGCTGATGCGCGGCATGGAGAAGACCAAGAACATTCCGATCGTCTTCGTCAGCGCTGCTGGCCGCGAGATGAACTATGCCTTCAAGGGCTACGAGAGCGGCGCGGTGGACTTCCTGCACAAGCCGTTGGACACCCAGGCGGTCAAGAGCAAGGTGTCGGTGTTCGTCGACCTTTATCGCCAGCGCCAGGTGCTCGGGCGTCAGTTGGAAGCGCTCGAGCGCAGCCGGCAGGAGCAGGAGCAACTGCTTGCCCAGCTGCAGGTGGCACGCAGCGAGCTGGAGCGTGCGGTGCGCATGCGCGATGACTTCATGTCGATCGTTTCCCACGAAGTGCGCACGCCGCTCAACGGCCTGATCCTGGAGACCCAGCTGCGCAAGATGCATTTGTCGCGGGGCAACCTCGCGGCGTTCAGCGAAACCCACCTGCATGCGATGGTCGAGCGTGACGAACGGCAGATCAACAGCTTGATTCGGCTGATCGAGGACATGCTCGACGTGTCGCGCATCCGCACCGGCAAGCTGTCGATCCGCCCGCGGCTGTTCGACCTGTCGCAGTTGGTGCGCGGCCTGGTGGAGAACTTCTCGGCCCAGGCAACGGCGTTGGACACCCACATCGAGCTGCAACGCTGCGACGCGCTGCAGGGGGAGTGGGACGAGTTCCGTATCGAGCAGGTGCTCGCCAACTTGCTGTCCAATGCCTTGCGCTATGGCGAGCGACGCCCAGTCCAGGTGCGGGTGTTCGAACAAACCGGCATGGCCTGTGTGCAGGTCCAGGATCACGGCATCGGCATCAGTGCCGCCAACCAGCAGCGGATCTTCCAGCAGTTCGAGCGGGTTGCGGCGCACCAGGCCAGTGGTGGATTGGGGCTTGGCTTGTATATTTCCGAGCAGATCGTGCAGGCCCACGGTGGACGAATCCAGGTCGAGAGCCAAGAGGGGCAGGGTGCGACGTTCAGCATCCTGCTGCCGCTGGCGACGGCCGATCAACAAAGTGACCAGGCGCAGGCAACCTCTGTGTGACCTGGTGGTCAGATGGCCAACTATTTGAAATTCAAGGCGTTGTCATGAGCGAAGATGCACAAGATGTGGTGCTGGTGGTCGAGGACGAACCGGTCATCCGGATGATCCTGCGCGACTACCTGGCGGGCGAGGGCTATCACGTGCTGGTGGCCGAGAATGGTGAGCAGGCGTTCGCGATTCTGGCGAGCAAGCCGCACCTGGACCTGATGGTCACGGACTTTCGCCTGCCAGGCGGGATTTCCGGGGTTGATATCGCCGAGCCTGCGGTCAAGCTGCGCCCGGACCTCAAGGTGATCTTCATCAGCGGCTATCCCGCGGAGATCCTCGAGTCTGGCAGCCCGATCGCGCGCAAGGCGCCGATCCTGGCCAAACCGTTCGACCTCGACACCCTGCATGAACAGATCCAGGCATTGCTCAGATAACGCGCCTTACACCGCCTTGGTGCTGAGCAATCGCACACCCAGCCCGATGAACAGCGCACCGGTGGCGCGTTTGAACCAGGCTGCCAGGCGCGAGGCCTTCAGGCGCTGGCCGAAGCGGTAGGCGGTGAAGCAGTAGAACGAATGCACCAGCCCGACGATGGCCGCGATACTGATGAACATTGCTGCGAACTGGCCGAAGATTGGCCGGCCAGGTTCAAGGAATTGTGGCAGGAAGGCGCAGAAGAACACCAAGGTCTTGGGGTTGCTCGCCGACACCAGGAAGGCTTCGACACCGATCCGCCATTTCGCGCGCGGCGCTACCGGGGGGATCTCGCCTGCGGGCAGCTTGGGCTTGTCCCGTGACAGCAACTGACGCAGGCCCAGATAGATCAGATACCCCGCACCCACCAGCTTCAATGCCAGAAATGCCGCCGGCAGCGAGATCAACAACGCACCGACGCCCATCGCCACACCGCTGATCAGCAGCAACTGCGCACTGAGGTTGCCCAGCAGCGTCATGCCCATGCCGGACGGGCCGTAACGCAGGGCGTTGCGTACGGTCAGCAGGACGTTGGGGCCCGGGGTGAGCGAGGTGATCAGGTAGGCCAGGGAAAACGTCAGCCAGAGATGCAATGCCATGGAGCGCGGTCCTTCGCAGGGGAAAGCGCCAAGATGCCAGTAATCGGGGCCGGATGCCATGGCAATGGGTTTTTCTTCACTGTCCGTACCTGACAGAAGACGTCGCTACCAGAGCGCCACGGCGCCCGCTGCAATGACCCGCCCGAACACCTCGAGCGCCTTGTCCACATCAGCCTCGGTGCTGTAGCGCCCCAGGCTGATGCGTACACTGCTGCGTGCCTGCTGCTCGCTCAGCCCCAGGGCCAGGAGCACGTGGGATGCGGCGTTACTGGCCGAGTTGCATGCCGAGGTCGTGGAAATGGCCAGTTCGCTCGCCAATGCCGCACTGCTGAAGCCCTTGGCCTCGATGCACAGGTTCAAGGTCTGTGGGATGCGTTGTTCGGCACAACCGTTGAGGCTCACACCCGGCAAGGCCAGCAGGCCGTCACGCAGGCGTTGCGACAGTGCCTTGATCCGCTCGTGCTCGCTTGCGGCCAGGGCGCCGGCCAGGGCGAAAGCACTTCCCATGCCGACGATCTGATGCCCCGGCAGCGTTCCGGAACGCAGCCCGCCTTCATGGCCGCCACCATGTATCTGCGCCTGCAGGCAGGGGCGCGCGCGGCTGCCGACATACAGCGCGCCAATGCCCTTGGGGCCATAGACCTTGTGTGCGGAAAACGACATCAGGTCGACGGCTTGGCGCGCCAGATCGATGCTGACCTTGCCCACGGCCTGGGCGGCATCCACATGCAACAGTGCGCCGTGTGCGCGTACGCATTCGCCGACCCGGCTGAAGTCGGTGGTGGTGCCCAGCTCGTTGTTGACCGCCATCAGCGATACCAGGCGGGTGTCGGCACGGAGAGCGGCCTGGACGGCTTCGGGCTGTATCAGCCCCTGTGCATCCGGCGCCAGCCTTGTGACCGTCCAGCCCTGGCGCTCCAGTTCGGCGACCGTGTCGAGCACGGCTTTGTGTTCCAACTGGCTGGTGATCAAGTGACCGGGCTGGCCGCCGCCCTGGGCGATGCCCTTGAGGGCGAGGTTGTTCGACTCGGTGGCACCGGACGTCCATACCAGCGATTCGGGCGCCGCGCCGACCTGTTCGGCGACCTGGCGACGGGCCTGTTCCACCAACTCGCGGGCGGCCTGGCCGAAGGCGTGACCGCTGGACGCAGGATTGCCGAAATGCGCCTGGCGGCCCATGCAGGCCAGCATGCTTTCGATGACCCGGTCATCGACTGGGGTGGTGGCGGCGTAGTCGAGGTACAGCGGCGAGTTGTGCATGGGTGGGTCCGTGCGAGCAGAGGCTGAAGAATGATGTGAGCATGCTAGGGGAGCCGCGAGGGAAGAAGTTTTTCTTGTTTTCGCCTTTCTCAGTGTTCAGTAGAAATATTTTTCTCCTTGAGGTCAGCCAGAAGAAAACTATTCTGGCTGACCGTTGCATCAAAGCCTCCAGCACCCTTCGAAGCGTTCGCAAACGCCGTATTGCCGGTCAAGCTGCGCCATGGCCCGCAGGTGTTCGAGCTTCGCTTCAGCGGTGATCTGGCGGTAAACCCGCGCGTAGTAACGGCTCATGTCGCGCATGCGAACCTCGCGGCTATTGTAGCGGTTACCCAACTCCAGACCCGCCCAGATCTGCAACTGCTGGTCCTGCACGCTGTTGAGGTACTTGCGGTTATTGTCGCGGAATCTGGCCTGGGCGAGGGGCTTGACCTGGCCAAGGGCTTGCTCGAAATGCTGCAGATTGGCGCGGTACTGGTCCCAGTAGGCATCGGGCAGCGTGGCATTGCCCAAGGCCTTGCGACGTTCGGCGATCTGCTGATCGGCCGGAGGTTGCTGCAGGTTGCCGGCTTGCAGTATGTCGATCACTGCGCCGGACGAGGCCAGGCTGTCATTGATGAGGCTTTCGATCATCGCGCTGCGTTGCACGGAGGCAGGCAGCGGAGTGGGCGGTAGCGGGAACAGCGGCGAGGTGCCGCTACAGCTTGCCAGGGGCTCATCGTTCAGCGGGTAGGGGATGCGTACATCCTTGCCGTCGATGCGTTGCAGGCGGGTGAGTTGAAGCATGCAGTAACCGTCGCTGCGGTCGACGCTCACTTCGTACTCCGAACCGGCGGCGGGGGTGAAGGTGACCCCGATCGAGCAGGGCGCGCCACCGGTGCTCAAGGTGTTGACAAACAGATAGAGTGGTTGGTCGGGCTCCAGGCGGATCTCCAGGTAGCCACGGGTGTCGGCGGTGGGCGGCACGCGCATGTCGGCGCGACGGCGAGTGTCTCTGGCCAGGAAGTTGTTGAGCAGGCCGGTGGTGCTGCCCTCGCATCGGGGACCCCGGTAGACATCCAGCGTCGAGTTGGAGGTGTTGGAGACGTAGCGCAGTTTTGCCGCGTCAGTGCGGCTGCTGTCCTGGTAGGTGCCGTTGAAGCTGCAGGCGCCGAGCAGTGCGCAAGCGGCAACCAGAGTGATGGAGCGTGCTGCGGTGGCGAGCATGATCGTCCTTGAGCGTTGGGTGAGGGCGGCGCAGATGCTAGAGGTGATAGCACCGTTCGTCCAGTGTGCCATCATCGAATGCACCGCCTTCGCTCAGTCGGCAGCGGCCTGCGCGGCAATCTCTCGCTCATCCTGCGCCACCACCTGCTGGCACAGTTCGATGATCTGCTCGCGCATCCAGCGGTTGGCCGGGTCCTGGTCAGTGCTTTCATGCCAGTACAGGTGCGTTTCCAGTGGCGGGACTTCTACCGGCAGCGTCAGGTAGCGCAACTGATGGCGGCGTGCGAAACGCTCAGGGACGGTCATCACCATGTCGGTCTGCTGCAGCACCTGCGAGGCCATCAGGTAGTGCTGGGAGCGCAGCGCGATCTTGCGCTGCACGCCCATCTTGCCCAGTGCCAGATCGACGTAGCCCAGGCCGTTGCGACGGCTGGAAATATGGATATGGGTCATGCCCAGGTAGCTGTCGAGGGTCAGCTTGGCCTCGCCCAAGGGGTGGCCTTGGCGCAAGGCACAAACATAGCGGTCCTGCATCAGCTTGACGTGGCGCACCTGTGGATCGGTGTTCAGCGGGGCATCGACAGCGAAGTCCAGGCGACCTGCGGCCAGCTCCTTGGTGGTCTCGCGCCGCTTGCACAGGAAGCTCTCGATCACCACGCCCGGCGCCAGGCGGCGCAAACGCTGGAACAGCAGCGGCAGGACCACCGCTTCGGTGAGGTCGGTCATGCTGATGCGGAAGGTCTTGCTGGCCTGCTGCGGATTGAAGATCCGGCTTTCCTGCACCGAGGTACGCAGCAGGGCCAGGGCATTACGCACCGGGCCGATGATGTTCTGTGCCATCGGTGTCGGCACCATGCCTTGGGCGGTGCGCACGAACAGCGGGTCGTTGAAGGTTTCGCGCAGGCGTGACAGGGCATTGGATACGGCAGGCTGAGTGATGCCGACGATCTGCCCGGCACGGGTCAGGTTGGCTTCGGTGTAGATGGCGTCGAAGACGATGAACAGGTTGAGATCGACCTTGCTGAGGTTCATAAGGGCGCCACGTGTTGTTGATGTTATTCGCCGATCATATATCGGTTATGAATGTTAATACACGCCGAAAATAGACTAGGTGGATTGACCTGCACTGCTCTAGGCTCTGCTGCATGTTCTTCATTCCGCAAAGGTAGCCCAGATGGATTTCGCCTATACGCCCAAGGTCCAGGCTCTGCGCGAGCGCGTCACTGCGTTCATGGACGCCTATGTCTATCCCGCCGAAGCGGTGTTCGAGCGCCAGGTTGCCGAGGGTGACCGCTGGCAGCCCACCGCGATCATGGAGGAGCTCAAGGCCAAGGCCCGGGCCGAAGGGCTGTGGAACCTGTTTCTGCCTGAGTCCGAGTACGGCGCGGGGCTGACCAACCTGGAGTACGCACCGCTGGCCGAGATCATGGGGCGCTCGCTGCTGGGGCCAGAGCCGTTCAACTGCTCGGCGCCGGATACCGGCAACATGGAAGTGCTGGTGCGTTATGGCAGCGAGGCGCAGAAGCAGCAGTGGCTCGAACCGCTGCTGCGTGGCGAGATCCGCTCGGCCTTTGCCATGACCGAACCTGATGTGGCTTCCTCCGATGCCACCAACATGGCTGCCACCGCCGTGCGTGATGGTGACGAGTGGGTAATCAACGGACGCAAGTGGTGGACCTCCGGCGCCTGCGACCCGCGTTGCAAGGTGATGATCTTCATGGGGCTGTCCAACCCCGATGGCCCGCGCCACCAGCAGCATTCGATGGTGCTGGTACCTACCGATGCGTCCGGGGTGAAGATCGTTCGCCCGCTGCCGGTGTTCGGTTACGACGATGCGCCCCATGGTCATGCCGAGGTGCTGTTCGATAACGTGCGCGTGCCTTACGAGAACGTCATCCTGGGCGAAGGGCGTGGTTTCGAGATTGCCCAGGGGCGCCTGGGGCCGGGACGTATCCACCACTGCATGCGTTCGATCGGCATGGCCGAACGTGCCCTGGAACTGATGTGCAAGCGTGCGGTAAGCCGCACCGCGTTCGGTCGGCCGCTGGCGCGGCTGGGCGGCAACGTCGACAAGATCGCTGACTCGCGGATGGAAATCGATATGGCGCGCCTGCTGACCCTCAAGGCGGCGTACATGATGGACACCGCCGGCAACAAGGTGGCGCGTAGCGAGATTGCCCAGATCAAGGTGGTGGCGCCGAACGTCGCGCTCAAGGTGATCGACCGCGCTATCCAGATTCATGGTGGTGCCGGTGTCAGCGGCGACTTCCCGCTGGCCTACATGTATGCCATGCAGCGCACCCTGCGCCTGGCCGACGGGCCCGACGAAGTGCATCGGGCGGCGATCGGCAAGTACGAGATCGGCAAGTATGTGCCCAAGGAGATGCTGCGCGGCGGGCAGTAAGCCCGCTGGGCAGGTGCTTGCGGTCAAGGACCTGTGTGATTCGTGGTAGAGGCCGTGGATGACCTCGGCGCAGCGTCGCCAGCGGTAGCTTCGGCCTTGCTCGGGCTGTCCTGGGCCAAGGCAGGTTCTTGCCCTTCGCTGCCTCGGGTCTTGAACAGCGACAGCACCACGCCGCCCAGCAGCAACCCGAATGTCACGCCCAGCGACAGCAGCGCCGGCACCTTGCCCACCAACCCGTGGTAGAAGATCTTGCAACCGATGAAGATCAGCACCAACGCCAGAGCGTACTTGAGGTAGACGAAGCGGTGCATCAAGGCTGACAGGGCGAAGTACAGCGAGCGCAGGCCGAGGATGGCGAAGATGTTCGAGGTGTAGACGATGAACGGGTCCTGGGTGATGGCGAAGATCGCCGGCACGCTGTCGACGGCAAATACCAGGTCGGCCAGCTCGATCAGCACCAGGGCGAGGAACAGTGGGGTGGCGTAACGTAACGCCTTGCTCTGGCCGGGTGGTGTGAGACGGACGAAGAAGTGCTTGCCGTGGATCTGGTCAGTGACCCGCATGTGCCTGCGCACGAAGCGCAGCACCGGGTTATTGGCCAGGTCCGGATGGCTGTCTTCCCTGGAAAGCGCCATCTTCACCCCGGTGAACAGCAGGAACGCACCGAACAGATAGAGTACCCAGGCGAAGTTCTGTACCAGCGCGGCGCCCACGCCAATCATGATCGCACGCAGGACTACCACGCCGAGGATGCCCCAGAACAGCACGCGGTGCTGGTAACGGCGAGGGATGGCGAAGAAGCTGAAGATCATCGCCATGACGAACACGTTGTCCATCGACAGCGACTGCTCGACCAGGAAGCCCGTGTAGAACTCCAGTGCCGACTGGGCGCCTAGCTCGTACCACACCCATACCCCGAACAGTACGCCCACGCTGAAGTAGCCCGAGTACAGCAGCAGGCTTTCGCGCATTTCGATTTCGCGTTCCTGGCGGTGCAGCACGCCCAGGTCGAGGACCAGCAGAGCGATGACGATGGTGACGAATACCAGCCACAGCCAGGTGCTGGTGCCGAGCAGGGGTGTTGTGAGGAATGTCTGCAGAGCTGTCATGAGCCCCTCCTTGATTGTCGACGTTGCATGGCAACAGTGATTCCGACATGGCGGCGCAAACCGTCAGAGGGGCCCGGCATCACATGGGTGTAAGCCTAGTCCATGGAGTGCCGGAGCCAAGGGGGAGGGGTGTTACATTTCTTTGCCTGATCA
Organism: Pseudomonas sp. NY15374; assembly: GCF_048068255.1. NCBI lineage: Bacteria > Pseudomonadati > Pseudomonadota > Gammaproteobacteria > Pseudomonadales > Pseudomonadaceae > Pseudomonas > Pseudomonas sp. NY15374. The sequence continues at coordinate 137,874 of NZ_JBLUPZ010000008.1, forward strand.
CGGTTTCCCGAGCGCGTCGCCGACTTTCTGCGCCACTGCGGGCGGCATCCAGGCTTTCCAGACCTGCGGATGCTCGCGCAGGAATACCTTGGCCGCCTCCCGCGGGTCCTGGCGTTTCTCGCTCATGATGGCCAGGGCCTGGTTGAGGGTGTCGATCGGCAAGTCGACCTTTTCGAACAAGGCCACCAGGTCCGGGTATTGGGTCTTGAAGGCCTTCGACACACCAATCGACAGTTTGGCGGGCAGCGAACTGCTGCCACGTGGGGCGGGGTTGGCCGGGTCGGTCAAGGTGGCCCAGGCCTGGGCGTCATAAGGGGGCTCTTCCAGGCGCACGAAATCGAAGCGGCCCATCAGTGGCGTCGGGCTCCAGTAATAGAACAGTACCGGTTGACCACGGCGAACAGCCGAGCTGACCTCAGCGTCGAGGGCGGCGCCTGAGCCGGTGCGGAAATTGCTGTAGAGCCCATCGAGCCCGTAGGCCTTGAGCTTCTGGCTGTTGACGATCTCTGAAGTCCAGCCGCTTGGGCTGTTGAGGAAGCGACCCTTGGTCGGCGCCTCGGGATCTTTGAATACCTGCGCATAGCGCTTGAGGTCGGCGACGCTCTTGAGTTCTGGCGCCAGCGGCTTCAGGTTGCGCGCCGGGTCGCCTTCGATTACGTATGCCGGCACATACCAGCCTTCGACTGCGTTCTTCACGGTGTCGCCCAAGGCGAACACCTCGCCCTTTTTCTCGGCCTCGACCCAGGCCGGGCTGCGTCCGGCCCATTCCTCGGCGATCACTTGCAGGTCGTTTTTCGCCAGCGCGACTTCCATGCTGACGGTGCTGCCGGGGAGGGTATCGGTGGGGTAGCCGTAACCGTTCTCGACGATCAGGCGCAGGATTTCGGTGGTCAGGGCGCCGCTTTCCCAGCCAATGGCGCCGAACTGGATGGGTTTGGCTGACTCGGCGCGTGCGGCGCTGTCGGTACTGGCCAGGCCCAGCGCAAGCATCAGGCCGGCCAGCAAGGTTGGAATTTTCTTCATGATGGCCTCGTCGATTGCCAATTCGTGGGGTCGGGCAAAGTGTAGACGACGAGGGCAGTGGCTTGGTTCGGCGGCTGGCGCCGATCCCTGCGCGATGCCAGGCTGGCACCGCGCAGGCGTGTTCAGACCCGGAACTGGTCCATCAGCCCCTGCTGCTGGTTGGCCAGGCTGTTCAGCGACTGGCTGACCCGCGCCGACTCATTGGCCTGACCTGACAGCGATTCGGTCACGTCGCGGATGGTGGCCACGTTACTGTTGATCTCTTCGGCCACCGCGCTCTGTTCCTCGGCGGCCGAGGCGATCTGCAGGTTCATGTCGCTGATCACGGTGACCGCCTGGCCGATGCGCTGCAGCGCGGTGACCGCTTGGCCGACCTGCTCCACGCCGCCCTGGGCCTGACGATGACTGCTGTCCATGGCGCCAACCACCTCACGGGTGCCGGCCTGCAGCGACTCGATCACCTGGCGGGTCTCTTCCACCGACTCCTGGGTACGCCGCGCGAGGTTGCGGACTTCGTCGGCGACCACTGCGAAACCACGCCCGGCTTCCCCGGCGCGCGCGGCCTCGATGGCCGCATTGAGAGCCAACAGGTTGGTCTGCTCGGCGATGGAGCGAATCACCTCCAGCACCGACCCAATCTTCTCGCTGTTTTGCGCCAGCCCCTCGACCTGGGCCATGGCGCTGCTCATGTCGGCGGCCAGCGCATCGATGCTGTCAGTGGTCCGATCGATCACGGCCAGGCCTTCGCGGGTGGCCTGGTCGGCATCGCGCGCGGCTTGCGCTGCCTGGGCCGCGCTGCGGGCGACGTCCTGGGCGGTGGCGCTCATTTCGTGGGAGGCGGTCGCGACCTGGTCGACCTGGCGGTACTGCTGCTCCATGCCCGCGCTGGTTTCGCTGGCGATGGCAGCAGACTGGTCGGCCGTGCCGCGTGCTGCCTGCACCGAGCGTTTGACCTCGGCGATGGTGGGTTGCAGTTTGTCGAGGAAGCGGTTGAACCAGCCGGCCAGCTCACCCAGTTCGTCGCGCTTGTCGTAGTTCAGGCGACGGGTCAGATCACCTTCGCCGCTGGCGATATCCTTGAGCATCGCTGCCACACCGAGGATCGGCCGGGTCACCCCGCGCGCCATCAGCCACACCGCCAGCAGGCCGGCGATCGCCGCAGCCAGGCCCAGGCCCAGCTCGAGCAGGGTGCCGCTGGTGTTGAGCACGTCGAGTTCGCGCTTGAGCGCGTCGGCAGGGCCGGTCAGGGCGCTTTCCGGTACGTCGAGCAGCACCCCCCAAGGCTTGCCGCCGGGAATCGGTGCGAACGCGGCCAGTACCTTCAGGCGTTGCTGGTCGTGGAGCACCTGCAGCTTGCCGGCGGTCAGCTTGCGCACCAGCTCGGCGCCCTGGCGGGTATCGACCTGGTCGAAGCGCTCGGCCAGCTTGCCGGCGTCCGGGCTGTAGCCGGCCAGCAGGCCCGCGGGGCTGAGGATGCCGACCTTGGTGCGACCTTCGTACAGGCTGCGGCTGGCGTCTTCGCTCAGGGCCTGCAAGCTGTTCAGGTTGGTGTCGATGGACAGGGTACCGATCACCTTGCCGTCCACCATCAGCGGGAAGACGATGCTGGTCATCAGCACTTGCTGGCCAGCGATCTCATAGAAGTAGGGCTCGATCACGCAGACCTTGCCGGTGCTGCGCGGGCAGGCCCACCAGGTATTGGCCGCCTCGCCGCTGGGGCCGATCTGGGTGTTGGCCATATCACGCTCGGGCAACGCCATGGCGGTCAGCTGGCCCGCGCGCGGCTGCGACCAGTACAGGGCGAAGCGCCCGGTTTCGTTGCTGCCAAGCTCGGCGAGGCCGCTGAACAGTTTGTCCTTGCCGTCCAGGGCGTTGGCTTCGAATACCAGCGAAAGGCCGAGCAGGTCGGGGTTGGCCTGCAGCGCGGCGCGGACCTGGGCGGTCATGTCCTGGCGCAGGTCGTGGGCGTCGATGAAGCGCTTTTCGGCCTGTTCGCGCAGGAACAGAACCTGGCGTGCGAAGCCGGCACCGTACTGGTACGCGTCCATGAACTGACGGCGAATGCTCAGGGCCTGGACCTCGCCTTGAGATTCGATGCGGGCCTGGGCGGATTCAGTGAGCATCTGCGAGCTGCTGGCTTTGACCAGATCCGAGCTGTGGTCCATGCGATACAACGAGAGGCCGACGAGCAATGTGACGATGCTGGCCAGGCACAGCCCGGCGAGCAGGGTGATCTTCCATTGGATGGAAAGTTGACGCAACGGCATGGTTTACATCCCTTGTAATAGTAGAGCTGGGGCTGACGACTGTTTCGGCGGAATCGGGTTTTTCTTTATATGAACGTTCAATAAAGATAAAAGCGCCTATACAAACGCCATCCCTCGGCAGTTTTGACATCCTCCCCCCAGTGCTTCAGAGTGTGCGCCCTCCATAACAACACCCCTGGTCCGGCCGCTGCCCAGCGCAGCTTGTCGCCGGAGCGCCCGCTTTTTGTCTGTCGTAATGAGGTATTGCACACCATGAATGCAGTGATCGCCGCGGTCGGTATCATGCTGGTACTGAGCCTGTCCCGCGTGCATGTGGTCATCGCCCTGATCGTTGGCGCCCTGACCGGGGGCCTGGTCGGTGGCCTGGGGATCGAGGGCACGCTCGCGGCCTTCAATGGCGGCCTGGGCGGCGGCGCGACGGTGGCGTTGTCGTACGCGTTGCTCGGCGCCTTCGCCGTGGCCATCGCCAAGTCAGGCCTGGCCCATGCCCTGGCTGACCGCGCCCTGGCGATGATCGACCGCCAGGGGCAAGCACAGGGCGGTAAGCTCAAATGGCTGTTGATCGGCCTGATGCTGGTGGTAGCGGTGTCGTCGCAGAACGTTCTGCCGATTCACATCGCCTTCATCCCACTGTTGGTGCCGCCGCTGTTGTACGTGCTGACACGCCTGCGCATCGACCGGCGCCTGATCGCCTGCGTGATCACCTTCGGCCTGATTACTCCGTACATCTTCCTGCCCGTGGGTTTTGGCAATATCTTCCTCAACCAGATCCTGCTGGCCAACGTCAGCCGCGCGGGCGTGGACATCAGCGGCGTCAACGTCACCCACGCCATGGCCATCCCGGCGGCGGGCATGCTCGTTGGCCTGCTGGTGGCGGTGTTCATCAGCTACCGGCGCAAGCGTGACTACGACCTGGCGCGCATCGAAGAGGTCGAGCAGGTCAGTGTGCAGTACAACCCACTGACGTTGCTGGTGGCCGGCGCAGCCATCGCTGCGGCGTTCATCATCCAGTTGTGGCTGGATTCGATGATCATCGGTGCGATGGTCGGTTTCCTGATCTTCTCGCTGTCGGGCATCGTGCGCTGGCGCGAGACCGACGATCTGTTCACCGAGGGCATGAAGATGATGGCCATGATCGGCTTCATCATGATCGCGGCCTCGGGCTTTGCCGAAGTGATGAAGGCCACCGGCGAGGTGAAGAGCCTGGTCGAGACCTCGGCGCAGTGGATCGACCACAGCAAGGGTATCGGTGCCTTGCTGATGCTGCTGGTGGGGTTGCTGGTGACCATGGGCATCGGCTCTTCCTTCTCCACCGTGCCGATTCTTGCCGCGATCTTCGTGCCGCTGTGTGTGCAGTTGGGCTTCGACCCGCTCGCCACGGTGTGCATCGTCGGCACGGCCGGTGCGTTGGGCGACGCTGGCTCGCCTGCCTCGGACTCGACCTTGGGGCCGACCTCGGGCCTGAACGTCGATGGCCAGCATCACCATATCTGGGACACGGTGGTGCCGACCTTCATTCATTACAACCTGCCGCTGCTGGCGTTTGGCTGGGTAGCGGCGATGGTGCTTTAGGCCCGATCGGATCGATTGTCGCTAACCGGTAGGGCTGGCATCATGCCCGAAGCGTGAATCAATCGCTTCGGGAGTACCTCCAATGAACACACCTCGTGCCGAATCGCCGCTGCCGGAAGACCTGCGGGTCTTCCTCACGGTGATCCGCAAGTCAGGTTTTGCAGCGGCGGCGGACGAACTGGGCTTGTCGCCAGCCTATGTCAGCAAGCGCATCCGCTTGCTGGAGGTGGCGCTGGGCACGCGGCTGCTGCACCGCAACGCCCGCAGCATTGCCCTCACCGACGCCGGAGAGCGTGCCCAGCGCTGGGCCATCCGCATTCTCGGCGACATGGACGACTTCGTCGGCGAGATGAAACAGGTACGCCAGGAGCCGCGCGGTGTGCTGCACCTGTGCAGCAGCTTCGGCTTCGGCCGCAACCATGTCGCACCTGCGGTGGCGCAGTTGTCGGCGGCGTATCCGGCCCTGGAGATTCGCCTGGACGTGTTCGACCGCGTGGTGGATATCGTTGCCGAAGGCTTCGACCTTGAAATCCGTATCGGCGACGACCTGCCGGCGCAGCACATCGGGCGCAAGCTTGCGAGCAACCAGCGGGTGCTGTGCGCCACGCCCGAATACCTTGCCCAGCGTGGTACGCCGCTGAACCTCAAGGATCTCGACAATCACGACTGCCTGGTGCTCAAGGAGCGCAACAACCCGTTCGGTGTGTGGCAGTTGCAGCATGCCGGTCGCGAAGAAACGGTGCGGGTCAGCGGGCCGCTGTCGTCGAACAATGGTGAGATCGTTCTGCAGTGGGCGCTCGGCGGGCGGGGCATCCTGCTGCGTTCGTACTGGGATGTACGGCCACTGCTGGAGAGCGGTCGGCTGGTGCAGGTGCTGCACGACTACACCCAGAGTGCCAACGTCTGGGCGGTGTACCCGACGCGCCTGGCGGACTCGGCGAAACTGCGCGTATGCGTGGAGTTTCTCGAGCGGCACTTCAGGGTGTTGCTGGGTTGAAGCCAGGGGCCACGGGGTGGCCCCTGTTGCGTTCAGTTGAACAGGCCCAGCAGCAGGGTTGCGCCGATCACCGTCGCGGCGCCGCCCAGGCGCGTGGAGATCTGCGCGAAGGGCATCAGCCCCATGCGGTTGCACGCCGAAAGAATCGCCACATCGCCGGTGCCGCCCAACCCACTGTGGCAGCAGGTGACGATGGCCGACTCGACCGGATACATCTTCAGCAGATTGCCGATCAGAAATCCCGCCAGGGTCATGGCCAGTACCACCGAGGCACAGACCAGTACATAGCCGATGGAGAACACGCCCATCACGCTTTCCAGGGGTACATAGAGCATGCCCAGGCCGATCATCACCGGCCAGATGAAGGCTGTCGACACTAGCTTGTAGAACTGCTTGCTGCCTTTTTCCAGGTGCGTGGGCAGTACGCGCAGGTATTTGAACAGGACCGCGACCACGATCATCATCACCGGCCCCGGGATGTGCACCAGCTTCTCCAGCAGGCCGCCGAGGACGAAGAAGGTACAGATCAGCAGCACACCAGCACCCATGTAGCGGAAGTCGATGGCCTGGTCGTCGGCCTGCTCCTTGAACTTGTCGTTTTCTTCGCGAGCGCGGATCAGCATGCCGTCACCGCTGAGCTGCGGGCGCTTGCCGGCCAGGCGCGCGAGGGCGCCGGCGCAGATGATCGCGACGATGTTGCCCACCACGGCTGCTGGCACCAGTTGCGCCACGTACTGCTCGGGGCTGCCGCCGAGAATGTGTGCATAGGCCAGCGACAAGGGCAGGATGCCTTCGCCGATGCCGCCGCCGATGATCGGTACGATGATGTAGAAGAAGGTGTGGTGGACCGAATAGCCGAACAGCACGCCCACCAGTATTCCCGCCGCGATCGCCGCCAGGGTGCCGGCCACCAGCGGCACGAACATGCGCATCATGCCCTGGACCAGGATGAAGCGGTTCATGCCCAGGATGCTGCCCACCACCAGGCTTGCGATGACGAAATAAAGGAAGTTGGCATCCTTCATCAGCATCTTCGTCGCCTCCAGCGTGGCACTGCCGAAGAAGCCATGGAACACCAGCACCGAGGGCAACAGCAGGCAGAGGATCGCGCCGCCACCAATTTCCTTGAGCAGTGGCAGGCGCTGGCCGAGCTGGCCGAAGAACACGCCCATGGTCATGATCACCGCCAGGCCGCCGATCATGGTCTTGGGCAGGTAACCGAAGTGTGCCGAGCAGAACACGATCAGGGCGATGCCGATGAAATAGGGCAGGGGAATCACACCGATCGGGTAGGTGAGCAGCGCGTTGAGCCGGCGCTGGACGGGCGTGTGTTCGGCGCTGGGCGCCAGAGTCTTGTTCATGTGCATGTCCTCTATTTGTTGTTGTACGAGGAGCCGTGAAGCGCCGCCCGTGTCCGGGCGGGCTTGTGTCGTCCCTAGCGGCTCAGGCCAGCCACGGATGGGCCTGCAGATGCCGTGCTTCGAAGGCGCGGATCTGTTCGGTACGTTGCAGCGTGCTGCCGATGGCATCGAGCCCCAGCAGCAACGCCTGCTTGCGCAACTGATCGATCTCAAAGTCGATGCTGCGACCGTCGTGCAGCGCGATCCGTTGTCGCTCCAGGTCGATGCTCAGTTCAGCGCTGCGGGGCTCGCTGACCGATTGCCCGATCTCTTTGACTTGGGCCTCCTCGAGCTGGATCAGCAGCACGCCGTTGCGCTGGCAGTTATCGAAGAAAATCCCGGCAAAGCTGCTGCCGATCAACGCGCGAATCCCCAATTGCTTGAGGCCCCATACCGCGTGTTCGCGGCTCGAGCCGCAGCCGAAGTTGGGGCCGACCACCAGAAAGCGCGCGTCCTGCCAGGGTGCCTGGTTGAGCACGAACTCAGGGTTCGGCGCGCCGCCCGCGGCAAAGCGCAGGTCGAAGAACACCCCACGGTCCAGGCCATTGCGATCGATGCCCTTGAGAAACTGCTTGGGCATGATCACGTCGGTGTCGACGTTGGCGGCCAGGAATGGGGCGGCGATGCCCGTTTCGGTGAGGAAGGGTTGCATGGCTCAGGCCTCCAGGGAAAAAGTGCGGACATCGACCAGGTGGCCGCTGACGGCTGCGGCGGCGACCATCGCTGGGCTCATCAGGTGCGTACGTGCACCGGCGCCCTGGCGGCCCTCGAAGTTGCGGTTGGTGCTCGACGCGCAGCGGTCACCGGGGCTGAGTACGTCGTCATTCATTGCCAGGCACATGGAGCAGCCCGACTGGCGCCATTCGAAACCGGCATCGACGAACAGCTGCGCCAGGCCCTCACGCTCGGCCTGTTCGCGCACCTGGGTGGAGCCGGGCACGATCATTGCGCGCACCCCTGCCGCCACCTGGCGTCCGCGCACCACGCGGGCGGCATCGCGCAGATCTTCGATGCGGGCGTTGGTGCACGAGCCGATGAAGGCATGGCTGATGGGGATCTGGTCAAGCTGCATGCCGGGTGTCAGGTCCATGTAGCGCAAGGCGCGTTGCAGGTCCTGGCGGCGGATCAGGTCAGGTTCGTGCAGCGGGTCGGGCACCTGCTGGTCGATAGGGGCGGCCTGGTCGGGGCTGGTGCCCCAGGTCACCATGGGCGCCAGCTCGCCGACATCGAGGGCAACCTCAAGGTCGAACTGCGCGTCCGGGTCGCTGAACAGCGTGTCGCGCCAGCGCTGCACTGCCTGCTCCCAGAGTTCCCCCTTGGGCGCGCGGGGCTTGTCGGCAAGGTAGTCGTAGACCTTCTGGTCGGGCGCCATGAAGGCACCTCGGGCACCGGCCTCCACGGCCATGTTGCAGATGGTCATGCGCGCCTCGACGCTCAGGGCGCTGATGGTCGGGCCGGTGAACTCGATGGCATAGCCGGTCGCACCGGAGGCACCGATGCGGCGGATCAGTTGCATGATGATGTCCTTGGAGACCAGACCTGCGCCCAGTTCGCCGGTCACCGTGACGCGCAGAGTCTTCAGGCGCTTGTAGACCAGGGTCTGGGTGGCCAGCAGGTGCTCGATCTCCGAGGTGCCGATGCCAAAACCGAAGGCGCCCAGCGCGCCGTAGGTGGTGGTGTGGCTGTCGCCGGCCGCGACCACCATGCCGGGCAGGATGAAACCTTGCTCGGGCGCCACCACGTGCTCGATACCTTGGCGCTTGTCCAGCACATCGAACAGTTCGATGCCGAAGTCGCGGCAGTTCTGCTCGAAGTAGGAGACCTGCAGTGCGCCGCCAGCGTCAGGCATGGTGGCGATGCGTTCGGGGGCGGTGGGGTTGACGTGGTCGACCACCGCCAGCGTACAGGCCGGGCGCCAGACCTGCCGCCCGGCTTCGCGCAGGCCGCTGAAGGCCTGGGGGCTGGTGTATTCGTTGGCGACCTGGCGGTCGATGTACAGCAGCACATGGCCCTGGTCGTCCAGGGTGCAGACGGTGTGGGCGTCGAGGTGCTTGTCGTAGAGCGTTCTGGGGCGATGCATGGCTGTCACTCGCGATCGAATGGTCATGGGCGTAGGCGTCACGGTAAGCGCCTGGGTCCAGCTTATTCCGTTCGAATCGTGGAACAACGCGGCCAACGTAATGCTGTGCTGCACGAATCGTGCAGCATGCCGGGCAAGCGTCCTGGCTGGTATGCTCTGCAGCGAACCCACCTCAAGAGACCACCATGGCAAGGCCGCGAAAACAGGACAGCAGCGACAGCGACGTCAAGGCACAGATCATTGATGCCGCATTGCGGGTGATCCAGCGCGACGGTTCGGTGTGCGCCACCTACCGGCGCATCGCCAGCGAGGCCGGGGTTTCGCCAGGGACCATGACCTACCACTTCAGCACCATCCAGGAGATCGTCGCGGCAGCCTTCGTCAAGATGACCAACCGCATCGCCGATCAGTACTTCACCCGCCTGGGCGATGCGCGTGATGCCGAGCATGCCCGCGAACTGCTGGCCGACCTGATCTGTGGCGAGCTGTGGAAAGCTTCCGGGCAGATGCTGCTGATCTTCGAACTCTATGCCTTCGTCTCGCGCCACCCCGACTACACCTACATCATGGACGACTGGATGGCCCGCTCGCGGGCGGCGTTGCAGGTGCATTTCGACGAGAAGACCGCGCGGGCGCTGGATGCGCTGATCGAAGGCTTCACCATTCACAATGCGCTGAGCCGCACGGTGGTAAGCCGGGACGACATCCTGGCATTGATCCGTGCGGTGTCATGAGCCTGACGCCGGTGCGCACGGCCAGGGCTGCAAAAAAAGCCCCGCGGACCAAGGTCGGCGGGGCAAAGGGTTGGGGGAGGGACCAACCAAAGGAGTCGTTGCAACGGATCGCGTGAGGGTTACTTCACGCTGGCCACGGTGTCTGGCTGCCAGCCGCCACCCAAGGCCTTGTAGATCGAGACGATGCCGCGATACAGCTCGACTTCGCCCTGGGCCTGGGCATCTTCGGCGGCAAGCTTTTCGCGCTCGGCATCGAGCAACACCAGGTAATCCACCGTGCCTTCGCGGTAGCGCACCGAGGCCAGTTCTGCCGCCTTGCCGCTGGCATCGCTCTGGCGGATCAGCGACAGCAGGCGCTGCTGGCGCTTGCCGTAATCGCTGAACGCATTGGAGGACTCTTCCAGTGCCAGCAGTACCTGTTGCTCATAGGTCGCCAGCGCGCCTTCGGCGTCGGCCTTGGCGCCGCGCAAGCGGGCACGCACGCTGCCCAGGTCGAAGGCGGCCCAGCTGATGGTCGGGCCCAGTGCCCAGGCATTGGCAGCGGACGAACCGATCTGCGAGCCACGCCCAGCGGTGAAGCCCAGGAAGCCGCTCAGGCTGACCCGTGGGAACAGGTCGGCGGTGGCGACGCCCACATTGGCGGTGGCGGCGGCGAGTTGACGCTCGGCGCTGCGGATGTCGGGGCGGCGGCGCAGCAGTTCACCCGGATCACCCACCGGCAGCGCCTTGGCGATTGCAGGCAGTTGCTTGGGCGACAGGTCCACGCTCAGTGCGTCCGGGCGCTCACCCAGCAGGGTGGCGATACGGTTGCGTGCCCGCACCTGCTCGGCCTGCAGTTGCGGCACGGTGGCCTCGACCGCCGCCAGGCGGGCATCGGCACGCACCACATCCAGCTCGTTGCCGACCCCGGTGTCGCGCAGGGTCACGGTGATGCTGCGCGAGTCTTGCTGGGTCTTGAGGTTGGCCAGGGCGATCTTTTCGCGCAACTGGGCGCCACGCAGTTGGCCGTAGGCATCGACCAGCTCGGCGATCAGGCTGACCTGCAGTTGTTGCAGGTCGGCTTCGGCGGCGTCCTCCTGAGCCTTGCTGGCCTCGATCTGACGCTGTATGCGGCCGAACAGGTCGACCTCCCAGGCCATGTCCAGGCCCAGGTCGTAGCGCTCGGTGTTGACTCGGCGATCGGTCTGGCCGGGTACCTGGCCCTTGCCGATGTCGCTGCTGGCACGGCTGGTGACCACCGGCAGGTCGTCGTTGGAGACGTCCTCGCGGATCGAGCGTGCGGCCTTGAGGCGGGCGAAGGCCACGCGCAGGTCACGGTTGCCCTGCAGCGATGCCTGCACCAGCTGGTTCAGGGTCGGGTCGTCGAACTGCTTCCACCAGCTGCTCTCGAAGCGGCTGCGGTCCAGGGCCTTGGCCGGCGTTTCGGTATCGAAACGCGCAGGCTGGGTGTCTGGGGTCTTGTAGTCCGGGCCCACCGCGCAGGCCGCCAGGGCCAGCGCCAGAAGGCTAGGAGTCAGGGGTTTGAGCAGGTTCATGCATGATTCTCCAGCGCTTGCACTCGCTCGGCCTTGCGGGCCTGGCGACGTTCGACGTGACGGCGGATCAGGTTGAAGAACACCGGCGTCAGGAACAGGCCGAACACGGTCACCCCGATCATCCCCGAGAACACCGCCACGCCCATGGCATGACGCATCTCGGCACCGGCACCGGAGGAGAACACCAGCGGCACTACACCCATGATGAAGGCGATCGAGGTCATCAGAATCGGACGCAGACGCAGGCGGCAGGCTTCCAGCACGGCGGCCAGTGGGTCCAGGCCCTCGGCCTGCTTGTCCTTGGCGAACTCGACGATGAGGATCGCGTTCTTGCACGCCAGGCCCACCAGTACGATCAGGCCGATCTGGGTGAAGATGTTGTTGTCACCCCCGGAGATGATCACGCCGGTGATGGCCGACAGCAGGGTCATCGGTACGATCAGGATTACCGCCAGTGGCAGGCTCCAGCTTTCGTACTGGGCAGCCAGCACCAGGAAGGCCAGCAGTACGCAGAGCGGGAACACGAACAGCGCGGTGTTGCCCGAGAGGATCTGCTGGTAGGTCAGGTCGGTCCACTCGTAGGTCATGCCGTTGGGCAGTTCCTCCTTCAGCAGCTTCTCGATCGCCGCCTCGGCCTGGCCAGAGCTGTAGCCTGGGGCTGCGGCACCGTTGATTTCGGCAGTGATGAAACCGTTGTAGTGCATCACGCGGTCGGGACCGGAGGTGTCGCTGACCTTGAGGAAGGTCGCCAGCGGGATCATCTCGCCCAGGTTGTTGCGCACTTTCAACTGACCGATCTGCTCGGCGTCGAGACGGAACTGCTGTTCAGCCTGGACGTTGACCTGGTAGGTCCGGCCAAAGCGGTTGAAGTCGTTGGTGTACAGCGAGCCCAGGTAGACCTGCAGGGTGTCGAAGATGTCGGTGATCGCCACGCCATGGGTCTTGGCCTTTTCCCGGTCGATGGCAGCATCGACCTGCGGCACGTTGACCTGGTAGCTGGTGAACAACCCGGCGAGCTCAGGCACGCTGCGGCTCTTGGCGATGACGTTCTGGGTTTCCTTGTACAGCGCCTCGTAGCCCAGGTTGCCGCGGTCCTCGATCTGCAGGCGGAAGCCACCAATGGTGCCCAGCCCCTGTACCGGCGGCGGTGGGAAGATCGCGATATACGCGTCCTGGATATCGGCGAACTGCGCGTTCAGCGCTGCGGCGATGGCTTGTGCCGACTGGCTCGGGTCCTTGCGCTCATCGAACGGCTTGAGCGGGGTGAACACGATGCCGCTGTTGGGGCTGTTGGTGAAGCCGTTGATCGACAGGCCCGGGAAGGCCACCGAGTCGGCAACGCCTGGCTGCTTGAGGGCGATTTCGCTCATGCGCTTGATCACTGCCTCCGTGCGGTCGAGGCTGGCGGCGTCAGGCAACTGGGCGAAGGCCACCAGGTATTGCTTGTCCTGCGCCGGGACGAAGCCGGTCGGGGTGGACGAGAAGCCCAGGTAGGTCAGGCCCATCAGGCCGGCATACACGAACAGGGCGATGCCGCTGGAACGAATGACCCGGCGTACGCCACCGACGTAGCTGTTGCTGGCACGGTCGAAGAAGCGGTTGAACGGCGTGAACAGCCAGCTGCCCAGCAGTTTTTCCAGGAACCGCGAGAAACGGTCCTTGGGCGCGTGGTGGTCCTTGAGCAGTACCGCGGCCAGGGCCGGCGACAGGGTCAGCGAGTTGAACGCCGAGATCACGGTCGAGATGGCGATGGTCAGGGCGAACTGTTTGTAGAACTGCCCGGTAAGGCCGGAAATGAACGCCGCCGGTACGAATACCGCGCACAGTACCAGGGCGGTGGCGATGATCGGGCCGGTCACCTCGCTCATGGCTTTTTGCGTGGCCTCCATGGGCTGCAGGCCCAGGCCGATGTTGCGCTCGACGTTCTCCACCACGACGATCGCGTCGTCCACCACGATCCCGATCGCCAGGACCAGGCCGAATAGCGACAAGGCGTTGAGCGAGAAGCCAAACAGATGCATCACCGCGAAGGTACCGATCAGCGAGACCGGTACGGCCATCAGCGGGATGATCGAGGCGCGCCAGGTCTGCAGGAACAGGATCACGACCAGCACGACCAGCACCAGGGCTTCGAACAGGGTGTGCACTACCGCTTCGATCGAGCCGCGGACGAACACGGTCGGGTCATAGACGATGCTGTAGTCCATCCCTTCCGGGAAGTCCTTCTTCAGCTCGGCCATCTTCGCCCGCACTTCGTCGGAGATCTCGATGGCGTTGGAGCCAGGGCGCTGGAAGATCGGGATCGCTACCGCCGGCTGGTTGTTCAGCAGCGAGCGGAGGGCGTACTGGCTGGAGCCCAGCTCGACGCGTGCAATGTCTTTCAGGCGGGTGATCTCGCCGTCGGCGCCGGCGCGGATGATGATGTTCTCGAACTCTTCCTCGCTGACCAGACGGCCCTGGGTGTTGATCGACAACTGGAAGCTGGTCGAGCCGGGGGCGGGCGGTGCGCCCAACTGACCGGCAGCGACCTGGCGGTTCTGTTCGCGGATCGCCGCGACCACGTCGCTGGCAGTCAGGTTGCGCGAGGCGGTCTTGTTCGGGTCCAGCCACACACGCAGAGAGTAGTCGCCCATGCCGAACAGCTGCACGTCACCGACACCGCCCAGGCGCGCCAGCTCATCCTTGATGTTGAGGATGGCGTAGTTGGACAGGTAGAGCATGTCGTAGCGCTGGTCCGGCGAGGTCAGGTGCACGACCATGGTCAGGTCGGGCGAGGCCTTGTCGACGGTGATACCGATGCGCGTCACTTCCTCGGGCAGCTTGGGCTGGGTCCGGGTCACGCGGTTCTGTACCTGCACCTGCGCGTTGTCCAGGTCGGTGCCCAGGGCGAAGGTGATGGTCAGGGTCAGCTTGCCATCGGCGGTGGACTGCGAGGACATGTAGAGCATGTTCTCGACACCGGTAATGGCTTGTTCAAGCGGTGCGGCGACGGTTTCGCCGATCACCTTGGGGTTGGCGCCCGGGAAGTTGGCGCGCACGACCACGGTCGGTGGCACCACTTCAGGGTATTCGCTGATCGGCAACTGGAACAGCGAGATGCCACCGGCGATCAGCAGCACGAGCGAGAGCACGGCGGCGAAGATCGGGCGGGTGATGAAGAATTTCGAGAAGTTCATCGATGTTGTCCCTTAACCGCGCGGTGCCTGGGCACTGGCGACTTTCACATTCGAACCTGCCACCGCCGGTGCCGGATTGCTGGCTTCCAGCGCCTGGCGCTGACGGGCGAGGGTAGCGAGGGTTTCTTCACTGGCCATCGGGGTTTCCTCCGGGGTGACCGGCGAGCCTGGGCGCACACGCTGCAGGCCCTTGACCACGATGCGGTCGTCCTTGCTCAGGCCGCTGCGCACGATACGCAGGCCTTCGAGCTTCGGACCCAATTCCACCGCGCGGTAGGCGGCCTTGTTGTCCTTGTCCATGACCAGCACGAACTTCTTGCCAAGGTCGGTGCCGACCGCTTCGTCATTGATCAGCACGGCGTCGTACTTGGCGCTGCCGACCAGCTTGAGGCGGGCGTAGAGGCCTGGGGTGAATTGGCCATCGCGGTTGTCGAACACGGCGCGACCACGGATGGTGCCGGTGCGCGGGTTGACCTGGTTGTCGACGAAGTTCATCTGGCCCAGGTGCGGGTTGCCGGTCTCGTTGGTCAGGCCCAGGTACACCGGGGTGGTCTGGCCGCGCTGGCCCTGGCGGGCAAGCTGGGTGTACTTGAGGTACACGCGCTCGTCGGCGTCGAAGTAGGCGTAGACCTTGTCGGTGGAGACCACGCTGGTCAGCGGGGTGACGTCGGCGGTGACGATGTTGCCAGCGGTGAAGTCGGCACGGCTGACGCGGCCACTGATCGGCGAGGTGACGCGGGTGAAGCTCAGGTTCAGGCGGGCCAGGTCGAGCTGGGCCTGGATCGCATCCACCCCGGCGCGGGCCTCGGCGGCGGCGCTGGTGCGCGATTCGGCAAGCTCGGCGGAGATGGCGTTGCTGTCGCGCAGGCGCTCGCCACGGCGGGCTTCGTTGGCGCTGCGGATGGCGGTGGCCTTGGCCTGTTGCAATTGGGCTTCGAGGCGACGGACTTCAGCCTGGAACGGGCGCGGGTCGATCTGGAACAGCAGGTCGCCTTTCTTGACCTGAGCGCCTTCGGTGAAGGCCACCAGATCGATCTGGCCGGAGACGCGCGGGCGGACTTCCACGGTTTCCGGGGCTTCCAGGCGTCCGGTGAACTCATCCCATTCGTTGATCGGCTGCTCGATCACCTTGGCCACGCTCACCTTGGGGGCGGCGGGAGCCTGCATGGCGTCGGGGGTTTTACCGCAAGCGCTGATCACCGCCACTGCCAGGGCAGCGAGGGGATAGCGCAGGGCCTTGAATGAATATTCCATGGAGAACTCCGCCACTGTATTGATAGTGGGCGGATCATGAGTGTGTTGCGTTACAGGAACGAATCGAATGGCGCGAAGGTCATTATCACGCGGAATGATATGTCGGGCCTGTTTATCGATGGCGACACATGTGGCAGCGGCGTTGCGACGTGCTCGCGATCCCCTCACCGCATGACTGAAATCAGTCCCCGAACCCCTCCAGCACGATCTTGCCCTTGGCCCGGCCACTTTCGATCAGCGCGTGGGCTCGGCGCAGGTTGGCGGCATTGATGGTGCCGAAATGCTCACCCAGCGTGGTCTTGAGCACACCATCGTCGATCAGCTTCGCCACCCGCTCCAGCAACTCGTGCTGCTTGATCATGTCGCTGGTCTGATAGAGCGAACGGGTGAACATCAGTTCCCAGTGCAGCGACAGCGACTTGCGCTTGAGCGGCACCACGTCGAGGCTGGCCGGATCGTCGATCAGCGCCAGCTTGCCCTGCGGGCGCAGCGCCGCGATCAGTTGCGCAAAGTGACTGTCGGTGTGGGTCAGGCTGATCACCAGGTCGACCTCGGGGTAGCCGATGGCGTTCAGTTGCTCGACCAGCGGCTGGCTGTGGTCGATCACATGGTGCGCGCCCAGCTCGCTCACCCACTGACGGGTTTCGGGGCGAGAGGCGGTGCCGATCACGGTGAGGCCGGTGAGCTGGCGTGCCAATTGAAGCAGGATCGAACCCACGCCACCGGCCGCGCCGATGATCAGCAAGCTCTGGCCGTGGCCTGCGTTTTCAACGACACCCAATCGGTCGAACAGCAATTCCCAGGCGGTGATCGAGGTCAGCGGCAATGCTGCGGCGCTGGCGTTGTCCAGGCTGCGTGGCTTGTGGCCGACGATGCGTTCGTCGACCAGGTGCAATTGGCTGTTGCTGCCGGGGCGATCGATGGCTCCGGCGTAATAGACCTGGTCACCGGGCTGGAACAGGGTGACTTCGGTGCCGATTTCACGGACGGTCCCGACCGCATCCCAACCCAGCACCCGCGGGGCCGTCTTGCCGGCGCCGGCGCGGATCTTGGTGTCGACCGGGTTGACTGAAATGGCCTGGACCTCCACCAGCAGGTCGCGTGGGCCTGGGGTGGGGCGGGGCAGTTCGCTGTCGAACAGGGCTTGGGCGCTGTCGATGGGCAGACCGTGTTCGGTGAAGACGATGGCTTTCATGGGGGTTCCTTGGGTATCGATGGGCGATGGGGATACCTTAGCTAACGCGGTTTGGCTGAAAAACATCGTTATGGAAGTTAGACTTTCGGCTTTTCTTTGAAAGTGTGCGCTGACAGAGCAGCCCCCTCGCGGCTTGTCCCGCGAGAGGGCTGCTGCTCTTGGCCGATCATGCGCCGCGTGGTGGGAAGTCCACTTCGGTCCGCGCCACATTGTTCAGGTAGTTGGTCAAGGTCAGCAGCGTCACCTGGGCAATCACATCGACGATCCGCGCATTGTCCAACCCTCCGGCGCGTACCTCGGCCAGCACACCGTCGGGCACCTGGCCGCGATTCAGCGTCACCGCGCGGGCAAGCACGGCTACCGGATTCAGGGTGCCGGCGCGTGCTGCCTGGATATCAGCCTCGCTTAGCCCCGACTTACCGCCGAAGAAGCTGTGCGCAGCCACGCAGTACTCACAACCATTGACCTGGGATGCGGCCAGGGCCACGACCTCGCGTTCGGCCGGGGTCAGGCTGTTCTTGCCCATGGCCTGGGCCAAGGCCATGTAGCCGTTGAGTGCGGCTGGGGAGTGGGCCATGGTGGCGAAGGCGTTGGGCAGGAAGCCCAGGCCTTTTTCCACGCCTTGCAGGGCTGGGCGGGCGGCTTCAGGGGCTTGTTCGATGGTCAGGGCGGCAATGCGAGTCATGGTGAATCTCCTGTCTGAGTGGGAGCTTGCTGTTCAAGCTTGGGTACAGATTACCCAGCAGGAATTGCCTTTCGGGTTCATATCGTCCAGTTTATGCGACTGATCGTCTAAATATGGATCTGCCATGGACCGCCTCGCCACGCTGCTCAACCATTTCGACTTCAACGCCTCGACGTTCCATCAGGGCGGCTTCTGCGGCCTCTCGCGGTTCGATGGCGAGCAGCGCAGTGGTCATGTGCATCTGCTGCGCACAGGGCGCCTGCGCTTCAGAGGCCCGGCCGGGCACGAGCAGGTGCTGGAAGAACCCAGCCTGATTTTGCTGATACGTCCGCAGACCCACCAACTGCTGGCCAGCGAGTCGGACAATGCCGAACTGGTCTGCGCCACCTTGGCGTTCACCGGTGGCCCGGACAATCCGCTGACCCGTGCATTGCCAGACGCGCTGGTCAGCCCGCTGAGCGCCCTGACCGGGTTGCAGGCCAGCAGCGACTGGCTGTTCACCGAAGCCTTCGGCGATGATTGCGGACGCGAACTGGTGCTCAACCGGTTGTTCGAGCTGATGGTGATCCAGCTGTTGCGACAGTTGCTCGGCGATGGCCAGATGGCCTCGGGCATGTTGGCCGGGCTGGCCGACAAGCGCCTGTCGCGGGCGCTGGTGGCGATGCATGACGCCCCTGCGCACAACTGGAGCGTGGAGGCGCTGGCATCGTTGGCGGGGATGTCGCGGGCGAGCTTTGCCGCGCACTTTCGCGCGGTGGTGGGCAGTACCCCGGGGGATTACCTGGCAGATTGGCGCATCGGGCTTGCGCAGAAGCGTATCCGCGAGGGCAGGCCGCTGGCGCTGGTGGCGGATGAGGTGGGGTACCAGAGCCCTTCGGCGCTGGCGAGAGTGTTCAGGCGCAAGACCGGGGTGAGCCCTTCGCAGTGGCGTGGAGAAGCCTGAGATCATGGGTATTCTTTTCGCGGGCACGTCGCCGCTGTGAACCGCCGCTGCGACTTGCCCGCGAAAAGAACACCACAGTCATCAATGATCCGCGACAACCTCATCCTGCGACAACAGCGCCTTGGCCAGTTCTTCATCACTGGCCTGCAATCCTGGATGGCTCTGGCGTACCTGCTCCAGCGCCGACTCCACATACGCCCCGCGAATCGCACCGCCACTGGCCACGAACGCAGACAGCTCGTCGCGCGCCGGAATGATCCGTTTGTCATCCTTGAATGTGGAGTAGAGCGAAGCAGAAACCCCTGCCGAGGTGGCCACATCGCCCGCGTCGACACGGGCCAGGGCGGACCCTGCGGGAATGCACAGCAGCAGTGCCGGAACAAGCAGTGAATAACGCATGATCAGTCCTCCAGAAGCATCACAGCCCAAGGGATCTCGTGCATGCAATTAAGAGGTGCGGCCATTGGCCAGAGTTCCCCGTGCGAGCAATTGCCAGACGAGCGACCGCATATCGGCCGCCCGACTTCATCAACAATTGCGGCTTACACTATCAGCATTCTTGATACTGTCAGCGCACCTGCTGTTTTGCTGAAGTTGTGACCGTAGACTTATTCGTAACCGGCCACCCGAGCCGGCTCACAACTACAAGAAGCAAGTGGAGACACGAATGAGTAGCCAAGTTTCGTTCGAAGACCTCCCACTCAGCCGTTTTCATATCAAGACGGTGTTCAGTGGTACGGGCGGTCAATTCAGTGACGGATTCGTGCTAGGGATTATCGGCATTGCCGTCAGCATGGCGGCGGGGCCGTTGCAATTGAATGCGCTATGGATGGGTTTGCTCGGCGCGGCGTCACTGGCCGGTCTGTTTCTCGGCAGTTTGTTTGCAGGGCCTTTGGCCGATAAGTTCGGCAGGCGCCGTATCTTTGCCTGGGACATGTTGCTGTTCGCGGTTATTTCAGCTTCGCAGTTCTTCGTTACTTCTCCCGAGCAACTTCTGGCCCTGCGCCTGCTGCTCGGGCTGGTGCTGGGGTTCGACTATGTAGTGAGCAAGTCGCTGGTCACCGAGTTCGCCCCACGCCGTTATCGCGGGCGTTTACTGAGTGTACTGGCCGCCGCCTGGGCCGCAGGTTACGTCGCCGCGTACCTGGTGGGCTTCGCCATCCGTGATATCGGCCCGGATGCCTGGCGCCTGATGCTGGCCTTGAGCGGTGTGCCGGCCTTGTTGATCCTGCCGTTGCGCCTGGGTGTGCCGGAATCGCCGATCTGGCTGATGGCGCGCGGTCGCAGTGCCGAGGCGCTGGCCATCGTCCAGGCCAAGTTCGGTGCGCACGTGACCTTGCCCGTCGCGCCACCGGCAGCGGCGCAGCAACGCGGCAGCTTCAGCGAGCTGTTCAGCCGCCGCTGGCGCAAGAACACCCTGGTCGGTTGCGTGTTCTACACCTGCCAGGTGATTCCCTTCTTCGCCCTGGGCACCTTCTCGCCGCGTGTGCTCGAAGCATTGAACGTGCAGGACAAGTTCGTCGGCGGGCTGGTCTACAACGTGTTGCTGATGCTGGGCGCACTGTTCGGCCTGCTGATCATCGACCGCATTTCGCGCCGCAGCTTCCTGATCGGCACCTTCTACCTGAGCGCCGTGGGCCTGGCCGTACTGGCCTGGGCCAACTTCGGGGCGCTGGGCACCATCATTGCGTTCGGCTTCTTCGCGTGCGTGCTGGCGGCAGCGGTCAACCTGGAGTTCGTCTATCCGCCGGAGCTGTTCCCCACCCACCTGCGTGCCTCGGGCATCGGCCTGGCCGTGGCCGCCAGCCGCTTCGGCTCGGCGTTCGCCACCTTCCTGTTGCCGATCGCCGTGCAGCATCTGGGGGTGCATACGGCGCTGGGCGTGTGCGTCGGGGTGCTGCTGTTCGGCGGATTGTTCTGCCACCTGTTCGCCCCGGAAACCAGCCAGGAGCGCCTGGCAGCGGTCACGCCGGAGGAGGGCGACGGCAAACCTGAAGAGCGGCCGTTGAACGCCCATTGATCACCCACACGGGAGCTTGAGCATGCCTGGCAACAGACTCATCGACATGTACGCGGTCCAGGTGTTCATCGCTGTGGCCGAGGAGGGCAGCATGTCCGGTGCCGCGAGTCGCATGGGCATCTCCCAATCCGGGGTATCGCAGCTGGTACGCCAGCTGGAGGACGATCTTGGCGTGGTGCTGGTGGACCGCACCACGCGGCCGCTGACCCTGACTACGTTCGGCCTGGCCCTGCGCAACCGAGGCGCGCTGCTCAGCGAGGAGCTGTCCAACCTCAAGGCGCAGGTGCTCGATGCCGGGCGCGGGGTCAAACCCGACCTGCGCATTGGCCTGGTCGACTCCTTCGCCGCTACCTGTGGCTCGATGTTCACCCGGCAGATGCTTGGCCAGGTCACGCAGTTGTCGGTGCGTACCGGCCTCAGCCCGCAGCAGGGCGAGTCGTTGCTGCGCCGCGACCTGGACCTGATCGTCACCAGCGATCCGCTGATGGATGCCAACGACGTCATCCGCTATCGCTTGTTCACCG
The DNA here is from genome assembly GCF_048068255.1 of Pseudomonas sp. NY15374. Lineage (NCBI taxonomy): Bacteria > Pseudomonadati > Pseudomonadota > Gammaproteobacteria > Pseudomonadales > Pseudomonadaceae > Pseudomonas > Pseudomonas sp. NY15374. The sequence goes on from NZ_JBLUPZ010000008.1 coordinate 159,279, forward strand.
AGCGCTATTTCGTGATTACGCCCAAGGCGCTGGGGCGAGCGCTGCACAGCCTCGACGATGTGCGGGCGCTGGCCAATGTGCTGCCGGTGGTGCGTTTCAATCGCCTGTCGCAGGTCGGCCTGCAGATCGAGCGGCACCTGCGCGGCCTCAATGTGCGGGTGCCCAACCGCCTGGAACTGGACAACGCCGACGCCCTGACCGCGATGGTCGCCGAAGGCATCGGCTGGGCGGTGACCAGCCCGATGTGCTTTCTGCAGGCCATGCCCTGGGTCGACAACGTCACCGCGCACCTGACCCCTGAGCTGAGCCTGGAGCGCTCGCTCTACCTGGTGGCGCGGCGCAACGAATACGGCGCCTTCTTCGCAGATGCCTGCGAGTCGGCGCGTGCTGTCATCCTCGATGGCTTCCTGCCGCGCCTGGCGGCGCTGGGCAAGGGCGTCGAGGCATTAGTCAAATTCGATGAGGGAAATACCCGTGAGTACTTTTGATCGCCTCGATGCACGCGTCGAGCAGGATTATGTGGGCGAAGTGCGGATTGCTGCCGACAAGCTCTATGGCGTGAATTCGCTGCGCGGCTTCGACAACCTGAGCGTGTCGCCGCTGAGCATCGCCCATTACCCGGCCTTTCGCGATGCCTTTGCCCAGTGCAAGTGGGCCGCAGCGCTGGCCAACCATGAATGCGGGGTGATCGCCCAGGCCCAGGCCGACGCCATTGCCCAAGCCTGCCAGGCGGTGATCGCCGGTGCATGTGACGACTCGCTGATCGTCGATCTGCTGGAAGGCTCAGGCGGCACCTCGACCAACATGAACTTCAACGAAGTCATCGCCAACCGCGCCCAACAGTTCCTCGGCCATGCGCCAGGCAGCTACGAGGTGGTGCACCCCAATGACCACGTCAACATCTCGCAGTCCACCAACGACGTGTACCCGGCGGCGTTGAAGATCGCCACCCACGCCATGCTTGCCGGGCTGATCGAGCAGGTGCGCTTGCTGGCCCAGGTGTTCGATGCCAAGGCGCTGCAGTTCGCCGATATCCTTCACTTGGGCCGCACCTGCCTGCAGGACGCCCAGCCCATGCGCCTGGGGCAGCTGTTCGGAGGTTACGCTGCGCTGACTCACCGCCTGGCCGACGAACTGGTCGCCGTGCGTGAAAAGCTGCACACACTGCCTTTGGGCGGCACCGCCATCGGCACCGGTTTCGGCGCGCCGAAGGCTTACCGCGCGGCAGTGTACCGGCATCTGGTGACGATCACCGGTGTCGCCTACCAGGCGCCAGCCAACCCCTTCGATGCGATGCAGAACATGGATGTGTTCGGCCGCGTATCTGGCGAGCTGCGTACCTGCGCCACCTCGCTGGCGAAGATCGCCGCCGACCTGACCAAGCTGTCGTCGGGGCCGGTGGGCGGCATGGGCGAGCTCAAGCTGCCCGAAGCCCAGGCCGGCTCCTCGATCATGCCCGGCAAGGTCAATCCGGTGCTGCCGATGGCGATGATCCAGCTGAGCTTCGCGATCATTGGCAACGATGTCGCAGTGGCTCAGGCGGTGCAGTACGGCGAGCTCGAGATCAACCATTTCGAGCCGGTGGTGGCCTCGAGAGTGTTCGACAGCATCACCTTGCTCACTCAGGGCATCCAGCGTTTTCGTGAGAAGTGCGTGGCCGGCATCCAGGCTGACGAAGCCCGCAACCTGGCGCATTTGACCGATTCGATGGCGGTGGCGACGGCCCTGGTGCCGCGCCTGGGTTATGCCCAGGTCAGCAAGCTGGCGCGTCAGTCGGTGCGTGAAGGGCGCTCGCTGCTGGCGATCCTGGCCGAGTCCGGTGTGATGACCGAGGCGCAGGCCATGGCAGCGATCGAGCACGCGTCGTATCCGGTGTTCGAGCAGCGTTGATTGATGAACCCGCCCCTGCAGACAGTTCACCACCTGCTGCAGGGGCGGCGGTTTGGCGCCTCGACTGCCCGCGAAAGCGCCGGAACGCCCAATACAGCGCGCGAAGGATTGAACGTTGTGTGTTCCCAGAGAACTTCTGTTGACCGGTTGTTGAGTTTCGAACAGCGGTCGTTATATCGAAATACCCGAATCACAGCTGAAGTTCCTGGTGTGGCCTTGAACTGTTGTTTATTGAACAGTGGGTTGCACAAATAGCCTGTCCTCCAACACGTGAATCGCTGAAATAGTGTATTCAGTGCCTTGGCACAACAACTGCAATAACCCCATTTGAATGCCCGACCGTACTTCGTGAATAACAGCGAAACACGGCCTTATATATAAATGGGGAGTATCAGTAGTGCGTGCGAAAGTTCGATTTTCCACTCAGCCGCGTTTCAGTCTGGTGACCGCCGCCAGCCTGCCGTTGTTACTGGCTGCTTTCAGCCCGGCAACGCTGGCCGCCGAGGAATCCACCTTGGGCACGGTGACGGTCACCGGCGCCGCGGCAACCGGCGCCCAGCAGGACCAGAAGCGCCTGCAGAAGGTTGCTGGCAATACGACGGTGGTCGACAACCGCAAAGTCGAGCAGGGCCGTGCGGCCAACGCCGAGGACGTACTGGCGCTGCAGCCCGGTGTGTTCGCCCAGGGCACCAGCGGCACGGCTGCGAACAAGATCTCGATCCGCGGCTCGGGGCTCAACACCTTCTACCAAGGCTATGTACTGGGCACCAAGTTTCTCTTCGACGGCCTGCCGATCACCGGCCCCGGTGGCACCCAGGAAGACTTCCTCGACATGCAGGCGGTGGATCACACCGAGGTGCTCTACGGCGCCAACGCTTACGAGTACGGCGCGTTGGCACTGGGCGGGGCGATCAACATGGTCAGCAAGACCGGCCGTACCGACCCTGGCAACTATGCACGCTTCGAGGTCGGCAGCTATGGCTACCGCAAGCAGCAGCTGAGCACGGGCGGTGTGGTGGGCGACAGCGACTACTACATCAACGTGCTGCACAACGAGCGCGACGGTTACCAGGATCACGCCAGTAACGAAGGTCGCGGCATAGCCGCCAACTTCGGCCACGTATTCAGCCCCAAGCTGCAGACCCGCATGTTCTTCAAGTACCGCGAAGAGCAGTTGATCAACGGCAACACCCTGACCCGCGCACAGCTCAAGCATGACCCGCGCAGCAACCTGGTGCCCACTGGGCGGCGCAAGGACGGCACCACTTTCATCGGCAACAAGACCACCTACACCTTCGACGATGGCGCCAGGCTCGAAGTCGGCGCGTCGTACAACAACTACCCGCTGCTCAATGGCTGGCGCTATGCCCTGGCGCCGCAGGATTGGCGCTCGAAGGATATCAACCTGACCCTGCGCTACCTGCGTACCGGCGACACCTTCCTCGGCCTGCCCAGTGACAGCAGCGTGATCTTCAGCAACACCCGCGCCTACCTGGCCGATGTCAAGGCGCACAGCCGCGCCACCGGGCTCAAGACCCAGGAAACCAACTACACCGGCTCGCGCGATACCGTGCTGACACTGGCCAACGAGCTGCAACTGGCCGATGACCTGTGGTTGTCGTCGGGGCTGTCGTTCGTCAACATCCGTCGCAAGGGCGAGATCGAGGCGAGTACCCTGAACGCGGCCAACCCCAGCAACTTCCCCACCCGCGTCGAATACGTCGAGAACGACCTGGCGCCGCGGCTGGGACTGCGCTACCAGATCAATCCCGAATTCCAGCTGTTCAGCAACGTCAGCCGCAGCATCGACCCGCCGGTGACCTGGCAATTGGGCAGCACCAGCAATCCTTTCCTCTACGATGTCCGGCCGCAGAAGGCCACGACCTTCGAGGTGGGGGTACGCGGCAGCCATGGGATCTTCGATGGCAGCCTGACCCTGTACCGCTCCTGGGTGCAGAAAGAGCTGTTGACCGTGGTCGCGCAACAGGCAACCGCCACCCAGGACCAGCTCACGGCCACCTCCAATGCCAGCCCGACCCTTCATCAAGGCATCGAAGCGGGGCTCAATGCCTTGCTCTGGACCGGTGCCAACGGCGACACCCTCGACCTGCGCCAGGCCTACACCCTCAACGACTTCAAGTACCGCCACGACGAACGCTTCGGCGACAACCAACTGCCCGGCCTGCCGCGTCAGGTCTACCAGGCCGAGCTCGCCTATCGCCAGGCCAGCGGGTTCTATGCCTCGCTCAACCTGCGTGCCGCGTCCAGCTACTACATCGACTACGCCAACACCTGGCAGACGCCCTCGTACCTGCTGTGGGGCGCCAAGTTCGGCTACCAGGCGCCTAGCCGCAAGTGGGAAGTGTTCGCCGATCTGCGCAACCTCACCAACCAGCGCTATGCCAGCGCCACCAACACCGCCTATGACGCAGGCGGGCGCGACTCTGCGAACTTCTACCCAGGGGATGCGTTCAACGTGACCACTGGCGTTGCCTTCCGATTCTGAGTGCGGGGAGAGCCTCATGAGCACAGATCAAGCGCAGATGAGCCTGGGCATGAACATCCTCGGGTTCGGCGCCCATGCTGCGGCCTGGCGCCAGGGCGAGGCGGCCATCGACGCGTATGTCGATGTCGCCTACTACCGTGATATCGCCCGGCTTTCGGAAAAGGGCTGCCTGGATGCGATCTTTCTCGCTGATGGCCCGGCACTGCCCGGCGATGTCGCCAGCCAGCCGGGCGGGCGGCTGGAGCCGACCCTGCTGCTGACCGCCGTGGCCGCTGCCACCGAGCGCATTGGGGTGATCGCCACCTGTTCGAGCACCTACAACGAACCGTTCAACCTGGCCCGGCGCATCGCCTCGCTGGACCACATCAGTGGTGGGCGCGCCGCATGGAACGTGGTCACCAACGCCGGCGACGCGGCCGCGCAGAATTTCGGCCTGGCGGGTGCGCCGCTGCATGTCGATCGCTATGGCCGCGCCGAGGAATTTCTCGAGGTGACGCTCAAGCTGTGGGACAGCTGGGAAGAGGATGCAGTGATCGGGGACCGGGCAGGGGGGCGCTTCGCCGACCCGGACAAGGTCCATACCGTCGACTTCAAGGGCCGGCACTTTCAGGTCAAGGGTCCGCTGAACCTTCCGCGCTCGCCCCAGGGGCGTCCGGTCCTGGTCCAGGCCGGTTCTTCCGAAGGCGGCAAGGCGCTGGGGTCGCGCTATGCCGATGCGATCTTCACCACCCAGACCACCTTGCCTGACGGGCAGGCCTTCTACCGGGAGATGAAAGCCCGCGCCAAGGCCTGGGGGCGAGACCCGAGGCACCTGAAGATCATGCCCGGCCTGTCGACGGTGATCGGCAGCACCGAGGCTGAGGCCCATGCGCGTTTCGACGAGCTCAACGCCTGGCATGGCGAGCATGGCCTGTTGCAGCAAGTGGCCGGACGCATCGGTATCGATGCGCGCGAGCTGGACCCGGATGCGCCCTTGCCCTGGGCCAGGATCGGCCCGGTGGCTGCGTTCGAGCAGGGTTCCCATGGCTTTCTCGAGGCGCAACTGAACCTGGCCCGGCGCGAAAACCTGACCATTCGCCAGTTGTCGCGACGCATCCTGGTAGGCCATCGGCTGGCGGTCGGTACGCCCGAGCAAGTCGCCGACACCCTGGCCGAGTGGTTCCTGGCGGGGGCGGGAGATGGCTTCAACATCATGCCTGACATGTTTCCTTCAGGCGCGCGGGTGTTCGTCGAGGAAGTGGTGCCGTTGCTGCAGCGGCGCGGGTTGTTTCGGCGCGAATACCAGGGCAGCACGCTGCGCGAGCACCTTGGCCTGCCCAAGGCGGTGAACCAGTACGCGCTGCGCAGGTGATTCCCGATAAAGGGGAGTGGCGGTGGGGAAGCGCGCCCCACTGCGACGCTTGTGAACCTCCAAGGTACTACATCAGCGGATGCAGGGCCCGGAAGGTCTGCGCTTCCTCCACCAGCCAATCGTGCACCGCGCGGGCGCCGGGTTGGGTCAGGCCGCCTGGCGGGTAGAGCAACACATAGCGTTTGTGATTGGGGATCGACACCCCGAAAGGCACGATCAGGGTGCCGCGTTCCAGTTCATCGTTGAGCAAGGTACGGCGCGCAATCGCGACGCCGATACCAGCAATCGCCGCCTCGATGGTCAGGTGATTGCGGTTGAAGGTGTGGCCGCGGCGCACGTTCAGGCCACCCGCGCCGATGCCCTCCAGGTAGAACTCCCACTCTGCGTATTCCGAACTGCCGCGCCAGGCCGTGATGTCGTGCAGCAGCGGATAGTGGACCAGATCGGCCGGCCCGTGCAGCGGCGGGCGACCGCGTAGCAGGGCGGGAGAGCAGACCGGAAAGATCTGCTCGTCCAGCAGCGGCGTCGAGAGCATTCCGGGGTAGCTGCCGTCATTGAGGTCGATCGCCAGATCGAAGTCGCCGTCATGCAGGGCCTGCTTGCTGTCTTCGGCCACCAGGCGCAGCTCGATGTCCGGGTAGCGCTGCTGGAAGCGTGGCAGGCGCGGGGTCAGCCATTTGGCGAGGAACGAAGGGATCGAGCGCAGGCGCAAGGTGCCGCGAATTTCACCCGCGTCCAGGCGCAGCAATTCGGCTTCGATGCTGCCATAGGCCTCGGCGACAGTCTGCGCCAGGCGCTGCCCCTCGGCGGTCAGCTCCACACCACGGGCGCGGCGCAGGAACAGGGCGAAGCCCAGGCGCTCTTCAAGCTGGCGCATCTGCTGGCTGACCGCCCCGGGGGTGATGTGCAGTTCTTCGGCACAGCGGGTAAACGACAGATGCCGCGCCGCACAGGAGAACACATGCAGCCAGACGAATACCTGGCCGTTGAGTTGCCCTTTCATTGTTTAGTCCTGCTAAAGGCTTGCTTAGGAATTTTCGTTGGTCATGGTCAGGCGAGCGCGGCAGTATCGCGCAAATTCGCAATACCCATCAATTTTTCCGGAGGACCGCGCAGCGGCAAACAACGTCGCAGCGGTCAGGCATTAGCATGGCTATCAGTGTTTTCGACCTCTTCAAGATCGGCATCGGGCCGTCCAGCTCCCACACCGTGGGGCCCATGCGTGCCGCCGCCACCTTTGCCCAACGGCTGCGCGAACATGGCCTGCTGGCCCAGGTGCAGCGGGTGGAGGTGCGCCTGTATGGCTCGCTGTCGGCCACCGGCATCGGTCACGCCACCGACCGCGCCTGCCTGCTGGGCCTGATGGGCGAGTGGCCGGACCGCATCGACCCGCACAGCATCGAGCCGCGCATCGACCAGTTGATGCAGGAGCAGTGCTTGATGCTCGATGGCTCGCATCCGGTGGCGTTCCAGTACAGCCGCGACATGCGCCTGCTCGACGAGAGCCTGGACTACCACCCCAACGCCATGAGCCTGGAAGCACTGGGCGGGCAGGGCAGCCTGCTGACCCAGACCTACTACTCCGTTGGCGGCGGCTTCATCATCGAGCAGGCCGAAATCGATGCGCCGGCCAGTGCCGACGTGCACGTCGAGCTGCCGTACGAGTTTTCCTCAGGCGCCGAGCTGCTGGCGCTGTGCAAGACCCATGGCTTGACCGTTGGCCAGTTGATGATGGCCAACGAGCGCGCCTGGCGCAGCGAACACGAGATCCGCAGCGGCCTGCTGAGCATCTGGGCCGCCATGCGCGAATGCGTCGATAACGGCCTGCGTAATGAAGGCATCCTGCCGGGTGGGCTCAAGGTCAAGCGCCGCGCTGCGCGCCTGCACCGCAGCTTGCAGGAGTTGGGCAAGCCCAACGTGATCGGCTCGACCCTGAGCGCGATGGAGTGGGTCAACCTGTTCGCGCTGGCGGTCAACGAAGAAAACGCCGCTGGCGGGCGCATGGTCACGGCACCGACCAATGGCGCGGCCGGCATCATCCCGGCGGTGCTGCACTACTACATGAAGTTCAACCCCGCGGCCTGCGACGACGACGTGGTGGCGTTCCTGCTGGCCGCTGCGGCGGTCGGCATCCTGTGCAAGAAAAACGCATCGATCTCCGGCGCCGAAGTGGGTTGCCAGGGTGAGGTCGGTTCGGCCTGCTCGATGGCTGCTGCAGGCCTTGCCGAAGTGCTCGGCGCCACCCCGCCGCAACTGGAAAACGCCGCTGAAATCGCCCTGGAGCACAACCTCGGCCTGACCTGCGATCCGGTCGGCGGTCTGGTCCAGGTGCCGTGCATCGAGCGCAACGCCATCGCCGCCGTGAAGGCGATCAATGCCGTGCAGATGGCCTTGCGGGGTGATGGCGAGCATTTCATCTCCCTCGACCGGGTGATCCGCACCATGCGCGACACCGGCGCGGACATGCACGCCAACTACAAGGAAACCTCGCGCGGCGGCCTGGCCGTTGCCTTTGTCGAGTGCTGAGTTCGCTGGTTCAAACCCGCTCCTGTAGGCGTTCGACTCAACAAGCCTGAACCCATTTGCAACACCCGCTGCACCGAGCAACAAAAACAACTACAAAGGCGAAACCCATGACTGATGTACACAACACCACGACCGTTCGTGCGGATTCGGCTGCGCCGGCTTCGACCACAGCCACGCGCAGCTGGAACCGCCACGACACCACCTGGGCCCTGGGCCTGTACGGCACTGCCATCGGTGCCGGTACCCTGTTCCTGCCGATCAACGCCGGGGTAGGGGGCTTCTGGCCGCTGCTGATCCTCGCGCTGCTGGCCTTCCCGATGACCTTCTATGCGCACCGTGCGCTGACCCGCTTCGTGCTTTCCGGGCGCCGTGGCGGCAACGAAGACATCACCGAGGTGGTCGAGGAGCATTTCGGCGTGGGTGCCGGCAAGCTCATCACCTTGCTCTACTTCCTGGCGATCTTCCCCATCCTGCTGGTCTACAGCGTGGCCCTGACCAATACCCTGACCAGCTTCCTCGAGCACCAACTGCATGTGACCGCGCCGCCGCGTGCGCTGTTGTCGCTGCTGTTGATCGCCGGTCTGATGGTGGTGGTGCGTTGCGGCCAGCAGATCATCGTCAAGGTCATGAGCGTGCTGGTCTATCCCTTCGTCGCCTCGCTCCTGCTGCTGGCCCTGAGCCTGATCCCCAACTGGAACGGTGCCTTCTTCGCCCAGGCCAGCGAAGGCCTGAGCACCTCCAAGCTGCTGCTGACCCTGTGGCTGGCGATCCCGGTGATGGTGTTCTCGTTCAACCACTCGCCGATCATCTCGGCCTTCGCCGTTGACCAGAAGCATCGCTACGGCGCCGACGCCGACCGCAAGAGCGGCCGTACCCTGGCCACCGCCCACGTGATGATGGTGCTGACGGTGATGTTCTTCTGCTTCAGTTGCGTACTGGCCCTGAGCCCTGCCGACCTGGCAGCGGCCAAGGTGCAGAACATCTCGATCCTGTCGTACCTGGCCAACCACTTCCAGACGCCGGTCATCGCCTTCGTCGCCCCCCTGATTGCTCTGGTGGCGATCACCAAGTCGTTCCTGGGTCATTACATCGGTGCCAGCGAAGGCTTCCAGGGCATGATCGTCAAGAGCCTGCGCAGCCGCGGTAAAAGCTGGTCGGCCAAGCGCCTGGAGCGGGTGACCGCGCTGTTCATGGTGCTGGGCTGCTGGATCGTGGCGACCCTCAATCCGAGCATCCTCGGACTGATCGAAAGCCTCGGTGGCCCAGTGCTGGCGTGCCTGCTGTTCCTGATGCCGATGTATGCCGTGCGCAAGGTGCCTTCGCTGCGCAAGTACTCGGGCGCGCTGTCGAACGTGTTCGTCGTGCTGGTGGGGTTGATCACCTTGTCTGCGATCTTCTACGGCTTCTTTGCCTGAGGCCATGCTTCACGATTCGTGTTGCTTCGCTCTGCATTTGTGTTCTTGATGCCTTCGGTGCCGCAGCTATGCTCGGCACCTGAAGGGTCGCCTTGCGACCTGAGTGCACACGAACGGAGTGATTGGCATGTTCCAGGATTTCAAGAAAGCCTTCCAGCACGTCGAAGGTATCGAGATCGCCTACCGTATCGGCGGCAAGGGGCCGGCGTTGCTGCTGTTGCACGGCCACCCGCAGACCCATGTGATCTGGCACAAGGTGGCCGAGAAGCTGGCCGAGCAGTTCACTGTGGTCGCTGCCGACCTGCGCGGTTACGGCGATTCGGCCAAGCCTGAGGCCGACGACCGGCATGAGGCGTATTCCAAGCGCCGCATGGCCGCAGATATGGTCGGGCTCATGCATGCCCTGGGGTTCGAGCAATTCGCCCTGATGGCCCACGACCGCGGCGCGCGGGTCGCGCACCGCCTGGCGCTCGACCATCCCCAGCGCCTGTCCCGCCTGGTGCTGCTGGACATCGCGCCAACCCTGACAATGTATCGCCAGACCAACGAAGCCTTCGCCCGTGCCTACTGGCACTGGTTCTTCCTCATTCGCCCGGCGCCACTGCCTGAAACCCTCATCGAAGCCAACCCGGAAGGTTACCTGCGCAGCGTCATGGGCGGACGCAGTGCCGGCCTTGCGCCGTTCACCGACGAGGCGTTCGCCGAGTACCGTCGTTGCCTGTCGCTACCGGGCGCAGCGCGTGGCGTGTGCGAAGACTATCGGGCGGCTGCAGGCATTGACCTGGAGCATGACCAGGCCGATCTCGATGCCGGGAACACGGTCAGGACCCCGCTGCTGGTGATGTGGGGTCGTGACGGCGTCATCGGCAAGTGCTTCGAACCGCTCAAGGAATGGCGCGCCTGTGCCGAGGACGTGCGCGGCAGCGAGTTGCCCTGTGGTCACTACATTCCTGAAGAAGCCCCGCAAGCCTTGCTCGAGCACGCCCTGCCGTTCCTGCTGCACGCCTGATACGGGCTGTCGGCGCGGGTTTCGTTGCGCTGGTCGCAAGCCTTGCGGTAGTGCCGAGCGTACCGGTCGCGGCAATGGTGCTGATCCTTGGCGGCGACCGCTTCATGGCCGAATACCGATCTCTGACCAACATCATCGGCAATGCGGTCGCGACCCTGACTGTTGCAGCCTGGGAGGGCGAACTCGACAGGGACCGGCTGGCGGTGATCAGCCGCAGCCCGGGCGCGGTTGCCAGCGCCCAGACCACGACTGAAACCTCGGGCATGCCTGCGGCGAAAGACTGATCCGACGCCGTTTACTGGCCCTTCTTGCGCAGTTCCACGACGCTACGGCGCATGTCGCTGGCCCAGCCATCGAGCACCGGCTTGACGTTCTCCAGCTTGAGCTGCGCGGTATCGTTCTCCAGCGCCTCGCCGGTGCCCTTGCGCACCACCTGGGCCAGCACCTTCTGGTTGGCGCCGTCGAGGAAGGCCGCCTCCACGGCGATGTCCACTTCCTGGTCACGACCACCGGCCGCAGTGTTCACCGCTGCGGCCACCAGGGCGATGGGCACCACTTCATAGGGCTTGAGCCCCTCGGTCTTGGTTGACACCGCGGTGATCGCCGGGCGTACCACGATCGTTCCCGGGCCAGGAGCGCTGACCACCGTCAGCACGCTGCCCAGTTCCCGGCGCATGGCGTCGTCGAAGTAGCGGGTGATCGCTTGCAGGGTCTGCGCCGAGATCACCGCTGTGGGTTGTGGTCTGGGGTAGAACTGGCTGGGCTCGATATAGACCTGTCGATACTGGCTGGCCTTGATCCCGGGGTCGATCCAGCGCATTACCGGTGCCCCGGAAATACTTTCCGCCGGCTTGAGCCGGCTGTAGTCCTTGAGAAACCCGGAATACTGGCTCGGATCGACGCGGTTGCTGGAACAGGCGGCCAGGGCAAGCACGGCAGCGCACAGCAGGGTGGCGCGAGGCAGCGGTTTCATGATGGGTAGCGTCCATTGAGGGGGAGGCCAGATCAACGCTAGCAGTTGCTTGGCGATTGGCCAGTTTGCAGGTGGTTTGGTGTGCGCCCTTGGTTCTGTGATGTGAATTCCCACATGAAATCAGGGCCTGCAAACCATCCTTCAATCACCCCAGCACCTCCCTCACGCGATACCACAACATCCCCAGGGCCAGCAGCGGCGAGCGCAGGGCCTTGCCGCCGGGGAAGGTCAGGTGCGGTACGGCACTGAAGATATCCAGGCCCTGGCTGTGGCCGACGGCGATGGCCTCGGCCAGCAGCTTGGCGGTCCAGTGGGTCACGTTCAGGCCATGCCCGGAGTAACCCTGGGCGTAATACACGTTCGGATGCTGGCTCAGGCGGCCGACCTGGGGGAACCGGTTGGCGGTGATGCCGATCATGCCGCCCCACTGGAAGTCGATGCGCACATCGGCCAGTTGCGGGAACACCTTCAGCACTTTCGGGCGCATGTAGGCGGCGATGTCCTTCGGGTCGCGACCGGAGTAGTGGCAGGCGCCACCGAACAGCAGGCGGCGGTCGGCGGTGAGGCGGTAGTAGTCAAGGCCGACTTTCTGGTCACACAGCGCCATGTTCTGCGGAATCAGGCTGCGCGCCAGAGCCTCGGGCAACGGTTCGGTCGCCACCACGTAGCTGCCGGCGGGCAGCACCTTGCCGGTCAAGCGCGGCTCCAGCTCGTCCAGGTGCGCATTGCACCCCAGCACCAGGCTCTTGGCCCGTACCTTGCCGCGTGCGCAGTGCAGGGTGACGGTGGGCCCGTGTTCGATGCGTTGCACAGCGCTCTGCTCGAAGATTCGCACGCCAAGGCTGCTGGCGGCGCGGGCCTCGCCCTGTACCAGGTCCAGTGGGTGCAGGTGGCCGGAGCCCATGTCCACCAGGCCGCCGGCGTACTGGTCGCTGGCGACGATGTCGTGGATGCGCGCTGGGGCGACCAGCCGGGTTTCATGGCGATAGCCCAGTTCGGCCAGGTCCTGCAGTTCGTCGTTGAACGCCGCGAACTGCGCCGGGGTGTTGGCCAGCTCGCAGAAGCCCCAGCGCAGGTCGCACTCGATGCCGTATTGCTCGATGCGCCTGGCCACCAGCTCGACCGAGTCCAGCCCTGCCTGCTTGAGGTAACGCACGCCGTCCTGGCCCACGTAGCGAGCAAAGCCCGAGACGTCATGGCCGATACCGCGGATCAGTTGCCCGCCATTGCGCCCACTGGCGCCCCAGCCGATGCGGCGGGCCTCCAGCAGAATCACCGACAGGCCACGCTCGGCCAGCTCCAGCGCGGTGTTGACGCCGGTCAGGCCGCCGCCGACCACGCACACGTCGGCGCTCAACTCGCCTTCGAGTTCGGGGTAGGGCGCCGTGGCACGGGCCGTGGCGGCGTAGTAGGAGGTGGTGTGTTCGGTTTGATGAGGCATCGGAAACACTCGAATCAGCGGTTGGACTTGATCTTGCTCCAGGAGCGGGTCATCACCCGCATGATCTGCGGGCTGGGGGTGCTGGAGACGTAGAGCTTGTCCAGAACCTCCTGGGACGGATAGATCTCGGGATTCTCCACCAGCGACTTGTCCATGAACGCCTTGGCATCAGGGTTGGCATTGGCATAGCCGACCGTGGCGCTGACCTTGGCGATCACTTTCGGGTCGAGCAGGTAGTTGATGAAGGCCAGGGCCTGGTCTGGATTGCTGGCGTCTTTCGGGATGGCCAGCAGGTCGAACCACAGGTTGCTGCCTTCCTTGGGAATGCTGTAGGCGATTTTCACGCCGTTCTTGGCTTCCACGGCGCGGTTGGCCGCCTGGAACACGTCGCCGGAGTAGCCGAAGGCCACGCACACGTCACCGTTGGCCAGGTCCGAGACGTACTTGGAGGAGTGGAAGTAGGTGATGTACGGGCGCAGCTCCATCAGCCGTGCTTCGGCCTTGGCGTAGTCTTTCGGGTCTTCGCTGCGTGGGTTCATGCCCAGGTAGTTGAGCATGGCCGGGAACAGCTCGTCAGGCGAGTCCATGAAGGCCACGCCGCATTGCTTGAGTTTCTTCAGGTTCTCCGGCTCGAACAGCACGGCCCAGGAGTCGACCTTGTCGATGCCCAGCGCGGCCTTGACCTTCTCGACGTTGTAGCCGATGCCATTGGTACCCCACAGGTACGGCACAGCGTATTTGTTGCCCGGATCGTTCTGCTCCAGTTGCTTGAGCAGTTTCGGGTCCAGGTGCTGCCAGTTCGGCAACTTGCTGCGATCCAGTGGCAGGAACGCGCCGGCCTTGGCCTGGCGGGCGAGGAAGTGGTTCGAGGGCACCACCACATCGTAGCCGGTGCGGCCGGCGAGCAGCTTGCCCTCGAGGGTTTCGTTGGAGTCGAAGACGTCATAGACCACCTTGATCCCGGTACTGGTCTGGAAGTCGGCCAGGGTGGTCTCGCCAATGTAGTCGGTCCAGTTGTACACGCTGACCGTGGGCTCGGCCTGGGCGGCCGCGCCGAACATCAGGGCGAAGGCTGCGGGAATCAGGGTTTGCAAATGACGCATGTCGGCACCTCGTTGGACTTGTTCTTCGGGTTCGAAACGGAAGCAGGGGCAGCGCGTTGCCTGTGGGAGCGGATCGACCCGCTCCCACAGAAACCCTCCATGGGGTCACACGCTCAGCAGCAGGAACTCGCGCTCCCAGGAGCTGATCACCCGCTTGAAGTTTTCATGCTCGGCGCGTTTGACCGCGACGTAGCCCTGGACGAACTGGCGCCCCAGGTAGTCTTCCAGGACCTTGCAGTCTTCCATGTGCTGCAGCGCATCCTCGATGGTGATCGGCAGACGCAGGTTGCGGCGCTCGTAGGCGCGGCCCTGTACAGGCGCGCTCGGCTCGATCTTCTCGATCATGCCCAGGTAACCGCACAGCAGGCTCGCGGCGATCGCCAGGTAAGGGTTGGCATCGGCACCCGGCAGGCGGTTCTCCACGCGCATCGCCTCGGGGCTGGAGGTCGGCACGCGCAGGCCGGCGGTGCGGTTTTCCTCGCCCCATTCCACGTTCACCGGCGCCGAGGTGTCCGGCAGGAAGCGGCGGAACGAGTTGACGTTCGGCGCGAACATCGGCAGTACCTTGGGGATGTACTTCTGCAGGCCACCGATGTGGTGCAGGAACAGCTCGCTCATGCTGCCGTCTTCATTGGCGAACACCGGCTTGCCGGTGGCGATGTCGACCACGCTCTGGTGCAGGTGCATGGCACTGCCCGGCTCGTCGGTGATCGGCTTGGCCATGAAGGTGGCGGTGACATTGTGCTTGAGCGCCGCCTCGCGCATGGTGCGCTTGAATACGGTGATCTGGTCGGCCAGGTCCAGGGCGTCGCCGTGACGGAAGTTGATCTCCATCTGCGCCGGGCCGTCTTCGTGGATCAGCGTGTCCAGGTCAAGGCACTGGATTTCGCACCAGTCGTAGACGTCCTCGAACAGCGGGTCGAATTCGTTCGCGGCATCGATGGAGAACGACTGCCGGCCGCTCTCGGCACGGCCCGAACGGCCCAATGGCGCCTGCAGCGGCAGGTCCGGGTCTTCGCAGCGCTGGGTGAGGTAGAACTCCATTTCGGGCGCAACGATCGGCTGCCAGCCCTTGTCGGCGTAGAGCTTGAGGACTTTCTTCAGGACGTTGCGCGGCGACAGCTCGATGGGGTTGCCGTGCTTGTCGAAGGTGTCATGGATGACGATGGCGGTCGGTTCGATCGCCCAAGGGATCTGGTACACCGCTGCCGGGTCAGGGCGGCAGATCATGTCGATGTCCGCCGGATCGAGCAGGCCGTAGTAGATGTCGTCATCGACGAAGTCGCCGGTGACGGTCTGCAGCAGCACACTCTCGGGCAGGCGCATGCCACGCTCGTTGAGGAACTTGTTGGTCGGGGCGATCTTGCCGCGGGCAATGCCGGTCAGGTCACTGACCACGCATTCGACTTCGGTGATCCGGTGTTCTTTCAGCCAGGCGGACAGCTGATCGAAGGGGGCGTTCATACAGACCTCTTGGTTAGGTTTTGGTGGTGGGCATGCGCAGCGCGTGAAGGCCGTCGACCTCCAGGAGGTATTACAAACCTTTTCACGGCGCCACTTCCCACAGGTCACGCTGAGGACTATCTTGGGCGCTGCCCCTCGGGGTGATCTATCCGTTTTCTCCGTCAATCAATGCACCAAAAGAGTGCATATAGGACGTCGCGTGAATACGCAAACCGCCTTGCAGGTCCAGGCTTTCAACACCACCGATGTCACCGAGCAGGTGCGTGCCACCCCTGGCTGGCAGCAGCAGTACCGGCAGATGTCACCCGGGCATTTCAGCGGCCAGCTGCGCTGCCTGGGGCTCGATGGCGTCGAGGTGTACGAAGAGCGCCTGAATACTCGAGTCGAGCAGTTCTTCCGCGCCCCGAGCGGCTCGCTGACCTTTTGCTTCGACCAGGTCGAGAACAGCCTGTACCTGCTCAATGAACAAAGCCGCAACATCTGGATAACCCCGGAAAACTACCAGGAAGTGGCGGTGGTGTTCGACCAGCCGTTCCTGCAGCGGCACGGCCTGGATCTGGAGCGTTTGCAGGGGCTGTTCATGGTGCCGCTGGGCAGCGGCCAGAATGCGCTGTTCGGCAGCTGGCTGAGCGCGACCCTGACGCGTCTGGCGCAGGCTGACTGCCCACTCGAAGGGCAGGCCTTGGCCGAGCAACTGCTCGATGACTGCCTGTTCATCCTCGACAACGCCTGCCAGCGCCTGCAAGGCCAGGCACTGGGCAAGCGCGGTGAAGAGCGGGCGATCATGCAGCGGGTCAGCGAATGGGCGGCGGACTGCCCGGAAGAGACGCTCAATCTCATGGAGCTGGCGCAGGTGGCCGGGGTGTCGTTGCGTCAATTGCAGGAGGCCTTCAAGGCCTTTACCGGCATGCCCCCGGCGCATTGGTTGCGTCTGCGCCGACTCAACGGTGCGCGCCGCGACCTGCTGCGCCGCGCCAGCGAGGTGACGGTAGCGGAAGTGGCGATGCGTTGGTCATTCTGGCACCTGGGGCGGTTTTCCGAGAGCTATCGCCAGTTGTTTCGCGAATTGCCGAGCGAGACGCTCAAGCGCGGGCGCTGAAGGGGCATCTGCGAGGGGTTGGCTGTCAGATGAAGACCAGTTCAAAAGGCTGCAGCAGGCATTCCAGCAGCTGTTGCGGCACCACGGGCGGCGTGTCCGCATCCGCCTCCATCTGACTGACATGGGCAGCGATGGCCTGGCGCTTGCGCGCGAGGCTCGCTTCGTCGAGCTGGATACGACGCGCGCGTTGCCAAGGTAGCCGAGGATCGTCCGGCGTCGACCAGCGCCACGCCCATATCGGCGCTTCGGCCAGCGTTGCCCCGCGCGCCTGGGCGGCCTGTGCGCAGGCACGGCCCACCGCGTCATGGTCGCAATGACCGTCGTGGCGCCAGGGACACATCAACAGATCGCCGGGTTGCAGTAACTGGTTCAGGTAATTGACCAGGAAGGCCTCGTCCCGGGGCAAGGCGCCGTCCTTGAGGTTAAGCCGTCGCCAATCCAGATCGCCGACCCGCAGATCGAGCTGCTGCAAGGCATGGCGGCTCTCCAGTGGGCGCTGGTGGCGCAGGCGTCGTTCAGTCCATTGTGCCGAGCCTGGGTGGCTGCCTTCGCCGTCGGTGGCAGAGATGAGCACGAGGTCCTGCTCGCGGCCATGGAAGTCACTCAGTAATCCGCCCGCCATGAGCACCTCGTCATCCGGATGCGGCGCTACCAACACCAGGCGCCGACCCGGCGGGCACAGTTGCTCGGGGGTAATCCAGGCGGCCCGGGCCAAGTGCGCGGATTTCTGCCATTCGTTCCAAGGGGTGCCCGCGTCAGCCTGGATCATGTGCTCGTTCATCGTTGCCAAGCTCCTGCTGTCAGTCGAACTCAAACCAATCCTGGCGCTGGAAATGCTGCGGCGGCTTGGTCGTGGCGGGTTTCGGGACGACTCCCGGGTCTCTGAAGAATTGAGGGAGTAGGTGAGGGGAGAGTTCAAAAAAGCTGGCGAGGACGGGGGGGGGGATTTAGCCGCGAACAAGACATTGCTGCGAAAGACAACGGCCCAAGTCCTTACGTTAAAAACATTACGCTCACCGTAACGATCGACCACCGTGCTTGATTGATGCCTCCCACCCCCCAGGCCTAAGGTGACCCCACGACAGCGAACCCGTGGAGTCACCAATGACCACAACGAAGAATCCACCGCCGCAATGGTCGAGAAGGCGCGCCGAAAAGCAGCGCCGTCTCGAGCGGGTGAGTCACCTCGCCGATGGCGTGGTGCTGCCCACCGAGCGGATCGTCGAGGCCCTCGAACTGCTGATCGCCCCGGGTGATCGAGTGGTGCTCGAAGGCAACAACCAGAAGCAGGCTGACTTTCTTTCGCGCTCGCTGGCCAAGGCCGACCCTGGCCGTCTCCACGACCTGCACCTGATCATGCCCAGCGTCAGCCGCGCCGAGCACCTGGACCTGTTCGAACGCGGCATCGCGCGCAAGCTCGACTTCTCCTTCGCCGGCCCCCAGAGCCAGCGCATCGGCCAGTTGCTCGAAGACGGTCTGCTCGAAGTCGGCGCCATCCACACCTACATCGAGCTCTACTCGCGCCTGCTGGTGGACCTGATCCCCAACGTCACGCTGGTCGCAGGCTTCACTGCCGACCGCGATGGCAACCTCTACACCGGCCCGAGCACCGAGGACACCCCGGCGCTGGTCGAGCCCACGGCATTCAGCGATGGCATCGTCATCGCCCAGGTCAACCAGTTGGTTGACCGTGTCGACGACCTGCCCAGGGTGGACATTCCTGCCTCGTGGATCGACTTCGTGGTAGTCGCCGACCAGCCGTTCTACATCGAACCGTTGTTCACCCGCGACCCGCGCCATATCAAGCCGGTGCATGTGCTGATGGCGATGATGGCGATCCGCGGCATCTATGAAAAACACCAGGTGCAGTCGCTCAACCACGGCATCGGCTTCAATACCGCCGCCATCGAGCTGATCCTGCCGACCTACGGCGAGTCGCTGGGGCTCAAGGGCAAGATCTGCCGCAACTGGACCCTCAACCCTCACCCGACGCTGATCCCGGCCATCGAGACCGGCTGGGTACAGAGCGTGCACTGCTTCGGCACCGAGCTGGGCATGGAAGACTACATCGCCCAGCGCCCGGACGTGTTCTTCACCGGGCGCGACGGTTCGATGCGCTCCAACCGGCTGATGTGCCAGCTGGCAGGGCAGTACGCGGTGGACCTGTTCATCGGCGCCACCTTGCAGGTCGATGGCGACGGGCATTCTTCGACGGTCACCCGTGGCCGCCTGGCCGGTTTCGGCGGGGCACCGAACATGGGCCACGACCCACGCGGGCGACGCCACGCGACACCGGCCTGGCTGGACATGACCGTGCCCGAAACCCTGCTCGAGCGCGGGCGCAAGCTGGTGGTGCAGATGGTCGAGACTTACCAGGAGGGCGGTAAACCGACCTTCGTCGAAACCCTGGATGCGGTCGAGGTGGCGAAGAAGGCCGGCATGCCGCTGGCACCCGTGATGATCTACGGCGATGACGTCACCCACCTGCTCACCGAAGAGGGCATCGCCTACCTGTACAAGGCGCGCAGCCTGCAGGAACGCCAGCAGATGATCGCGGCGGTGGCCGGGGTCACCGCCATTGGCCTGCGCCATGACCCCAAGGATACCGAGCGCCTGCGCCGCGAAGGGTTGGTGGCCTTGCCCGAAGACCTGGGCATCCGCCGTACCGACGCCACCCGTGAGTTGCTCGCCGCACGCAGTATCGCCGACCTCGTGGAGTGGTCCGGTGGCCTGTATAACCCGCCCGCACGCTTCAGGAGCTGGTGATGAAAGCACTTTGCCTACAGCCCCTGGCCTTGCCCGACCAATTGGCGGACCTGGCCGTCGAAGCCCTGATCGATGAGGCCGACCTCTCGCCCAAGCCTGGGCTGGTGGACCGGCGCGGCAGCGGCGCCCATGGCGACATGAACCTGGCCTTGATGCACGCCTCGGCGCTGTCGCTGTGGCCGTGCCTGCGGCAGATGGCCGAAGCGGCGCAACGCCATGGCGAGATCGCTGCGCCGCTGCGCGCCGAGCTGGGACGCCTTGGGCGCGAAGGCGAGGCGACAATGCTCGCCACCACGGCCGGGGTGAATACCCACCGTGGTGCTATCTGGGCGCTGGGGCTGCTGGTTGCGGCGCGGGCGCTGAGCCCCCTGAGCAGCGACCCGCATACCCTTGCCGCCCGTGCCGGGCGCCTTGCGCTGATCGATGATCCGGCCGCCCCCGCACAGGACAGCCACGGCACCCAGGTGCGCCGCCGCTATGGCGCGGGTGGTGCGCGCGAGCAGGCCCAGCAAGGCTTTCCGGCGATCACCGGTCACGCTCTGCCGCAACTCTGGCGCAGCCGCGCCGCTGGCGCCAGCGAGACCCATGCACGCCTGGACGCGCTGCTGGCGATCATGGCTTCGCTGAGCGACACCTGCGTGCTCTGGCGTGCCGGTCAGCAAGGCCTGGATGCCCTGCAGCAAGGGGCCCGTGCGGTGCTCGATGCAGGCGGCAGCGCGAGTTTGGCGGGTCGCCGCCAACTGCGCGCCCTGGATGCGCGCCTGCTGCAACTCAATGCCTCTCCAGGCGGTGCTGCCGATCTGCTGGCCGCCTGCCTGTTCCTCGACAAAGCCGGGAGCCTGTGACATGGAAACCCTGAACTTTCAATTCCCCGCTGCGCAACCGGGCCGTGGCCGCGCCCTGGTCGGCTGCGTCAGCTCCGGCGACCTGGAGGTGCTGATCGAGCCCGGCCAGGCCGGCAGCCTCGATATCCAGGTCGTGACCTCGGTCAACGGCAGCCAGGCACGCTGGAGCCAGTTGTTCCAGCGCCTGTTCGACGGCCGCAGCTTGCCCGCGCTGAAGATCGACATCCATGATTTCGGCGCCACGCCCGGCGTGGTGCGCCTGCGCCTGGAACAAGGCTTCGAGGAGATCGGCCATGACTGATAGCGAACGCTTGTTGCACAGCCGCAGTTTCGTCGAACTGGGGGCCCGCCAGCGTGCCAGGGCTTTGCTCGATGCGGGCAGTTTCCGCGAACTGCTTGGCCCCTTCGACCGCCTGATGTCGCCCTGGCTGCCACGCCAAGGCATCGTGCCGCAGGCCGATGACGGCGTGGTCATCGCCAAGGGCACGCTCGACGGCCGTCCCGCCGTGGTCGCAGCCATCGAAGGCGGGTTCCAGGGCGGCAGCATGGGCGAGGTGGGGGGCGCGAAGATCGCCGGCGCCTTGGAACTGGCCGCCGAAGACAACCGTAACGGCATCCCCACCTGCGCCGTGCTGTTGCTGGAGACCGGGGGCGTGCGCCTGCAGGAGGCCAACCTGGGCCTGGCGGCGATTGCCGAGATCCAGGCCGCGATCGTCGAACTGCGTGCCTACCAACCGGTCATCGGCGTGATCGCAGGCTCAGTCGGCTGCTTCGGCGGCATGTCCATTGCCGCCGGGCTGTGCAGCCATCTGCTGGTAACCCGCGAAGCACGCCTGGGCCTCAATGGCCCACAGGTGATCGAGCAGGAAGCGGGGATCGGTGAGTACGACTCGCGTGACCGGCCTTTCATCTGGAGCCTTACCGGTGGCGAGCAGCGCCACGCCAGCGGCTTGGCGGACGGCTACGTCGCCGATGACGTCGAGGCTGTTCGCAGCCAGTTGCTGGCGTTGCTGGACGCACCTTCTGCGCAGCGTGCCAGCCGCCATCAGTGGTTTCTCGAGCGCCTGGCGCAACTGGGTGATGACTGCCCGCAACTCGATGCCGCCGCCGTGCGTGCCCTGTATCAAGGAGATGCCTGATGAACCGTGCCCAGAACTGGTTGCAGGGCCTTGCCAGCGGCGAGTCGCTGCCAGGCTTCCCCGCCTCGGTGCAGGTGGTCGATGGCGAGCTGGACAATCGCCTGGCGCGCTTTATCGCCGTGGTGCCCGATGCGCGCAATCCCTTTGTACGCGCCCGTAGCGGCGAGGTTGGCCTGCTTGAAGGCTGGGGCCTGGCCAAGGCGGTCGCCGAGGCGGTAGAGGCCGACCGCGACAGTGAGAAACGCGTGCTGGTTGCGCTGATCGATGTACCCAGCCAGGCCTACGGGCGGCGTGAGGAAGCGCTGGGCATCCACCAGGCCCTGGCCGGTGCGGTGGAAGCGTATGCCCAGGCGCGCCTGGCCGGGCATCCGGTGATCGGGCTGCTGGTGGGCAAGGCGATGTCCGGGGCGTTTCTTGCCCACGGCTACCAGGCGCAGCGCCTGATCGCGCTGGATGACAGTGGCGTCATGGTGCATGCGATGGGCAAGGCGGCAGCGGCGCGGATCACCCTGCGCAGTGTCGAGGACCTGGAAGCCTTGGCCGCCGAAGTGCCGCCGATGGCCTACGACCTGAAAAGCTACGCCTCACTGGGGCTGCTGCACACGCGTCTTGCCGTGGATAACGCGCAGGCGCCGACCGCCCGGGATTTGGTACAGGTCCGTGCCAGTCTGATCGATGCCGTGCGCGACATTGGCGATACCACCGACCTGCGTAGTCGCCTGAACGGCGAGCATCGCAGCGCCTCCCGCGAGGTGCGTCAGCGCCTGCGCAGCCAATGGCAGGAGGCCTGAGATGTACGCCCCGCGCCCACACGACCTGCTCTGGGGCATGACTCCGGCCATGCTGCCTGCCGATGCGCCTGCCTGGGTGCACTCGGTGCTGGCAGCCGGCGAGCCGGTGGTAGTGCGCCGGGCGCTGGTGGCACCGGACCAGGTGGCGGTCGGGGTACGCGGCAGAGGGCGCGAGCAGCGTTTTGCCTGGCAGATGCGCCTGCTGGACATCGAGCGCTGGGTCAGCCCCGAAGCGCTGCGCAGGGAGGGCGAGTTGTCGTCGCCAGCCTTGCGTGCGTTATCGCAGGTCAGCGCTTGGTTGAACGATCACGAGTGGCTGTGGGGACCTACCGGCAGCGCGGGTTTCCAGCTCGCGACGGGGATCGAGGTGCTGCACGCTGGCAGCGATCTTGATCTGCTGCTGCGCGCCCCTGTGTCGATACCTCGTGAGCAGGCCGCTGGACTGCTGAAACAGTTGGAAGGCGCGGCCTGTCGCGTCGATGCGCAACTGGAAACGCCCCAGGGCGCGGTTGCCTTGCGCGAATGGGCCAGCGGGGCGCGTCGGGTGCTGCTCAAGTCGGCGGCTGGCGTGCGTCTGGTGAGTGATCCATGGCAACTGCAGGAGGATGCGGCATGAGCAGCCTGTTCGCGTTCCCGGGGCAGGGCGCCCAGCAGGTGGGGATGCTTCATTGCCTGCCGGAGGGCAGTTCGGATCTGCTCGAAGCGGCCAGCGAGGCGCTGGGCGAGCAGGTGCTGACGCTCGACAGCGCCGAGGCGTTGCGCCATACCCGCGCCGTGCAGCTGTGCCTGCTGTTGACCGGCGTGGCATGGGCGCGCTGGCTGATGCGACGCAGCCCGGCGCCGGAGTATGTGGCCGGGCTGTCGATCGGTGCCTATGCCGCGGCGGTCACCGCCGATGCGCTGGCACTGGAGGACGCCGTACGCCTGGTATCGCTGCGCGGCGAGCTGATGCAGCAGGCTTATCCGACAGGCTACGGCATGACGGCCTTGAGCGGCCTGGACCTGCCCAGTGTCGAGCGTTTGCTGGAAGCGGTCGGGGGTGAGGTGTACCTCGCCAACCTCAACAGCGACAACCAGATCGTCATCGCCGGCAGCGATGCAGCGATGACAGCGGTCGCCGCGCGCGCGCGCAGCCTGGGGCAGGGCGTGGCCCGGCGCCTGGCGGTCAGTGTGCCGTCGCATTGCCCTCTGTTGGCTGCGCCTGCGGCTACCCTGGCCGCAGCGTTCTGCGAGGTGCAATTGCGTCGCCCACGCATCACCTACCTCAGCGGCAGCACGGCACGACCGATTTTCGATCCGGCACGCCTGCGCGACGACCTGGCCGGCAACATGGCTCGCATCGTCGACTGGCGCGCGACCCTGCGCGGCGCCTGGGAGCGCGGTGTGCGCCTGCACCTCGAATTGCCGCCGGGCAGCGTACTCACGGGTCTTGCCAGGCGAGTCTTCGAGCCTGGAAAGGTGCTGAGCGTGGAGTCCACCCGTGCCGACAGCATCGATGCACTGTTGCGTCAGGAGGTGGCCGACAACCGATGACCGCGCTGTAGCTCGAAGGACAACAACAAACAACTTCGATACAACCTGAGGACAACAACAATGATCATCTATGGTGTGGCTCTGCTGGCGGTGTGCACGCTGGCCGGCGTTATCGTCGGCGACTTCCTGGGCGTGCTGCTGGGCGTCAAATCCAATGTGGGCGGGGTCGGCATCGCCATGATCCTGCTGATCTGTGCGCGGCTGTACATGCACCGCAAGGGTGGCATGAGCAAAGAGTGCGAGTTCGGTGTCGGTTTCTGGGGCGCGATGTACATCCCGGTGGTGGTGGCCATGGCGGCCCAGCAGAATGTGGTCACTGCCCTGCACGGCGGGCCTGTGGCCGTGGTGGCCGCGGTCGGTGCGGTGCTGGTGTGCGGCGCGACCATCGCGCTGATCAGCCGCAGTCACCGCGGCGAGCCGCTGCCGGCGCTCGATGCGACACCGCCAGCCTCGGTGCAGCCTGCACCTGCGGGAGGTCGTTGATATGTGGCCACTCATTGAGAAAGCCCTGGAACACAATGACCTGATCACCGCTTTCGCCGTCGTCGGTGCGGTGATGTGGGTATCGGTGATGCTCTCCAAATACCTCACCTTCGGCCGCGTGCACGGCTCGGCCATCGCCATCGTCATCGGCCTGGTGCTGGCCTGGATCGGCGGCAACCTGACCGGCGGCCAGAAAGGCCTGGCGGACGTGACGCTGTTTTCCGGGATCGGGCTGATGGGGGGAGCGATGCTGCGCGATTTTGCGATCGTCGCCACCGCCTTCGAAGTGCAGGCCACCGAAGCGCGCAAGGCCGGGATGATTGGCGCGGTGGCGCTGTTGCTGGGCACTGTGCTGCCGTTCATCGTCGGCGCGGCGGTGGCCTGGGCCTTTGGTTATCGCGATGCGGTCAGTATCACCACCATCGGCGCGGGCGCTGTGACCTATATCGTCGGACCGGTGACCGGGGCGGCGCTGGGGGCAAGCTCCGATGTGATGGCCTTGTCGATTGCAACAGGCCTGATCAAGGCGATCCTGGTGATGGTGTTCACGCCAGTGTCGGCACGTATGCTGGCCCTGGACAACCCGCGCTCGGCGATGGTGTTCGGCGGCCTGGCCGGGACCGTTTCCGGTGTGACGGCCGGGCTGGCTGCAACGGATCGGCGCTTGGTGCCTTATGGTGCGCTGACCGCCACTTTCCATACCGGGCTGGGGTGCTTGATGGGGCCGTCGATCCTGTATTTCTGTGTACGCGGCCTGGTTGGATGAGGAGCACAGTCGGCCTGGGCTATCACCCTTCGCGACTGTACATCCGGCATTCAGCCAGTAGCGCCAGCAGGTTCGGCTCGCGCTCGCGTGCCTTGAGAAACACCGCACCGATGTGCTGCTGCAACCGGTAGCGCGGTTGCAGCGCGATCAAGCGCACGCGGTTCTCGTACACCGCGGCGATACGTCCCGGCAGCAGCGCATAGCCCACCCCGGAACTGACCATGCTCAGCAGGGTGAAGATATCGTTGACCTGCATCGCCACTTTCGGTTCGAAGCCGGCCTGCTCGAACACCCGCGCGCCGTCACGGTGGGTGGCGAAACCCTGGGTGAGGGTGATGAAGGTGGAGTCGGCCAGGTCCGCCAGGTCGACTTCGGCCTGCTCGGCGAACGGCGAGTCGGTCGGCACGGCCAGGAAGATATCGTCGGAAAACAGCGCCAGGTGTTCACAGGCCGGATCGTTGATGCTGTCGTCGAGCGAGACCAGGATGGCGTCCAGTTCATGGTTCTTGAGACGGTGCAGCAAGTCGACGTTCGAGCCGAGCGTGAGGTCGATGTTCAGCTCGCTGCGGCGCAGCTTCAGGCCCATGACCAGCTTGGGCACGGTCTTGACCGTGAGCGAGTACAGCGCCCCGAGGCGAAAGCGTTCGGCATAGAAACCTGCGGCCTCGCGGGTCTGGCGCACCATCTGCTCGGCGTCCTGCAGCAGTTGTCGGGCCTTTTTCTCCAGCACATAGGCGCTTTCCAGCGGGATCAGCTGGCGGCCTTCGTGCTTGAACAGCGGGCAGCGCAGGGCGTTTTCCAGCGAGTGGATCGCCCGGTGCACGCTGACCGCGCTGGTCGACAGTTCGCTGGCGGCACGGCCCAGGTTGCCGCTGCGCATGAAGGCGAGAAAGGTCTCGAGCTTCTTCAGGGTCAGTTCTTCGTCGATCAGCATGCACAGGCGCTCGCGGGCGGTCGGAGCGTCGATGATGCCACAGCACGGCGCGGCCCAGGCAGCCTTGCACAGGGGCGCGTCGCCGTCGGTGTCCACCGGCAGGCGCGGGGCTGGGTGTTGCGGGGGAACTTTGCCGGGCCAGACGATTCCACCGAATGCCGGACCTTCTGCAGCGGCTGCACGCTGCCTCCGGTATCGCCAGCCCGACCGACTGAACCATCGTCTTCGATGGACGACCCTGGAGGTATGCATGGCCCGACATATCATTCACTTCACCGGCCCGATCAATTCCTCGACCTGTGGCAACCTGATCAGTACCTGCTCACGTGCCGTGCAGCAGGGCGCCGAGGTGTTGCAGATCAACATCGCCACCATGGGCGGCGAGTGCAGCTATGGCTTCACGCTGTACAACTTCCTGCTTGGCCAGCCGGTGCCGGTGCACACCCATAACCTCGGCACCGTCGAGTCGATGGGCAACATCCTGTTTCTTGCCGGCAGCCATCGTACGGCTTGCCAGTACAGCAAGTTCCTCTTTCACCCGTTCCACTGGACCCTGCATGGCTCAGTGGACCACTCGCGCATGGCCGAGTACGCCATGAGCCTGGACTACGACCTGCGTCTGTATGCCGAGATCGTCGCCGAACGTACGCAAGGCTCGGCCGAGGACCTGGATGTGGTGCGCTACCTGATGGCCTATCCACGCATCCTGGGGCCACGTGAGGCCCTGGCCAGCGGAATGATCCATGCGATCGATGAACTGCCGGTCGCGGCCGATGTGGTGCAGTGGAGCGTGCATGCCTGAAGCCCAGTGCTATACGGCGAGAAGGTTGGTGCGCAAGCGTTCGTTATCGCCGCCTTTTAGCGCCGCCGGTCAGTCCGCCGACAACGCGATGGAGCAGATCGTCACACATCCGTTCGGAACTCTTGTGGGGCGCGCATTCGTGCCTTACGCCACAGACCGTAAAGGAGAAATGACATGGCACACGACCAGGATCGCCCAAGCCAACGTGGTGGCACCAAGGAAACCAACCCTGGCAACTTCGCCAACGACCGCGAGCGGGCTTCCCGTGCAGGCCAGAAGGGCGGCAAGAATTCGGGGGGCAACTTCGCCAATGATCGAGCTCGTGCTTCCGAAGCCGGGCGCCGGGGTGGCCAGAACAGCCACGGCGGTGGTCGCAGTCAATGAGCAAGCGGCTGCTCAGCTGCAGACGGTGCAGCCTTGGCAGGGTTTTTCAGCGGGTTCGATAATCTTTTGAATCTTCACGGAAAACCCTGATCAATCAGTAGTCATCCATGGAGAAGAGGAGGCCCGTGATGCCAGCCCCACAGTTGTACATCATCGAATACACGCTGCACGACGAGGCGCGCAGCTTCATCATTCGATCGGAGCGAATGGACAATGCCGAGGCTTGGCATTGGGCCAGTTGTGATGCAGGGGTCGGGATCATTCCGAAGTTCGGACGAGAGAAGATCAAGAAGGTGAGTCGACCCATGGCCGAGCGTTATGGGGTGACCGGGGTGAGCTGGCGGTTGTCTGGGAGCAAGCCCGCACCTGCTCAAGGCGAACGCAAACCCGATCACGCAGCGGGATAACGGCTTCGCAGCTGAACCTGCTTTCACAGAGCTATCGCCTGCAGGCGCGGTCAAGTCCGCGCCTGCATAGCTCCGGTATCAAGCCCGGCGCAACGCGGGGTAGTCCGTATAGCCTTCGGCGCCATTGGCGTAATCGAACTGTGCGCGGTGCTCGTTCAAAGGCGCTTGCTGCTGCAGGCGTTCCACCAGGTCCGGGTTGGCGATATAGCTGCGCCCGAAGGCCACCGCATCGATCAGCCCACGCGCAATCAGCGCCTCGGCTTTTTCCGGGGTGTAGCCGCCAGCCGCTACGATCACCCCCGGATACACGGCGCGAATCGCCTCGCGGAATTCGTCACGCAGCGGCTTTCCACCGGCCCAATCCGGCTCCGAGAGATGCAGATAAGCCAGGTTGCGCTTGGCCAGTTCTTCGATCAGGTACAGCGCTGCGGCTTCCTGATCCTCACCGTTGTCGACCCCATTGAATGGCCCCAGCGGGAAGATGCGGATCGCCACGCGGTCGGCGCTCCAGCCGGCGATGGCGGCGTCCACCGCTTCCAGCACGATCCGTGCGCGATTCTCGACGCTGCCACCGTAGCGGTCTTCACGCACGTTGGCGCTGGGCGAGAGGAACTGGTGCAGCAGGTAACCATGGGCGGCGTGCAGTTCGATCAGGTCGAAGCCTGCGTGCTGCGCATTGTGGGCGGCCTGGCCGAAGTCAGCGACGATGTCGGCGATTTCGGCTTCGCTCAAGGCCCGCGGCGCGGAGGTTTCGACGCGAATGACATTGCCCTGTGCGTCGCGCAGCGAGGTGCGGGCATCTGCGGGCAATGCCGACGGCGCGACCGGCGCGGCCTGGCCGGGCTGTAGCGAGGTGTGGGAAATACGTCCGGTATGCCAGACCTGTACCGCGCTGTGCCCACCTGCTGCGTGGATGCGTTCGTTGACCAGGCGCCAGCCGGCGATCTGCTCGTCGGTGTGGATACCGGGTGATCCCGAATAGCCTTTGGCCTGGAAGGAAATCTGCGTCGCTTCGCTGATGATCAACCCGGCACTGGCACGCTGGCTGTAGTACTCGGCCATCAGCGGCGTGGGTACATCGCCCGGTTCCAGGCTGCGCAGGCGTGTCAGGGGCGCCATGAAAACGCGGTTTGGCAGGGTGAGGGGGCCGACTTGAACGGGGCGGAACAGGTGCTCGAGTGTCATTGAAGCCTCTGGGTGCAGTAAATACGATGGGCTGCACCATACCTGTCCCATTGGGGAAAAGGGGGACCGGTATCCCCGCTTGTCGCTCCCCAATGGCCTGCAATAGAGCGTTTCGGACGTATCCAGTAGCAGAAGTCGCCTATCCGGGAGGCTATCTGTAGTACCTGAGCCGCCGACGAGTGTCGACGGCGTCACGGGCGATCATCGATTTCGTTCGGGAGGAACGGCGGCGCACTTCAGCGCGCCAAGCGTCCGCTGACAAAGTGCGCGACGTCATTGAACCCCGGCGTCGAGGCATGCCCCGGTGTTACCAGCGAATCGATGAAGGCTTCGTCCTCGGCGGTGATGTTGACCTCCAGCGCGCCGGCGTAGGTTTCCCACTGCGCCTCGGTACGCGGCCCGACGATGGCCGAACTGACCAGCTGGTTGTTGAGCACCCAGGCGATGGCGAATTCGACGATACCTACGCCCTTGGCGTCGGTGTAGGCGTGGATCTTCTGGGCGATGGCCAGCGACTCCTGACGCCACTCCACCTCCATGATCCGCTTGTCCTGACGCCCGGCGCGGCTGCCGGCGTCAGGGGTCGAGCCTGGCGCATACTTGCCGCTGAGCACGCCTCGGGCCAGGGGACTGAACGGCACCACGCCCAGCCCGTGGTAGGCCGCGGCGGTCAGTTGCTCGGGCTCGGCCTGGCGGTTGACGATGTTGTATAGCGGCTGGCTCACCACAGGCTTGGGCACCCCGAGGCGTTCGGCCAGGTTGCAGATCTCGGCGATGCGCCAGCCGCGGAAGTTGGACACGCCCCAATAGCGGATCTTGCCTTGCTGCAGCAGATCACCGATGGCTCGCACGGTCTCTTCCAGCGGTACCTTGTGGTCTTCGCGGTGCAGGTAGTAGATGTCCAGGTAGTCGGTGTCCATGCGCGTCAGTGTTGCCTCCAGCGCATTGAACAGGTGCTTGCGTGACAGCCCGCTGCGGTTGGGCAGGCCGTCTGCCGGACCGTAGCCGGCCTTGGAGGCAACGATCCAGTCCTGGCGATGGCGTGCCACCGCTTCGCCGACGATCTCCTCGGAGCGCCCGGCGTTGTAGACATCGGCGGTGTCGATGAAGTTGATGCCCTGGTCCCAGGCGCGGTCGATGATGCGCAGCGAAGCCTCGGTATCGGTCTGTTCGCCGAACATCATGCTGCCCAGGGTCAGGGCTGAGACTTGCAGGCCGGAGCGGCCGAGAGGGCGGTAGCGCATGCTGGAGGTCCTTGCGTCGAAGAAGATGGTTGGACCGTTTTACACACAAGCACCGGGCTTTGAAAGGGCGGAGGATAGGGTTCGCCGCGATGTGCCGATGCCAGGGCAAAGAGAATTTCTGGCCGAGCGCAATCCTTGTGCTACTACTTGATATCGACACGCGCGATTGCAGATGGACGGTCGCAGAGGCAGGGAATTCGCCAGCGCTGATGTCTTGCCAGCCCCCGCTATAGCCGTCTTCCTGCTGCGTGTGAATGAATCCGAGCTGTTTCATCACCACAAGGAAGGCTACACATGACCGAAGTCACCCTGATCGAAACCGTGAGCGCCGATTCCCTGACCAAGCTGCTGCAGGATGCCGGCTGCCGGGTCAATCGTAGCGAGCAGAATGCTGTCGTGCAGCTGCTCAGCGCCAGCCAGGGCGTGGGTTACGCAGTACGGTTCGGCAATCGAGCCAAGGACCAGGAGGGCGAGTTCCTCGACTTTACCTTCAGTTGCGCATTGCGCATCCAGGGCGAGCTGCCGGCCGGGCTGGCCGAGCGCTGGAACGCCAGCCGTCGTTTCGCCCGGCTGTCGGTGCAGGGCGAGTTCCTGGTGATGGAAAAGGACGTGGTGGTGGCCGATGGCGTCAGCGAGAAGCATCTGCTGGGTAGCCTGGTGCTGTGGGATCGTCTGCTGCAGGAGTTCATCGTCTACCTGCGCGACTACAGCCGCACTGTCGCCGACCAGACCGAACAGGTGGCTGGCGCGGCGACTGCTTCGTGACTTCCCGTACCTTCTGGGCCGGCGCGGGTGCGCTGGCCGTCATTGCCGTGGCTGTCGCCCTTGTTCTACGTCCGGGGGAGGAGCCGGTCGCCGCAGCGCACCCGGCGGCGACCGAGGTCAAAGGACCGGTGTTGGCCAGCCTGGGCGAACAGAGGGTCGGTAGCGACGAGCTGAAGACGCTGCTGGCGCAGTTACCGGAGTCGACCCGCGAGCACCTGCGTGGCGATCGTCCGGCACTGGAGGCATGGATTCGCGCCCGCCTGGCAGAAAAGGCGCTGTATCGCCAGGCCGAAGCCAAGGGCTGGCCACAGCGTCCAGATGTCGAGGCGCAGACCCGTGCGGTGAGCGAACAGATCGTATTGCGCGACTACCTCGCTTCGGTCACGCAAGTGCCTGACGATTACCCGAACCAGGCAGAGCTTGAGCAGGCGTACCAAGCCAACAAGGACGAACTGCGCCTGCCGGTACGCTATCGCTTGAGCCAGATTTTCCTGCGGGTCGAAAATCCCAAGGACGACGAGGCAGTGGTCAAGCAGGCCCAGGCCCTGGCCAAGCAGGCACGCGACGGCAATTTCGCCACGCTCGCCCGCGAGCACTCCCAGGACACCGGCACTGCCGCCCAAGGCGGCGACAGCGGGCTGCAGGCGCTCGACCAGTTGCTACCTGAAGTGCGTGAGGTGGTGACGCGGCTCAAGGTCGACGGAGTGAGTGAACCGGTGCGCACGGCGGCGGGCCTGCACATCATCAAGTTGGTCGAACAGCAACCGGCGCGGGCGGCAACCCTGGAGGAGGTGACACCGCAACTGACCCAACTGCTCAGGGCACAACGCCAGGAGCAACTGGTGCGCAATTACGTCAACGGCATGTTCGATTCGGCGACCTTGAGTATCGACGGGGCGGCATTGAACCAGGTGCTGGAGGCCAGTCGCTGATGCTCGTTGAGTGATCGTGCCGGATCTGCATTCGGTACGGTCACTCAGCCTGCCTTGCGCAGGGTCAGGTTGATCCGTCGTTCCCCCATCCGCTCATGCTTGCCCGGCTTGATCGGCAGCACGCCATGGAAGCGCAGGCGATCCTCGCCACCCCATACCATGACATCGCCATGACTGAGCGGCACATGCTGCGGCCGGTCGCTGCGTTGCATGCCGCCGAGCAGAAAGACGGCGGGCAGCCCCAGCGAGATCGACACGATAGGCTGGCTGAAATCCTGCTCGTTGCGATCCTGGTGGAGGCTCAGGCGTGTACCGGGCAGGTAGTGGTTCACCAGGCACGCATCCGGCACAAACCCCTCGAAGCCGGCTTGGGAAGCGGCCCGCGCAGCCAGCGTCAGCAGCACCTCGGGCAGCGCCGGCCAGGGCTTGCCGCTCAGCGGATCCAGCGGGCTGTAGCGGTAGCCACGCGCGTCGCTGACCCAGCCCAGGCTGCCGCAATTGCTCAGCGCGACGGCCATGTGCAGCCCGCCGGGCGTCTGCATGTGTCGAAAGGGTGCCGCGCGCAACACTGGGCGCAGGGCATCGAGCAGGGCTTCGACCTCGGGCAGGGCAAAGCCTGGCAACAGCATGACCTGGCTGGCCAGCGATTGCGGCTGAGAACCGAAGAGGTCGAGGTCTGACTGGATCATGGCGGGCACTGGTGTGGGTAAGCCTGGATTGTATCGCTGTTGATTCGTCCAGCCCATGGCAAGTGATCGGCGGGCGCCCTGAGCGCAGGGTTGGTCGGTCCCAGCAAGCGACCCTGTGCACCCGCGGATCGGAAAAGACGCGGTGGCCGGGCGCTTTCGTCGTGCGAGCGGGCTCGCCCGCAGACACCGGCACAGCCTGCGCCACCCACAGCCGCAGCCCGCTTTACGTATGCGTCAGGCTGACGCACACTGCGCAGAGTTCCGGGGTACAGCTGGAGTAAACGATGGCGCGACAATCACCCATAACAGACGCCCACGACCCGATGCAGCAATCCCGCCAGGTCCGCCTGCACCTGGCCAACGAGGGCGAGCTGCCTTCCGGCATGCTGCGCGAAGAGATCGATGCCTCATGGCGGCGCAGCCACGGCCATGGCCTGGACTGCCTGCAAGGCGAACAGGTCGGCCTTGGCATCGAGCACGGCCAGAACCTGCAGACCCTGCTCGAGCTCAACCGCACGCTGATTGACGCCGTCACCCCCGAACTCGACTACCTGGTCGAGCGCCAGGGCAAGGGCGGAATCATCATTCTCGGCGATGCCCAGGCCAATGTGCTGGCCATCGAAGGGCAGACCCATGTGCTCAATCGCAATGGCCTGCGCGACCTGCACCCCGGCAGTTGCTGGAGCGAGGCGCTGCGCGGCACCAATGCCATCGGCACCGCCGTGGTCGAAGGGCGGCCCACCCTGATCAACTGCGGTGAACACTACCTCGATCGCCTCAGCCCGTTCTCCTGCACCTCCGTGCCCCTGCGCGATCCACGCGGCGAAGTGATCGGCGTGCTCGACATCACCCGCGAAGGGGTGATGAGCCAGCCGCAGGACAGCCTTTCGACCCTGATGCTTGCCGCCGGCAACATCGAGAGTCGGCTGTTCGGCCTGTACCACCCCGAGCAGTTGGTGCTGGCGTTCCACAGTCGCCCGCAGTACCTGGGCAGTGCCTGGCATGGGCTACTGGCCCTGAGCCTTGATGGTGAGGTGATGGCGGCCAACGAAAATGCCTGCCAGTTGCTCGGGCTGCCACGCCCTGGCTTGATCGGCCGACGTTGCAGCGACTTGCTCGGCGAGCGTTCGCCGGCCTTTCTCAACCGCCTGTTGCAGGGCGGGATGAGCAGTGTGCAGACCGCCAAAGGGGAATTCTTCGTTCGGGTGCTGCAACTGCCGCGCCATGGCAACCTGGGCGCGACCGTCGCGGCAAAGCCTGTTGCGGCGGTCAAGTGGTCGGCGCTCGATGCACTGGGCGGTGGCGACAGCCGTCTGGCGCGGGGTTTGCGCATGGCTCGCCAGGGCCTGGTCAACGGGCTGCCGGTGCTGCTGCTGGGCGAAACCGGGACAGGCAAGGAAGTGGTGGCGCGTGCCCTGCACCAAGCCAGCCCGCGCGCGGACAAACCGTTCGTTGCAGTCAACTGCGCAGCGATTCCCGAAGGGCTGATCGAGTCCGAGCTGTTCGGCTACCGCGACGGCGCGTTTACCGGCTCGCGCCGCGGCGGCATGGTCGGTCGGCTGATGCAGGCCCATGGCGGTACCTTGTTTCTCGACGAAATCGGCGACATGCCACTGGCCCTGCAGGCCCGGCTGCTGCGCGTGCTGCAGGAGCGCCGTGTGGCACCGCTGGGGGCCGGCGAGGAGCAGGACATCGACGTGGCGATCATCTGCGCCACGCACCGTGATCTCAAGCGGCAGGTAGCCGAACAGCACTTTCGCGAGGACCTGTACTACCGGGTCAACGGCGTGTCCCTGCGCCTGCCGGCCCTGCGCGAGCGTGATGACCTCGGCGCCCTGATCGACGGGGTGCTGGACAAGCTCGGCGCCCGCGGCGTCACCCTGGATCCGGCATTGACCTCCCTGCTCGAAGGCTTTGACTGGCCGGGCAATATCCGCCAACTGGAGATGGTACTGCGCACCGCGCTGGCCATGCGCGAGGCGGGTGAGCAGGTGCTCGGGCTCGATCACCTGACCGATTGTCTGCTCGACGAGTTGTCCAGTGGCACGCCTGCGGCCGGTAGCCTGCGCGAGAATGAACTGGAATTGATCCGTGGCGCCCTGGCGCGCCACCAGGGCAATGTATCGGCCGCCGCCGAGGCGCTGGGCATCAGTCGCGCGACGCTGTACCGCAAGCTCAAGCAGTTGCGCGGATAGACCATGGGCGGAGTGTTCTCGCGCCTGATCGAGTCTGGCGACCCCGTGCTCATGCGCCAGGCCCT
Organism: Pseudomonas sp. NY15374; assembly: GCF_048068255.1. Classification (NCBI taxonomy): domain Bacteria; kingdom Pseudomonadati; phylum Pseudomonadota; class Gammaproteobacteria; order Pseudomonadales; family Pseudomonadaceae; genus Pseudomonas; species Pseudomonas sp. NY15374. The sequence continues at coordinate 193,981 of NZ_JBLUPZ010000008.1, forward strand.
GGCCTGGCTGTACGGTTTCGTGCGGCCCCAGCGCCGGGCCATCGCCGTGTTGCTGGGGTTGTCGCTGGTCGCTTCGCTGCTGGCCCTGGCCCAGCCCTGGCTGGTCAAGACCTTGATCGACGAGGGCCTGCTGGCACGCGATTACCAGACGCTCTGGCACATGGCGGCGTTGATGATCGGTGCCGGGGTGCTGGGTACCGTGCTGTCGGGGGGCAACCGCTACCTGCATACGCGCTTGTCGGGGCGCATCCTGTTCGCCTTGCGCGACGACCTCTATCGACACTTGCAGCAGCTGTCGCCGACGTTCTATGGGCGACGCCGTACGGGCGATATCCTTTCGCGCCTGGACGGTGATGTGGCCGAGATCCAGCGCTTTGCCGTGGATTCGCTGTTCGCGGCCGTCTCCAGCGTCATCGGCCTGCTTGGCGCGGTGGCCTTGATGCTGATGTTGTCGTGGCAACTGTCGTTGTTGCTGGCCTTGCTCGTACCGATCGAAGTGCTGTGGTTGCGTTGGATGCGGCGCAAGGTCGAACGCGAAGTGCGCAGCCTGCGTGAGCGTTCGGCAGACGTGTCGTCGTTCCTGGTCGAGACGCTGCCCGCGATGAAGTTCATCCAGGCCGCCGGGCAACAGGGGCGTGAAGCGGGGCGCCTGGATCAGCTGGGGCAGGGCTACATGAAGCAACTGCTCAAGGTCCAGATCACCGAATTCTTCACCCAGGCCGTGCCCGGCACCCTGACCTCGTGGTGCCGCGCCTGTGCCTTTCTGGTAGGCGGCTGGTGGGTAATCCAGGGCACCTGGCAGCTGGGCGCCCTGATCGCCTTCTCGACCTACCTGGGCATGGCCGTGGGGCCGGTGCAGAGCTTGCTTGGCCTGTATGTCGCGGTGCAGCGGATGGCGGTGAGCCTGGGCCGGGTCATGGAACTCAAGCGCGAACCGGTGGCGGTCAGCGAGCCAGAGATGCCCACGCCGATGCCCGACGGGCCGGGTGAGTTGCGCCTGGAAGGCGTTGGCTTCGCCCATGATGGCCGCCAAGGGGCGGTGCTCGATCAGGTCGATATCATCGTCGCGGGTGGGCTGAAGGTGGCCATCAGCGGAGCCTCGGGGGTGGGCAAGTCGACCCTGATCGACCTGCTGCAGCGTTTTTACGACCCGGATCGTGGGCGTATCCTGCTCGACGGTGTCGACCTGCGCCAACTCGACCTGGCTGCACTGCGCCGTCGCATCGCGGTGGTCAGCCAGGACATCGTACTGTTTCGTGGCACCCTGGCTCAGAACCTCGCCTACAGCACACCTGACGCCAGCCGCAGCGCACTGGAGCAGGTGGTGCGCCTGACCCGCCTGGAGGGCCTGGTGCACAGCCTGCCGATGGGGCTCGATGGCGTCCTCGGCGAGCGCGGCCAGCAGTTGTCCGGCGGGCAGAAACAACGTATCGCCATCGCCCGCGCCTTGCTACAGGATCCGGCGATCCTGGTACTGGACGAAGCCACTTCGGCCGTGGACGAGGCGACCGAGCGCGAGGTGATTGCCGCTATCGACCAGTTGTTTGCCGGGCGCACGCGCATTCTCATCAGCCACAGGCCGTCGACCCTGGCCGATGCAGACCTGCATCTGCAGCTGCAGGACGGCCAACTGCGGATTCTGCAGCAGGTACGTGTCGATCATGGCCACTGAACTGCGTTTGGGGGTGATCGATAGCGGCTGCACGTTGTCGCAAATGTCGACAGTGGCGGCCGCGCGGCGCTTCTGGCTGCAAGACGGATTGCTCCAGGAGGGCGAGGCGCAGCCTGATGCCCTTGGCCACGGACGTGCGGTCCTGGAGTGTCTGCGCGAGGGGGCCGGTGATGTACCGGTGCTGGTAGCCCAGGTGTTCAGCGACCAAGGACGGACCAGCGCCTTGCAGGTGGCTGCAGCATTGCTGTGGCTGGTGGAGCAGGGCGCCACTTTGGTCAATCTGAGCCTGGGGCTGCAGCAGGACCGTCCTGTGCTGCGCCAGGCCTGCGCCGCCGCCCAGGCTGCCGGCGTCGTGTTGTGCGCGGCCAGCCCAGCCCGTGGCGCTGCGGTGTATCCGGCCAGCTACCCGAACGTGCTGCGCATCACGGGCGACGCCCGTTGCCGCGCAGGCCAGTGGTCATGGCTGGGCACGGCGCAGGCCGACTTCGGCGCGCCGGTGGGGGGGAATGCCCAGGCAGGGGCCAGCCTGGCGTGCGCGGCCTTGACCGGGCGAATGTGCGCACTGTTACGCGAGCATCCCGAGCTGCAACCTGCACAGCTACGTGCCTGGCTGCAGGCGCATGCGGCTTTCGTCGGGCCTGAGCGTCGAGGTGTCGATGAGCCGTGACCCGCAGATCCTCGTGCTTGGTGCAGGCCCTGCCGGGGCCGCAACCGCCATAGGCCTGCGCCGCATGGGCTATGCGGTCACGCTGGTGTCGGACTGGCGCCGTTTCGATGCCGTCGAAGGGGTATCGCAGCGGGTGCTGGACGGCCTGCGCCATGCAGGGCTTGGCTTGGCGTTGGGGGTGGCGACGGTTGCTGCCGCGCGCCAGGTGCAATGGAACGGCGAACGGATGCAGATGAATCAGGAATTCCTGCTCGATCGTGCGCGCTTCGATCGAGCGCTGCGCGAGGATCTGCTGTGCGCCGGGGTGAATGTCATTCACGGGCGTGTCCGCGAGCTGACGCAGAACGGGCGATACCAGGCGCAGCTCGACGACGGCCAGGTGCTGCACGGCGATTTTCTGGTCGAAGCCCGTGGTCGCCAGGCACCCCTGCCTGCCAGCCGCCTGCGCGGTCCGGAAACCGTCAGCCTGCTCAACCTCTGGCAATCGACAGCACGCGGCGCGCCTGCCTCTGCAGTGGAAAGCCTCGATGATGGCTGGGCATGGATGGCGCGCCTGGCAGACGGGCGTTGCTACTGGCAGATCACCCTCGATGCCAGCGCGGCCTCGCTGCCGGGCAAGGCGGCACTGGGGGAGTATTGCGCGGCCCGGCGGCGGCAGTCGGCAGGGGTCGCACAGTTGTTCGATGCCCAAGCGTTGGAGCCCGCTCAGGTGCATGCACGCAGCAGCACGGCGATTCTTGCCGGCGCGTGTGCCGGTGCGGACTGGCTGCGGGTGGGGGATGCGGCGATGGCCGTCGATCCTCTGTCGGGCAACGGGATCTTCCAGTCACTGTCGTCGGCCTTGCAGGCGCCGGTGGTGATCAACACCTTGTTGAGGCGACCGGAGCGGTCGGCGTTGGCGCAACGCTTCCATCAGCAGCGGGTCGAGCAGTTGTTCCTGCGTTTTGCCCGCACAGGTCGGGATTTCTACCGACTGGAACAAAGGCATGCCGACGCGGGATTCTGGGCACCGCGCCAGAGATGGCCTGATGACCAGGCCATGCACCAGGCCGCAAACTGGCAGGCGGTTCGAGTTGAGCGCAGGCCAGTGTTGCGCGAAGGCTGGGTGGACGAGGCCGAGGTGGTGGTGACGGCCGACCAGCCGCTGGGGGTATGGCACCTGCAGGGCATCGAACTGGCGCCGGTGGTACGGGCCATGCAGGCAGGTTTGGGTCTGGTCGAGGCGTTGGCAGACAAGCCTGAACAGGCACAAGCCATGGTGCGGCGCTGGTTGCTGGAGCAGGGTTATCGCTGAGGGCCGCGTATTGCGTTTGAGTAACCAAGCGCCTGCACGACGCTTGGCGAAGGCTCAGAAGAAAGTCCCGATCACCAGTTGCAGATAGGTCCCGGTATCCCGACTACCCAGCTGCATGCCGCCATTGTCGGCACTGCGCTCAGGCTTGTAGAAGCCCAGTACCGGGCTGACCAGCAGGTGATCGTTGACCATCCATTCCACATACAGGTCCAGTTCCCGCCCGCCGACGTTGCCCTGGTCGGTGTCCAGCGTGTCGAAATCGAAGTACAGCGCGCCAAGGGTCAGGTTGTCGCGCGGCTTGGCCTTCAAGCCCACATGATGGACCTGGGTGTTGGTATTGAACGGGCCGGCATAATTGGCGGCGACCTCACCCTGGAACCAGGTCCCGTAACCCCGGCTGAGCCCGTAGAACAATGGGTCGAAGTCCTTGGAGAAGCGGCTGTAGCGATAGGTGGCGGTGGGTGTCCATGGCAGCTGCGAGAAGGTCCAGCTGCCTTCCAGGTACCAGGCGTTCTCACGGGTGCCTCGTTGGTCCTGGGTGACATATTCGCCCGCGACTTCCAGGTCCTGGACGCCAAGGCTGCCGCGCCCGCGCAGACTGACGGTGTCCATGCCATCGCGGTGCTCCAGGCCCATGATCTGGGCATAGCGACGGTCCACATCCAGACCGTGAATCCAGCTCAGGCCAACGGTACCCGCGTCGCCGACGTGCTCCAGGTTGGCGACAGCCATGGAACTGTCGGCTTGATAGTGGTTATCGGACTTGAGCCACATCAGGTCGCCACGCCAGCCCTGGCTGCCGCCCAGGCGCAGCACGGCGGTACGGTCGAAGGCTTTGCGCGCCGCCAGGTAGTAGGCGCCGCCGCGATTGAAATTGGCACCCAGGTCGACCTTGCCAAGGTTGACGGGATCGCCCTGGATCAGGAAGCCGTCCCCCAAGGTGACCACCTGGCGGCCGCCGGAAATATCGATGCCGTCGTCACCCAGCAGCGGGAACAGCGTGCCCGAGCGCCAGCCCAGGTAGGCATCCTCGACGGCCGTGCGGCGTTCGTCCCCAAGGGTCAGGCCCGCGGCATCGCCGTCACCCCAGGTGGCGGAGCTGAGCAGGCTGAAGGCGCCGTACAGCGAGCCGGTGTCGGCCAAGGTCTGGCTCGCGCTCAGGCCATATTTGACGTAGCCCTCGCGCCAGCTGCTGCTGCCAGGCGTGCGGTTGCCGGCCTGGTTGAAGCTTTCGTCACTGTGAAAGATGCCGAACAAGGCCTCGAGGTTGGCGTTGAAGACAGTGCCATCCTGGTTGTAGAGCTCGTGGGCCTGGGTGAGGGGAGTGGCCAGCAGAAAGGCCAGCGTGCAGACGAGCGGATGCCTCATGGTGTGCTCCATGTTTTCTTGTTGTTTTCAGGAAGTCGGCCTCTTTGCCGGCAAAGCTGCGAAGAGGCCGGGACAGCTCAGGTTCAGAGCTTGATCAGTACCGACTTAAGCTCGGTGTAGTAGTCGATCGCCGCGGCACCCATCTCCCGGCCGACGCCCGACTGTTTGTAGCCACCGAAAGGCAGGGCCGGGTCCAGCGCACTGTGGCAGTTGACCCAGACCGAACCGGACTTGATGCGCGGAATCATGCGGTGCACGGCGCCCAGGTCGTTCGACCAGATGCTCGCGCCCAGCCCGTAAGGGTTGTCATTGGCCATGCGCACGACCTCGTCGATATCGTCGAAGGGCATCGCCACCAACACGGGGCCGAAGATTTCTTCCTGGACCAGGCGATGGCGCTGGTCGACATCGACGATCACCGTTGGCTTGACGAAGTAGCCCGGCCCGTAGCTTTCACCGCCGCAGGCGATGGTCGCGCCGAGCTCGCGGCCCAAGTCGATGTAGCTGCTGACCCGATCCTGCTGCTTGGCGGAAATCAGCGGCCCCATCTGCACCGCCGGGTCCAGGCCGCTGCCGAGCTTCATGCCGTTGGCGATGCCGGCGATGTCGGCTACCACATTGTCGAAATGCTTGCGGTGCACATACAGGCGCGACCCTGCACAGCACACCTGCCCCTGGTTGAAGAAGATCGCCGTCGCCGCGCCGGCGGCGGCTTCCTGCAGGTTGGCGTCGGGCATGACGATGGTTGGCGACTTGCCGCCCAGCTCCAGGGTGACGCGGGTCATGTTGTCCATCGCGGCCTTGCCGATCAGCTTGCCGACTTCGGTCGAGCCGGTGAAGGTGAGCTTGTCCACGCCCGGATGGCGGCTGAGCGCCGCACCAGCGTTGAGCCCGGTGCCTGTGACCACGTTGAACACGCCAGCCGGGTAGCCGGCTTCATCGACCAACTCGGCGAGCTTGAGCGCCGTCAGCGGGGTTTCGTCGGCAGGCTTGAGCACCATGGTGCAGCCGGTGGCCAGCGCCGGCCCGAGTTTCCAGCAGGCCAGCAGCAGCGGGAAGTTCCAGGCGACGATCGCACCGACTACGCCCACTGCTTCGCGGCGGATGAAGCCGTGGAACTGCTCGTTGGGCATCAGCGGCATCGACGCTTCGATGGTGCTGCCCTCGATCTTGGTGGCCCAGCCGGCCATGTAGCGCAGGAAGTCGATGGCCAGTTGCACGTCCATGACCTGGGCGACGTTGGCGCTCTTGCCGTTGTTCAGGCATTCGAGCTCGGCCAGTTCGCGGGCATCACGGGCCATCAGGTCGGCCAGGCGCCACAGCAGGTTCTGCCGTTCGCGAGGGCGCATCCGGCTCCAGGGCGAGTCGTCGAAGGCCTGGCGGGCTGCGCGCACGGCACGGTCGACGTCCTCGCTGTCGGCCGAGGGGACCTCGCCGAGTATTTCGCCTGTGGCCGGGTTGCGAAAGCTCAAAGTGCGGCCACTGGCAGCGTCCTGCCAGTCGGCGCCGATGCGCATCTTCAGCTTGCGCGCGAGGAACGCCTGGGTGGCGGGCAGGATGGGCAGGTCGGAAAACATGGGGCGGTGCCTCTTGTCATTGGAGTGTGGCAAGGGCGGCGCAATGGCCGTGCCAAGGTGGGTTGGCGGGCTTAACTCGTTGATCAGGCTGATTTTTGTTCTGACGCACAGGGTGGGTTGCGGCGCTGTGCTGTTGCACATTGAGACGGTGTGAGACGGTGGTGAAACAGGCAGGCCGAGGCGCCTTTTCGCGGGCAAGCCCGCTCCCACAGGTATTGAATCCTGCACCAACCAGTGGGAGCGGGCTTGCCCGCGAAAAGACCACCACCGATACCCCTGTCTCAACCTGAAACAACCTGTCGCGAATTGGGACGTTCCGACCCGCCGCCACTGACCGGGGCAGACCGCTCAAAGCAGCTCAAGTCACTGAAAAAAAGCCACTTTCAAACACCTGGCACGCTTCCTGTATTGCTACTGGCACATGCACCGGCGGTACCCAAGCGTGCGATAACGATAAGAACAACACCGTGGAGGTCTGATCTTGAAGACGACTCGACTCCGGCAGCAGGCGGGCACATGGGCGCTGGTCGCCGCCGCCCTGCTGAGCGCCCAGGCCATGGCGGCCGAACCGGGCCCGGCGATTTTGCAGAACAAGTGCATGGGGTGCCACATCCCCGAGGGCAACGATGCCTACAGTCGCATCAGCCACCAGCGCAAGACCCCCGAAGGCTGGTTGATGAGCATCGCCCGCATGCAGGTGATGCACGGCCTGCAGATCAGCGACGACGAGCGCCGCACCCTGGTCAAGTACCTGGCCGACAAGCAGGGTCTGGCGCCGAGCGAGACTGATGGCGTGCGCTATGCCATGGAACGCCGGCTCAATACCGTCGAACACTTCGATACGCAACTGGCCGAAACCTGCGGCCGCTGCCATTCCGGTGCCCGTGTCGCATTGCAGCGGCGCCCTGCGCAGGAATGGGAACACCTGGTCAACTTCCACCTTGGCCAGTGGCCGTCCCTCGAATACCAGGCCCAGGCACGTGACCGTGACTGGCTGGAAATCGCCCTCAAGCAGGTGGTGCCGGACCTGGCCAAGCGCTTCCCGCTCGATAGCCCCGCCTGGAGCGCGTGGCAGAAGGCCAAGCCCCAGGCTGACGCGCTGCCGGGGCAGTGGGCGTTCAGTGGTCATATGCTTGCCAAAGGCGATGTCCGGGGCGTGATGACGGTCAGTGCCGACCAGGGCGACAGCTTCAAGGTCGAGGTCAAGGGGCAGTACGCTGACGGCACGCCGTTCAACGGCAGCGGCTCGGCGATCCTCTACAACGGCTACGAGTGGCGCGGTAACGTGAAGATCGGCGATAGCACGATGCGCCAGGTCTTCGCCGCCCTCGATGGCGAGATGAAAGGGCGCATGTTCGAGGCCGAGCACGACGAGCGCGGCCTCGATTTCACCGCAGCGAAGGAGGGCAAGGCTCGCCTGCTGGCGGTGCAACCGGCCTTCATCAAGGCCGGGGACGAGCGCGAGATCACCTTGGTGGGCAGCGGCTTGTCCGGCAAGCCCGAGCTGGGTGCCGGTGTACAGGTGACCGAGATTCTGGAGCAGACCCCAACCCTGGTTCGGCTCAAGGCCCGCGCCGCAACCGATGCAGCACCCGGCCAGCGCGAGGTGACGCTGGGCACGCTCAAGGGCGTGAATCTTGCGGTCTACGACAAGGTCGAGGAGGTCAAGGTGGTGCCGGCGTTCTCCATTGCCCGCATCGGCGAGAACGGTGCTTCGGTACCCAAGGTCCAGGGGCGCTTCGAGGCCGAGGCCTGGGGCAAGGACGCCAATGGCCAACCGTTGCGCATTGGTTATCTGCCGGCCACCTGGAAGGTCGAGCCGTTCAACGAGCGCGCCGTCGAGGACGAAGACGTCAAGTTCGCCGGGCAGATGCAGGCCGACGGCGTGTTCGTACCCGGCGGTGCCGGCCCGAACCCGGCGCGCAAGATGATGACCAACAACGCCGGCAACCTGAAAGTCATCGCCACGCTGGCTGACGGCGGACAGACGGGTGAAGGCCACATGATCGTCACCGTCCAGCGCTGGAACAACCCGCCGCTCCCATAAGGGCAGCAGGCACGGTTTTTCCAACGGATCGATTATCGGGAGATCACCATGGGCGCACTACTGAATCTGGTCGAACGCAACCTGCATGAAGTGCAGGTCGATGCCGACCGCATGCTGTTCCATATCCCCAGCAGTTCGCTGTTCACCGCTGACGCGGTGACCGGCGGCATCATCGACACCCTGCGCCAGCAAGGCTGCTCGGCCGAAGAGCTGATGCAGCGTCTCGGCCAGCAGTTCGCCGGCGACGATATCCAGGACACCCTGCGCGAGTTGATCGCACTGGAGCTGGTCAGCGACGGTTCGCCGCTGACCCCTGAAATCGCCCTCAAGCAGGTCGAGCGCACCGCGCTCAATACGGTGGTGCTCAACGTCAATACGGGCTGCAACCTCAGTTGCACCTATTGCTACAAGGAAGACCTCGACAAGCCTTCGGCAGGGCGCAAGATGAGCGCCGCCACCGCCGAGGCCTCGGTGGAGATGCTGCTCAAGGAGTCCCCCGACGAAACCCGCTACAGCGTGGTGTTTTTCGGCGGCGAGCCGCTGTCCAACCGGCCGCTGATCGAGCACATGGTCGGCTATTGCGAGCGACGTTTCGCCGAGGCCGGCAAGCAGGTGGAGTTCATCATGACCACCAACGCCACGCTGCTCACCGAGGAGATCGTCGACTGGCTTAATGCCCATCGCTTCGGGCTGTCGGTGAGCATCGACGGGCCCAAGACCGTGCACGACCGCAACCGCATCACCGTGGGCGGGCAGGGCACCTACGATGTGGTGCGGCGCAAGGCCGACATGCTGCTGTCGCGCTATGACAGCCGCCCGGTCGGCGCCAGGGTGACCCTTACCCGCGGCATCACCGATGTCGAGACCATCTGGAACCACTTGTTCAACGAGCTGGGCTTTGCCGAAGTGGGCTTCGCCCCGGTGACATCGGGCGACATGGTCGACTTCAACCTCACTGGCGAAGAGCTGGTGCAGGTGTTCGCCAACATGAAGGCGTTGGGGCGCCAGTACCTGGAGGCGGCGTTGCAGCACCGCAACATCGGTTTCTCCAACCTGCACCAACTGATCACCGACATCCACGAGGGGCACAAGAAAGCGCTGCCCTGCGGCGCAGGCCTGAAAATGCTGGCGGTCGACCACGAGGGCGAGCTGAACCTGTGCCACCGCTTCACCGGCTCCAGCCTGCCGACCTTCGGCAACGTGCACACGGCGGTCAAGCAGGTCGAGCTCAACGATTTCCTGTCCCAGCGCCTGGACCGCAGCGGCACCGGATGCGACAGCTGCCGCATCCGCAACCTGTGCTCCGGTGGCTGCTATCACGAGAGCTATGCGCGCTACGGCGACCCGCAGCACCCGACCTACCACTACTGCGAACTGATGCGCGACTGGGTCGACTTCGGCATCGAGGTCTACAGCCGCATCATGGCCGCCAACCCGGCCTTCATCGATCGCTACATCACTCCTCGCAAGGCGCACTGACATGAAGCACTTGAAGCCCCTGAACAACAAGGCGCGCATTCTTGAACAGGCTGCCGCCGAAGACCGCGTCGAAGAAGTCATGGCCATGAGCGCAGTGGCCGGTTGTACCGCCACCACCGACCCAGGCTGGGAAGTGGACGCCTTTGGTGGCGTCAGCTCGCTGTGCCAGCCCATGGAGGCTGACCTGTACGGCTGCTCCGACCCTTGCTGGTGGCCGGCCCAGGTGCCCGACATGATGAGCACCTACCAGGATTGGAACGCCCAGGCGAGCAATTCGCAGGACGATTGGCGCAACCTCGGCACCGTATTCCCGAAAGACAAGTGACCGGCCCGACAAGAACGACAAGGGGAAACCGCATGAAACCTGGATTCTGCGCGCAACTGGCGCTGAGCGTCGCCACCTGCGCCGCGACACTGGCCGTGCACGCCACTGACGGCGACGCCGGGCCGGCCCTCAAGCCTGGCCATGAGTACCTGATCGCCACCAACTACCCGAACAACCTGCACGTGGTGGATGTGGCCAGCGATACGCTGTTCAAGAGCTGTCGCCTGCCGGACGCCTTCGGCCCGGGCACGGCGATGATGGCGCCGGACAACCGCACCGCCTACATCCTCAACAATCACTATGCCGATATCTATGGCATCGACCTGGACACCTGCAAGACCACCTTCCACGCCAACCTGTCGAGTGTGCCGGGCGAGGTGGGCAAGTCGATGTACTCCTTCGCCATCAGCCCCGACGGCAAGGAGGTCTATGCCACGGTCAACCCGACCCAGCGGTTGAACGACCACTACGTGGTCAAGCCGCCACGCCTGGAGGTGTTCAGCACGGCCGACGGGGTGGGCGCCAAGCCGGTGCGGACTTTCCCCATGCCGCGCCAGGTCTACCTGATGCGTGCCGCCGACGATGGCAGCCTGTTCGTCGCCGGGCCGAATATCTACAAGATGGACGTCAAGACCGGCAAGTACGACGTGGCGCTGCCGCTGCGCAACTGGAACCGCAAGGGCTACAGCGCGCCCGACGTGCTGTACTTCTGGCCGCACCAGAGCCCGCGCCACGAGTTCTCGATGCTGTATACCATCGCCAGGTTCAAGGATGAAAAACAGGATCCGGCAACCGCGGAGCTGCTGTACGGCTACCTGAGCGTGGACCTCAAGACCGGCAAGACCCACACCCAGGAGTTCGCCGACCTGACCGAGCTGTACTTCACCGGGCTGCGCTCGCCCAAGGATCCGAACCAGATCTATGGTGTGCTCAACCGCCTGGCTCGCTACGACATCAAGCAGCGCAAGCTGGTCAAGGCGGCGAACCTGGACCATACCTACTACTGCGTGACCTTCGACAAGGCGGGCGACAAGCTCTACCTGGGCGGGACCTTCAACGACCTGGCGGTGTTCGATCCGAACACGCTGGAGAAGGTGAAGAACATCAAGCTGCCAGGGGGTGACATGTCGACCACTACGCCGCAGGTGTTCGTCAGGTAATCGGTCGTCTGTGACGGCCCTATCGCGGGGCAGGCCCGCTCCCACGGTTACCCCTCTGCCTACAGTGGATACCTGTGGGAGCGGGCTTGCCCCGCGATAGGGCCCGCCTAAACAACACAATAATTATCAGGCCCCTCCATGACCCACTCCAGTCACACCCAGGGCAACCCGGACAAGCCCTTGCTCGACCACTGCATCGGTGACGCCTTCGACGCCACCGTGGCCCGCTTCCCCGACCGCGAGGCCCTGGTGGTGCGTCACCAGCAACGGCGCTACACCTGGCGCCAGCTGGCCGATGCCGTTGAACAGCATGCCCGCGCGCTGATGGCGCTCGGCGTGCAAGCGGGCGATCGCCTGGGCATCTGGGCTCCCAACTGCGCCGAGTGGTGCATCACCCAGTTCGCCAGCGCCAAGATCGGTGCGATCCTGGTCAACATCAACCCGGCCTACCGCAGCAGTGAGCTGGACTACGCCCTGAGCCAGTCGGGCTGCCGCTGGGTGATCTGCGCAGATGCGTTCAAGACCAGCGACTATCACGCAATGCTCTGCGACCTGGTGCCCGGATTGTCGGCCTGCAAGCCCGGGGCTGTGCACTGCGAGCGCCTGCCGGAGCTGCGCGGGGTGATCAGCCTGGCGGTAAAGCCGCCGCCAGGCTTTCTCGCCTGGTGCGACCTGCAGGCTCGCGCCGTTGAGGTCAGTGTCGAGGCGCTGGGTCGCCGTCAGGCAAGTCTACGCCCGTGCGAGCCGATCAATATCCAGTACACCTCCGGCACCACTGGCTTCCCCAAGGGCGCGACGCTCAGCCACCACAATATCCTCAACAACGGTTACATGGTCGGCGAGAGCCTGCGCCTGACCGAGCATGACCGCCTGGTGGTGCCGGTGCCGCTCTACCACTGCTTCGGCATGGTCATGGCCAACCTCGGCTGCATGACCCATGGCAGCACGCTGATCTACCCCAACGATGCCTTCGACCCCTTGCTCACCCTGCAAGCCGTGGCCGAGGAACGCGCCACTGCGCTGTATGGCGTACCGACCATGTTCATTGCCGAACTGGACCACCCGCGTCGCTGCGAATTCGACCTCTCCAGCCTGCGCACGGGGATCATGGCTGGCGCCACCTGCCCGATCGAAGTGATGCGTAGGGTGATCGACGAGCTGCACATGGCCGAGATACAGATCGCCTATGGCATGACCGAGACCAGTCCGGTGTCGTTGCAGACCGGCCCGGAGGACGAACTGGAAGTGCGCGTGACCAGCGTGGGTCGTACCCAGCCGCGCCTGGAAAGCAAGGTCATCGACGCCGAGGGCAACACCCTGCCACGCGGCGAGATCGGCGAGCTGTGCACGCGTGGCTACAGCGTCATGCTCGGCTACTGGAACAACCCAAAGGCTACCGCCGAGAGTATCGACGAGGAGGGCTGGATGCACACCGGCGACCTGGCGCAGATGGACGAGGCCGGGTTCGTGCGTATCGTCGGACGGAGCAAGGACATGATCATTCGCGGCGGGGAGAACATCTATCCGCGTGAGCTGGAGGAGTTCTTCTTCACCCACCCGGCGGTGGCCGACGTGCAGGTGATCGGCATTCCGTGCAGCAAGTACGGCGAAGAGATCGTCGCCTGGGTGCGGCTGCATCCGGGGCACAGCGCCAGCGCCGAGACGTTGCGCGAATGGGCGAAGGCGCGCATCGCGCACTTCAAGGTGCCGCGGCATTTCCGTTTCGTCGACGAGTTTCCGATGACGGTGACCGGCAAGGTGCAGAAGTTTCGGATGCGCGAGATCAGTATCGAAGAACTGGGTGGGGTGTCAGCCGGTTAGCGTAACCACTCCGGGCTGTTGAAGTTGCCGAGCCGCTCATCGTCGACGGCACATTCCAGCCCCTCCAGCGATTCACGCGACAAGGCCCGCTGCAGGCTCCGCTCACCGGCCTGCCACGCCTGTTCCAGCCGTGGCAACAGGCGCGTCGGCAATACGCTGAACATCGGCTGCCAATAGCCTCCCTGGCGCACCATCGCAGCGCTGTCATGGCGGGCAGCCAATCCGCGCAACCCATCGATCAGCGCCTGGTCGACCCGCGGCGAATCGCAGGCCAGCACCACCACCCACGGGTGTCTGGCCACCTTGAGCCCGGCAATGACGCCGGCCAGTGGCCCAGGATAATCCGCCTCGGCATCGCCCACACATTGGTCGGCATAGGCGGCATAGGCGTCCTGGTTGCGGTTGCAGGAAATCACCAGGTCGTCGCTCAACCCCCGCACCACCCGATGGATGTGTGCGATCAGTGGTTCGCCCCGCCATGGCACCAGGCCCTTGTCGCGCCCGCCCATGCGTTGGCCACGGCCACCGGCGAGGATGAGGATGGAGCAGGGGGGCAGGGCGGCAGGCATGAAAAAGGGTCCCGGGCAGTCGATGCCCGGAACCCTCTCATTCAACGCCTGGCTTGTCCAGTCAGGCGTCGTGGGGTACTGCATGATCCGGTTCAGCGCGGCGCTTGCCGGCCAACCGCATCACCACCACGAAGAACACCGGTACGAACACCACCGCCAGTGTCGCGCTGAGCATCCCGCCGATCACGCCGGTGCCGATCGCCTGCTGGCTGGCTGAGCTTGCGCCGCGTGCGATGGCCAGTGGCACGACGCCGAGGATGAACGCCAACGATGTCATGACGATCGGACGCAAGCGCAGGCGGGCGGCCTGCATCGCCGCATCCGCAGCGTCGACCCCCTGATCCACCAGGCTCTTGGCGAATTCGATGATCAGGATCGCGTTCTTTGCCGACAGGCCAATCAAGGTGATCAGGCCGACCTTGAAGAACACGTCGTTGGGCATGCCGCGCAGGGTTACCGCAAGCACGGCGCCGAGCACACCCAGCGGAACCACCAGCAACACTGCGGTAGGAATCGACCAACTCTCGTAGAGCGCTGCCAGGCACAGGAACACCACCAGCAGCGACAGGGCCAGTAGCAAGGGCGCCTGGCTACCCGAAAGACGCTCCTGCAACGACAGGCCGGTCCATTCCAGTGCGCTGCCGGTTGGCAGTCGATCGACCAGGCGCTGGATTTCCGCCATTGCCTCGCCGGAGCTGTAGCCGCTTGCCGGTTCCCCGGAAATAGACACTGCCGGGTAGCCGTTGTAGCGGGTCAGTTGCACCGGGCCGCTGAGCCACCGGGCCTGGACGAACGCCCCCAGTGGCACCATCTTGCCGCTGCTGTTGCGCACGTGAATCTTCAGCAAGTCCTCGACCTGGCTGCGCTGGTCACCCTCGGCCTGCACCACCACGCGCTGCATGCGGCCCAGGTTGGGGAAGTCGTTGACGTAGTTCGAGCCTACCGCGGTGTTGAGCACGGCGCCGATGTCGGCAAAGGAAACCCCGAAGGCGTTGGCCTGGCGTCGGTCGATTTCCAGTTGCACCTGCGGGCTTTCGGCCAACGATGCCTCGCGCACGTTGGCCAGCACCTTGCTCGTGCGTGCGTTGGCCAGCAGCTCGTCACGGGCTGCCATCAGCCCGGCATGACCCAGGCCGCCGCGATCCTGCAGGCGGAACTCGAAACCCGTAGACTCGCCCAGGCCATCGACTGGCGGCGGCAGCACGGCATAGGCCACGGCATCCTTGAGCGCGGCGAAGGCCATCGTGGCACGGTCGGCGATCGATTGTGCGCTGTCGTCGGCGCCGCGTTCTGACCAGTCCTTCAGCGTGGTGAACGCCAGCGCGGCGTTCTGCCCGCTGCCTGAGAAGCTGAAACCGAGAATCAGCGTGGTGTTACCCACCCCGGGTTCTGCGGCATTGTGCGCCTCGATCTGCGCCGCCACCTGCTCGGTACGCATGCGACTGGCGCCTGGCGGAAGCTGGATATCGGTGATGGTGTAGCCTTGGTCTTCGGTCGGCAGGAAAGCGCTGGGCAACTGGCTGAAGCCATAGGCCAGCACCGCCACCAGCAGCCCGTAGAGCAACAGGTAGCGCCCGCTACGAGCCAAGGCGTGGGCAACCCAGCGTTGGTAGCCATTGCTCATGCCCTCGAAGCGGCGGTTGAACCAGCCGAAGAAGCCCTTGCGTACGTGATGCTCGCCCTTGGCCACTGGCTTGAGCAGGGTGGCGCACAGTGCCGGGGTGAGGCTCAGGGCGAGGAAGGCCGAGAACAGGATCGATACCGCCATCGACAACGAGAACTGCTGGTAGATGACGCCCACCGAGCCTTTCATGAAGGCCATCGGCAGGAACACCGCGACCAGCACCAGCGTGATGCCGACGATAGCCCCGCTGATCTGGCCCATGGCCTTGCGCGTCGCGGCCTTCGGCGATAGACCTTCCTCGGCCATGATCCGTTCGACGTTCTCCACCACGACGATGGCGTCGTCCACCAGGATGCCGATGGCCAGCACCATGCCAAACAGGGTCAGCACGTTGATCGAGAAACCCAACGCCAGCATCACCGCGAAGGTGCCCATCAGCGCCACCGGAACCACCAGCGTAGGGATCAGCGTGTAGCGGATGTTCTGCAGGAACAGGAACATCACCGCAAACACCAGCAGCATGGCTTCGAACAGCGTGCTGATGACCTGCTGGATCGAGACCTTGACGAACGGCGAGGTGTCGTAGGGGATGTCGTACTTCACGCCGGCCGGGAAGTAGCGTGCCAGCTCATCCATCTTCTGGCGTACCAGGGTCGCGGTTTCCATGGCGTTGGCCCCCGGCGACAGCTTGACGCTGAAGGCACTGGTGGGCTTGCCGTTCAGGCGTGTGCCGTACTGGTATTCCTGGGCACCGATCTCGACCCGCGCCACGTCACCCACGGTGACCACCGAGCCATCCGGGTTGGCCCGCAGCACGATGGCCGCGAACTCCTCTGGCGTGCTCAGTTGGCCCTTGACCACCACGTTGGCGGTGATTTCCTGGGTCGCACGGGCGGGCAGGTCTCCGATGCTGCCGGGTGCAACCTGGGCGTTCTGCGCGGCGATGGCGTCGGCGACGTCCTGGGGCGTGAGCTTGAAGCCGACCAGCTTCGCCGGGTCGATCCAGATGCGCATGGCCCGCTCCGAACCATACAACTGTGCCTTGCCGACGCCTTTGAGGCGGCGAATCTCGTTCATCACGTTGCGCGCCAACAGATCGCTGAGGGCGATCTCGTCGTAACTGCCGTCCTCGGAGGTGAGGGTGCCCAGCAGCAGGAAGCCGGTGGAGACTTTTTCCACCTGCAGGCCTTGCTGCGTGACGGGCCGCGGCAGGCGCGACTCGACCACCTTGAGGCGGTTCTGTACATCGACCTGGGCCAGGTCAGGGATGGTGCCCGGCTCGAAGGTGGCGGTGATGGTCGCGCTGCCCAGGCTGCTCTGGGACTCGAAGTACAGCAGGTTGTCCGCACCATTGAGCTCCTGCTCGATCACGCTGACCACGCTTTCGTCCATGGTCTGCGCCGAGGCACCGGGGTAGACGGCGTACACCTCCACTTGCGGCGGCGCGACATCGGGGTACTGCGCCACGGGCAATTGCGGGATGGCCAAGGCACCGGCGAGCAGGATGAACAACGCAACCACCCAGGCGAAGATCGGGCGGTCGATGAAGAATTGCGGCATGGATCAGGCCCTCACTGGCCGTTGCGCTGGACGATGGGGTTGGCGGCCTTGTCGGCATCGACCCGGACCTGATCGCCGACCTTGACGTGCTGCAGCCCCTCGATCACCACCCGTTCGCCGGGGGCCAGGCCTTCGCTGACGATCCAGCGGTCGCCCTGGGCATTGCCCAGTACCACCTGGCGTTCCTCGATGCGCTGCTGGGCGTCGACCACCAGGACCTTGGGCACGCCTGCGCTGTCACGCAGGATCGCCCGCTGCGGCACGCTGATGCCCTTGGGCTGCAGGGCCTGTTCGAGGCGCACACGCACGTAGCTGCCGGGCAACAGATCGAGGTCGGGGTTGGGGAATTCGCTGCGCAGGGTGATCTGGTTGGTGCTCGGGTCGACGCTGATATCGGAGAACAGCAGCTTGCCCGGCAGCGGATAGGCACTGCCGTCGTCCTGGATCAGGGTGGCGCGGGCCTGGTCCTGGCCGACCTGCTGCAGCTCGCCAGCGCGCATGGCGCGGCGCAGGGCGTTGAGGTCGCGGGTCGACTGGGTGACGTCGGCGTGGATCGGGTCCAGTTGCTGGATGACGGCCAACGCGGTGGTTTCGTTCTGTCCGACCAGCGCCCCTTCGGTGACCAGCGCGCGGCCAACCCGTCCGGAGATTGGTGCGGTGACCGTGGCATAGCCCAGGTTGAGTCGCGCGCGTTCGAGTGCGGCCCGGGCTTCGGCAACCTGGGCGTCCGCCTGGAGGAAGGCGGCACGGGCATTGTCATATTCCTGGCGGCTCACGGCCTTGTCGTCGACCAGCTCGCGGTAACGTTGTTCCTGCAGGCGCGCCTGGTACAAGGTGGCTTCGGCCTTGGCCAGCGCGGCGCGGGCACTGTCATGGTCCGCCTTGAACGGCGCCGGGTCGATGAGGAACAGCACATCGCCCTGCTTGACGTCGCTGCCCTCGCGATACACCCGCTTGAGCACCACGCCGGCAACCCGGGCGCGGACTTCGGCGGTGCGTGGCGCGAGAATCCGCCCGCTGAGTTCGGTGCTGATCGCCATGGCTTGCAACTGCACGGTTTCGACCCGCACCTGGGGGGCGGGTGCCTGCGCGTCCTGTTCGGGGGCGTCGTTGCAGCCGGTCAGGGCCAGTGTGAGCAAGGCGAGAATCGCCAAAGGGCGCTTGGAGAAGGGAATGGACATACGGATCTTCCGGATAGGATCGCCCCTATGCTAAGGCAGGCGCTCGCGCATGGGCTGTTAAGCTGTGTACGCCGTGTGTGAAAAAGTGTAAGGCTCGTGCCGTGTGGAGCGCAGGATTCTATATCCTGCGAGCAACTGACTGCACTGGCCCCATCGCCGGACAAGCCCGCTTCCACAGGTGTTCGCAGCCTCTGTAGGCGCGGGCTTGTCCGGCAATGACGACGGTAAGGTCTCAAGCCTATCTGTTGATGACGACCCACATGCCAAACATCCTTCTGGTCGAAGACGACAGCGCGCTGTCCGAACTGATTGCCAGCTACCTGCAGCGCAACGACTTCCACGTCCGGGTCATCGCCCGTGGCGATCATGTGCTCGACGAGTTTCGTCGTCAGCGCCCCGACCTGGTGGTGCTCGATCTGATGCTGCCCGGCCTTGACGGCTTGCAGGTGTGCCGCCTGCTGCGCCAGGAGTCGCAAAGCCTGCCAATCCTGATGCTGACCGCCCGTGACGACAGCCATGACCAGGTGCTGGGCCTGGAAATGGGCGCCGACGACTACGTCACCAAGCCATGCGAGCCCCGCGTACTGCTGGCCCGGGTCCGCACCTTGCTGCGCCGCAGCAATGTCAACGAACCACGGCTCGATAGCGAGCTGATCCAGGTCGGTGGCCTGAGCATCAATCTGGCCGAGCGCAGCGTGAGCTGGCGCGGCTGCGAGGTGGAGCTGTCCAGCGGCGAATACAACCTGCTGGTGGTGCTGGCACGCAATGCCGGTGAAGTGCTCAGCCGCGACCGCATCCTCCAGCAACTGCGCGGCATCGAGTTCAACGGTACCGACCGTTCGGTAGACGTGGCCATCTCCAAGCTGCGGCGCAAATTCGACGACAATGCCGGCGAAGCCCGCAAGATCAAGACCGTGTGGGGCAAGGGCTATCTGTTCAGCCGGGTCGAGTGGGAGTACTGAGGCGCCATGCTCAAGATCCTGGTGCGCCTGTACCTGGTGATCATCGTCGCCTATGCCGGTGCCTTGCTGCTGATCCCCGACGCTATCGTCGGGGCGTTCCATGAACGCTTCATGGCGTACAACCTCGACCAGGCCAAGGGCGTGCAGTCGTTGATCGTCCGCCAGTTCCATCAGGCCCCGCGCGAGCAATGGCCTTCGGTGGAGCAGGACCTGGCCTCGGCCTTTGCGCCCCTGCAGGTGCAACTGCTGCGCATGGACGCCGCCGACCTTGCGCCGCAGGAGCGGGCGAGGCTGGAGCACGGGCTGTATGCAGTGCGCATCGCCGACTGGGGCTATTACGAAACCGTGCTGGCGCCGCTGGACAAGGACTGGCTGGTGCGCCTGCACTCGCCGCCGGATCCGCTCGACATCAACGTGTTGTCGTGGGGCGTCACGGTACTGATCGGTGCCGCCATGCTGGGTTGCCTGCTGCTGTGGGTCTGGCCGCACTGGCGCGACCTGGAACGGCTCAAGGAAACCGCGCGGCGCCTGGGGCGCGGGGAGATGGCGGAGCGTACGCAGATCTCGCCGCGCTCGAACATCGGCGAGCTGGCCGGGGTGTTCGATACCATGGCAGGCGACCTGGAGCGCCAGGTCAACCAGCAACGCGAGCTGCTCAATGCGGTCTCGCATGAGCTGCGTACCCCCCTGACGCGCCTGGACTTCGGCCTGGTGCTGCTGTTCGACGAAGTGCCGCCGACCAGCCGCAAGCGTTTGTTGGAACTGGTGGGGCATGTGCGGGAGCTGGACGAGCTGGTGCTTGAGCTGCTGTCGTACAGCCGCCTGGAAAACGCCGACCAGGTCCGCGAGCGGGTCGAGGTGTCGTTGCTGGAACTGGTCGACAGTGTGCTGGGCAGCTTTGCCGAAGAACTCGATGGTCGCGGGATCAGATGGGAGGTGCGCGCTGACGACAGGCTGCCACGTTTCGTGCTCGATCCTCGCTTGACCGCGCGGGCGGTGCAGAACCTGGTGCGCAATGCCATGCGCTATTGCGACGAAAGCCTGCTGCTGCGACTCAAGCTCGAGGCGGATGGCGCTTGCCTGCTGACGGTAGAGGATGACGGGATCGGTATTCCGCCTGAGGAGCGCGAGCGGATCTTCCAGCCGTTCTACCGCCTGGACCGCAGTCGGGACCGCAGTACCGGTGGTTTTGGCTTGGGGCTTGCGATCAGCCGCAGGGCGATCGAAGGGCAGGGCGGGACGCTGACCGTGGCGCAGTCGTCATTGGGTGGGGCGCAGTTCAGGATTCGCCTGCCGGCGGGATGATCAAAGGTACGGGATCGTCTCGCGACCGGCCGTAACCAGCGGAACCGCTCTCACCGCAATTCCACCGCCGCCTCACGGGCACCGCATTGCACGGTGCCTCGATGAGGCTTGCCGCTTTAGATCACCACACCCTGGCTACGCAGGTAGTCGTCATAGGTGCCGCTGAAGTCGACCACGCCATCGGCCGACAGCTCGATGATCCGCGTGGCCAGCGACGACACGAACTCACGGTCATGGCTGACGAACAGCAGGGTGCCCGGATAGTTCTCCAGCGCCAGGTTCAGCGCTTCGATCGATTCCATGTCCAGGTGGTTGGTCGGTTCGTCCATCACCAGCACGTTGGGCTTTTGCAGGGTCAGCTTGCCGAACAGCATGCGGCCCTGTTCACCCCCGGAAATCACCTTCACCGACTTGAGGATCTCGTCGTTGGAGAACAGCATGCGCCCCAGCGTGCCGCGAATCACCTGCTCGCCGCTGGTCCACTGGCCCATCCAGTCGAACAGGGTGACGTCGTCTTCGAAGTCGTGGGCGTGGTCCTGGGCGTAGTAGCCGACCTCGGCGCTGTCGGTCCACTTGACCGAGCCTGCATCGGGCTGCAGCTCGCCGACCAGGGTGCGCAGCAAGGTGGTCTTGCCGATGCCGTTGGGGCCGATGATCGCTACGCGCTCGCCGGCTTCGACGGTAATGTCGAAGTTCTTGAACAGCACCTTGTCGTCGAAGGCCTTGGCCATCTTTTCCACGACCACGGCCTGGCGGTGCAGCTTCTTGGTCTGCTCGAAGCGGATGAACGGGCTGACCCGGCTCGACGGCTTGACCTCGGCCAGCTGGATCTTGTCGATCTGCTTGGCGCGCGAAGTGGCCTGCTTGGCCTTGGAGGCGTTGGCCGAGAAGCGGCTGACGAAGGTCTGCAGCTCGGCGATCTGGGCTTTCTTCTTGGCATTGTCCGACAGCAACTGCTCGCGCGCCTGGGTGGCGGCGGTCATGTACTCGTCATAGTTGCCCGGGAACAGGCGCAGCTCGCCGTAGTCCAGGTCGGCCATGTGGGTGCAGACGCTGTTGAGGAAGTGACGGTCGTGGGAAATGATCACCATGGTGCTGTTGCGTGCGGTGAGCACGTTTTCCAGCCAGCGGATGGTGTTGATGTCCAGGTGGTTGGTTGGTTCGTCGAGCAACAGCACGTCCGGATCGGAGAACAGCGCCTGTGCCAGCAGCACCCGCAGTTTCCAGCCTGGCGCCACTTCGCTCATCGGCCCGAAGTGTTGCTCCAGCGGAATGCCCAGGCCCAGCAGCAGCTCGCCGGCGCGCGATTCGGCGGTGTAGCCGTCCATCTCGGCGAATTCGGTTTCAAGCTCGGCGACGGCCATGCCGTCTTCTTCGGTCATTTCCGGCAGCGAGTAGATACGGTCGCGTTCGGCCTTGACCTTCCACAGTTGGCCGTGGCCCATGATCACCGTGTCGATGACGCTGAACTGCTCGTAGGCGAACTGGTCCTGGCGCAGCTTGCCCAGGCGGGTGTTGGGCTCGAGCATGACCTGGCCGGCGGACGGCTCCAGGTCGCCACCGAGGATCTTCATGAAGGTCGACTTGCCGCAGCCGTTGGCCCCGATCAGGCCGTAGCGGTTGCCGTTGTTGAATTTGACCGAGACGTTCTCGAAGAGCGGCTTGGAGCCGAACTGCATCGTGATATTGGCTGTAGAAATCAAGTACTTGTCCTGCGGGAATGTATGGCGCAGCCCTCAGGCACAGGGTTGCGAAGCTGAGGCGGGTATCGCGCTGGCGGCGGTCACGGATGTTCAGCGCATCGAGCGCTGATTTGAAGCGGCGCAGTGTAACACTTGGCTCGTTGATCCACAGCCCATCTTTGCTCTGCTGGCAAACAAAAGGACGGGCTGCGGGAAATGTGGAACGACCTCAAACGGCATAGCCATCAATGACCTGCAATGGCCTTCAAGGCCGCAACCGCCGCATCGTTACCCTGGGACTCGCTGATCATCAGCGCGGTATTGCCCCTGGCATCCCTGTGCTGCAGGTCGGCACCGTGCCGTACCAGCTCGGCAAGGATGTCGAGGCGGCCGAACAGGGCTGCGAACGAAAGTGCAGTCTGGCCATCGTTGTTGCTTGTATCGATGGGGCACAGGCCGATCAAGCGCCGAGCAATGGCCATTTCACCTTTGAACAGGGCCCCCATCAGCGCGGTGTTGCCATTGTTGTCGGCAAGGCAGGGGTCAGCATGGGCCCGCAACAGGGCGTTCACTTCGTCGAGGTCGCCGTGATAAGTCGCCAGGATCAGCGCGGTATGGCCTCGGCTGGTCTGGCTGTCGATCGGATATCCGGCCTGGAGCAGCGCATCGGTGATGTCGCTGCGCCCGGCGCGCGCGGCATCGAACCACTGGCTGTCGTACAGGTGCGGATCGACGCGCTGGACTCCAGCCTGCGCCTGGAACTGTTCGGTATCGGCAGGTAGCCACAGGCCGGGGACGAACAGATGCAAGAGCCGGTATCCAATCACCAGAAGCAGCAGCACCGCGGCGGCGGCGAGGCTGGTCTTGATTTGTGCAATGCTCATCGGGACTCTCCTGCAAGCCTGCGCCATCAGACAGCGCAGGCTTGCCACTCACAGGCTGATCAGTTCGCCAGTGCCTTGGCGGCGGTGTCCACGCGCTTGATATCGGCATGGGTGGCCTTGGCCAGGCGAGTGCCGTAGTCCGGGTCGGCCTTGTAGAAGTACGAGAGCATCGCGTACTTGTTGCTTTCGTTTGTCACATGGTTCAGGTCGCCACTGAGGGCTTCGATCAGCAGCCCCTTTTCCTTGGAGGAGAGGGCGCGGTAATACTCGCCAGCCTGCAGGAAGTTCGCCTGTTTCTGGATTGCCAACTGCTGCGTGACGCCACTGACCGGGGTGCTGGCGTACTTGTATTGCGGGTCCTGCGGGATTTCGGCGATACCGGAAGGCTCGTAGTTGACCTCGCCCTTGCGACCGCTGCTGTTCATCGCGCCGTCCTGCGAGTTGTTGCTCACCTTGTTACGCGGCTGGTTGACCGGAATCTGCTGATAGTTGGCGCCCAGGCGGTACATCTGGGTGTCGGCGTAGGCGAACAGGCGGCCTTGCAGCATGCGGTCCTCGGAGGCCTCGATACCTGGTACCAGGCGGGACGGGGCAAACGCGGACTCTTCGGTGGACTCGAAGTAGTTGTCCGGAACCTTGTTCAAGGTCATGGTGCCGACCTTGCGCTCGGCCACGCCGGTCCAGACCTTGGTGTCATCCAGTGCATTGAACGCGAACTGGCCAAGTTCCGAGGGCTTGAGCACCTGGACGTACAGGTCCCACTTGGGGAAGTCGCCTTTGTTGATCGCGCCGTACAGGTCGTTGGTCATCATGTTCGGGTCCTTGCCGATGGACTCGCTGATCTGCCCGGGCTCCAGGCTGTGCAGGCCTTGCTGGGTCTTCCAGGCGAACTTGACGTAGTGCACCTCGCCTTGGGCGTTGACGAACTTGAAGGCATGCACCGCCGAGCCGTTCATGTGCCGGTAGGAGTCCGGCATGCCTTCGAGCGAGTACATGTGGGTCAGCATGTTGGTCGCTTCGGGGCTGTGGGCGAAGAAGTCGAAGGCCAGGTTGGGGTCCTGCACACCGGTGACAGCACTGGGCTTGTTGGCATGGACGAAGTCCGGGAACTTGATGGCGTCACGGATGAAGAACACCGGCACGTTGATGCCAACCATGTCCCAGTTGCCCTGGGTGGTATAGAACTTGACGGCGAAGCCCCGCGGATCACGGGCTTGCTCGGGTGAGCCGCGATACCCCATCACGGTGCTGAACCGCACGAAGACCGGGGTACTCGTGCCGCTCTTGAACACTTCGGCGCGGGTCAGGTCGGTGATGTCTGCGGTGGGTTCGAAGGTGCCGTAAGCACCTGTGCCGCGCGCATGAACCACGCGTTCGGGGATTCGCTCGCGATCGAAACGCTGAAGTTTTTCGATCAGGTGGGCATCTTGCAGAAGTACCGGGCCATCGGCACCTGCTGTCTGAGAGTTCTGGTTATCGCCTACCGGTGCACCCGAATCGCGAGTGAATTCATTGGCCGCGAATGCACCGACACTCAAACTGGTAAATAACAGGCACAGGGGAAGTCTCAAGCGTGAATGACGCATACAACGATCCTTCTTTTTTTGATTGGAATCAAAATGATGAATCGCTGCGCAGAACGTGCACCAATATAAGCTTTCAATTGTATTAATAGTGCTAAATCATTGGGTTACCGAAGGGCGGGTGCCGCATGTTAATGTCGGGAAGTTGTCGGCATTTTTTATGGGTTGGATAATTGTGACCCCTGTCGCACTTTGCAGCTTAGGGTTTCATGTGGATTTAATTGACCGTGCATGGCAAGTTCGTCTGCAGGGCAGATATACACGGGCTTGCCATGTTCTGGGTTTATCTGATCAGACCGTCAGTGCCGGATTTCAAACCGTCCGTGGAAATGGAATAGAACCCGACAGGCCCTAGTTGGCTTCTTTCACCGCACTGAGAAACGCACGCGTACGCTCCTGTTGCGGATGCTCGAAGACCTGCGTTGGTGTGCCCTGTTCGTGGATCTGCCCCTTGTAGAAGAAGCACACGCGATCAGCGAACTCCCGGGCGAAGCCCATCTGGTGAGTGACCATCAGCATCGTCAGGTTGTGCTCAGCGCCGAGCTTGCGGATCACGTTGAGCACTTCACCGCACAACTCAGGATCGAGCGCCGAAGTCACTTCGTCGAACAGCATGACCTTCGGCCGCATCGCCAAAGCCCGCGCAATCGCCACTCGTTGCTGCTGTCCACCGGATAGCTGTGAAGGGTAATGTCCCAGCTTGCTGCCCAGCCCCACCAGCTCCAGCAGGTCCGCTGCTCGCTCACGGGCTTCGACAGGCTTCATGCCCAGCACCTGCACCGGCGCCTCGATGACGTTCTGCAACGCGGTCATGTGCGGGAACAGGTTGAAACTCTGGAACACCATGCCGACCTTGCCGCGCACGCGACGGATATGCCGGTCATTGGCCGGCACCAACACGCCATTGCGGTTGGGCATGTGGGTCAGCAGGTCGTCTTCGATGCGGATCACCCCGTCATCGATGCCTTCCAGGGTCATCAGCACCCGCAACAACGTGGATTTGCCCGAGCCGCTGGGGCCGATGATCGCGACTTTCTCGCCCGGCATGACATCCAAGTGTAAGTGGTCGAGCACCGTGAAGCTGCCATAACTCTTGGTGACATCCTGGAAGCTGACGATCGGCTGGACTGCCTTCGGTTGATGCATGGCCGTGGCCTCCTGCAAATGCAGCGGTGTCAGATTGCCGCGCCGGGAAAGGTCGTGGGAAGACGAGAGTGGAGAAGTCATTAGCGTAGCTCCAGGCGCAGTTCGAGGCGCCGTACCAGATAAGCCAGGGCGATGCTCAGGGCGAGGAAAAACAGGCCGACCATGGTGATCGGTTCCAGGTATCGGAAGTTCTCGGAGCCGATGTTCTTGGCCTGCTGCATGATTTCCACCACGGTAATGGCCGACAGCACCGGTGTGTCCTTGAGCATCGCCACCAGATAGTTGCCCAGTGGCGGCAGAATCGGCCGCAGGGCCTGGGGCAGGATGATGTTGCGGTAGGCGCTGTACGGCGCGATGTTCAGCGCGGTGACGGCTTCCCATTGCGCCCGTGGCACCGCGTCCAGCCCACCGCGGTAAACCTCGGCGATGTAGCAGGCGTAATGCACGCCGATGCCGATGATCCCCACTTGCATGGCGGTCATGCTCACCCCGTAGTTGGGCAGCACGTAGTAGAGGAAATACACCTGGATCAGCAGCGGCGTGCTGCGGATGAACTCGATCGTCCCGGCGATCGGCCACGACAGCCAGTACAGGCGGCTGCGCCGGCCGATGGCGAGGAACAGCCCCAGCACGATGGCGATGAGGAAGCCGATCAGGGTAATGCCCACGGTGTTGAGCGAGGCGCGCAGCAGATCGGGCAGGATCTGCCAGGCATACGTCCAGTCGAACAGATTCATGACAGGCCTCCACGCATCCGGCCACGTGCCAGGCGACGCTCAATTGCGCGCATGCCGAGGTTGATCGCCTGGGCGAGGATGAAATACATCACCAGTGCCAGGCTGAAAATTTCCAGGGTCTGGAAGGTAGCCTGATCCAGTTGCCGAGCGCGGAAGCTCAGGTCGGACAGGGTAATCAGCGACACCAGCGAGGTGTTTTTCAGCAGCTCGATCAGCAGGTTGGTGCCGGGGGGAATCGCGGCCAGCAGCGCCTGGGGCAGAATGATCCGGCGAAAGCGCTTGTAGGCACTGAAGTTCAACGCGGTCGCCGCTTCGTATTGACCCTTGGCCACGGAGCTGATCGCACCGCGCATCACCTCCGCACCGTAAGCGCCGATGTGCAGGCCTAGTCCGACAATCGCCACGGCGTAGGGGCTCAGCTCCAGGTTGAACGGCGGCAGCGGCAACACGAAAAACAGCCAGAACAGTTGCACCAGCAACGAAGTACCGCGAAACACTTCGATGTAGGTGACCGAAAACCAGCTCACCAGCCGCCACGGCGACATGCGCCCGAGTGCCGCAAGAATGGCCGCGACGATCGCGAGCAGCGAACCGAAGAAGGTCACCTGGATAGTGACCCAGGCGCCCTGTATCAACAGCGGAAGTAACTCACCCATGGTTCAGCATCCCGATTAAGCAGGGAAATAGGCATCGCGCCATGCCAGCGCCATGCCTGTTTCGACTATTGAGCGCAGAGCTCTGCAGCCGTTTTGCTTGTCACGTTGGATTTGTCGAAACCGAACGGCGCGACCGCCTTGAGGTGCTCTTCGGAGCCCAGCCACTTTTTCAGTTCGGCGTTGACCGCATCGCGCAGGTCCTTGTCTTCCGGGCGGAAGGCGAGGGCGCCGTAGCCGGTGTGTGACGGATCGTCCTTGAACTCGGTGACCGCTTCGACCTTCTCACCGCCCTTGGCGGCCAGGGCCTTCATGGTCAGCTGAGTGCCCACGGCGGCGTCGGCGCGGCCGGCGCGCACGGCTTGCAACTGGGCAGTGGTGTCCGGAACCTGGAGGATCTGGGCCTCTTTCACGCCGGAATCCCGGGCATATTTCAGGTTAACGGTACCGGCCATGATCGCCAGTTTCACCTCCGGATTCTTCACGATGTCTTCATAGCTGTGCAGATTCTTCGGGTTGCCTTTGGCGGTCAGAAGCGCATCGGGCAGCTGGTATTGCGGGTCGGTGAAAATCACCTGTTTGCAGCGTTCCGGGGTGATGTACATACCGGCGGCAATCACATCGAAACGCCCGGCACGCAGGCCCGGGATCAGGGAGCCCCATTCGGTCAACACGCCGTCGACCTGCTTGATGCCCATCTTGGCGAAGATGGCCTTGGCAATTTCCGGCGATTCACCGGTGACCCGGCCGTCGGTTTCGGTGAAGGCGAACGGGGTTTCGTTGGCGTAGCCGATCCGGATTTTGCTGTTTTTGGTGATGGTTTCCAGCGTCGTGGCGGCGTGGGCGCCGGCGGCGAGGCCGAACATTGCGCACGCCACGAACAGGTGGCGTAAACCATTGGGCTTGCGGGGAAAGGAATTGCTCATCGATAAAATCTCCTGTTTCTTGTGGACCCGTCGATGACGGCTCTGTGTTAGGAGGCAGTGTGACAAGAGCAAAGCGCACGAAAGCTGATACCAGGGCTTGGGCACTGCAGCCGTACAGATCGATTGGTTTTATTTTTCGGGCTTGCCGAGAAGTCCGGGCATCGACCTTGGAACGAGCATACAAAAGCCCTACACGACATTGCATTGCACTAGGACAATTGCTTTGCACGGATTCTCGCGGGATGCTGTCGACACTGGGGAACACGCGGGTTCTACGCCGATGGACAAGTGGAAAGCAGCACTGGAAATCGCCCGCAGCGGCGAGTCGAAATACAAGATTCTGGTTCAGGCGATTGCCGACGACATCGAACAGGGCTTGTTGGCCAACGATCAACGCCTGCCTGCGCAGCGCAATGTGGCCGATGCCATGGGCATCAGCGTGCAGACCGTGACCAATGCCTACAAGGAGCTTGAGCGCCAGGGCCTGGTGCGTTGTGAAGTAGGGCGCGGCAGCTTCGTTTCGCGGCGCATGAGCGACCGGGTCGCGACTTACATTCTCGACAGCCCCGAGCGAGCGCTGGTGGATTTTTCCATCGCACGCATCCTCCATACCCGCGAGCACGACCAGGTCTGGCGCGATACCTGCCGGGAGCTCAGCACCGAGGAAGATCAGCCGTGGATTCACGCCTTTCGCCCCATCGCCGGGTTCGAATCCCACCGCGAGGCGGCCATGCAATGGATCGGCCGCCTGGGCCTGCGGGTCGAACGTGACGACATCCTGATCACCAACGGCGCGGCTCATGCGATCTTCCTCGCCCTGGCTTCTCTCGCCGGGCCCGACGATGTGGTGTTGTGCGAAGGCAGAACCGATCACGGCGTCATCGGCAATTCCCAAGTGCTGGGGTTCACCCTCAAGGGGCTCGAAATGGACCGCCACGGCATCGATCCCGAGCACTTCGAAGACATGTGCAGCAATGAGCGCATCACTGCGCTGGTGTGCACGCCGAACCTGAACAACCCCACCACCACGCTGATGCCGGACAGTCGCCGCCGGGAGATCGCCGAGATTGCCCGGCGCTTCGGCGTGCACATCATCGAGGACGATGTGTACGGCCCGTTGCTCGAAGAGCGCCACGCTCCGCCGATCAGTCATTACCTGCCGGAGCTGTCCTTCTACTGCACCAGCATGACCAAGTCGGTGCTGACCGGTTTGCGCGTGGGTTATCTGGTGATGCCCAAGCGCCTGGCACTGCGTACCGAAAGCATCCTGCGGGTCAACAGCTGGATGGGCACGCCGATGGTCTCGGAGATTGCCACGCGCTGGATTCGCGATGGTCGCGCCGACACGCTGCTGCGCTTGCAGCGCCAGTTGCTCTCGGTGCGCCAGGCGATGGTCAGCGAATACCTGGGGGAGTTCGTGCTGGGCCAACATCCCCATGCCTTGAATGCCTGGGTCGGTATCCCGCCGCATTGGGAGGTCGACAGCCTCGTGCGGGCCCTGCGCCATCGGCATATTGCCGTCACGCCGCCTGACCCGTTCACCGTGCGTGGCACACCCAGGGCACGGGCGGTGAGGGTGTGTGTTGGCGCCGAATGCAGCGACGAGGACGCGCGCGAAGCCTTGATCAACATGCGTGAAATCTTTGGTCAGTACCCACGTATCCATGACTTTTGAGCGGGAAAACAGACGCCGAAAAAAGTTGTCCTGAATTGACCTAGTACATTCAGCGCGACAATCCTGGCCTCTTAGACTGCGCCCAATATCTTATCGGGACGCGGTCATGCCAACGCCACAGCTCAACGATATCTACCTCGCACGCCAGCGTATCGAAGCGCTGGTGCGGCGCACGCCCATGGAGCATTCGCCCAGCCTGTCTCGGCTGGTGGGCGTGCCGGTCTACCTCAAGCTCGAGTCCCAGCAGATCACCGGCAGCTTCAAGTTGCGCGGTGCGAGCAATGCCGTGGCGCAACTCAGTGCTGAAGAAAAACAACGAGGTGTTGTGGCGGCGTCGACCGGTAATCACGGTCGCGCATTGGCTTACGCGGCTTCCCGCCAGGGCGTGAAGGCGACGATCTGCCTGTCGCAACGGGTACCGGCGAACAAGGTGCGGGCGATTCGCGATCTTGGGGCCCACGTATGCATCGTCGGCAACTCCCAGGATGACGCCCAGCGCGAAGCCGAGCGCCTTGCCGCCGAGCAGGGTGCGATCCTGCTGCCGCCGTTCGATCATCCGGCGATCATCGCCGGCCAGGGCACGTTGGGGCTGGAGATCCTCGAGCAGCGACCGGACGTCGCCCAGGTCCTGGTGCCGTTGTCCGGCGGTGGTCTGTTCGCCGGCGTGGCGCTGGCGCTGAAAACCGCCAACCCGCAGATCGTCACCCACGGCATCAGCATGCAGCGTGGCGCGGCGATGCACGCCAGCCTGGCAGCCGGCCATCCGCTGGAAGTCGAAGAGCTGCCGACGCTGGCCGATTCCCTCGGCGGCGGTATCGGTCTGGACAACCAATACACCTTCAGCATGACCCGCGACACCTGCGATCACCTGCATTTGCTCAGCGAAACCTCCATCGCCAACGCTATCCGCCACGCCTATCGCGAAGAGCGCCAGGTGCTGGAAGGCGCGGCTGCTGTGGGAATCGCCGCGCTGCTCGAAGGCCTGATCGAGCCTCGTGGCCCTGTGGTGGTGGTGATCAGCGGACGTAACGTCGACACCGATCAGCACCTGCGGGTACTTGCCGGAGCCGAGGCATGAAACCGAACAATAACGACGTCATGGGAGCGCCCGTTGATGAGTGAAATCACCCTGCTGAGCGAAGCCGATCTGCGCGCCTGTGTGGCGCTTGATCTGCCCAGTATCGAAGCCGTCGAGCAGGCCTTCGTGCTGCTGGCCACCGCCGCCGTGGCGATGCCACCCATCCTGCGTCTGGACATCCCCGAGCACAACGGCGAAGTGGACGTGAAGACCGCCTACCTGCCGGGGCTGGAGCGCTTTGCGATCAAGGTCAGCCCGGGCTTTTTCGACAACCCGAAACTCGGCCTGCCCAGCCTCAACGGCATGATGATGTTGTTGTCGGCGCGCACCGGTCTGCTGGATGCCTTGTTGCTGGATAACGGTTACCTGACGGCGGTACGTACGGCCGCTGCCGGGGCGGTGGCGGCGCGGGCATTGTCGCGATCGGACAGCCGCAGCGTGGCGCTGATCGGCGCTGGCGAGCAAGCTGCGTTGCAGTTGCAGGCCCTGCGCCTGGTGCGCCTCATCGACAACGTGCGGGTGTGGGCGCGCGACTTGGCCAAGGCGCAGGCCTTCAGCGTGGAATTGACCCGTGACACCGGTCTGGCGGTCAAGCCCTGCGCCACCCTCGACGAAGCCATGGTCGAGGTGGATATCGCCATCACCTGCACGCCAAGTCGCGAGCCGTTGATCGATGTGCGCCATCTGCATCCCGGTCTGCACATCACCGCCATGGGCTCGGATGCCGAGCACAAGAACGAAATCTCCCCACAGGTGCTGGCACAGGTCGACCGCTACGTGGCCGATCGACTGAGCCAGACCCGCATCCTCGGCGAGTTGCATCACGCCCTCGCGGCGGGCGTCGTCAGCGACGAGTCGAACTTCGCCGAATTGGGCCAGGTGCTGGCCGGTCAACGTCCCGGTCGCACGGACGCCTCGCAGGTCACCTTGTGCGACCTCACCGGTACCGGCGCCCAGGATACCGCCATGGCCAATCTCGCGTTCGAGCGAGCGCGCTCGGCGGGCAAGGGCGTCCAGTTCGGCAGCTAAGGGTTTTTTGTCCGCGCGTCATTTACCCCGCTTCATCTACAAGAGGGCAGGTGCATGTCTCAGATAGTCGTCAATCTCCCGTTCAGCCGGGAGGAATACGCCCAGCGGCTGGCCAAGGTGCGAATGGCCATGCAGGCCCAGGGCATCGAGCTGTTGCTGGTCACCGATCCGTCGAACATGGCGTGGCTGACCGGCTACGATGGTTGGTCGTTTTATGTTCACCAGTGCGTGCTGCTGGCGATGGATGGCGAGCCGGTCTGGTTCGGCCGCGGCCAGGACGCCAACGGCGCCAGGCGCACGGTGTTCATGCAGCAGGACAACATCGTCGGTTACCCGGACATCTACGTGCAGTCCCGGGAGCGGCATCCCATGTACTACCTGTCGCGGGAAGTGATCGCTGCCCGTGGTTGGGACGCGCTGACCATCGGCGTCGAAATGGATAACTACTATTTCAGCGCCGCAGCCTTCCTGTCGTTGCAGAAACATCTGCCCAAGGCCCGGCTGATCGATGCGGCCGGGTTGGTGAACTGGCAGCGGGCAGTCAAGTCGCCGCAGGAAATCGCCTACATGCGCATTGCCGCACGCATCGTGGAAAACATGCACGGGCGGATCCTGGAACGGATCGAACCGGGCCTGCGCAAGAACGAATTGGTGGCCGAAATCTACAGCAGCGGCATCCAGGGTGCCGATGGCCATGGCGGTGATTACCCAGCCATCGTGCCCTTGTTGCCGACCGGTGCCGACGCCAGTGCGCCGCACCTGACCTGGGATGATTCGCCGTTCGAAAAGGGCGCGGGGACCTTCTTCGAGATTGCCGGTTGCTACAAGCGTTACCACTGCCCGCTGTCGCGCACGGTATTCCTGGGCAAGCCGCCGCAGCATTTTCTCGAGGGTGAGAAAGCCGTGGTCGAAGGCATCGCCGCCGGCCTGGAAGCGGCCAAGCCGGGCAACACCACCGGTGATATCGCCGTAGCGTTCTTCAAGGTGCTGGAGAAATTCGGCATCCACAAGGACAGCCGTTGTGGCTACCCGATCGGTATCAGTTATCCGCCGGATTGGGGCGAGCGCACCATGAGCCTGCGTCCTGGCGACACCAGCGTGTTGCAACCGGGCATGACCTTCCACTTCATGCCGGGCCTGTGGATGGACGATTGGGGCCTGGAAATCACCGAAAGTATTCTGATCACCGACACGGGGGTCGAAACCCTGTGCAACGTGCCACGCCAACTGTTCGTGAAGGATTGAGCCAATGAGCGATCTGCCTGCCAACCCGATCAGCGCCACGGTGGATTTGTGCCGTGAAGGCGTGCAGCACGGGTTTCTCAAGTTGCCGTATTCGCGGGATGATTCGGCCTGGGGCGCGGTCATGATTCCGATCACGGTGATCGCGCGGGGGGAGGGGCCGACGGCCCTGCTCACCGGTGGCAACCACGGTGACGAATACGAAGGTCCGGTGGCCCTGAGCAAGCTGGCTCAGGGCCTGGCGGCCGCCGAGGTCAGCGGGCGAGTCATCATCATTCCGTTCATGAACACCCCGGCGTTCCGTGCCGGGCGACGCACGTCGCCCATCGACAGGGGCAACCTCAACCGCAGTTTTCCCGGCAGGCCGGACGGCACGGTGACCGAGAAGATCGCCGACTATTTCACCCGCACTTTGCTGCCTCTGGCGGACTTCGTGCTGGACATTCACTCCGGCGGGCGCACCCTGGATTTCCTGCCATTCGCCGCCTGCCATGTGCTGCCGGACAAACACCAGCAGGCGCGATGTGAGGCGGGCATGCGCGCGTTCAATGCGCCATACAGCATGCGGATGCTGGAGCTGGATGCCGGGGCGATGTACGACACGGCTGCCGAGTCTCAGGGCAAGGTCTTCGTCACCACGGAACTGGGCGGTGGCGGTTCCTCCACCGCGCGCAGTGTGGCGATTGCCGAGCGCGGCGTGCGTAACGTGCTGGTGCATGCGGGGATTCTTCAGGGCGAGGTGCAGAGGGGGCCGTCGGTCATGCTCGACATGCCGGACGGTGATTGCTTCATCGCCAGCGAACATGACGGCCTGCTGGAAATGTGTCGCGACCTGGGCGACAGCGTGGACAAGGGCGAAGTCATCGCCCGGGTCCACGACGCCACCCGCAGCGGCGTGGCCCCGGTGGAGTATCGTGCTGCACGCGGCGGCCTGCTGGCGGCGCGGCATTTTCCGGGGTTGGTGCAGTGTGGCGATACCCTTGCCGTGATCGCGGACATACTGGAGTAATACACTGCCACTGGGTTGATTTCCTCAGGGGTTGCCATTCACTCAGGAGCTTCTTGGCACATGCACAAACTCGATCGCTATGACCTGAAAATCCTGCGGATCCTCGCTGGCGACGGGCGTATCACCAAGTCGAGCCTGGCCGAGGCGATCAACCTGTCGGTTACCCCGGCCTGGGAGCGCGTGCGCAAGCTCGAAACCCTCGGCCTGATCAAGGGTTACCGCGCGCAGATCGATTGGGGCGCGGTGTTCAAGAGCCAGCAAGTGCTGGTGGAAATCACCCTGGCCCGACACACTGCGCAGGACATGCGGCGCTTCGAACAGCGGATGAACGACGCGCCGGAGGTGGCGTTCTGTTACGCCACCGGTGGCGGGGTGGATTACATGGCGATGATCCAGGCGCCTGACATTGATCACTACCAGCGATTCATCGATCAGTTGCTGCTCGATGACCTGGGGATCGAGCGGTACTTCACCTACATCGTCACCAAGACCATCAAGACGGCCGGCGCCTTGCCTGCGGAGTTGTCTCAGGACTACTGAAACCTGCAACACCCCCGATCAAACTGTGCGAGCGAGCCTGCAGGGTGGGGGGTAGCCTCGCCGCAAAAACTTCCGAATGACCCCGCTCAATCAGAAAAAACCACCTGTATACCCCCCTGCAAACCGCAATTCCCCGACGCCTCGCTGCCCTAGCATGAACTCCACGCACACGGTTCGGAGTGAATGCCATGACCTACAAACATCCCCTGCTGTTCAAAGCCCTCTGCTACGTCGATGGCCATTGGTTGCACAGCGACAGTGGCAACAGCATCGCCGTGCACAACCCTGCTGATCAGAAACTGATCGGCCATGTGCCGATGCTCGATCAACCGCAGATCGTCGCCGCCGTGGATGCCGCGCACCGGGCATTTGCCGATTGGCGTGAGCAGAGCCTGGAGACTCGCGGGGCGATTCTTCGGCGCTGGGCGGCGTTGATCCTGGAACATCAGGAAGACCTGGCGCGGATTCTCAGCCTGGAGCAGGGCAAGTCCCTGGCCGAATCCCGGGGTGAAATCGCCTACGCCGCGAGCTTCATTCCATGGTTCGCCGAAGAAGCCCGGCGCCTCTATGGACAGAACATTCCCAGCCATATTCCCGGCGCTCATCTGGGTACGGTCAAGGAACCGGTCGGCGTTTGTGCACTGCTGACACCGTGGAATTTCCCCTCGGCGATGATCACCCGCAAAGCCGCGGCTGCATTGGCTGCCGGTTGCACCGTGGTCGTCAAGCCGGCCCACGAAACCCCGTACTCGGCATTCGCCCTGGCGCAACTCGCGGAAGAGGCCGGGTTCCCCGCCGGGGTCTTCAACGTGGTGTTGGGTGAGCCACAGATGGCCATGCAAACCCTGGTGCAGGACACCCGCGTGCGCTCGGTGAGCTTCACCGGTTCCACCCGCGTCGGCAAGTTGGTCTTGCAAGCGGCTGCTCATGACGTGAAGAAAGTCTCGCTGGAACTGGGGGGCAACGCGCCATTCATTGTCTGCGCCGATGCCGATCTGCAACGGGCGGTGAAAGTCGCGGTGGCCGCCAAGTTCCAGACTTCCGGCCAGGATTGCTGCGCCGCCAACCGGATCATGGTCGAGCGTTCGGTCTATCCGGCGTTTCTCGAGCGCTTTGCCGAGGCTGTGCGTGAGCTACGGGTCGGTCCGGCGATGATCGGCGAGCGGGAACAACAGGTGGAGGTGGGTCCGTTGATGCACCAGGCCGCCTTCGATGTGACTGCCGAGCGCGTGGCCGATGCGTTGCAACAGGGTGCGCAACGGCTGGTGGGCGGCGAAGCCCATGCCCTCGGCGGCTTGTTCTACCAGCCCACGGTGCTGGCCGACGTCACGCCGCAAATGCGCATTTACCGTGAAGAGAACTTCGCGCCGATTGCCGGGGTGATGCCGTTCGACACCCTCGACCAGGCCATCGAGATGGCCAACGACACCGAGTACGGTCTGGCGGCCTACGTTTGCTCGAATCGCCTGGATCTGATCTACCCGCTGATCCGTCGACTCGACCACGCCATGGTCGCGGTCAACGGCGTCAAGTTCACTGGCCATCCGATCCCGTTCGGTGGCATGAAAGCCTCGGGGCTGGGCCGTGAAGGCGGCACCGAGGGCTTCGAAGCCTTTGTCGAAACCAAATACTTTTGCTTGCACCATCAAGGCCAGTTCTAAGGCCCGTTCCCAGGAGATCGCCATGAACCAAGAATTCGACCCGCTGTTCGAACAAGACCGTGCCCACTTCATGCACCCCTCCACCCACGCCCACGACCATGCCAGCGGTGCGCTCAAGGGGCGCATCATCACGGGTGCTTCGGGCATCCGCATACGCGACCACGAAGGTCGCGAATTGATCGACGCCTTTGCCGGCCTGTATTGCGTCAACATCGGCTACGGCCGCACCGAAGTGGCGGACGCCATCTACAAGCAGGCCAAGGAGTTGGCGTACTACCACACCTACGTTGGCCACTCGACCGAGGCGATCATCGAACTGTCGAGCCGCATCATCGACTGGGCGCCGGAAGGGATGAAAAAGGTCTATTACGGCCTCTCCGGTTCCGACGCCAACGAAACCCAGATCAAACTGGTGCGTTACTACAACAACGTGCGAGGTCGGCCGCAGAAGAAGAAAATCATCTCTCGTGACCGTGGTTATCACGGCTCGGGCATCATGACCGGCAGCCTGACCGGCCTGCCGAGCTTTCATCAGCATTTCGACCTGCCGGCCGAGGGCATCAAGCACACCGTGTGCCCACACTGGTACCGCAAGGCACCCACCGGCATGGATGAAGCGGCCTTCGTGCGTTATTGCGCCGACGAGCTGGAAAAGATGATTCTGGCCGAAGGCCCGGACACCGTGGCCGCGTTCATCGGCGAGCCATTGATGGGCACCGGTGGCATCATCGTTCCTCCGGCTGGCTACTGGGCGGCCATTCAGGCGGTGCTGAACAAATACGACGTGCTGCTGATCGCCGACGAAGTGGTCTGCGCCTTCGGTCGCCTGGGGGCGAAGATGGGCAGCCAGCGTTATGGCATGCGTCCGGACCTGATCACCACGGCCAAAGGCCTGACCAGCGCCTATGCGCCGCTTTCGGCGGTGATCGTCGGCGAAAAAGTCTGGGATGTGATCGAGAAAGCCTCCGAGTCCCACGGCCCGATGGGGCATGGCTGGACCTACTCCGGGCATCCGATTTGTGCGGCGGCGGCCCTGGCCAACCTCGACATCCTGGAGCGGGAAAACCTCACGGCCAACGCCGACAAGGTGGGTGCCTATCTCAACCGGCGGATGCGCGAAACCCTGGAAGGTCATCCGTTGGTGGGTGAAGTGCGCGGCGACGGCATGCTCGTGGCCGTCGAATTCATGGCCGACCGTGAGCAGCGCACGCCCTTCGATGCGGCCTTGAAGGTCGGCCCGAAAGTCTCGGCAGCCTGCCTTGAGCACGGCATGATCGCCCGGGCTATGCCCCATGGCGACATCCTCGGCTTCGCCCCGCCATTGATTCTCACCGAGGCTGAAGCGGACTTGATTGTGAACATCACCAAGGGTGCCGTTGATCAAGTGGCCAATGAGCTGTTGGGCTAAATCCTAGGGTGAACATACAAACCCGCCCATTCAGTGATGGGCGGGTTTTTTTCGCGCGTCGAGATAAGGGGGCGGGGAGATGATGTGGGTGCTATAGGTTTCGACGAGATTCACAATTTTGTGCGCTTCCTGCTGGAAGGACCTGCTTTTAGTAGCGTCTTGCTCAATGGGACGAAACATACACCGGTGAGCCAGTGGGGGCGGGCAGTGCATAGGTTGCCTTCATCCAGTCGATCTCGGCCTGGGGCGTACGGCCGAAGAAGCGCTTGAACTCGCGGCTGAACTGCGAGGGGCTCTCGTAGCCGACGCTGAAGGCGGCTGTCGATGCGCTCAGGGCGTCGTGCAACATCAGCAGGCGTGCCTGGTGCAGGCGGGCAGACTTCAGGTACTGCATGGGCGAAGTGTTGGTCACGCTACGAAAGTGCCGATGGAAACTGGGCACGCTCATGCTGGCCTCGCGGGCCAACGACTCTACGTCCAGATGCTCCCGGTAGCGGCTGTGAATGGTGCGCAGGGCGCGGGTCACCTTGGCGAAATGGCCGTGCCGACCCAACGCCGCCCGCAGCGAGCCGCCCTGCGCGCCAGAGAGGATGCGGTAGTAGATTTCACGCACCAGCGCCGGGCCGAGGATCTGTGCGTCGCTGGCGACGGTCATGGCTTCAAGAAAGCGCAGTGTCGTGGCCTGCAGCGCATCGTCCATGGGAGAGGCGTACATGCCCTGCGGCGGTTCGCTGCTGCTGCCCAGCAGTTCATCCACTTGCAGGGTCAGCTCGCTGGCCAGCTGCAGGTCCAGGCGTATGTAGATGGCCAGCATCGGCTCGCGTTCGCTGGCATCGGTTTCCATGGTGAAGGGCACGGGAACCGACACCACCAGGTAGTGCCGAGCGTCGTACACATATACCTGGTCACCCAGGTAGCCGCGCTTGCAGCCTTGGCAGAGGATGACGATGCCGGGCTCGTAGAGCACCGGCACATGGCTCAGCGGCCGGTTCGAGCGCAGGAAGCGCACGTCTTGCAGTGCGCTGAGGTTATAGCCTTCCACTGGCGCGAGCTGCGTTAGCAACTGCACCATGCGCGCGCTGCGGGTGTCGGTCTGTGTCACTGCCCGGTCCTCTGCCTGGCGCTCAACCATCGGTCGAGCAGGTCAGGTCTTGCCATTGATCGATCTCCTTGCTCATGCGCTGCAGCTTGTCGCGCACCAGGCCCAGTGCGTCGCTGCCCAGCAACAGGTGGTCGGGCGGGCTGGGGCTGGCGATGACCTGCAGGATCGCCTGGGCGGCCTTGCGCGGATCGCCCAGCTGCTTGCCGCTTTTGTCCTGGCGCGCCTTGCGAATCGGGTCGAAGCTCTGGTCATAGTCGGCGATGCTGCGCGGCGAACGCTGCATGGAGCGACCGGCCCAGTCGGTACGGAACGAGCCCGGCGCCACTGCGGTAACGGCGATGCCAAACGGGCGAAGTTCCTGGCTCAGGGTATCGGAAATGCCTTCCAGAGCGAACTTGCTGGAGCAATAGTAGGCGATGCCCGGCATCGTGATGGTGCCGCCCATGGAGGTGATGTTGATGATGTGCCCGGCCCGGCGCTCTCGAAAATACGGCACGAAGGCCTTGGTGATGGCCACGGCGCCAAACACGTTGACCTCGAACTGGCGGCGCATCTCCTCCAGTGGCGATTCCTCGAAGATGCCTTCGTGGCCGTAGCCTGCGTTGTTCACCAACACATCGATGGGGCCGTGAAGCGCCTGCACCTGTGCAACCACCGCGTCTATGCGGGCGAAGTCGGTGACATCGAGGATCACCGCGTGAGCGCGTTCGCTGTCCAGGGTCTGAAATGCCGTCAGTGCGCCGTCGTTGCGCACGGTGCCGATGACGCGATGGCCTGCAGCAAGCGCGGCCTGGGCCAGGGCACTGCCAAAACCACTGCTGACGCCGGTAATAAAGAGAGTCTTGCTGTCACTCATGATCGCGATCCTGTGTGTGGAGTACGCGAGCATGCTAGGTGGATTGGCTGATCGTCCCTATGCCGGGGGCTCTTGAAACCTTGCCCATTTCTATCAGAAGCGAGCGTGGTCATCCTGCGAGGGATGCTGCAGGCAAAGAAAAGCCCGCTGGGGAGGGCGGGCGAAGTATTTCACGGATGTAGGGTGACTGTGCCAGCCGCGACGTGAAAATGTCGTGAACGGGGTGTCAAAAAATGCGTACGACGGGCAGAAAACCAGTTTTGGGAAAGCCCCTACTGCCAATGGCTATTTGGATGGCATGCATCGCTAAAGCGTCCCTGGAGAATCCTTTCTCGGTCAATGTCGATCAGCGTGTAGAGGAACGATTCCGTGTGCTTTCACAAAACCAGAACTATCGGGGCGCTTCTGGCGCTCCTGGCGCTGCAGGGTTGCGCCAGCATCATCAGTGACTCCAAGTATCCGGTGACTGTCACGAGCAGCCCGGCGGGTGCGAATTTCGAGGTCATCAACAAATCAGGGGTGGTCGTTCATCGCGGCAGCACCCCTGGGGTCGTGACACTGATGTCGGGGGAGGGATATTTTCGCGGCCAAACCTACACGTTGCGTTTCATGAGGGAGGGGTACCCGGATCGACAGGTCGAACTCGACTCGAGTGTGGACGGTTGGTACTGGGCGAACATCTTGTTTGGCGGTGTTATCGGCATGCTGATCGTCGATCCGCTGACCGGTGCGATGTACAAGTTGCCGGACGAGGTCTCAGCTGACCTTGGGCAGCCGGTGGCGGAGGCGATGCAGGGCGCGCTTCGGATCGTCTCGATCAATGACCTTGATCCCGCGCAACGCGCCGAGCTTGTTGCCCTTCAATAAGGGGAGATTGGGCGGGGTGCAGGGAAGGTCGCATGCCCTGCACCCACGTTGCGCTGTCAGAAGCCAGGCGCGATCTGCCCTTTGTAGCGGGTCAGGATGAATTGACGCACTTCAGGGGAGTTCAGCGCCTTGGCCAGTTTCTGGATGCCGGGATCCTGCAGATTGTCCGGACGCGCCACGAGGTATTCCACGTACAGATCCTTGCCTTTTTCGACGATCAGCGCGCTGCTGGTATCGATACCTGCCTCCAGCGCGTAGTTGGCGAACACGAATGCCAGGTCCACCTGTTTCACCGAGCGCGCCAGCATTGCCCCTTCCAGCTCACGGATCTTCAACTTGTGCGGGTTGGCGACGATGTCGCGCTGGGTCGACTGTGGGTTGCTGGGGTCCTTGAGTTCAATCAGCCCGGCCTCGGCCAGCAGTACCAGGGCACGACCGGTGTTCACCGGGTCATTGGGAATGGCCACGCTGGCACCGTCCGGCAGCTCCGCGAGGCTCTTGTACTTGGCCGAATAAGCACCGAACGGCTCGATGTGCACACCGACCACCGGGACCAGGTCGGTGTGTCGAGTCTTGTTGAAGTCGGCGAGGAAGGGACGGTACTGGTAGTAGTTGGCGTCCAGGTTCTTCTGCGCAAGCTGCAGGTTGGGCTGGATGAAGTCATTGAACACCTTGATGTCCAGGTCGACACCTTCCTTGGCCAGTACCGGTTTTACGAACTCGAGGATCTCGGCGTGGGGAACGGGGGTGGCACCGACGACCAGGTGCTCGTTGGCCTGCACGTTGAGGGCGATGACCGCAGCCAGGGTGGCGAGGATTTTTTTCATGGGAATGCTCCGAAAAAGGTCGGGAATCAGCGTCGGGTGAAATGTCTGACGAGGCGATCGCCACTCATCTGCAACGCCTGCACCAGCAGGATCAACAGCAGTACGGTGACGACCATCACATCGGTCTGGAAGCGTTGGTAACCAAAACGGATGGCCAGGTCGCCCAGGCCGCCGCCACCGATCACACCGGCCATTGCCGTGTAGTCGACCAGCACGATGGCGGTGACGGTGACGGCAGCGATCAGCCCGGTACGGGCTTCGGGCAGCAGGGTGTGGCGGATGATCTGCCAGGTGCTGCCACCCATGGCCTGGGTGGCCTCGACCACGCCACGGTCGACTTCGCGCAGGGCGGTCTCCACCAGGCGCGCGAAGAACGGCGTACAGCCCACCACCAGTGGTGGAATGGTGCCGCGCACACCGAGTGAGGTGCCGACAACCAAGGTGGTCAGGGGTATCAGCACGATCAGCAGAATGATGAATGGCAACGAGCGCAGCACGTTGACCACGGCCGACATGGCCCGATAGGCCGGCGCATTGGCCAGCAGTTGGCGTTGCCCGGTGAGAAACAGCAGCACCCCCAACGGCAGCCCCAGCGCTACGGTGAAGCCCAGCGCGGCGCCAAGCATGCTCAGGGTCTCGAGGCAGGCGAGGCCGATTTCACTCCAGTCCAGATTGGCCAACAGTGCATTCATCGCCCACGCTCCTGGCGCAACGCGGCCACCGGATGGGGCGCACGCAGGCGATCACCTTGGCCGAACAGCTTGTTGCGCAGGCTGCCTTCGGCGTACTCGCGCTTGAACAGGCCGCGAGCCTGTAGTTCCGGAACCAACAGATCGACCACGGCAACGAAGGTTTCCGGCACGGCCACGCTGGACAGGTTGAAGCCATCCACGTCGGTGTCTTCGACCCAGGCTTGCAACTGATCGGCGACGGTCGAGGGCGATCCGACCAGCAGCGGGCCGTCGCCACCCAGGCAGCAGTATTCGGCGATCTCGGCAACGGTCCAGGTCCGCGTCGGGTCGGCGCGGGTGAAGCCCTCGACCACCGACTGGATGGCTTCGCTGGGCACCTCGCGAAGAATCTGGTCGGGGCTGTAGGCAGCGAAATCGATGCCGGTCCAGCCCGACATCAGCGAGAGCGAGCCGCTGGCACTGGCGTACTCGCGGTACTCGCGCAGACGGGCCTGCGCGGCCTCGTCGGTTTCAGCGACGATCACCGTGAGCTGTTCGAGGATCAGGATATCGGAGCCCTTGCGCCCGGCGGCGACGGCTGCGGCACGTAGATCGGCCACCTGCTTCTTCAGCACTGTCTTGCTCGGTGCGGCAACGAACACGCATTCGGCGTTGGCTGCGGCAAAGGCCCGCCCTCGGCTGGATGCCCCGGCCTGGTAGAGCACCGGCGTGCGCTGTGGCGACGGGGCGCTGAGGTGGAAACCCGGGACCTTGAAGTAGGTGCCGTCATGCTCGATGCCGTGGACTCTGCTCGGGTCGGTGTAGACACCGCTGGTACGATCGGCGCGCACGGCATCCTCTTCCCAGCTGGTTTCCCAAAGCTTGTAGCAGACCTGCAGGTATTCCTCGGCCAGCGCGTAGCGCTGGTCATGGCTCAGTTGTTCGGGCTGGCCAAGGTTGCGTGCCCCGCTGGACAGGTAGGAGGTCACGATATTCCAGCCGGCACGGCCCTGGGTCAGGTGATCGAGGGTGCTCATGCGCCGGGCGAAGGGAAAGGGATGCTCGAACGACACCGAGGCGGTGACGCCAAACCCCAGGTGGCACGTGGCTGCGGCCATCGCCGGTACCAATTGCAGCGGGTCGTTCAACGGTACCTGGGCGCCGCTGCGCAGCGCTTCGTCGGCATTGCCGCCGTAGACGTCATAGACACCCAGCACATCGGCGAGGAACAGGCCGTCGATACAGCCGCGCTCGAGGGTCTGGGCCAGTTCGATCCAGTAGTGGATATCGGTGTAACGCGTCGCCTGGTCGCGCGGATGGCGCCACAGCCCAGGCGACAGATGCCCGACCGTGTTCATGGCGAAGGCATTGAGACGGATCTGCTTGG
This sequence comes from Pseudomonas sp. NY15374, assembly GCF_048068255.1. Lineage (NCBI taxonomy): Bacteria > Pseudomonadati > Pseudomonadota > Gammaproteobacteria > Pseudomonadales > Pseudomonadaceae > Pseudomonas > Pseudomonas sp. NY15374. The sequence continues at coordinate 237,555 of NZ_JBLUPZ010000008.1, forward strand.
TCATGGCGCGGCCTCAGTTCCAGTCGTGGCGCGTGGGACGGATACCGTTCAGGGCCCAGTTGCCGACCAAGTGGTACTTCCAGCGCACGGGATCGTGCAGGGTATGCACCCGGGCATTGCGCCAGTGCCGGTCAAAGTTGTGCTGCAGCAACGAGGAGCGGGTCCCGCCCAGTTCGAACAGGCGATTGCTGACCTCGATCGACACCTCCGTGGTCAGCACCTTGGCCTTGGCCACCGCCACCGAGGCAGCGGCGACGTTGTCTTCGTTCGGCGCAGGCTTGGCGGCGTCCAGCACCTTGCCGGCGCGCTCGAGCAGGGCCTCGGCGGCCTCCTGGCGGATCTCCAGGGAGCCGATCTGAATGATGGTGAGCGGATCCTCGCTGGCCTTTTCAACACCGGCATCGATCCACGGACGGGCATGGTCGCGTACGAAGGCAATGGTGTCGTCCAGCGCCGCGCGGCCGATACCGGCGTCAATCGCCGCAGTGGTCAGTTGGGCGAAGGGTCCGGCGAGGGTAGGGTGCTCGTAGGAGCGGTAGCTGGGGAACAGGTTGAATGCGGGCACGCGCAATCCGTCCAGCAGCACGGTGCCGCTGGAGGTGGTGCGCTGGCCCATGCTGTTCCAGTCGTCGACGACCACCAGCCCAGGAGTGCCACGTGGCACAAAGGCCAATTGCGCCCGGTCCAGTTCGTCCAGGGCCAGGACGCCGATCCAGTGGGCATAGAGCGAGCCGGTGCAGTAGCCCTTGCGGCCGTCGATGCGGTAGCCGTCGGCTTCGGCAACCAGGCGGGTACGGATATCCTGGACGGTCTTGCCACCGGTTTCCGACAGTGCATTGGCAAAACGATGGCCTTTGAGCACCAAGTCGAAGAAGAAGCGCCGCTGCTCTTCGGTGCCTTGCAGGCGGATGTCTTCTAGCAGGCAGTAGTGGTTTTGTGGAATCTGGCCAAGCGAAGGGTCGGCGGCCGAGACGATGGCGATCACCTGCGCCAGGGTGGCGAAGGACACTTCGGCACCCCCGTAGGCACGTGGCACGGTGATGCCCCACAGACCGCTGTTGGAATAGGCATCGACCACATCGGCAGGGACTTCTCGGCGTCGGTCACGCTCGGCAGCGCCTTCGCGCAGCAGCGCGGCGATCTGGTGGGCAACGGTGATGGCTTCGGCATCGTCGCGGATGACATGGGCATCCGGCTGGCGGATGTCGTAGGAGGCTGAGACGGCAGGCGTGGACATGGGTTCCTCGGGAAACTGTGCGTGTACACAGCTCACCGGAGCAGAAACCGTGCCAGTGGCTTTATTTCAATAAAATCAGTGGCTTGAATTTGTTTTTTACAGGAGGTGTCGCCCTTTGGGCAATCAACTGTTGGCCAGGTGTTGCTGGTCGGACAGTTGCCAGGGAAACATGTCGCCGTACATGCCGACCCGCGTTGCAGCCTCGCTTGCCTACAACATCCATTCCCTCGGGTCTGTGTAAGGGTTATGTAAAAAACCGTTTAAGAATTGTGAACAACTGTATTCTGAAACGACCTACACCATTGGCCAGACCCATGAACCAACTTCCGTCGCAGTCAGAGGCTGCACGCGGGGCGTTCTCCAGCTTTGAGGCGTGTCGCAATACCCAGAAAGGCCCTGTGGTGATCCTGGCGTCAGGTGCGTCAGCGAAAGATTTTCCGCTCGAAGATTTTGCCAGCGTCCCGATCATCGCCATGAATGGCTCCATTTCGATGCTGGTGGGCACGGATGTGCGTCCGTTCTTCTACATTTGCACCGACAAAGATTTCTGCAACCAGCAACCCGAGCTTTTTGCCACGGCATTGCACAGCAGTCCGCGGCTGGCGCTGTGGCCGGAGCAGTTCGATCTGTTCGACCTGCCTGAGGACACCGAGCGCTACCCGCTGCTCAAGGCCCTGGACCCGACGTTCAGCGAATGGCTGGGGCTCGGCGATGGACGCTATGCGCGAAACCGCACGCTGTGGAGCAAGCGGGCGCGTTCGATCGGTTTCAGCAGGAACCTGTCGTACGGGTTCTTCGATGCCCGGACCGTGGCTTTTGTGGCCCTGCAACTGGCCTACCACCTGGGCTTCGATGACGTGCTATTGGTCGGCGTGGATCTGAACCAGTCGGCAGGGCGCTTTTATGAGACCAGCGGCGGCAAGCGTTCGCCCTGCGGCCTCGACCAGCATTGGGAAAGCCGTATCCTGCCGTCACTGACCCTGATGGCGCATCAAGTGGTGGGTGAGCGTTTCCGCGTTCATAACCTCTCGACCCGCTCACGCATCCCCCCGGCATTGATCCCCAGGATCGACCTGCAGCAGGCCCGCACCCTCGCGGCGCGTGCGACGGCCGCGGCGTGAGCATTGCACGTCAAGAAAGCGGATGCAGCCCTAGCACGCGATCGGTAGAGTGCCGGGGTGTCGTCAGCCAGCATCAGGATCTGCCCATGTCCAGCGCTTTCACCCTCATGTCATCGCCAGTCGGCGCCCTGACACTGGTCGCCCGTGGCGAGTGCCTGGCCGCCGTGCTATGGGAAGAGGAGCGTGCCAATCGGGTGCGCCTTGGCGAACTGCACCGTGATGACCAGGTGCCCGTACTGCGGGAAGCTGCCCGTCAGTTAGGCGAGTATTTCGCCGGCCAGCGCCAGCTCTTCGAGCTGCCGCTGGACTTCGATGGCACGGAATTCCAGCGCCAGGTCTGGGCGGCGCTGCTGACCATTCCTTTCGGCCAGACTCGCAGCTACAGCGATATCGCCCGACAGATCGGCAACCCCACGGCAGTGCGTGCGGTAGGGGCAGCCAATGGGCGCAACCCGATCTCGATCATCGCACCCTGCCATCGGGTGATCGGTGCCTCGGGCAGCCTGACAGGCTTTGCTGGCGGCTTGCCGGCAAAGCAGTATCTGCTGGCGCTCGAGGGCAGGCAGAGCCTGTCGCTGTTCTGAGCGCTCAGCTCAGCCACCACGCCAATGCGCACAGCACCAGCGCGAGTACCGAGCCTGCGAACAGGCTGTAGTGCCGCTGCGCCCGTCGGGCATGGCGTTCGACCTCACGCAGGTATTGGCCGGGTGTCGGTGCATCCGGGCGATGGCGCAACCCTTCGGCGATGTCTGCCAGCCTGCCGCGAATCAGCAAGCCAACCAGGTAGTAGCAGGAGGCGTAGCTGGCGAATGCCAGCAGCAGGTACTTCACGGGGATCCTTCCTTGGGTGATACAAAGGGAAAGGATACCCTCAGCCGCTCGCCGTTAACCAGCAAAACTCAGGACGCCGGCCGTGCAGCGAAGCGCTGGCGGAACCAGTCATCGAGCATGGCCTTCTCGGCATACAGGCGATCGCTGCTGCCCACGCGGCCCGGGCGGCTCAGGTACATCTTGTCGCTGACGCGTTCCTCGGCCTTGCGCTCGGGCTGGCCGGGTTGAACGAGGGTGTAGCTGAGGTCGATGGTCGGCCAGGTGATTTCGCGCATGAAACGTACGTTGTAGGCCTGACTGTTCCAGGGTTCGTAGCGGCCTGCCAGATCGATGTCGCGGATGTCGATGTGTACTCGCTGACCAGGCTGAAGGTAGCGCTGGCCAAGTTTTTCCAGGTGCCGGGTGAGTGCCTTCATCACTTCTGGGTCGGCGCCGCGCTCATAGCCGGGGGTGTTCAGGCTGGCATCGCGGAATTTTTCCGGGTGATCGAAGCTGACCTGGACCTGCGCGGGCGGGATGCCTTGTGCCATGCTGTCGTATGCCAGCACCAGCAGTGCAGCGCAGGCGAGGGTAAAGCGCATGATCATCTCCGCGTTAGGATCGTCGTTGTCGCGCCATTCTACGCCTGGTGCCGGCGACACAGCAGAGGAATGATGTAATGGCGCGTTTTCGGCAGCTAGCTGCCAACGACAAAGGGCGCGACTTGGCGGTCGGCGATATCCACGGGCACTTCCAACGCCTGCAGGCCGCGCTCGAGCAGGCGGCATTCGATCCCGAGGTCGATCGGCTGTTCAGTGTCGGTGACCTGGTCGACCGGGGCCCGGCCAGCGAAGAGGCCCTGAACTGGCTGGCGCAACCCTGGTTTCATGCCGTGCAGGGCAATCACGAAGCATTGGCCATCAGCCACTATCGCGGTGGCCGTGTTGATCTGGACATGTACCGTGCGGCTGGCGGGGGCTGGTTTCTCGACTTGCCCAAGGCTGAGCAGGCGCGCTTCGTCGAGCAGTTCGAGCGTCTGCCGGTCGCGCTCGAAGTACAGACTGCACACGGGTTGGTCGGCATGCTGCATGCAGACAGTCCGTTCGCCGACTGGGCTGAGCTGCGCGCCTGCCTGCAGACGAGGGACGACCCTGCCGTGCGCGAGGTCTGCCAATGGTCGCGCCGGCGCCTGAAGAGCGGCGATAGCCAACCCATCCAAGGGCTGCGTGCGCTGCTGGTCGGCCACACCCCGGTGATCACGCACAAGGTATTGGGCAACGTGTGGCACCTGGATACCGGTGGCTGGAGCAGCGGTTTTTTCAGCCTGCTGGATATCGGCACGCTGACGCTGATCAACCAGTGACACATCTGCGACCTTCCCAAAAACGACCACCCACACATTCGGGGTATGTCTGCAGCCAGCCAGACCTCCCATAGTGACCCCATCGGCTCAATCCGGAGCAGTCACACGATGGAGTTGCTATGCGCAAGGCACTGAAGGTGATTGGCGGTCTGCTGCTGGTGTCCTCGACGGCACTGGTGCAGGCAGCGGCAGAGGGGGACAGCAGCAACACGCTCAGGCTGTACAACTGGACTGACTACATCGGTGAAACCACCTTGGCCGACTTCGAAAAGGCCACCGGCATCAAAGTGGTTTACGACACCTTCGATGGCTATGAAACGGTCCAGACCAAACTGCTCACCGGCCGCTCCGGCTACGACCTGGTCATGCTCAATGCGTCGCTGGTACCGCCGCTGATCCAGGCCGGTGTATTCCAGGCCCTGGACAAACAGCAACTGCCCAGTTGGCACAACCTCGACGAGCAGGTGGTCAGCAACCTGCAAGGTTACGACCCTGGCCTGAAGTACTCGGCGCCCTACACCTGGGGCAGCTCCGGCGTTACCTACAACGTCGACAAGATCAAGGCGCGCATGCCCGACGCACCGATCGGCTCGCTGGCCATGTTGTTCGACCCGGCCATTGTTTCGCGCTTCGCCGATTGCGGGGTGACTTTGATGGACGCCCCCACCGAAGTGATTCCACTGGCCCTGCAGTACCTGGGCAAGGATCCGCGCAGCGCCGCACCGGCGGACCTCAAGGCTGCCGAACAGCTGCTGCTGGGCATCCGCCCCTATATCCGCAAGTTCGACTCGGTCAACTACCTGACCAGCCTGCCCAACGGCGACGTGTGCCTGGCCTTGACCTGGTCGGGCGACTACGCCACCGCCCAGGCGCGTGCGGTGGAGGCGAAGAAGGCTATCAAGCTGGCGTTCTTCATTCCCAAGGAAGGCTCGCTGATCTGGTTCGACAACCTCTACATCCCCAAGGACGCGCCGCACGCCAGCAACGCCCATCGCTTCATCGAGTTCCTGCTGCAGCCACAGACCATGGCCAAGGTGACCAACTTCATCCACTACGCCAACAGCAATGCCGCGGCCACCGCCCTGGTAAAGGCCGATATCCGCCAGGACCCGGCGATCTACCCGGACGCCCAGACCCGCGAACGGCTGTTCGCGCAAAAGACCCAGACACCCAAGGACATGCGTGCGATCACGCGGGTCTGGAGCACGGTCAAGACCGGATTCTGAACATTTTCGAACGATCCTCGCCAAGGAGCTGCCCATGGCCACCTCAAACAACGCATTCGCTATCGTCCACGATCCATTGGTGGAAGCCGACAAGGCCCATTACATGCACGGTTACCATATGTTCGACGAGCATCGCGAACAGGGCGCGCTGAACATCACCGAAGGCGAAGGCGCCTATATCCGCGATACCCAAGGCAACCGCTTCCTCGATGCCGTTGGCGGCATGTGGTGCACCAACATTGGCCTGGGGCGCGAGGAAATGGCCTTGGCCATTGCCGACCAGGTGCGCAAGCTTGCCTATTCGAACCCGTTCTCGGACATGGCCAACGACGTGGCCATCGAGCTCTGCCGCAAGCTTGCGCAACTGGCACCGGGCGACCTGGACCATGTCTTCCTCACCACAGGCGGCTCGACTGCCGTGGACACCGCCTACCGACTGATCCAGTACTACCAGAACTGCCGCGGCAAGCCGGGCAAGAAACACATCATCGCCCGCTATAACGCCTACCACGGCTCGACCACCCTGACCATGCAGATCGGCAACAAGGCTGCCGACCGGGTACCTGAATTCGACTATGCCCACGACCTGATCCACCACATCTCCAACCCCAACCCGTACCGCGCTCCGGACAACATGGACGAAGCCGAATTCCTCGACTTTCTGGTCGCCGAGTTCGAAGACAAGATTCTCTCCCTGGGGGCCGACAACGTCGCAGCCTTCTTCGCCGAACCTATCATGGGCTCGGGCGGGGTGATCATCCCGCCCGAGGGGTACTTCGCGCGCATGTGGCAGCTGTGCCAGACCTACGACATCCTGTTCGTCGCCGACGAAGTAGTGACCTCGTTCGGACGCCTGGGCACCTTCTTCGCCAGCGAAGAGCTGTTCGGTGTCACCCCGGATATCATCACCACGGCCAAGGGCCTGACGTCCGCCTACCTGCCACTGGGTGCGTGCATCTTCTCCGAGCGTATCTGGCAGGTGATCGCCGAGCCGGGCAAGGGGCGTTGCTTCACCCACGGGTTCACCTACAGCGGCCATCCAGTGTGCTGTACCGCGGCGCTGAAGAACATCGAGATCATCGAGCGGGAAAGCTTGCTGGAACACGTCAAGGATGTTGGCAGCTACCTGGAACAACGCCTGCAGAGCCTGCGCGATCTGCCGCTGGTAGGCGATGTGCGCTGCATGAAGCTGATGGCCTGCGTCGAGTTCGTCGCCGACAAGGCGAGCAAGGCACTGTTCGACGATGTGATCAATATTGGTGAGCGCATCCACAGCAAAGCCCAGGCCAGGGGTTTGCTGGTGCGGCCGATCATGCACCTGAACGTGATGTCGCCGCCGCTGATCGTCACCCACGCCCAGGTCGACGAGATCGTCGAGACCCTGCGTCAGTGCATCCTCGAAACCGCACGTGAGCTCGCGGCGCAAGGGCTGTACCAGGGGCGATGAGCAGTCTGCAACGGGCTGTGCGTGGGCGTGCCCGGCAGGCTAGACTGCCGGGCATGACCCAGGCCTCCCCCGACACACCGCTCACCTTGACCCTCGGTGCATTGCAGCAATGGCATGCGGCGCTGCAATGCGCATTGGTTCACAGCGAATCGCCCGACGCCCTGCAGCATCTGGCGGCAGCGCTTGGTCATCTGGTTGCGGTCGAATCGATGATGATCAGCCTGGAGAGCCAGGGCCAGGCGCCGCAACTGCTGTACCAGCAAGGGATTCCCCTGGTTCATCGCGATGCCGTGCTGGGTCGTTACTTTGCCGCAGGCTACCTGCTGGATCCCTTTTGCCTGGCAGTGCAGGGTGGCCTGGCCGAGGGGTTTTACCATTTGCAGGACATCGCTCCGGACAACTTCTTCGACAGCGACTACTACAAGACCTATTACCTGGGCACCGGCTGCAGCGAAGACAGCTACTACATCGCCGACCTGTGCGATGGCCGCAAGCTTTCCTTGAGCTTGTTCCAGGGGCGTAGTGGCACGCACCTCAGCCCGCAGCAGATCGACCTGCTTCGCGCGGTCGAGCCGGTGGTGCGCGAACTCCTGGGCCGCTATGCACGGCACAACCTCGAGCCGGGCAAAGTGTCACTGGAGCACGGCAGCCTGCAGGCTGCATTCGACAGCTTCGGTTGCGAGGTGCTGACCGATCGCGAGCGTGAAGTCGCACACATGATCCTGCGTGGCCATTCGGTCAAATCCACTGCGTTGGAGCTGGGTATCTCGCCTGAAACCGTGCGCATGCACCGCAAGAATCTCTATCTGAAGCTTGGCATCAACTCGCAGTCGGAACTTTTCGCTCGGTTCATCGATTGGTTACGCCAAGCTTGAACATGCTTCAACTTTGCCAAGGGCGCCACAGTTTTGAGGGTTTGGGTTTGACATGGATGATGAAGCTATCGCCCGCCCGGGTGACTTTTCTAGCTTCTAGATTAAAAACATCCATGAGTCTCCTGGCGCTTTTCCCATTTGGCGTATTCCAAAGAAATGGTTGTCGTAAGGGCGTTCCAGACTGGGCGGCTTCATTCATGACCTTGAGCGTTTCTTGATTGATGACAGTGTCATGGATGATTATGTTTGGATTTCGGTCAAATTTTTCTCGCTCTGAGACTGCGTCATACTGCAGTTTAGCAACATCGCTGGCAAAGTAATGCTTGTGGCGTGGGTCTTTAAAAATTGCATAAACTATCCATGCCCTGGGGAAATAGTCACTTTGAAATATATCGCCCTCAATGTTTGTGGAGATGAAATTTCCGGATTGGCGAACCTGCGCATTGCCTTTGATCCAGTTCATTCTAATTTGCATGGCAGGGTCGATGTACAGTGAAGAGGTCCAGCTTTGTTGGGTGTTGCTGGGGGCGGGCATCGATGTTGTCGCTGAGATCGCAGCGGGCGGTGTCGGTGCCGGAGGTTCGAGTGATTTCACGTATGTCATGGCATCTTTGGCAGGCCCGAAGTCATTATTAATCCCGCTAATGATATATGCCGCGAGGTCTCTCGGGTCTGGATTCGTTTCCTGGTCGAGCTCCAATATCGCCAATACAACATTGCGGTCGATGTCCCGCAGTTTTTCGGCAAGGGTTTCTATGTGGGCTTCTTCCGGCCACTCCCATATCCGTCCATCACGATCCATGCCCGAGCACGGATTATTCCTGAGCATACGGAACAGATTCAGCCCATCCGCCGTGCCTGCCGGGTCTGCACTCAGCCAGCGTCCAACCCAAGGCTGACAGTACCGATAACCGTAGTAATACAGCCCCGTGGCATCCCGCTCCTTGCCCGAATAACGGAGGGTTTTGTATTTCGCCTCGGTCTGACTTCGTGTTGTCAGCACGGATGTGCCGCCATACGGATAGTATTCCTCTCGACTGATGAGGTTGCCGCTGCCATCTAATTCCAACCCGCTACTGCCCGTGAGGTTGTCGTAGCTGTAACGTATCTGGTCGTTGCCGATGTCGGTCGGTTTACCGATCTCCCAGTGCAGCACTCGAACTTGTGCGCGGCCAGCCTCACCTACGGTGATTACCTGCAAACTCTGCATTTGCGTATCGCCAGACGCACGAACCTTCAGTTCCAGTCCCGAAAGGTACAGTGTGCGATCTATCTGTAGATTGCTGTTTGTCTTTTGTACGCTGACCTTGAGGATGCGCTGGCTGTTCGAGTCATAGCGGTAGTGCTCACAGTCATCAGCGCCGCCCGCGCGTACCACAGGCGTCACCTTCAGCAGTTCGTTACGTGGTGTCCAGGTGAGGCTCTGACCTGGCTGAAGCTGAGTCTGTTGGCCACCGGTCTTGAACAGCGCATCCACGTCTGCGGCCTTGTCGGCCAAGGTGCTCAATACGGCTCGGTTACTGCGGTTGCTTGTGGTGATTTTCGTCGTGTAACCGCTGCCTGTGGCTGGGTCGTGGCGTATCCGCGTCAAGTTGCCAGCGATGTCGTAAGTATAGGTGCGTAGATAACCGGTATAGGCAGAGTCGTCGGGGGAGGGCGGCATAGTAGCGGGTGGGAGAGTGCAGCCCTGCTGGCCGGCGTTGGCCATTTCACGTCCAGTGGCGCTGACCAGTTGGTACAGGCTGTCATAGCGGTAACTATTCTGCGGCTGCACTTTCTGGTTGCGCCAGAAGCGCGTCTGTCCGACGTTGTCGCTGACTTTCAGGACGTTACCCACCGGATCGTACGCATAGCGCAGGTCCTGCAGCATCTTCGCCCCTAGCACATGTCCTTTCGGGCGCTCCGTTCTGATCTCGCTGAGACGCTGCTTATAGGGTTCATGGGAATAAGCGGTCACCACGCCGTTACCGTGCTCCTCGCGCCGCTTCTGTCCCGCAGCCGAGTAAGCCAGTGCTTTCACTATGACCTGCTCGGTGCCGTCTTTCATTGTCAGCCAGCTGCCTGCGAGCAAGCCCGCCACATCGTACGCCACTCGCTGCACATTCCCTTTTGCATCCGTAGTGGCCAATACAGCTGCGCAGGCGTCCGCAGTGGTCAAGGTGGTATGGCGTTCTCCCTCTGCGGCGAGCAGGTCATTCCAGTTGCAGGATGCTTGCCCTTTCCAGTTGGGGGGCATCTGCGCCTCACCCGACTCCTTCAGCAGGCGGCGGGTCAGGGACAGCGCGATGCCGGTGAGTGCCATCTTGTCGGTCTGCACCAGCCCCGCAGTATCGTAGTGACTGATGCATCGTCCGGCCAGGTTCAGGCCTTTCCGCGCCTGCGAATTACTGCCATGGACAAAACGTTCAGTGATACAGGCAGCTTCGCCGCTGACCTGTTCTGTCAGGCTCAGTGGCCGCCCTGGGAGGGTATGGCCCTCATACTGCCAAGTGCGTGTCACCGACTGACTGTTGTCCTGCGTACCGCCGGTGTCGGTGCAGAGGTTACTGACCGTGACGAGTGGGCGTCCAGCCGTGTCGCTCAGGTTAAGGGTGGTGCCGTTATCCGCACCTTGTGTGTACAGGAGCCCACCGTTCAGGTGCCTGAGGTAGATGAAGTTGAACAGCCCGACGTCGTGCAGGCGAGGATCGGTACTGCTCATCAGAGAGCCTTGAGGGGCGTACCGATGGCGGGTAAGACGCTGGTGCTTGATATCTGGGGTGTCGGGGTGGCGGTGGTAGGCGATGTCGCGCACTGGAAGTCCCCGGTTGTCGAGGGCTATGACACTTGGGGTGCCGTCGAATAGCGAAGGCAAAGGGTTCATCGGTGTTCTCCATTCCCTGAGACAGCCAAATGAATGATGAAGGGAACTATAGAGCAGGCTGGCGGCTATGCTCGGCAATTGGTACTGTTACGGACTACATACCACGGTACGAAAATGAGGAGCGAACATGGCCCGTGGCGGCATCGACAAGGCGGCAGTACAGCAGGCACGGCAGGCGCTGATCGCCCGGGGCGAGCATCCGAGTATTGATGCAGTACGTATCGAATTGGGTAACACCGGTTCGAAAACCACCATTCATCGCTACATGCGCGAGCTCGAAGCGCTGCAACCGCTGGCTGACAAGCGTTCACCGGCCCTCAGCGACACGCTGGGGCGTTTCGTAGGCCAACTGGCCGAGCAGTTGCGCGAGGAAGCAGAGGCCCGTATTCGCGACGCGCAGGCGGTGTTCGATGAACAGCGCGGCCAATTGCAGGCGCAGTTGCAGCTTGCCCAGCAAGCACTCGCGGCTGCTCACCAGCAACAACAGATTCAGGCCAGCGCCCTTGCGGCGGAGTCGGAAAAGCTCGAGACAGCGCTGAGCACTCTGCAGGCCGAGCAACTGCGCAGCGCCAGCCTCAACCAATCCCTGGGCGAACTGCGGCTCAGGCTGACTGACAAGGACGAGCAACTGCAGCAGTCGCAAGGGGAATTGCGTCAGTTGCAGCAGGACGCGATCGCCCGCCAGGAAGAACTGACACACCTGCACCGTGAGAATGAGCGCCTGCTGACCGAAAACCGACAGGCCAGCGCCCAGCACAAACAACTCGACGAACAATTGGAGCAGCGCGATGCCCAGGTTCAGGGCTGCGCTCGATCCTGGCCCAGGCGCAGGGGGCGAGCGAGGAGGTACGTCGGCAGTTGGACAGCGAGCGTCAGGCGCTGGTGGGTCAGCGTGACATCTGCGCCGAACATATGCGCCTGATCGAGCGCCTGCAGGATCGTCTGACACTTAGCGAGGCGCGCTGTGCGCAGCTCGAGACCTTCCAGGCAAAGGGCGCGTAGATAAATCAAACTTCGCCAGACCCGCGCTTTCTTCTGTAGACACCGTTACGGAGAACGCACCATGAGCGAACAGAAACGTCCCCACCCTGCGCAAGGGCCTCACTCCTCCGACAAGGCGTCCAGCAAGCAGGACCTGGGTTTTGATCCGGACTCTCCTGACCTGGAGGATCCGCAAGTCGACCCGCAAGGTCCGGCAAAGCCACCTCGCGATCACGAAAAGAAAGGTAAGTAACCGAGTCATGATCCCTCGGGCGTGCGCACGCGGCAGCAAGTGCCGCGCCCGCAAGCCCGAGGGTTCAGCTGTCGAGCTGACGCGCCGCGTCTACGCCGGCACTGGACAACTTGATTGGATAACGCACGCTGATCTGGTGATCGGCATCTACATTGACGCTGCCATCATGGATCAAGCCGGCCTCCTGAAGCGTCTTGAGCATGCCGGCCACGGCCTTTTCGCCGCGGTAGTTGTCCAGTACTTCCTTACCCAGACCTTCAGGGTGGGCATGCAGTAGCCGAGTCAGTACTTCGGCGCGCAGAGCATCATTACTCATATCAAGCCTCTCTGATTACCTGTGGATCACTTGCGGTGCTTGGCCTGAAGCTGTTTGGCATGCTCCAGGTGCTTCTCGAGGGTGGGCAGGGTTTCGCTGGCGAAGGCCTTGAGCTCCGGCTTGTCGGACGATGCGGCTTCCTTCTTGAACAGCTCCACGGCTTTCTCGTGGGCATCGACCTGATTGTTGACATAGGACTTGTCGAACGACTCGTCGCGCCATTCCAGGATCATCTTCTTGACCTTGTCGGTGAGCGCAGCCTCGTCAGGCACGCTGATATCCAGCTTGCGGGCGATATCACCGAGTTTCTGGTTGGCCTGGGTGTGATCGGTGACCATCTGCTGAGCGAAGGTCTTGATCTCGGCGTCCTTGCTCTTTTCCAGCGCCAGGTTGCCGGTTACGACTTCAGCGATACCGGCTTCGGTCGCGGCCTCGACGAAATCGTCGGAGGAAGCGGCCATCACCTGCATCGAGGCAAGGCCCATGGCCATGCACAGACCGGCTCGCTTGAGGAACAGAGTATTCATGTGTCTCTCCTTGTCCGTGGTCGCGACATCGGTGTCGCAGACGGTTGAGCGTCGGTAAGCGGCGAAAGTTTGAAATTTCTCACCGGCGTCATGCTCGGCGGGAGGGGAAGGGGGTTGCAAGTAAATTGTTATAACGTAACATTTACGTGAATCAGCTTGCCTCAGGAAACGCACCGTGATCCGCAGAAACCCTTCCGGCCACCTCCCGCAAATCGCCGAATCGGCCTACATCGACAAGACCGCGATCATCTGCGGCAAGGTCATCATCAAGGACAATGTGTTCGTCGGCCCCTACGCGGTCATACGCGCCGACGAGGTGGACGGCACCGGTGACATGGAGCCGATCGTCATTGGTGCCAACTCCAACATCCAGGATGGCGTGGTCATCCACTCCAAATCCGGCGCGGCGGTGAGTATCGGTGAATACACCTCCATCGCCCACCGCTCCATCGTGCATGGCCCCTGCGTGGTCGGCGATCGGGTGTTCATCGGTTTCAACAGCGTGCTGTTCAATTGCCGCGTGGGTGATGGCAGCGTCGTGCGTCACAACTCGGTGGTCGATGGTCGCGACCTGCCGGAGCGCTTTTACGTACCGCCCACCGAACATATCGGCCCACACACCGATCTTGACCGTTACCCTCCGGTCAGCGTGTCAGCCTCGGAGTTCTCCGAGGATGTCGCCCGCACCAACATCGACCTGGTGCAGGGCTACAAGGCCCTGCAGAACGAGTTCTGAACATGGCCGACTTGCTGATACGCAACGCGCGACTGGTCAACGAAGGGCGCGAGTTCGAGGCTGACCTGCTGGTCGCCCGCGGGCGCATCGACAAGATCGCCTCGAGCATCGAAGGCGTGCGCGCTAAAGTCGAGATCGATGCGCAAGGGCAGTGGTTGGTGCCGGGAATGATCGATGACCAGGTGCACTTTCGTGAACCCGGGGCAGAGCACAAGGGGAACATTGCCAGTGAGTCGCGGGCTGCGGTGGCGGGCGGCATCACCAGTTTCATGGACATGCCCAACACCGACCCGCCAACCCTCACCACTGCGGCGCTGGCCGACAAGAAACGTCGTGCGGCGGCCAGCTCGCAGGCCAACTACGGCTTTCACTTCGGCGTCAGTCGCGACAACCTGGACACCATCGCCGCGCTCGACCCGCGTGAAGTCGCCGGGGTCAAGGTGTTCATGGGTGCGTCCACGGGCAATATGCTGGTGGACGACCCGCAGGTGCTCGAGCGGCTATTCATCTATTGCCCGACCATCCTGCTGGCCCACTGCGAACACACCCCGAGCATCCTGGCCAACGAGACGCTGTGGCGGGAGCGCCATGGCGAATTCATTCCTGCGGCCGCTCATCCGCTGATTCGCGATGCCGATGCCTGCTATCGCTCCTCGTCACTGGCCGTGGACATGGCCAGGCGTTTCGGCACGCGCCTGCATGTGCTGCATCTGACCACCGCGCGTGAACTGGCGCTGTTCGCCCCAGGGCCCGTGAGCAACAAGCACATTACCGCCGAGGTCTGCGTGCATCACCTGCTGTTCGATGACAGCGACTATGCGCAACTCGGCCATCTGATCAAATGCAACCCGGCCATCAAGACCCGTGCCGACCGCGATGCACTGCGCCAGGCGCTGGCCGGCGACGTGATCGACGTGATTGGCACCGATCATGCGCCCCACACGCTCGAGGAAAAACGCCGCGTCTATGGTCGCGCGCCCTCGGGCCTGCCACTGGTGCAGCATGCTTTGCCAGCCGCGCTGGAGCTGGTCGGCGAGGGCGTGCTGAGCCTGACCCAGGTAGTCGACAAGACCAGCCACGCCGTGGCCCGCCTGTTCGCCATCCGCGAGCGCGGTTTTCTGCGCGAAGGCTACTGGGCCGACCTGGCGCTGGTCGAGCGCCTGGCGCAACCGCGCCCGGTCGCCGACGACCCGATCCTGTCCCGCTGTGGCTGGACACCCTTTCAGCATCGACACCTGCGGCATGTGGTGCGCACCACCGTGGTATCCGGCCAGCTCGCCTGGCATCAGGGCCAGGTGCAGCCACGCTGCCAGGGCCTGCCGCTGATATTCGATCGATGACCCTTTATTGCACGAGTGTGCCCCATGACTGAAGAAGACTTGCTCGGCCAGCCGGCCGAGGCCTACATGAACGAACCCCAGCGCCAGTACTTTCGTAACCTGTTGCTGGGGCAGCGGGTGGAGTTGCAGGAGCGTATAGAGCAGGATTTCCAGGCGCTGCGCGAGCAGGAAGTGCACAGCGATCCGGCCGACCTGGGCAGTGCCGAGGAGGAGCGGCATTGGCAGTTGCGCACCCTTGAGCGGGAAAAGCGCCTGCTGGACAAGATCGACCAGGCGCTCGAGCGCCTGGCCAAGGGGGATTATGGCTGGTGCGAAGAGACCGGCGAGCCGATCGGTCTGCGCCGCCTGCTGCTGCGTCCGACCGCGACCCTGTGCATCGAGGCCAAGGAGCGGCAGGAACTCAGAGAGCGGCATTTGCGCGACGATGCTTAATCGACTTCTACCGCTTGGGCATGGAGTTGCCAGCGCACCGAGCTGACGCCTTTCTCCAGGCTCACTCGGCTGACCAGGCGCTCGAGTTGTGTGGGCGCCTGTGGGGTGCCCAGCAGTTCGGCGCGTACTTCCAGGCGCAGCGGGTCGTGGAGGTCTTCGCTATGCAGCGACTGCAGGCGCAGGCCTGGGTCACTGAGGCTGTGCAGCATCAGGCTGCGTACCTGGATCTCGTCTTCGGCCCGGCAGACGATGCGCACCTCGAAGCGCTGCTCAACTTCACTGGCGGGCACCACGTCCTGACGGTCCAGGCGCTGGGCGATGTCGCGCAACAGGATGTTGGCACACAGCACCACCAGGCTGCCCAGAGTGGCCTCCAGCAACAGCCCCAGGCTGCACAGCACACCAATGGCCGCGGTGCACCAGAGCGTGGCGGCCGTGTTCAGGCCGCGCACGTTGAAACCATCACGCATGATCACGCCACCGCCGAGAAAGCCGATCCCGGACACGACATACGCGGCGATGCGCGAGGCGTCGCTGGGTTCCATGCCGGGTACCGCCTGGGTCATCAGTACGAACAGGCAGGCACCGGTGCTGACCAGCGCATTGGTGCGAAGGCCGGTCAGGCGCTGGCGCAGTTGACGTTCGGCGCCGATCAGGGCGCCGAGTACGAGGGCCACGCTGACGCGCAGCAGAAATACTTTCCAATCCATAGCAAACCTCTTTCCACGGGCAATGGCCCGCGCATACGCCACTGGCAAGCGTGACGCCGATGAAATGAATGAGCGCGCAGGACCACGACACTCGCCGGCATGAGCTGGCTGAGCGAGAAAGAAGAGGGGAGATCTGCCTTTGCAGGCGAGATGGACCGCCGTCTACCGTATTCGGCAAGACAGCGGCAGGAATGCTGCCGGACTAGCTTGCCGTGTGGACCTGTCGCAATCGACTGGGGCTACTGTCCAATGCAGGACTCCTGTAGGGGATGCATAAGTGCGACGCGGACCTTACGCCTGCAGTTGCGCAGAATCAAGGCCGAATTCATGACAATTGCTTCATTGCCGAAACCTCCTACCGTTTCCGATGCGTTCGTCAGCGGTGGTAACCTTGGCGCCTTTAACTATCTACGCCGGACTGTCCCATGCTGTTCAACACCGCCGTGCTGCTCGCCACGTTGGTGGCCATGGAGGGTGTCGGCACGCTGGCCCACAAGTACGTCATGCACGGCTGGGGCTGGTGGCTGCATCGCTCGCACCATGAGCCGCACCTGGGTGTGCTCGAGACCAATGACCTCTACCTGGTGGCGCTGGCCCTGATCGCTGCTGGCCTGATGGCGCTGGGCAAGGCCGGCTACGCGCCCCTGCAGTGGGTCGGCGCAGGTGTAGCGGGCTATGGAGTGCTGTACGTGCTGGCCCACGACGGTTTCTTCCATCGGCATTGGCCGCGTAAACCCAAACCCATGCAGCGCTACCTCAAACGCCTGTACCGGGCGCACCGGCTTCATCACGCGGTCAAAGGGCGCGAGGGTAGCGTGTCGTTCGGTTTCTTCTACGCGCCACCGCTGCGCGAGCTCAAGCGCCAGTTGCGCGCGCGGCGAGGTGATTGAGTCGCGCAGGATTCAATTCGCGGTTTCCTGCGCGGCAATGGCTTCTTTGTGTCCTCGACTCACCCACCAGCCAAAGGCGGCGGCCGTGAAGAACATGATCAGGCTGTAGATCGCTGCCGGCACGGCCATGGTGGCGTTGTTCAGCAAGCTGGGGCTCAGCGCCAGTGCGATGGCCAAGGTGCCGTTGTGAATGCCGATCTCCATGCCGATGGCAATTGCCTGGCGTTTCGGGATGCGCAACAGGCGCGGCACCCAATACCCCAACCCCAGGCTGATCAGGTTGAACAGCAGCGCGGCGACCCCCACCACCGGCGCGTACTCCACCACCGTCTGCCAGTCCTTGGCCAGTGCCAGGACGATGGTGAAGGCCAGGAACAACCCCGCTACCAGCTTCATCGGCTTCTCCATCCGCGCGGCAAAGCTCGGTGCGTAGCGGCGGATCAGCATGCCCAGGCCCACAGGCAGCAAGACGATGGCGAAGACCTGCATGACCTTGGCGAATTGCAGCGGGATGGCCTGGTCCGACTCCATGAAGTAGATCAGCGACAGGTTGACCAGCAGTGGCATGGTGAGGATGGCGATCAGCGAGTTGACCGCCGTCAGCGTGATGTTCAGTGCCACGTCGCCATGTGCCAGGTGGCTGAACAGGTTCGCGGTAGTCCCGCCCGGCGATGCGGCCAAGAGCATCAGGCCCACTGCCAGCGCGGCCTCCAGGCCAAACCCGTTGGCGATCAGGAAGCAGATGAACGGCAGCAACAGGATCTGACAGGCCAGGCCGACCAGCACGGGCTTGGGATACTTCACCACTCGGGCGAAGTCGGCGAGGGTCAGCGACAACCCCAGGCCCAGCATGATGATGCCCAGGGCGATGGGCAGGAAGGCAGTCAGCAAGGGGGAGGCGGTCATTGGCATGCTCGTGGGCGAGGGATTCCGGAGAGTGTAGGCAGGCTCCGTCGATCAGCTAATCGCAAAGTGCCAGCCTTTGGTAACTGATTATTTCCGGATGAGCCGCACCTCGCCGCGTCCTGACGCGTTGCGATGGACTGCCGAGCACAGTAGGATTCGCGCTTTTGCCGAAGGATTAGCTCGTCATGTCGTTCCAGCAAGGTCTGCTCGCCACTCCGGTGCCGGCCCACGCCCGTCACCTGTTCTTTGCCCTGCATACGGGGGAGGCGCTGCCTGCCGTTCTGGATGCCTTGTTGCAGCAAGTCGACGGCCACAGCCTGATTCTGGCCGTCGGCGCGCCGCTGGCCAAGGCACTGGGGCGCGATGTCCCAGGCTTGCGCAGCTTCCCGCAGCTGGACGCGGCGGTCGAAAACCCGGCCACCCAGCATGCACTGTGGCTCTGGTTGCGTGATGACGCGCGTGGTGATCTGTTCTTGCGTGCCCAAGCCCTGGAGCAGGCCCTGGCGCCGGCTTTCACATTGGTCGACAGTGTCGATGGTTTTCTGCACCACGGCGGACACGACCTGACCGGCTATGAAGACGGCACCGAAAACCCGCGGGACAACGATGCTGTCGACGCGGCCATCGTGGCGGGCGAGCAAGCGGGCCTGGCAGGTTCCAGTTTCGCTGCGTTCCAGCTGTGGAAACACGACCTCAACTATTTCAAGTCGCTGCCTCAGCCAGAGCAGGACGACATCATTGGCCGTCGCCTGAGCGACAACGAGGAACTGGAAGACGCGCCGGAGTCGGCCCACGTCAAGCGTACCGCGCAGGAAAGCTATGACCCCGCGGCCTTCATGGTGCGCCGTTCGGTGGCCTGGGCCGACAACCGTGGCGCAGGGCTGGCTTTCGTTGCTCTGGGCCGTTCGTTCGATGCCTTCGAAATCCAGCTGCGGCGCATGAGTGGCCTGGAAGATGGCGTGGTCGATGCCTTGTACCGCTTCAGCCGACCACTGACCGGCGGCTACTACTGGTGCCCGCCAATGGGGGCTGAAGGCCTGGACCTGCGCCTGTTGCTCGGTTAAATATCCCGATACAGAATCGCTGCGCATCGCGGGGTAGAGCGACTAGCCTTGAAGGTTTCCCCCTGTAAACGGGAGCCTCCTTCATGTACGCACGTCGCGATGTCCTGCGGGCCAGCGCCGCGCTTGGCGCGCTGGCCCTGAGCCCTTGGCTGCGCGCCGAGTCCGCCAGCGGCCTGCTGACCCGCAAGATCCCCTCCACCGGGGAGGCCTTGCCGGTCATCGGTGCCGGCACTTCCGGCAGTTTCGAGGTCCAGGCCGGCTCTGCCCAGTACCAACAGCTCAAGGCTGTGCTCGAGGCGTTCTTCAAAGGCGGCGGCAAGGTCATCGACACCTCGCCCAACTACGGCGGTGCCGACGCTATTCTCGGCCAGTTGCTGGAGGAGGGTGGCTGGCACCGTCAGTGCTTCATCGCCACCAAGATCGCCGCCGACAGCCGCGACGCCGCCGAACGGCAATGGGCGCAAAGCCTGTCCAGCCTGCGTACCGACAAGGTCGACTTGCTGCAGATCCACAACCTGCGCGACTGGCAGACTCAGCTCCCCTATGCCCGGGAGTTGAAGCAGCAAGGCAAGACACGCTATGTGGGCATCACTCACTATCTCAACAGCGGCCAGGATGAGGTGGCGCGCATCGTGCGCAACGAGCCGCTGGATTTCATCCAGATCAACTACTCGGTGAACGCCCCGGATGCCGCGCGCGAGCTGCTGCCGCTGTGCCAGGACAAAGGCGTCGCGGTGCTGGTCAACCGTGCTTTTGACGATGGCCGGCTGTTCGCCCGGGTCAAAGGTCAGGCATTGCCGGGGTGGGCGGCCGAGGCGGGTATCGGCAGCTGGGCGCAGATGTTCCTGAAGTTCGCCATCAGTCATCCGGCGGTGACCACGGTAATTCCTGCGACCGGCGGACCGGACCGTCAGCTTGACCAGCTCAAGGCGGGCAGCGGGCCGCTGCTGAGCGAAGCCCAGCGCCAGGCGCTGATCAAGCAATTTGCCTGACGCCATGAACGGCTGGCGGCGGCGCCTGGACCAGAGCCTCAACATCCAGCCCGGCGAAGGTCCGGCAGTGGTCGCAGGTCTTGCGCTGTTCTACCTGCTGTTCACCGGTTATTTCATGCTGCGCCCGGTCCGTGAAACCATGGGCGTGGCCGGTGGGGTGGACAATCTGCAATGGCTGTTCACCGGTACCTTCATTGCCACCCTGGCCTGCCTGCCGCTATTCGGATGGCTTGCTTCACGGGTGAAGAGGCGACGCATCCTGCCGTGGACCTATGCCTTCTTCACCAGCAACCTGCTGTTGTTTGCTGTGCTCTTTGCCCGCGACCCGGACGACCTCTGGAATGCGCGGGCTTTTTATATCTGGCTGTCGGTTTTCAACCTGCTGGCCATCTCCCTGGCCTGGAGCGTACTGGCAGACCTGTTTTCCAGCGAGCAGGGCAAGCGCCTGTTCGGCCTGCTCGCGGCGGGTGCAAGCCTTGGCGGCCTGAGCGGGCCGATTCTTGGCACTCTGCTGGTTTCTCCCCTCGGGCATGCGGGTTTATTGGTGCTGGCGGGCGTCTGCCTGCTTGGCAGCATAGGCGCTGCGCTGTACCTGCAACACTGGCGTGAGCTGAATCCGCTGCCGACCAGCACCGCGCATCCGACCTCGCGGCCGCTGGGCGGCAATCCGTTTTCCGGCGCCACCGCCGTGCTGCGGTCGCCCTACCTGTTGGGTATCGCGTTGTTCGTCATACTGCTGGCCAGCGTCAGCACGTTCCTGTATTTCGAGCAGGCCCGTATCGTCAGCGAGACGTTCAGCGACCGGACACGTCAGACACAGGTCTTCGGCCTGATCGACACGGTCGTGCAAACCCTGGCGATACTCACCCAGGTCTTTCTCACCGGACGCCTGGCCCGGCGCCTGGGTGTCGGCGTACTACTGGTCGGCGTGCCCCTGGTGATGGCGGTCGGTTTCCTATGGCTGGCGCTGGCGCCGGTATTTGCAGTGTTCGTCTTCGTGATGGTCATGCGTCGTGCGGGTGAGTACGCCCTGGTTCGCCCAGGGCGGGAGATGCTCTTTACCGTGTTGCCCGCCGAAGAGAAATACAAAGCCAAGAACTTCATCGACACCGTGGTCTACCGGGGTGGCGATGCCTTGAGCGGTTGGGTCAAGCGTGGCCTGGACCTGCTGGGCGAGCATCCGCAGTTGGCGATGTCGATCGGCGCCATCCTCGCGCTTGGCTGGGGGGTTACCGGCGCCTGGTTGGGCCGTCGCCAGCGTCGCCTCGAGAATGCTCCGTAGCGCAATGCACCTCGCGCCAAATACACCGCCATGCACCTTTAGCGCCGCCGGTCTGGCGGCTCGGTAATAAACCGAATCCCCTGTTGCCGCCGAGCTCCGAACTTATGTACGGCAAACGCCCGTGCATATCCCACAGCCACAAGAGGTGCAAGACCATGGCCAATAACCAGAACAAGACTGGCAGTCAGGGTGGAAGCAAAAATCCTGGCAACTTCGCCAACGACCGGGAAAAAGCGTCCGAAGCCGGTCGCAAAGGGGGCCAGCAGTCCGGTGGCAACAAGCAGAGCGACGACATGGGCCGCAAGGGCGGTCGCTCGTAAGCGATGCTGCGCGGTGCCGGGGCAGCTCGGCACCGCAACAGTGCAGTAGGGTAAGGCACGAATTTCGGGTTTCTACCCGTAGTCATCTTCCGCATCAATTCGCGCTCGAGCCCCGCAGGCAGGCAACCCTTGCCTGCCTCGAAACTTCACCGGGAGCCGGAGGCAGCGGTCGTGCTCGGCCTCAGTGCGGCGCGCGCACGATGGTCTTGAGCAGGTCTTCCGGGCTGATGTGCCCAACCACCTGGCCCACCGCACTGCCGGGGGAGGGCAGGTCGATGATGTGGCCTTTCATCCGACCGACCACGTGCATTTCGCACGGCTTGCAGTCGAACTTCAGGGTCAGCACTTCGTCGCCATGAATCAGCTGCATTGGCGCGACCTTGGTTCGTACACCGGTAACGCCCTTGGCCTGCTTGGGGCACAGGTTGAACGAGAAGCGCAGGCAGTGCTTGGTGATCATCACCGGCACGTCGCCGTGTTCCTCATGGGCCTCGAACGCAGCATCGATCAGCTTCACCCCATGGCGATGATAGAAGTCACGGGCTTTCTGGTTGTAGACGTTGGCCAGGAACGACAGGTGCGCCTCGGGATAGACCGGTGGCGGACTGGTCTCGGCCTTGCGGCTGCCGCGAGGGTGCGCCTTGACCCGCGCCTCGGTGAGCGCCTCGATAGCCTCGCGGCGCAGGGCCTTGAGCTGAGAGTTGGGAATGAAATACGCCTGCGGGGCATCGAGCTCAATGGCCTCGGCGTGGTACTGGGTGGTACCCAGTTGGCCCAGCAGGTCGTGCAACTGATCCAGCGCCTGCTGTGGCTTGTTGGCCGCACCGAACGGGCCGTCCAGGGCAACCTGCACAGTGATGCCTTCCTCGCTGGTGACGCTCAGCGCCAGGCGTTGCTCGGTCAGCACGGCCTGCCACTGAACCGCGACGCGACGCTCGGAAGAGGTACGTTGCAGCGCCTGTTGCCAGTTATGGTCGAGGTTGCGCGACAGGGGATGGTTCGGTCGCAGTTTGTGCAAGCCTTCGGGCATCTCGTTGGGCTCGACGCGATAACGGTAGCGTGTCTGGCCGTCTTCCTCGAACTCGCCACGCGGCTCGGCGATGTTGGCCCGGAAGCCCACCACTTCGCGCTTGACCAACACGTTCAAACCGTCGCCGTTGGTCAGCGGCACCTCGGTCACCACCATCAGGTCACGCTTGCCGACCTTTTCCACCACACCTACCGGCAAACCAGTGAAGGTGGGCGAATCGAAGGCACCGATGTCGATCTTGCGGTCGCTGACGAAGTAGTCGGTGCTGCCGCGGTGGAAGGTCTTGTCTGGATCGGGTACGAAGAAGTGCTGGGTACGACCGCTCGACGCGCGGGCCAGGTCCGGGCGATCTTCGAGAATCGCATCCAGCTCCTTGCGGTAGTGGGCGGTAATGTTCTTCACATAACCCATGTCCTTGTAGCGCCCTTCGATCTTGAACGAGCGCACGCCGGCGTCGACCAGGTCACGCAGGTTGGCGGTCTGGTTGTTGTCCTTCATCGACAGCAGGTGCTTTTCGAAAGCGACCACCCGGCCCTGGTCGTCCTTGAGGGTGTAGGGCAGGCGACAGGCCTGTGAGCAATCGCCGCGGTTGGCGCTGCGGCCGGTCTGGGCGTGGGAGATGTTGCATTGGCCGGAGAAGGCCACGCACAACGCGCCGTGGATGAAGAACTCGATGGCAGCATCGGTCTCGGCGGCGATGGCGCGGATCTGCTGCAGGTTCAGTTCACGCGCCAGCACCAGCTGGGAGAATCCGGCCTGGTCGAGAAACCGGGCCCGCTCGAGCGTACGGATGTCGGTCTGAGTGCTGGCATGCAGCTCGATTGGCGGGATGTCCAGCTCCATCACCCCCAGGTCCTGGACGATCAATGCATCGACACCGGCGTCGTACAGCTGGTGGATCAGCTTGCGTGCAGGCTCCAGCTCGTTGTCATGGAGAATGGTATTGATCGTGGTGAAGACCCGCGCGTGATAGCGCCGGGCGAACTCCACCAACTCGGCGATATCGCCGACCTCGTTGCACGCGTTGTGCCGCGCGCCGAAGCTTGGGCCGCCGATGTAGATGGCGTCGGCGCCATGCAGGATGGCCTCGCGGGCGATGGCCACATCGCGGGCAGGGCTGAGCAGTTCCAGGTGATTCTTTGGAAGGGACATGTCGTTATAGGTTCGGGCTGTCACGGTTTAGGGCGGCATTGTAGCGATGAATTGCCGCGCAGGCACCCGTGACGTTCCAGATGGGCGTACTTGCAGCGACGGGCCCGCTTCCCTCGAAGCAGGCCCGTCTGCGCCCACACCTTTCAGCGAGCCGGAGCAGTTTGCTCGGTTTGCCATTGCGTCCTGCTGGAGGCTTTCCCACAGATGGGCGTCAGCTGTACGCTCAGCAATTGATCCAGGTTCGCATCAAACACTGGAATCATCATCCGGGCACTGCAGCCAGCGACCCGGTCCTGACTGATGACATTCCCTGCGCGAATAATCGATACCCATGTGCCTTCAGGCGACACCACCGACTCCGGAGGCGACCAAGTGACATCCACGACGCCCACTCTCGGCCGGAGCAGGGCAAGCCGTGGAGCCCCCGTGATCATCGGCACCCAATCGCCTTCTGTACCGATCCCGGACCCAGGATATGCAATGACCTGACACACCCACTTCTTGTCGGTCCTGAGCGGCGCTTTCAACGACAAGCGCGCCTGGGTCCGAGGGGCATCGACGCTCGCAGAGGCGGCGACCGTGCCGGTCTCTGGCGAAAACACCTGCACGATGTAGTGAGTGAACTGCAGACTGTTCGACATGTTCCAGGCCACATCGACGCCCTCGTTGTCCAACACCACTGAAGTGATTTCGGGCCTGGCTGCCACAACGCGCAAAGGCGTGGTCCTGATGCCTGCACCTTTTGCGGTCAGGGCCGTGAGGGTGAAGGTGAGCTCATCGAATTCCGGCAGTGGCGACGACAGTGGAAAGTCGGCGAACTCGTATTCCATGGGCAGGCTCATTTCGTAATGCTTGCCGGTAAGCGTACTGTGCAGCTTCAGTTGGTATCGCACGATCTCTGTGGGATCCAGCGTAAACCATGCTACTGCTATGCGGTTTCCACCGCGATAAAGCGGGCTCTGCTCCAGATTCGGCGGGTTCATGGATGGCGGGAAATGAATCAGCTCCGATCGGGCGCGGGTACGCTCGCAAGCCACAGCCTCCACGCCGACTGTCCAGCCTTGGTTATTGCCTAGCCCCCCGTCCAGTTGCGAATTGCTCACGACAGCACAGGCGCTGTCTGTTCCGCTGACTGGAATGACGAATGTCGTGCCGCTGACCGTTGATGACACGACGATCTCATAGCCCAGGAGAGCCTGGCTGGAGGGCTGCCAATCAATGTGCAGGGCCTCGCCATCGTATATCGCCGAGTGCAGGACCGGCTGGAGGGTTGCAAGGGGCAGTGGGGCACTGCTCCTTGATTCCCCCTGCTCCAGCAGCGCCATCAGGATGACGCGATATTCACGCATCGCGCTCAGGGGTTCGGCCAGAGGCAATATGCCGGCGGTGGCCGCGCGGTCTGGAATGAACTGATGTTTCAATGACGTCCAACCACTTGCGTCCTGATGGCACAAGGTGATCACCCAACCCGCGGGCTTGACCCACTCGAGAGGGTTCCATGCCACGCTCAGGCAGTCTGCCTCGTAAACCGCCCGGACGATGGTGGGCCTGAGTGCATCGTTATCGCGCAGCATTGCCCACCTCCTGTGAAGCACCGCTTTTGTCAGAGGAACGCTGCGCCTTTTGTTTTTGCTGGTTATCGTAATCGGTCAAGAACGCCGGATGGACTTTTGCTCGCTGTTGCGCTGGGCTGAGAAGTGGCGCTCTGCTTTTGAGATCTGCCAGCATATTTTGCGTCGCGAGGTTACCCGACAAAATGCCGTTGGCATAATAACTGCCCTCGACGCCACCTTTGAACTGCAAGTTGTATACAGGGGTGGCGTGAGCCTCGACATAGTCGACGCCCGTCACCGTAACCGGAGAACCCTCGACGGCCAACTTGTCGCCTGGATGGATTTCCCGTGCCTGTACCTCTACGTTTCTCACGGCGCTCCCGACTTGAATCGCTCGCATGATGGGATGGGTGGGCGTGACATGGAGGGTCTGGCCGGTAGTGCGTATCTCAAGCATGAATTCATTTTCTGTACCCGTGGTTCTTTCACTGACGGTGCGCACGCCAGCAGGTGTCTTCACCTGGTCTCCCGAGACGATATCTTCAATTTTCTTGGTCTTGCCCGACGCCAGGGTGATCAATGTGCCCCCTGCGACACAACCTTCCATGATGCGGAGTTGAGGGATGATCTCCCTGCCGGGTTGTCCAGCGGATCTGGTATCGCTGGTAAATACAAACGTTACGTTTCGTGGCGAGGGGTCGTCTGGTGTTCCTGGGAGGATTACGTTGTTGGTCATCCAGAAGTTGACGATTGAGTCCTTGTTGTTGGTCAAGCAGGACGGGTTACGTTTGAACGTTTCGGCAGCGTACTGGAAACTCATCTTTCCGTTACCGTCAGATGTCCAATCGTCCAAATTTTCCCCCGTTCTGGAGTACACCCGGCACCCCCCTCCGGCCAGACTTTGTAAATAGATCGTCGTAGCGCCAGTGAGCGTGGATCCGGTCTTTTCCTCGGTGACGGCGTAGCCAGAGACGGGAATTACATAGTTGACAGGCTTGTTCTGGCTTGCCCAATAATCGCACTCTTCGCGGCTGAGGCGGTTCCAGCACATCAAGATGGGTTTATCTTTGTCAGCGAGTTTATTGCTGCAGGCTTCAGTCGATGCAGAAGCAGCGACACATTGGCCATTGGCGCCTCTTTCGCAAGGCCTGGGCTCTGTCATACACGCATCAACGAGCCCCGTTGAACTGACCGCCTTTATCATGACAGGCGGTGGAAGTTCAGCGTCAGGGTCTTTGGGGATCACGCTGAAGACAGCGACAGCGCGAACGGGAATTGCCGACTCCACCGTGGCACTCATGCTAACGCGGAAGTCAGGAAGACTTGTCAGGTCAGTCGCGGTCTGCGAGGCAACAAAATCCCCCGTGAAGTCGTTATACATAACGAGTGTGATCGTGTTCGCGTCACTGCCGTTCACAAGTGAGGAAATGGCTTCAGACTGGTAGGTGATCGCTGAACTATTTACCGCCGCGGTCGAGCGCGAAAGCTCCGAGATGAACTGAAGATCTTCCAATGGGGCGTCTGCATTAATGGACGTCTCGGGGAAGTCAACCGGTTTTACGGGATTGGCCTTTGTGCCGGAAACCGCTAGCGCTTTCACCCGCTGTTCATGCGCAGCTTCCATGCGCCTGAACAGTTCGGGCGCATGTGCTTTTGTATTCCCTGCCTGGAGTTGTTGAGCCTTGTAGAACGCATAATGCTTGGGGTTGCCCCAATCCAACTGATACAGGACGCCAGGGGTGAGAGCCTTGGTCAATTCCCCCCCCAATGTTTCAACTGTCGTCAAGGCGTTTTCTTCGTTTACTTCATCAGCGGTAACCTCGGCTGCCCAGGCGGAGGAAAGTGCAGAACACGATAAAAATAATGCGGCCAATAGACTAATTGAGGTCGGTGCTTTACTCGCCATGGTCTTTGCTCCCTCGGGTCAGATCCTTTGAACAGCAACACACGACATCGCCGTTTCGGACAACATTGTTGAGATCTAACCTACTGAGGTTCCGCGCTCGTCGACAACTGGCAAAAATGATAGGTCACTCGTCTGTGCCAGACAGATCACCAAGGCAATCGATCAAGGCCGAAGCTGCTGGCGAAAGGCTGCACTCTGTGCGGGTGATGATGCCGATTTCACGCTCCAGACCTCGCGCTTCCAAGGGCCTGCGCAGCAACCTGTGTGTACCGTCGTCCGCCGACTCCGGCAGCAGCGTGACGCCCAACCCATTGCGCACCAGCGCCAATACCGTCGACATGTAGTTGGCTTCCATGGCCGCTTGCAACACCAGCCCGTGTGCGCGGAACACCTGTTCGATCTGCGCCCGCACGCTGCTGTCGCGCCCGGTGAGAATCATCGGCAGGCCGTCCAAGGCTTGCAGACTGACAGGGCCGGTGGCCAGCGGGTGCCCGGCGGGCACAAACAGGCACAGTCGATCGCGCAACAGCGGCGTGAAGTCCAGCCCATGGCCGAACTGGCTGCGCACACCCACCCCAAAATCCACATCGCCTTCGCGCACGCGTTCGACGATGCGCTCGGCAACCAGGTCGCGCAGACGCACTTCGACACCTGGATGCCACTGGCGGAACACCGCCAGCCGCTCGGCCAGCGCTCCGGCGCACAGCGAGGGCAGGGCAGCCACGGTGACCACCCCGCGGCGCACCGCCGCCAAGCCCTGGCTGGCGCTGACGATGTTGGAAAGATCGAGCAGCAGCTTCTCCATTGCCGGCAGCGCCTCGCGCCCTGCGCCCGTGAGGGTGACGTGCCGAGGGCTGCGTTCGAGCAGGGCGACGCCCAGCCAGGTTTCGAGCTGGCGGATCTGTACGGTCAGGGCCGAGGGCGACAGGTGCAGGTCGTCGGCGGCGCGGGCGAAGTTGCCACGCTGGGCAACGGTGATGAAGGCACGAATATGCTGCAGGGCGTTCTTCATTTTGTTTTTTCGAATGTGCATGGCTTTAAATTGCAATTTACACGCTACCGGCGCTCTCCTGATACTCGGGGCAACAACAAAAACAAGCCGGAGTAACTCCATGCTCGCCCTCTATGGCGTCATTACCATTCTGTCCTTGCTGATCGCGGTGATGAGCAAGCGCATCTCGCCCCTGGTCGCGCTGATCGCCTTTCCCGTCGTGGCTGCCTTGCTCGCGGGCTTCGGCCTGCAGACCAGCGGCTTCATTCTCACGGGTATCAAGAATGTCGCCCCGGTGGTCGGCATGTTCATCTTCGCCATCCTGTTCTTCGGGGTGATGACCGATGCCGGCATGCTCGACCCGATCATCGACCGCATCCTGCGCGCCGTCGGCACCCGCCCGACCCGTATCGTCTGCGGCACCGCGCTGCTGGCGTTGCTGGTGCACCTGGACGGCTCGGGTGCGGTGACGTTCCTCGTCACGGTGCCAGCGATGCTGCCGCTGTATACGCGGCTTGGCATCGACCGGCGGGTCCTGGCCTGCGTTGCGGCGATGGCGGCGGGGGTGAACTTCCTGCCCTGGACCGGCCCGGTGCTGCGCTCATCCGCCGCGCTGCACGTGCCGGTGGCCGAGCTGTTCCAGCCACTGATTCCGGTGCAAGTGGTGGGGCTGTTGTTCGTCTTCGGCTGTGCCTACTGGCTGGGCCGACGTGAAGAGAAGCGCCTGGGGCTCATGGCCGGCGCCGATGCCGGCGCGGCACCGCAGCGTATCTTGACCGCCGATGAACAGGCTCTGCGCCGTACCCACATGTTCTGGCCGAACCTGCTGCTTACCGTGCTGGTGATGGCGGTGATGATCGCCGGCTGGGTCGATCCCGTGGTGATGTTCATGCTCGGCACTGTCGCGGCGCTTTGCCTGAACTACCCGCGTGTCGACCAGCAGCGCGAACGCATCGACGCGCATGCCAAGACTGCCCTGACCATGGCCAGCATCCTGCTTGCCGCGGGGGTGTTCACCGGGATCATGCAGGGCACGGGCATGCTCAAGGCCATGGCCGAGGTGGCGGTGCAACAGATTCCGCCGGGGCACGGGCGATTGATTCCTGCCCTGGTGGGCTTCGTGTCGATGCCGCTCAGCTTGCTGTTCGACCCGGATTCGTTCTACTTCGGGGTCATGCCGGTGATTGCCGAAGTCGGCCGCTCGCTGGGCGTGGACCCGGTGCAGGTGGCCCAGGCGTCGCTGCTCGGGGTCCATACCACCGGCTTCCCGGTCAGCCCGCTGACCCCGGCGACTTTCCTGCTGGTGGGGCTGTGCAAGCTTGACCTTGCCGATCACCAGCGTTTCACCCTGCCATTTCTGTTCGCCGCGTCGGTGCTGATGACCCTGACCGCGCTGGCACTTGGAGTCTTCTGAAGATGAACACTTTGCGAATCGGCGCCGGTGCCGGTTATTCCGGCGATCGCCTGGAGCCTGCGGTGGAACTGGCCCGGGATGGGCAACTGGACTACCTGGTCTTCGAGTGCCTGGCCGAACGCACCATTGCCCTGGCCCAGCAAGCCCGACTGGCTGACCCTCGTGCCGGCTTCGATCCGTTGCTGGCCGAGCGCATGCGGGCGGTGCTGCCCTACGTACGCCGCGGCGAGCAGCGACTGCGGATCATCACCAACATGGGCGCAGCCAACCCGCGTGGCGCCGCGCGACAAGTGTCGGTCATCGCGGCTGAACTCGGGGTGCAGGGGCTGAAGGTCGCGGCCGTGGAAGGTGACGATGTGCTCGACGTGCTGCGCCAGCACCCGGAGTGGACGCTCGACAATGGCCTGACGGTGGCCGGGTTGGGTGAGCGGCTGGTCTCGGCCAATGCCTATCTGGGGGTCGAAGGGATCGTTCAGGCGCTGGCCCTGGACGCCGATGTGGTGATTACCGGTCGTGTTGCCGATCCGTCGTTGTTCCTTGCCCCCCAAGTGCATCACTTTGGCTGGCCTGCCGACGATTGGCGCCGCCGAGGCCGAGGGACGCTGACCGGGCACCTGCTCGAATGCGCGGGGCAGGTCAGTGGCGGCTACTTTGCCGACCCCGGCATGAAGGATGTGGCCGACCTGGCACGGCTGGGTTTCCCCTTCGCCGATATCGACAGCGAAGGCCTGGCCACGCTCGGCAAGGTGGCCGGCAGTGGCGGTCGCATCGATGTCGCGACGTGCACCGAGCAACTGCTTTACGAGGTACACGATCCACGTCGGTACCTGACGCCGGATGTCACGGCCGACTTTTCGGGCGTGCACTTGCAGGCCTGCGGCAAGGATCAGGTGCGCGTCAGTGGTGGCGAAGGCACGGCTCGCCCGCAGCACCTCAAGGTTACTGTGGGCTATCGGGATGGCTGGATCGGCGAAGGGCAGATGTCCTACGGTGGCCCGAACGCCGTGGCGCGGGCGCGTTTGGCCGGGCGGATCGTCGAGGAACGCCTGGCGTTGACGGGCGTCGCCGTCGAAGAATTGCGCTGCGAGCTGATGGGGGTTGATTCGCTGCACGCCAGCCACTTCGGCATGGGCGGCGAACCCTGGGAGGTACGCCTGCGGGTTGCGGCGCGCTGCCCGAGCCGTGAAGCGGCGCAGGCGGTCGCCAACGAGGTCGAGACCCTCTACACCAATGGCCCGGCTGGCGGTGGCGGGGCCACTCGCCAGGTCCGCGAAGTATTGGCCGTCGCCAGCCTCTACCTGCCGCGTGAACTCGCGCAACCTCAAGTCCACCTGGAGCAATGTCCATGACCCGCCGACTGCACGAACTTGCCCACACCCGTACCGGGGACAAGGGCGACACCTCGAACATCTCGCTGATCGCGTATCGGGACGAGGACTACCCGCTGCTTGAACGGGAGCTGACAGCGGAACGGGTGGCAGCGTGGTTCGCCCATCTTCGCGATGAAAGCGCGGGGCCTGTACGTCGCTATGACTTGCCGCAACTCAAGGCCCTGAACTTCGTGCTGCCGGGTTTATTGCGTGGTGGCGTGACCCGCTCGTTGGCGCTGGATGCCCATGGTAAGTGCCTGGGGGCGGCGTTGTTGGCGATGGAGGTCTAGCTCTGCTATCAGCCCTTGGCCGCCATCGCCGTCACTTCGACCTTCATCCCTTCGAACGCCAGCGAGGCCACGCCCACCGCCGCACGCACTGGCCATGGCTTGGCGAAGAAGCGCTGGTACACCTCGTTGAATGCCGCACGATCGGCCATGTCGGTCAGGTAGATGGTCAGGTGCAGCACGCGGTCCATCGAGCTGCCCGCACGCTCCAGCGCGTCCTTGAGTGCCTGCAGGGTGCATTCGCTCTGGGTGACGATATCGCCCAGCTCAAGCTCGCCATCGGCGCGCACCGGGACCTGGGTGGTGACCAGGATACCGTTGTATTCGGCGACATCGGAGGAGATGGACGCGGCGTCCGCATCGGGGGTGAAGGTGATACCAGTCTGGGCCATGAACGACTCTGCCTTGCTTTGGAAGTGAAAGCGCAAGCCTACGCGAGCCGCGGCCCCGGTCGCAAATGCATTGAAATCACGCGCCCCGGCCTTCAGAATCGCGCCGATTCTCATGCAAGGGGTTGGCGTTGAACGAACAGACATTGTCGCAGCGGCTGGAACGCGTGGCGGCTCACATCCCGCCAGGGGCGCGCCTGGCCGATATCGGTTCCGACCACGGCTTCCTGCCGGTGGTCCTGGTATTGCGTGGCGCCATCGAGGCCGCAGTGGCGGGCGAGGCGGCGGCAGGGCCTTGCGAGTCAGCCCGGCGCAATGTGCGCCGCAACGGGCTGGACGCGCGCATCAGCGTGCGCCTGGCCAACGGTCTGGCCGCCATCGAAAGCGATGATCGCATCGACACCATCAGCCTCTCGGGCATGGGCGGGGAAACCATCGTCGAGATCCTCGAGGCGGGCAAGGCGAGGTTGCAGGATGGGCAGCGCCTGGTGCTGCAACCCAATGGCGGCGAGCAACCGCTGCGCCAGTGGTTGATGGACAACGGCTATCGGATTGTCAGCGAAGAGGTGTTGCGGGAGAACCGCTTCGACTACGAGATCATCGTCGCCGAACAGGCCGACTCGGTGCGCTACAGCCCGCAGGAGCTATTGTTCGGCCCCTTGCTCATGCGCGAGAAAAGCGCGGCGTTCATCAACAAGTGGCAGCGCATGCGGCGCCAGCGTCAACAGGCATTGGCCAACTTCGAACGGGCCAGGGAAGTGCCTCAGGACAAGGCCCAGGCTTTTGCGATGCACATCGACTGGATCGACCAGTTGCTGGCCTGATGCTCATTGCTGCGAGCAGTTGCCCATTTCGCGGTAAGCGATCTTGTGGGTCTGGCCCTGGTGGTCAACGTAGACCATGTGCGCCGTGCCGACCTGGCAATCGGCAGCGTTACTGGCCGGGGTGATCGACACCACCTTGGCGACATCCAGCGGCATACCGTATTCGTAAACCTGCCCCTCGGCAGACGGCGTGCGAGGCTGCTCGGCGAAGGCGGCGAAGGCGGCGATGGGCAGGAGGGCGCTAAACAGCGCAAGTGCGGCGATCGAGCGTTTCATGATGAACTCCAGATGAGGTTTCCCTCATGATCCATTCATTGGTGTTTCACAATAAATGGGCTGGACCGTGATAGATTCCTGCCTTCAAGGTATGAATCACGCTGGAGCGTCACTTCATGGACATGCTGCACGCAATGCGCACTTTCGCCCGGGTCGTGGAGTGCGGCAGCTTCGCCGCAGCCGCCAATGCGCTGGACATTTCGGCGGCGCAGGTGTCGCGGATCGTCGCCGAACTGGAAAACCAGTTGCAGACTCGCCTGCTGCATCGCACCACCCGGCGGCTACGCATGAGCGAGGCGGGGGAGCGCTTTCTCGAACGCTCGCGCCAGATCATGCTGTTGACCGAAGAGGCATTCGACGAAGCACGCGGCGCCCACCTTACGCCCCGCGGACGCCTGCGCGTGCATTGCAGTCATGGTCTGGGTCTGCTGATGATGCCGTTGGTGGCACGCTACAACGCCTCGTGCCGTGAAGTGGTGATGGAGCTTACCCTGTCCCAGCGCAACCCCGACCTGCTCGCCGAAGGGCATGACGTGGTCATTGCCATCGGCCAGGGCCTGCCTGACTCGCAACTGATCGCCATCCCGCTGGGCAGCATCTACAGCGTGCTGTGTGCTTCCCCCGACTACCTGGCTCGCCACGGCGTCCCCAAGCGTCCTGAGGACCTGCACGAGCATGTCTGCCTGCGCACGGTCGATCCGCTGTTCGAGGAGGACTGGCCCTTCGGTGACGCGCCGGACAGCTGCGTGATTTCCCCCCAGGACACCTTTCTCACCAATGTGGCCGATGCGATGGTCAAGGCGACCGAGCTCGGCATGGGCATTGGCCTGTTGCCCTATTACTCGGCCAGCCAGGCACTGGAGGACGGGCGCCTTTGCCGACTGCTAGCCCCGCATCGGTTGCGGCAACGGGAGATCTATGCGATCTACCCGTCGCGGCACTATCTCGATGCCAAGGTGCGTACCTGGCTGGACTTTCTCAAGGAGCAGTTGCCGGTGCTGTTCCAGGCGCATGAGCGGCTGGTCGATGACCCACGCTACTGGCGCTAGGGCTCACCGGCTGTCCTGATCCTCGGCATTGCCACCGGTTGCCCCTGCGCCGCTGCCGGTAGCCTCGCCAGTGCTGCTCGAGCCACCGGTGCTGCCGTCGGCCGCGTCGGCGTTGCTGCCGGTATCACTGCTGTCGTTACCCTTGCTGCCGCCAGGGCTGTTGACGCTGCTGCCGTCGCCGGCGGTCTCGCCCTGTGTGGCGGGGGCCTTGTGGTCGGAGTGATTGGTGTCGGTTGCGGCGAAGCTGGCACTGGAAGCCAGCCCAAAGGCGAGGAAGAAAAACAGCGGGCGCATGTGAGCCATGGTGAATCTCCTACGAGGATGATCGTCCTTCGTTCGGCTGCGCGCAGAGGGCAGGGTGCCCGTCGAGCGACGGGCGGTCGTGGGGATGCCATGCAGCCCCACGTGCGCACTTGGATCAGGCAGGCTCGGAGCGCGCGAGCGGGGCGCTTTCACCCGTAACGGCATCGACGATCGGCGGATGATCCTGCGCGGCGTGGATCAGTTCCTCGGTCATGCGCAACTCGGCGCCGGTTGGCGAAAAAGTCGCGGTAGGCGCGAAGGGGGCCGGATGCTCGGGCGCCGGGCGCTTGCCACGCCGCCAGACGAAGAAGCTGACCATTGCCAGGTTGATCACGGCGAAGGCCCAGAACAGCCCGGCCTCGCCATAGGAGGTCATCACTGGCGAGATCGCCAGCGGGCTCAGCGCCGACCCCAGCGAGTTGATCAGCAGCAGGCCCTGGATCATCGGCACCAGCGCATCCATCGGCGCGCGGTCGGCGGCATGGCTGACCGCCACCGGATACACCGCGAACACACCACCACCCAGTAGGAACAATACCGCTGGCAGCCACGCCGAGGTGGAGGGCAACAGCAGGATGACCAGCGACAGCACGACGCACAGCGTACCCAGGGCGATCAACACATCCTGGCGATCCTTGCGGTCGGACCAGCGCCCGACCGGGTACTGCAGCAGCATCGCGCCCAGGATCACCCAGGCCATCATGCGCCCGACTTCACCGACATCCAGGCCAATACGCTGCAGGTACAGCGGCAGCAGCGCATATACCGCAGCAATCGCCACGCCCGAACCAAAACAGCCGACCAGGCCGCTCGGCGTCACCCCCAGCAGTTGCCGCGGCTTGAGCGGCTCGACCTGCTCCAGCAACGGCGATACCCGCGGCAGGATCACGATCGGCAGTACCGACAGCGCCGCCAGCATGCCCGCAACGGTGAACGGCGCACTGGCGCCCAGGCTCACCAGCTCGCCGAGCATCGCCTGGCCCAGCACGCCCGCGCCGTACAGCGCAATCATGTACAGGGCCAGCAGGCGTCCACGAATCTTCGCGTCACCGGCCAGCAGCAGCCAGCTTTCGATCACCAGGAACACGCCGACCGTCGCCCAGCCGTTGAGCAGGCGCAGGGCGAACCAGCCCCAGGTATCGACGAACAGGCCCTGCAACAGAATGGTTGCGGCAATCAGCGAAGCGAAACTGCTGTAGGCACGGATGTGGCCAATGCGCAGGATCAGCCGGTCGTTGAAGATGGCGCCGAGGGTGAGCCCGATGAAGAAGCCCGACGAGACGATACCGATCATCGTCGCCGATTCGCCGGCTTCGCCGAGGCGCAGGGTGGTCAGGGAATACAGCAGGCCATTGCCCAGGGCAATGATGAACAGCCCGAGCAGGGGTGCCAGCGCCATCGCCAGCAAACGCGGAGACATACGTACCTCAAGTGATCGATCAGCGAATGAACCTCTTCGACCACACGTGTATGACCGGACCTCGAAGGAGTGGGGCTGCACGTAAGTGCCAGGGCGGAGATGCGACCAGGGCAAGACTCAACCGCAGACTCGGAGCACGAGAT
Source organism: Pseudomonas sp. NY15374 (assembly GCF_048068255.1). NCBI lineage: Bacteria > Pseudomonadati > Pseudomonadota > Gammaproteobacteria > Pseudomonadales > Pseudomonadaceae > Pseudomonas > Pseudomonas sp. NY15374. The sequence goes on from NZ_JBLUPZ010000008.1 coordinate 273,353, forward strand.
CGGGCGGGGTCGGTTGAGCCTGTTGCACATGCGCGATGTGGCTGAGGCACGGACGTTGTCATTGCTGCCGGTAGCCACCGTACGAGGCGACTGGGCGAAAAGGCGCGGCATTCTACGCCCGCGCCCCATCACTTGCCAAAGCCCTTGAGGTGCGACAGGAGGCCGCACCCTCTGCTGGATCAGGACGAAGGTTTCGCCGCTGTGTCCTGGCCGCTGTCGCTGTTGACCTGGGCGTCTTGCTGGGCGGCCTTGGCGGCTTCGCGCTTGGCCACCATGTCTTTGCTCTGCTGCTGTTGCAGGGCCCAGCGGGCATGGTGCTCCTGCAGGCGCTCGGCGCCGCCCTCGGCGAAGGCGGAGGTTACGGCGGTGGCGGCCAGCAGGGCCAGGGCATAGCGCAGGGATTTCATGGTTTGACCCTCCATCGTAGTTTGATTCTTCAAGGGCCTTGCAGGAGCGGCCGATGGAGAGAGGATGGAGCGCCAGGATTTTCTCAGGATTAACAACGATCAGATGTTCGACCGTTGGTCGCCTTGGTTTTGCGGTTTTCATCAGTTGCCAGGCAAGCGATTGCAGCGGACCTGGCAACCGAGTGGCCTCAGTGTTTCGGCAAGTCCCGCGTGCGCAGTTTTTCCGGCAAGGCGAACAACAACAGCACCGCTGTCACCAGGCTCGTGGCAGCGATCAGATACAGCGCAGGCGTGGTGCTGCCCGACAGATCGCGAATACGTCCCACCAGTACCGGGCTGACGATCCCGCCCAACTGCCCGAGTGTATTGATCAGCGCGATGCCACCGGCAGCCCCGGCGCCTGCGCCAGCCAGCAACTTCGGCGGCAGCGCCCAGAAGCTCGGAATGGCCGCCACCACACCGGCACCCAGCAGACCGAGGGAGACGATCAACAACGGCGTGTGGTCATCGAACAGTCCGGCGCACAGGAAGCCCAGGGCACCGAGGCTGATCAACCCGGCGGTAAACCAGCGCCGCTCGCCGGTCGCATCCGACCACCGGCCACACACCACCATGGTGATTGCCCCGCAGACATAGGGCACAGCCGTCAGCAGGCCAATCATCGACGGGTTCTCCGTCCCTGCGCTGCGGATCAGCTGAGGTGCCCAGAAGTTCAGGCCGTAGGAGGCGATCTGAATCAGGAAGTAGATCAACCCGAGCATCAGGAAACCGGGGATGCGGATCGCCTGCAGCAGCGAACCTTTTCCATGAGCCGCCTGCGCCGGCTCGATGCGTGAGCGCAGCAACTGTTTTTCCTTGTCGCTGAGCCAGCCGGCGTCCTCGATGCGGTCCTTGAGCTGGGTCAGCACCAGCAACCCAAGCGCTACGCAGGGCAGGCCGCCCAGCAGAAACAGCCAGTGCCAGCCGCGCATCTGCATGACCCCGTCAAGATGACCGAGCACCAGGCCCGAGAACGGCGCGCCGAACAGCCCGGCGAAGGCCGAAGCGAGGAACAGCAGCGAGGTGATGCGGCCACGGAAATGCTGCGGGAACCACAGCGTCAGGTAGTACAGCACGCCGGGCGCGAAACCGGCTTCCATGGCGCCGATGATGAAGCGCAGGGCATAGAACTGCCATTCGCTGGTGACGAACACCATGGCGGCGGTGGCCAGGCCCCACGAAATCATGATCCGCGCGATCCAGCGGCGGGCACCGACCTTGTACAGCATCAGGTTGCTCGGCACCTCGAACAATACATAGCCCACCACGAACAGGCTCGCTCCCAGGCCGTAGGCGGTGTCGCTGAAACCGAGGTCGGTCTGCAACTGGAACTTGGCGAAACTGATGTTGATGCGGTCGAAGAAGGCGAACAGATAACACACCATGATCAACGGCATGAGGCGCCAGGCGACCTTGCGGACCAGGGCTTTTTCGCTGTCGGCGCCATCGGTGGCACCCAGCGGCAGGGCGGAAAGGGTCATTGATGTTCTCCAGTCGGGCCGCCCTGTGGGCGGCCTTGTTGTTCTTGTTGTCTGGCGGGGCCACGGCCCCTTCGGTGTAGCGAAGAATCAGGCGGGCAAACCGGCCGGCAGTGGGTGCAGGTCGCAATTGCGTCCGGCCTTGACCAGTTGCCCCGGCACCTCGTGGCCGAGCAGCGCAGGCAGGCTGCGCGACATCTTCAGCAGGCCGTCGAGGTCGATGCTGGTAGGGATGCCCGTCTCGATGCACAGGTTGACCAGGTCCTCGCTGCAGATGTTGCCCGATGCTCCCGGCGCGAACGGGCAGCCGCCCAGCCCGCCGAGCGCGGCATCGAAGCGCCGCGCACCGGCTTCGTAGGCGGCCAGCACATTGCACAGGCCCAGCCCACGGGTGTTGTGAAAGTGCAACGTGAGCATCGATGCCGGCAGGCGCTCCAGGCTGCGCCGCACCAGGCGCGCGACCTGACGCGGATTGGCCATGCCAGTGGTATCGGCCAGGGTCACACCCTGCACACCAAGCTCCAGGTAGGCGTCGAGCAGGCGCAGCACCAGATCTTCCTCGACGGCGCCTTCGAACGGGCAACCGAACGCAGTGGCGACACTGGCGTTGAGACTCACCGCCCGACCTTGCACGGCCTGGACGATATCGCCAAAGCCTGCCAGCGACTGTTCGCGGCGCATGCGCATGTTGGCCAGGTTGTGCGACTGGCTGGCCGACAGCACCAGGTTCAGCTCGTCGGCGCCGGCAGCCAGTGCGCGCTCGGCGCCTTTGAGGTTGGGGATCAGGGCGACGTAGATCACACCCGGCTGACGCTGGATGCCACGGAAGACTTCATCACCATCGCGCAGTGCCGGAATGGCCTTGGGCGAAACGAACGAGCCCGCTTCGATGCGGCTGAAACCCAGCTTCGACAAGCCATCGATCAGGCGGACCTTGTCTTCGGTCGGCACCCAGGTCGGTTCGATCTGCAGGCCGTCACGCGGGGCAACCTCCTGCACCACCAGCAGGTCTGCGTTGTTGTCGATCATTGCACCACCCCCTTGGCCCGCAGGCCGATGATCTCATCGGGGCCCAAGCCCAGCCCAGCCAACAGTGCATCGGTGTGTTCGCCCAGCGCCGGGCCCTGCCAATCGACGCGACCGGGCGTATCCGAAAGCTTCGGCACGATACCCGGCATGCGCACCGGGGTACCGTCGGGCAGTTGGCTGTCCAGCAGCATGTCGCGGGCCTGGTAGTGCGGGTCGTTGACGATGTCGGCAACCGAATAGATGCGCCCGGCCGGGACCTCGGCGGCTTCCAGCGTGGCCAGTACCTGGTCGATCGGGTGGCGGCGAGTCCAGGCCTCGATCGCGTCGTCGAGCTGTGCCGATTGCGCGGCGCGACCATCGTTATGGGCAAAGGCCTCGGCCTCGCCCAGGTCTGGTCGGCCGATGGCCTGCATCAGGCGGCGGAAGATCGGGTCGCTGTTGCCGGCGATCACCACGAACGCACCGTCGGCGGTGCGATAGGTGTTCGACGGCGCGATGCCGGGCAGGGCACCGCCGCTGCGTTCGCGGACATGCCCCAGCAGGTCGTACTCCGGCACCAGGCTTTCCATCAGGTTGAACACGCTTTCCACCAGCGATACATCGACCACCTGACCGACACCGCCGTTGGCACGCACATTGAACAGCGAGAGCAGGGCACCCATCACCGCGTGCAACGAGGCCAGCGAGTCACCCAGGCTGACGCCTGCCCGCGCCGGTGCCGAACCCTGTTCGCCGGTGGTATAGCGAATACCGCCCATGGCCTCGCCGATCGCACCGAAGCCAGGCCGGTCGCGATACGGGCCGCTCTGGCCATAGCCGGAGATACGCACCAGGGTCAGGCGTGGATTGAGCGCGTGCAGTACGTCCCAGCCCAGGCCGAGCTTTTCCAGCGCACCGGGGCGCAGGTTCTCGATCAGCACGTCGGTGTCGGCCAGCAGGCGCTTGACGATGGCAAGGCCTTCAGCGGCCTTCAGGTCGAGGGCCAGCGACTTCTTGTTGCGTGACTGCAGGTACCACCAAAGCGAGGTGCCGTCGTGCAGCTTTCGCCACTTGCGAAGCGGGTCGCCCTGACCCAGGGCCTCGATCTTGATGACTTCGGCGCCGAACTCACCGAGCAGGCGAGCGGCGAAGGGGGCGGCGATCAGCGTGCCTATTTCCAGGACCCTGATGCCTTGTAGCGGGGCAGGCATGGTGCGTACCTCTTTGTTCTTGGACTTTGAGGTAGAGGCTACGACTGGCGCCGGGAACGCACCAATCCTGTGTCGGCAACAACCGTTCGCCAAATGCGAAGGGTAGGGGCGACACCCCTCAGCCGCCAGGCTCAGCCGCGCGCAAATGCTCGAACAGCAAGCGGCTCACCGGTGACAGCGACTCAAGGTCCCGCGCCACCAGCAGCAACTCACGCTCGGCCCAGTCGTCGCTCAGCGCCACCGCACGCAACCCCAGCGCACCGCCAAACAACTCGAAGGCCTTGCGCGGCAGGATTCCCACGCCCATGTCAGCCTGCACCATGCGGCACACTGCATCGAAACTGGGGACATGAATACGCAGGCGCAAAACCCGCCCGGCGCGGCGAGCGGCCTCGTGGGTACGCATGTTGATGGAGCTCGCCGAGTGCAGGCCGACAAAGTCGTTGTCCAGGGTTTCGGCGAAGTCCACCTGCGCCTGGTCTGCCAATGGATGCCCTTCACGCACCACCAGCACCAACTGGTCGCGTCTGTAGCGCACCTTGAGCAGGTCGCGGGTGTCGCTGTCGCTGGAGCAGATACCCAGGTCCGCCACGCCATCGAGCAACCCCTGGATCACGCCATTGCTGGGCCGCTCCTCCAGGTCCACCTTGATCCGTTCGTGTTCTGCGGCGAACAGCGCCAGGTCCTCGGGCAGAAACTGGATGATCGCCGACAGGTTGGCGAGCATCCGCACGTAGCCGCGCACTCCCTGCAAGTGCTCGCCCAGTTCCAGGCCTATCTTCTCGAGGTTGAACAGCATGCGCCGGGCGTGGTGCAGCAGGGTTTCCCCGGCCGGGGTCAGGCTCATGCCACGGGCCTGGCGGGCGAACAGCGGCGAGCCGAGCGCTGCCTCCAGCTCGTTGAGGCGCTTGCTTGCCGCCGACAATGCAATCGCCTCGCGCGCGGCGGCACGGGTCAGGCTACCTTCCTCGTGGATGGCGACGAACAACTGCAAGGTCACCAGGTCAAGACGACGGATGAGGTTGTTCAGTTGCATGGTCAAGCGCCCTTACTTGCCCGTTGAAGCCGTGCGCGAGCGCAGCAGCGTCGCCAGCCCCACGGTCAGCACCACCGCCAGCCCCACGGCGAGCAGGAAGGTCAGGGCAATACCCAGGTGCGGCAGCAGCGCGCCAAGGCTCAGGTAGAAGGCAATCACCCCGACGGCGCCGATGGCGTTGCCACGGATCATCCCGGCCATGGAGAAGCGCCCGCCCTGGACATGGGAGAACACCACCAGCGGCCAGGCGATCACCGGAATCGGCGCGAGCATGCCACTGACGGCAGGCCCCAGCCAGCTCGCCGCGCCTGTGGCGAGCATCAGCAGGCCGGTGGCGGCGACCATGCGCATGGGGATTTCCCACCAGCGCGCCTTGATCTGCGCAAGCTGCGCCGGGCGCGGCTCGCGGGCCGTGGCCCAGACCAGCAGCATCACCAGGCACAAGGCGACAACGATCGATACCGGCAGATTGCCCCAATGGGTCAGTACATAGGCTGCCACGCCGTACAGCGCGAGCGACACCACTGCCGTGAGGGCCACGCCAAGCTTGCGGCTGGCGAACAGGTAGCAGGCATAGCTGGCCTGGACCGCCGCCAGCCCGCCGAGTGCGCCCGGTATGGCGTTCAGGGAGAAGGCGGTGCCTTGTTCCAGGCACAGGAAGATCATGACCAGCGCCGAGGTGATCGGCATGCCAGAGAGCAAGCCGCCGAGCAATCCTCCCCAGCGCCGCGAGGCGAGGGAGACGGCCCACATCAGAAGGGGAGTGACAACGAGCTTGAGGTAGAAGAGCGTCATGACGGCAGGCGGTCCGGTTGTTCTTGTCTGGCCGCAGGGCTGAGCCTGCGGCCGCGACATTGTCGATCATCCTCTGCGCCAATGACACCGCTTTGTTTCAGCGACTGGCGTCGAGCACTACCCGGTAGCGCGCCTTGCCGCTGCGCAGGTGGTCGATCGCCGCGTTGACCTGGCTCATCGCAAACTGCTCGACCTGGGGAACGATCTGGTGGCGGGCGCAGAACTCAAGCATTTTCGCCATCACCGCCGGGGAGCCGACCGGCGAGGCGGACAGGCTTTTCTGCTGGAGCATGAGGTTGAACACATGCACCGGGATCGCCCCGGGCACCACACCGACGAAGTTCACCCGACCGCGGGTACCGAGGGTGCCGATCATGGCGGTCCAGTCCAGGTCGGCATTGGCCGTCACCAGGAGGAAGTCGAGGGTGCCGGCGATACCCTTGAGCGCCCGGCTGTCGGTGGAGGCCACCACCTTGTGTGCGCCCAGGCGCCTCGCTTCATCCTGCTTGTTCAAGGATGAGGTGAACGCGGTCACTTCGCAGCCCCAGGCATTGAGAAACTTCAGCGCCAGGTGCCCCAGCCCGCCGATGCCGACCACCCCGACGCGATCGGTGGGTTTGACACCGAATGACAGCAGCGGGTTGAACACCGTCGAACCGGCACAGAACAAGGGGCCGACAAGGGCAGGGTCGAGGCCGTCCGGCAGTGGGATGGCCCAGGCCCAGTGCGCTCGCAGGCGGTCGGCGAAACCGCCGTTGCTGCCGATGATCGTCGGCCGGGCCGAACCACACAGGTTGTGCGAGCCTTCCATGCACGGCGCGCAGTGCATGCAACTGCCTTTGTACCAACCGATCCCGACCCGCTGTCCAACTTGCAGCCCCTTCACTCGATCACCAACCTGTTCGATGCGCCCGACTACCTCGTGGCCAGGAATGAACGGGTACCGGGTCAGCCCCCATTCGTTGTCGATCATCGATTGGTCGGAGTGGCAGACGCCGCAGTACTCGACCACGACCTGCACCTCGTCGTCAGCCAGCGGGCCGGGATCGTAGCTGTACCGCTGCAGTGGCGCACCGGCTGCCGTCGCGGCCCAGCCGGTAAATGTGCTTTGGTTGGGGTTGCTCATGGGACACCTCCAGGGGCTTGGCGAGTGTTTTCGAAGCCTGGAAAGTGTAGTGCAGGGGCAGAGAAGCTACAGCGGCCCACTTCAATCCTGAAATCACTATCGCCATTTACAAAAATATAGAGCGAGTAGTGATGGAGGGACGACCCCGCTTCAAGCCCGGCCTGCACGCCGGGTTCCACACAGCGGAACCAGATTCGATTGTCGCCGCCGCGCCGTCAGGTTTATCTGGCAGCACCTGCGGCCTGCCTCTCGTGCCGCAATCCCCGAGCGAATAACAAAAGCGGGACTGCAACCCGCGCGAGGAGATGCCTGATGACCACATCCAAACACCCGCACATCCTGGCCTGGCTCGCCGACGTTGCCGGCGAGCTTCAGGCACTGCGCCAGGATATCCATGCCCACCCGGAACTGGGCTTCGAGGAGAATCGCACTTCGTCGCTGGTCGCCCAGGCCCTGCGCGATTGGGGCTACGAGGTCCACACCGGAATTGGCCGCACCGGCGTGGTCGGTGTGCTGCGCAACGGCAGCAGCACGCGCCGCCTGGGGCTGCGCGCCGACATGGATGCATTGCCGATCGTCGAGGCCACGGGCGCGGCCTACAGCAGCCGACACACGGGTTGCATGCATGCCTGCGGACACGACGGTCATACCGTGATGCTGCTCGGTGCTGCTCGCTACCTGGCTGCGACCCGGCGTTTCGACGGCACCCTGACACTGATCTTTCAGCCGGCCGAGGAGGGGCAGGGCGGCGCCGAGGCGATGCTCGCCGATGGCCTGCTCGAGCGTTTCCCCTGCGATGCGCTGTTCGGCATGCACAACATGCCGGGGCTGGCCGCCGGGCACCTGGGGTTTCGCGAAGGAGCGATGATGGCTTCCCAGGACCTGCTGACCGTCATCCTGGAGGGCGTCGGTGGTCATGGTTCGATGCCGCACCTGACCGTCGACCCACTGGTTGCGGCCGCCAGTGTGGTGATGGCGCTGCAGACCGTGGTGGCGCGCAACATCGATGCCCAGGAGGCGGCAGTGGTTACCGTCGGTGCGCTGCAGGCTGGCGAGGCGGCCAACGTCATTCCGCAGCAGGCCTTGTTGCGCCTGAGCCTGCGTGCGCTCGATGGCGAGGTCAGGCGCCTGACCCTGGAGCGCGTACAGGCGATCATCCACGCCCAGGCCAAGAGCTTCGGCTGCCGCGTGAGCATCGAACACCGGCCTGCCTACCCGGTGCTGATCAACCATGCCGCGGAAAACGCCTTCGCCCGCCAGGTCGGTATCGAGCTGCTCGGAGAAGCCGCCGTCGATGGCAATACCCGCAAGCTGATGGGCAGCGAAGACTTTGCCTGGATGCTGCAACGCTGCCCCGGTGCCTACCTGTTCATCGGCAACGGCGTGGATCGGCCGATGGTGCACAACCCCGCCTACGACTTCAACGACGACATCCTGCTGACCGGGGCCGCCTACTGGAGCGCGCTCACCGAGCGCTGGCTCGCCCCGGCCTGAGCGCTTCTTCATTGACTGCCGCTGGAGCCCGCATCCCTGCGGGCGTTCCTCACATCTGGTTTCTGGAGAACTTCCCATGCACGCTACGAACGCAGGCGCATCGCGCACCCGGCAAGTGGTCGCGGCCGTCATCGGCAATGCGCTGGAATGGTATGACTTCATCGTGTACGGCTTTCTGGCCAGCATCGTCGCCCGTCAGTTCTTTCCCTCCGACGATGACTACGCCTCGCTGCTGATGGCCCTGGCGACCTTCGGCGTCGGTTTCTTCATGCGCCCGGTGGGTGGCGTGTTGCTGGGCATGTATGCCGACCGCAAAGGGCGCAAGGCCGCCATGCAACTGATCATTCGCCTGATGACCCTGTCCATTGCGATGATCGCCTTCGCCCCCAACTACCTGGCCATCGGCATGGGCGCTCCTATGCTCATCGTGGTCGCGCGTATGCTGCAGGGCTTTGCCACGGGGGGCGAATACGCCAGCGCCACGGCATTTCTGGTGGAGAGCGCGCCGGCGCACCGCAAGGGGCTCTATGGCTCCTGGCAACTGGTCGGGCAATGCCTGGCGGTGTTCTCCGGGGCGTCGATGGTCGCGCTGGTCACCCACTTGTGTTCACCCGAGGCGCTTGACGCCTGGGGCTGGCGAATTCCCTTCGTGTTCGGCTTGCTGATCGGCCCGGTGGGGCTGTGGATTCGCAAGCACATGCAGGAGCCCGAGGAGTTTCTCGAGGCGCGCAAGCAAGCCAAGGACCAGGCCCCGAGCCTGTGGCAGGTGCTACGTACGCATCGTCGGGCGCTGTTGGTGTCCATGGGCCTGGCCAGTGGCGCGACCGTTTCCTTCTATGTGGTGCTGGTGAACATGCCGACTTTCGCCCACAAGAGCCTGGGGTTGCCCCTGGACCAGGTGCTGTTGGTGCAGATGCTCGCGGTGGGCCTGATGACGGTGGTGATTCCGTTCTCCGGCGCGCTGTCCGACCGTATTGGCCGCCGACCGGTGCTGATGGCCTTCACCCTGGGCTTTTTCCTGATGGTCTACCCGCTGCACCTGTGGGTCGCCGCGGCACCTTCGGTAGAGCGCCTGCTGGTGATGCAACTGGCCCTGTGCAGCATGATCGGCGGTTTCTACGGGCCGGCACCCACGGCGCTGGCCGAGCAGTTCCCCGTCGCCGTCCGCTCAACGGGAGTGTCGGTGGCGTATAACGTGGCAGTAATGCTGTTCGGCGGTTTCGCGCCGCTGATCGTCACCTGGCTGACCAAAGTCTTGAACACGCCTGTGGCGCCGTCGTTCTACGTACTGTTCGCCTGCGTGCTGACACTGCTGGGCACCTATTGTCTGAAAGAAGCCGTGCGGCCACGCGCACCGGCCGTCATTGAACTTGGAGTAAAACCGTGAAACCGCTAGATCTCGACCCTGTCGTCGCGCTGGATGCCAGCGAGCTGTCCCGGGCGATCCATGCTCGCCAGGTTTCCTGCCGTGAGGTGATGCAGGCCTACCTTGCGCACATTGAGCGGTTCAATCCGCAGGTCAACGCCCTGGTTTCATTGCGGCCGGCACAGCAACTGCTCGAGGAGGCCGACGCGCGCGACCGCGAGCTCGACCGTGGCCAGTCCCGCGGCTGGATGCATGGCATGCCCCAGGCAATCAAGGACCTGGCCGCCACTGCTGGCCTGCGCACCACCTTGGGCTCGCCGCTGTTCGCCGAGCAGGTGCCGCAGCAGGACGCCATCAGCGTGGAGCGGGTTCGGCGCAGCGGCGCGATCATCCTCGGCAAGAGCAACGTGCCGGAGTTCGGCCTCGGTTCGCAGACCTACAACACGCTGTTCGGCACCACCACCAACGCCTACGACCCCAGCCGGGTGGCCGGCGGCAGCAGCGGCGGGGCGGCGGCAGCATTAGCCATGCGCTTGCTGCCAGTGGCTGACGGCAGCGACATGATGGGCTCGTTGCGCAACCCGGCGGCGTTCAACAATGTGTTTGGCTTGCGCCCGTCCCAGGGCCGCGTGCCCCATGGCCCGGCGCCTGAGGTGTTCGTCCAGCAACTTGCCACCGAAGGCCCGATGGGGCGCAGCGTTGCCGACCTCGCGCGATTGCTGGCGGTACAGGCGGGTTACGACGCGCGGGCACCGTTGTCGATCAACGAAGGTACTCAGGACTTCGCCGACGATTTGCAGCAGGACTTCAACGATGTGCGGATCGGCTGGCTGGGTGACTACAACGGTTACCTGCCCATGGACGATGGCGTGCTGAGCCTGTGCGAAAGCGCACTGAGCGAATTCGAGAGCCTGGGGTGCAAGGTCGAGACCTGTCAGCCGGACTATCCGCTGGAGCGCCTGTGGCAATGCTGGCTGACCCATCGCCACTTCCTGGTGCACGGTAACCTCGCAGCCGCCTACGCCGACCCACATCGGCGCGCATTACTCAAGCCCGAGGCGCAATGGGAAGTCGAGGGCGGCCTGCGTTTGAGCGCCGCTGCGCTCTATGAGGCATCGCTGGCGCGCAGCGACTGGTACCGGGCGATGGCAGGGTTGTTCGAGCGTTACGACTTCCTGCTGCTGCCCTCGGCCCAGGTGTTTCCTTTCGATGCACAGCAACCCTGGCCGCAGGTCGTGGGCGGGCGGACGATGGACACCTATCACCGCTGGATGGAGGTGGTGATCGGCCCGACTCTCGCCGGGCTGCCGAGCATCAGCGTACCGGTCGGCTTCAATGCCCAGGGCCTGCCGATGGGGCTGCAGATCATCGGCCCGGCCCAGGCGGACCGCGAAGTGTTGCGTCTGGCCTATGCCCACGAGCAACTGACACGGTGGGTCGAGCGCTGTCCGCCACCGAGCCTGCTGGCGCGCTGAAGCCCTTGCAGGCGCGTATCTTGCTGGGCAATGTGACGAACCTGGTGCAGACACGGAGGCGAACGAACATGAGCGGCAACGGGGACGGCGGTGGCGTGCGCTCGGTCGAGCGGGCATTGACGATCATCGAATTGCTGGGTGAGCACCAGGCCCTGGGGCTGGAGGAACTGCACTACCTGACGGCGTTACCCAAGGCCACGGTGTCGCGCATGCTCGCCACCCTGCAGGAACAGGGCTGGACCTACCGCGGCCTCAGCGATCGGCGCTACCGCCTGTGCGCCCGGCGCCTGTTCGGCGACGGCCAGTTGCGCTTCAAGCGGCAGATGGTCGAAAGCGCAGCGCCGCTGTTGCTGGAGCTCAGCGAGCGCACCGGGCTGGTCGCCGACTTGTCATGCTTCGACGGCCAGCGCCTGGAAGTGATGGAAAGCGCGATTCCCCAGGTGCTGCGCAAGCGCTATCCGAACAACTGCCAGATCGTCGGCCACCACGCCAGCCTGTTTCACTCGGCGATGGGCCGCGCCTGCCTGGGCGAACTGGCCCCCCATGAAGTGCAGCGCCTGGCCGAGCATGCGCATGTTGGTGATGACGCGATGTTGCGGGCCATCGAGGACGAAACCCAGCGCGGCTTTGCCCGGCGCACCGAGGGTCATTGGGAATATCCGGTGCGCCTGCCGTTCCTGATCCGCGCCATCGCCTTGCCGGTTCGCACGCAAGGGCGACTGGTCGGGAGCATTGCCCTGCACTGGCCGTTGGATCAGGCACCGGTGGAGCGGGTGCTGGGGTTGCACCTGGGCAGCCTGACGACCACCGTTGGCCAGGTACAGCAAGCGCTGGCCTGAGCGATTTTCCGCATCGTGCTGAAAGTGTTATCGGGCTATGCGGCTGTTTACCGGCCATCGCCTCGGTAACACTGTACGCAACTCAAACGTGTTGGAGATGTGTCGATGGGTGCGCAGGTAACGAACAACCCGCTGGTCTCGATTGCTGTGCTCAAGGCCCGGGAGGGCAGGGCGCTGGCATTGAAGCAGGCGTTGCTGGAACTGATCGAACCGACCCGCGCGGAGCCGGGTAACCTGGACTATGTGCTGTTCGAGGGCAAGGATGAGCCGGGGACGTTCTACATGCGCGAGGCGTTCGTCGATCAGGCCGCGCTCGATGCGCATTTCGCCGCGCCGTATTTCCAGCGGTTTGCGGCGCAGAGCGAAATGCTGCTGGGTGAGCCGCTGCGCTTGATCTTTCTGGAGCAGGTTTCTGATCGCTGATCGGTGGTAGGGGGCGGTAAAAGACAGTTGGCTCCCACAGGTGTGTTGTTTTTTTGTCCTGTGGGAGCGGGCTTGCCCGCGAAACAGACACCGCGCTGCCTGGCACGGGCTGCGCCCGTGTTCGCGGGCAAGCCCGCTCCTACAGGGATTGGACTGGCCTTCAGCCGATCATTCCCACTCGGCCTTGCCGATCGCCAGCCCGTGCATGCCGTTGTAGCTGGCGCGCTTGGGCTGCGTCCAGCCCTCCAGCAGGCTGTCGTCGAGCTTGTAGATTTCCACCCCCAGCGGCCGGCAGACCGACAGCGGGTCCTGTGCCTCAGGCCCCCACATCGGCAGTGACAGGTCGCCGCCCGGGCAGGTCGACAGCGCGCACAGCACATCGATTTCGGCGAAGAACTCCAGGTAATCACCCTGCTTGGCCGGGCAAGCCTTCATGAAGTACATGTCGTCATGGTTCAAGCCGGTGCACTGGAAGATGTTCAGCACATCGTGCACGTCGAACTCGGTCAGTCCATGGGGCAGCACGGCGCGGGTGAGGTTGGAGTGGCAGTGGTGATGGAAGTCCTCACCCGTGAGCATCTTGTTCACGTAGGGGTCGCAACGGGTGCCGAGCAGGTCATGCAGGCGCCCGCCGTGCTCGTCGATGCCATAGTCGGCCAGGCTGTCGTCGGTGATGGTCACCAGCGGGCGCAGGAACGGCAGATTCGACCACAGTCGGTCGTAGGTGGTGACGTGGGCACCCTGCAACTGGCGAGTGCGCGCCGCCCACAGGCGCTCACGCGGGTCGTTGGCGTTCCAGATGTTGAAGTCGCCGACCTGCGGGCCGACCGGGGTGGTGACGCGGAACACATGGCCGGCCGGCACCTTCCAGGCGCGGCCTGTGCGGATCGGCACTTCGAATGTCTCGATCAGGGTGCGGGCGTCCTTGCGCTCGCGCACGCGGTCATAGAAAGGCTTGTCGACCTGCAGGGCAGCGCCTTTGCTGACTTGGTAGGCGGCGGGGTAATCCTTGTACATGGGTAGTTCTCCGGGTTCAGGAACGGGGTGGATGGCTGAACAGATCGAGCAGGGCGTGCTCGGAGTCGTCCAGGTAACGGGTCATGGCTTCGGCGGCGTCGTGGCGCGAGCCATCGGCGAGCAGGTCGTGGATCTCCCGGTCGCGTTCCAGCCACGGGCTCTGGAAGTTCTTTTCATCGGGCGCAACGGCGAACACCAGACGCATCTGCGCAGCGATATTGGTGAAGAAGGCATCCAGCAGCGGGCTGCGCAGCAAGCCGACGATGTGCTGGTGAAAGCGCAGGCTGTGGGTGCCGAAGGCCTGCCAGTCTTCGCGATCACGGGCAAGTTCGGCGGCCTCGATGGCGTCGAGCATGCGGTCGGACTGGTATTCGCGTAGCGGCTTGCTGCCATGGATCGCCTGCACCTCGAGTGTGCGGCGCACGAGGAAGATATCGCGCACCTCGGCGATACCCAGCCTGCGCACCATCACGCCCTTGTTGCGCACATAGGTGGTCAGGCCTTCATGGCCCAACTGGTGCAGGGCCTCGCGTACGGTGTTGCGCGAAGCGTTGTAGCGGCCGGTGAGCTCGGCCTCGACCAGCGGCATGCCTGAGACCAGGCGGCCGCCGATGATGTCCTCGCGCAGTTCGAGGGCTACCTGGTCGGCCAGGGGCAGGCTTTCGCCGGCTTTTTCCGGGGATTTGCTGCTCATGCCAGTTGCACGTCCTTGAGGAAGCGGCCCATGCGCTCGCTGCGGTTGTCGAGCAACTCGCGCGGCGCACCGGCCTGGATGATCTCCCCGCGTTCCATGAACACCACGCGGTCGGAGACCTGGAAGGCGAATTTCATTTCATGGGTGACGATGACCATGGTCATGCCCTCGCGCGCGAGGTCCTCGATTACCTTGAGCACATCACCGACCAGTTCCGGATCAAGCGCCGAGGTCGGCTCGTCGAACAGCATCACCTGCGGGCGCATCGCCAGTGCGCGGGCAATCGCCACCCTTTGCTGTTGCCCGCCGGAGAGCTGGTGCGGGTACTTGCCGGCGTGCTCGCGCAGGCCGACCTTGCTCAGCAGTGCCAAGCCCAAGGCGCGTAGTTCGGAGTCGCTGGCATGGCCATGGTGACGCGGGGCGAGCATCACGTTCTCCAGCACGGTCTTGTGCGGGAACAGGTTGAAGCCCTGGAAGACCATGCCCACCTGGACGATGCCCTCCATGTGCACGCGACTGCCAAGGCTGCCGCCGTCTTCGTCACGCCCGCGCAGGAAGGGGGCGCCACACAGTTCGACCTGGCCACGATCCAGGGCCTCCAGGCCGTTGAGGGTACGGATCAGCGTAGTCTTGCCCGACCCCGAAGGCCCGATGATCGACACCACTTCGCCGAAGCGGATATCCAGGTCGATGCCCTTGAGCACTTCCAGCTGGCCATAGTGCTTGCGTGCGCCGAGCACCCGCAGGGCGAAGTCGCCTTGCCTGGGGGCGGCCTCGCGCCGGACAGGCGTCGGTTGCGCCGGGCCATCGGCGATGGCCTTGGGCTGACGCCGGGTGACGTCAAGGTGCTGCTCCAGCCGACGCAACAGGTAACTGAACACCGTGACGATCAGCACATAGTAAAAGGCGACCGCGAGCATGGTCTCCATCACCAGGAAGTTCTGCGTGTACAGCTGCTGGCCGACCAGCAGGATCTCCGACACCGAGATCACCGACACCAGCGAGGTGAGTTTGACGATGGTGATGTACTCGTTGGCCAGGGTCGGCAATGCCACCCGCAACGCTTGTGGAATCACGATCAGGCGCTGCACACCGGTGTAGCGGATACCCAACGCCTTGCCGGCCTCGAGTTGCCCCTTGGCCACGGCGAGCAGGCCGCCGCGATGAATCTCGGCGATATAGGCCGATTCGCTCAGCACCAGCGCGATCAGGCCGGCGGCATAGGGGTTGGAGAGCAGCACGCTGGTCCCCGGGAATACCTGCGGCAGGTTGTAGACGAAGATCAGCAGCACCAGCAGCGGCAGGCTGCGGAAGAACCAGATGTACAGTGCCGCGCCGCGGTTCAGGGCGCGGTTGCTCGACTGCCGCGCCAGCGCCAGGACAAAGCCGAAGACGATGCCCAGCAGCCAGGTCTCGACGCTCAACTCCACCACAGTGCCGACCGCCTTCCAGAAGTCGCCGTTGACCAGCAGGCCGGCGGCATAATCCCAATCGAATTGCATGCTCGAGGCTCCTGCTTACTGCGCTGGCGCTTGAGGATTCTGGCCCAGGGCCTGGGCCACTTCGGCTGGGCTGGGCTCGCCAAGGTTGTAGCGGCTCAACAGCGTCTGGTATTCGCCACTGTGCTTCATGGCCTCGAAGCCCTGGCGCAGTTCAGCGAGCAGCGCATCGTTGCCCTTGCGCACGGCCAGGCCGATGACTACGGGGTAGATCAGCTCGTGGGAACTGATCAACACCCGACCCTTGAGCTTGTCGGCGGTGATGGCCGCCACCGCGGCGTCTTCGAACTGTACGTCGACCGCCTTGGCCAGCAGGGCTTGGGCTGCCTCCGGGGAAGTGGGGAATTCACGCGAGTCGATCGGCGCCTGGCCGTTGGCCTCGCAGTGGCTTTTGGATAGCGCCATCAGCTTGGGAATCCACGACCCACCCTTGATCGAGCCAATGCGCTTGCCGCACAGGTCCTGGGGCGCTTGCGGGCGGAAACTGTCATCGGCACGCACCATCAGCGAGGCACCGCTTTTGAGGTAGGGCAGGAAGTCGACCTGCGCTGCGCGCTCCGGGGTGACGTAAAGGGCCGAGGCGACCACATCGAAGCGTCGAGCGTTGACCCCCATCACCAGGTTGGCAAAGCGGGTGTCCTGAAACTGGGGAGCGAGCTTGAGGTGCTGGCCGAGCAGGATCATGAACTCAGGGTCGAAGCCGGCAGGCTTGCCTTGGTCGAGGTAGGTGTAGGGCGGGTAGGTGAGGTCCGAGCCGATGGACAGGCGATCGGACTGCAAGGTGCTGTCGGCGGCTTGTGCGGCGGCACTGAGGGTCAGGGCGAGGGTGAGGGCTGTTGCTCGGGACATGAAGGACGCTCCACTTATGATTGTTCAACAATCGTTGTGGAATCATTTATCAATACTCGTGCCAATGATGGCCTTGGGGGATTGAGGACTGCCCGCGAATAACTGCAGCGCCTGCTTCGCGGGCAAGCCCGCTCCTACAAAAGTACCGCATCGTCCACAAGGCAATGCCCCACCTCGCTCCCTGTAGGAGCGGGCTTGCCCGCGAAAAGCGCACCGCAACCCTCACTGACAGCCCATCTACGTAGTTCTACGTAGCACTTACGCGTAGTACTGCGAATGTTCTTGTGGACCCAGTACGCCGAGAGTGTCGTCGTCCCTACCCGGGCACCCACAAAAACAAAAACCGTCGCCGGCACACCCGTCGCGACAGGAGAAATCCCGATGACCAAACTGGCTACCCGAATTGCCTGGTTCGCCATTGCCTTGCTGGGCGCATTCGCGCTGGGCACCGTGGCGTTGCGCAGGGGCGAAGCCATCAGCGCCCTGTGGATCGTCACCGCAGCAGTCGCCATCTACCTCGTTGCCTACCGCTACTACAGCCTGTTCATCGCCAACAAGGTGATGCAACTGGACTCCACTCGCGCCACCCCGGCCGTGCTGCACAACGACGGGCTGGACTACGTACCGACCAACAAGCACATCCTCTTCGGCCACCACTTCGCCGCTATCGCTGGCGCCGGCCCGCTGGTCGGCCCGGTGCTCGCCGCGCAGATGGGCTACTTGCCCGGCACGCTCTGGCTGATTGCCGGCGTGGTACTGGCAGGGGCCGTGCAGGACTTCATGGTCCTGTTCATCTCCACCCGCCGCAATGGCCGCTCCCTGGGCGACCTGGTACGCGAGGAAATGGGCTCGATCCCCGGAACCATCGCGCTGTTCGGCACTTTCCTGATCATGATCATCATCCTTGCGGTGCTGTCGCTGATCGTGGTCAAGGCCCTGGCCGAGAGCCCGTGGGGCATGTTCACGGTGATGGCGAGCATCCCGATCGCCATGTTCATGGGGGTGTACCTGCGCTACCTGCGCCCAGGGCGCATCGGCGAGATCTCGGTAATCGGCGTGCTGCTGATGCTTGCATCGATCTGGGGCGGCGGTCTGGTTGCCGCAGATCCGGTGTGGGGCCCTGCGTTCACCTTCACCGGTGTGCAGATCACCTGGATGCTGATCGGCTATGGTTTCGTCGCCGCCGTGCTGCCGATCTGGCTGATCCTGGCACCACGCGACTACCTCTCGACCTTCCTCAAGATCGGCACCATCGTCGCGCTGGCCATCGGCATCCTGGTGATCGCGCCTGAGCTGAAGATGCCGGCCATCACCCAGTTCGTCGACGGCACAGGCCCCGTGTGGAAGGGGGCGCTGTTCCCGTTCCTGTTCATCACCATCGCTTGTGGCGCAGTGTCGGGCTTCCATGCGCTGATCAGCTCTGGCACCACGCCCAAACTGCTGGCCAACGAAAGCCATGCCCGCTATATCGGCTACGGCGCCATGCTGATGGAGTCGTTCGTGGCGATCATGGCCATGGTCGCCGCTTCGGTGATCGAGCCAGGTGTGTACTTCGCCATGAACAGCCCGGCCGCCGTGGTCGGTGGCGATGTGGTCACCGTGGCGCAGACGGTCAGCAACTGGGGTTTCACCATCACTCCGGAAATCCTCCAGCAGACCGCGACCGACATCGGCGAGCACTCGATCCTGGCCCGTGCCGGTGGTGCGCCGACGCTGGCGGTGGGGATCGCGCAGATCCTGCATCAGGCGCTGCCGGGTGAGAACACCATGGCCTTCTGGTACCACTTCGCGATCCTGTTCGAGGCGCTGTTCATCCTGACCGCCGTGGATGCCGGTACGCGTGCCGGGCGCTTCATGCTGCAGGACCTGCTGGGCAACTTCGTGCCTGCCTTGAAAAAGACCGACTCCTGGACCGCCAACGTGGTGGCCACCGCTGGCTGCGTGGCGATGTGGGGCTGGTTGCTGTACCAGGGGGTGATTGATCCACTGGGCGGCATCAACACCCTGTGGCCGCTGTTCGGCATCTCCAACCAGATGCTGGCCGGCATCGCCCTGATGCTCGCCTCGGTGGTGCTGATCCGCATGAAGCGCCAGCAGTATGTCTGGGTCACCTTGCTGCCGGCCGTATGGCTGCTGATCTGCACCACCACCGCGGGCCTGATCAAGCTGTTCGACCCCAACCCAGGCATGGGCTTCCTGGCGCTGGCGCGCAAGTACAGCGATGCCGCCGCAGCCGGGCAGGTGCTGGCACCGGCCAAGGACCTGGCGCAGATGCAGCATGTGATCTTCAACGCCTACACCAACGCCGTGCTGACCGGGTTGTTCCTGTTCGTGGTGCTGAGCATCCTGTGCTTTGCCGTGAAGGTCGGCCGGCGAGCCTGGGTCAAGCCTGAGCGCAGCGACAAGGAGTCGCCGTTCCAGCCAATCCCCGACGCCTGAGGAAAGCTGCGATGTTCAACAAACTGAGCAAGATGGGCAAATGCATGGGGCAGGCCGCGCGCATGCTGGTCGGCATGCCCGACTACGACACCTACCTCGAGCATATGCAGGCCCATCACCCCGGCGAGCCGGTGATGAGCCGCAAGGCGTTCTTCCGCGAGCGCCAGGACGCACGCTACAACGGTGCCAGCGGACGTCCGACGCGTTGCTGCTGAATTGATTGCCGTGTAAAAGGGGCGCCACGCTTGTCGTGGCGCCCTTGTCATTTGTCGGGGCCACAGGCAAAGCTGACGCCGCGCCGCCCCCGCAACCGGAGTGACCATGCAACTCAAGCACAAGATCGTCACGCTCAGTGTCTTGCCGCTGATCGTGTCGGTGCTGTTCATCTGCATCCTGGTGTTCGCCCAGAGCCGCAAGCTCGAGGAGGACCAGGCGCGCCTGGTCGAAAGCAGCATCATGGCGGCGAAGAAGGCCGAGCTGAAGAACTACCTGGGCCTGGCCATGAGCTTGATCGCGCCGTTGTACGACAGCGGCGCCGACGATGACGACACCCGCCAGCGTGCCTTGCAGATCCTGTCGCGGGCCAGTTTCGGCCTGGACGGCTACTTCTTCGTCTACGATCGCCACGGCAAGAGCCTGATGCATCCGCGCCAGGCCGAACTGGTGGGCAAGGACCTCATCGGCATGACCGACAACAAGGGCCTGCTGGTGATCCAGGCGCTGCTCAAGAGCGCCGAACGCGGTGACGGCTACCAGCTTTATGACTGGCAGAAGCCCTCCACCGGGCAGTCCACCGGCAAACTGGCCTATGTGGTGATGCTCGAGCGCTGGGGCTGGATGCTCGGCACCGGTATCTACATCGACGATGTCGAGGTGGCCACGCTCAAGTCGCGTCAGGAGGTGGCCTCCGGCGTGCTGACCACGGTGCTGGCGATCGCGTCCTTCTCGTTGCTGGCGGTACTGGTCATCTTTGCCGGCGGGTTGATGCTCAATGTCAGCGAGCACCGCCTGGCCGACCGCAAGCTGTCGGCGCTCAACCAGCGTATCGTCGATCTGCAGGAGGAGGAGCGTTCGCGGGTGGCGCGCGAACTGCACGACGGCATCAGCCAGGAACTGGTGTCGATCAAGTTCCAGTTCGAGCTCGCCGCGATGGAGCTGGACAACGGCCGCGCCGGCGGCCTGGACAACCTGCGCAACGGCACCACTCGCCTGGCTTCGGCGATCGGTGAAGTGCGGCGGATCTCCCATGACCTGCGTCCCTCGCTGCTCGACACCCTGGGCCTTTCGCCGGCCATCGACCAGCATGTGCGCGACTTCGAGCAGCGCACTGGCATTCGTACCCAGTACGAGTGCGGGCTGACGGACATCGAGGTGGATGCCGAGCTTTCGCTGACGCTGTTCCGTATCATCCAGGAGGCGCTGGCCAATGTTGACCGCCACGCCAAGGCCAGTGTCGCGATCATTTCCATCTCTGCCCACGACGGGTTGCTGGTACTGCGCGTGGAGGACAACGGCATGGGCTTCGACCCGAGTGCGGCGTATGAAAGCCACGGCATTGGCCTGCGCAACCTGCGCGAGCGGGTCGAACATCACCGGGGCAGTTTCAGCATTGCGTCGTCTGCCGGGCGCACCGAGCTGCAGGTCCAGATACCCATGAACAATCCGAGGCTTGCATGAGCGAGACCACACCGATCCGCATTGCCCTGGTCGACGACCATGTGCTGGTACGTGACGGCGTCAAGGCACTGCTGGGCGCAATTGCCCATTTCCAGGTGGTCGGCCAGGCCGAATCCGGCGCCCAGGCGCTTGAGCTGGTGGCGTCGCTGGAGCTGGACATCCTGCTGGTGGATGTTGGCCTGCAGGACATGAACGGCCTGGAGCTGACCCGCCGCCTGTGTGGTTTGTACCCCGGCATCCGGGTGCTGATGCTGAGCATGTACGACAACCAGGAGTATGTGCGCACCTCGATCACGGCGGGGGCGAGGGGCTATGTGCTGAAGAACGCACCCTCCACCGAGCTGATAGCCGCGATCGAGGCAATTGCTGCGGGTGGCAGTTTCTACAGCCCGGAAATCGCCCGCAAGCTGGTCAGCAGCGGGCGCGACGAGAACGACCTGACCCCGCGTGAGCTACAGGTGCTGGCGATGATCGCCAGGGGTAGCAACAACAAGGAGATGGCCCGGGAGCTGGGCATCAGCGTGCGCACGGTGGAGACCTTCAGGCTGAGCATCCGGCGCAAGCTGAATATCGATACTCCGGCGGCACTGGTGAAGTACGCGCTGGAGCATGGGTTGGTGACGCTCTGAGACTGCCCTGTGGGAGCGGGTTTGCCCGCGAAGGGCTCACCCGCGAAGCGCCTGCTTACTTGAAGTCCCACTGCATCTGGGTCGCGATGCTCACGCCGCTGGAAGAGCGTACGCACACATCCAGGTAGTCGGTGAAGCGCGGCGGCACGGCAATGCCCTCATCGAGCAGGCGGCGGTTGTCGAACAGGTAGTTCAGGTCGGCAAAACCGCTGTACAGGCGCAGGGCCCGCAGGACCAGGCGCGGGTTGGCCGGGCCGATGCGCGACTCGAAGCTGGCGGCCAGCTCCTTGAGGTTGTCGACATCGATCTTGCGGTAGCGCTCGCCCACCGGCGCGGCACCATTGGCCAGGGCGAACGCCTTGTCGATCTCGGCGAAGGTACACGCCGAATCATGCCCGGCGGAGATGTGGTAGAGGTCGTGGCTCAGGCGCGGCTTGAGGGTCAGGCCGATCAGCGCCTCGGCGCAGTAGTCCACCGGAATCACGTCGATCTGTTCGTCGAGGCCACAGGTGAAGCTTTCCAGGGCGAAGCCCATGCGGAACACCCAGAAGATGCTGCCAGAGGCCTGGCAACCCAGGCTGCGGTGACCGACCACGATCGAGGGGCGTGCCACCACCAGCGGCAGGGCCGGCAGTTCCTCGCGCATGCGTCGTTCGATCTCGGCCTTGGAAGCGGTGTAGTCCACCAGTTGCTGTTCGGCGTCCGGGAACTCCCAGGACTCGCTGATCGGCGATTCACGCTCAGGGCCGCAGCACATGGCTGTGCCCACATGGAGGAAACGCTTGAGGCGTTTGGAGCGGCTCATCACCTCGGCGAAGGCGAAGGTGCCCTCGACGTTGACTGGCCAGATGGTCGGGTTCTTCGAGAACGACGCCACGGCAGCGCAGTTGATGACCCGATCGACGTCCAGCAGGCGCGGCGTTTCGCGCGCCAGCCAGGAGGTGTCGAGGAAGTCGCCGCAAATGATCTGCTCTGCGTTCAGCGCCAGGCATTCGGCATGGCTGACGCCATGCTGTTGCAGGTTGTCGCGCAGGCGCTCCAGCCCTTGCCCGGCGTTTTCGGCGCGGACCAGGAACACCAGTTGCGGGCCCTGGCCGTTGGCGATCAGCTGGGCGACGACCGACCCGCCGAGGAAGCCCGTGGCGCCGGTAATCAGGATGCGTTCGGGGATAGCGGTAAAGGTGATCGGTGCGTGCGTGTTCATACATTTCCTCAAGACGGGTAAGTCATCCGCAGTTCAATGTTAAGTGGCGACATCGAAACGTTGAAATGAACTTAAAGTCATCAGCAGGTTCGCGACATTCGTTGGGACTGACTTATTCGCCTTGAGAACTTGCCCGGATAGACAATCTCTGTTTAGCGCTGTGCCTATCCGTTCAAAGCTGAAAGTGGCGCAGCCATGCAGCGCAGCGCCGGCCGCCACTCGTTGCGGCGCAGGTCCGGGAGCGGGCCTGGCGAGCGGCGCGCCATTCTCCACGCTTTATGCCTGGGGGACGATGAATAGAAGGGGAGATTGGCCGGGTTTTCGATGAAACAAAGTTTAGAAAAGGGGCTGGCCGTGGGGAGTTTTAAATATATTTCATTCGCGCGGTAGTTAGGGTGGAGGTGAGGGTGTTGTTCTGTTCGCGGGCGTGCCTGCGAACAGAACAACACTGTTATTGAAGATCAGTTCAAACCCAACTTCCCGCGCAAGGTCGACAAGTCTTCGGCCAGGGTGTTGACCGGCCCGACCATGGCCTTGCGATCACGCTCTGCCACCTTGTCGTAGGACTGGAACCCGCCGTCCTGGGTCTTGTACTTGGCCAGCAGCTTGTTGACGGTGGCGAAGTTCTTGTCGACCTTGGCGACGAACGCGTTGTCCTGGGATTCCAGGTGGGTGCGGAACAGCTCGAAGATCTTCTGTGCCCCGTCGATGTTGCCCTGGAAGTCGTACAGGTCGGTGTGACTGTAGCGATCCTCCTCACCCGAAACCTTGGTCGCGGCCACTTCTTCGAGCAATGCTGCCGCACCGCCGACGACTTTTTCTGGCGGGAAGGTCAGGGTGGCAATACGGCCCTGCAGGTCTTTCACGTCAGCGATCAGCTTGTCGGCAATCGGGCCTTGGCCGTCGGTGGTGTTCTTGTCGAACAGCGCGTACTCCAGGCGATGGAAGCCGGTGAAGTCATCGGCCTCGACACCTTTTTCGTGATCGTCCACCCGCGAGTCGATGGCCGCGTCCAGGTCGCTGAACAGCTCGGCGATCGGCTCGACGGCTTCATAGTTGACCCGGGTCGTGGCATACAGCGCCTTGGCCTTGGCCAGGTCTCCCTTCTTCACTGCATGGGTGAACTGCTCGGTGTCGCTCACCAACTGGTCGACCTTCTCGGTGACATAGATCTTGTAGTCCGACACCGGCTGCACCAGGGTCAGCGGGTCAACCGCAGCATTGGCGAACAGCGGGGCAAGCGTGAGCAACAGGGCGAGGCGGGTCTTGTTCATGGCGATGTCCTGATCCGTTTCTGTGTCGTGTCATGCGGTTTTTGTGGGGGTGGCAGCGTCGAGCAGCGAACGACCAATGAAGTCGTGATCGTTCTTTACGCCGGGGAGGGCGAAGAAGTACCCGCCCCCGACCGGCTTGATGTATTCCTCCAGCGGCTCGCCGTTGAGGCGGTTCTGGACGGTGATGAAGCCCTTTTCCAGGTCGGCCTGATAGCAGATGAACAGCAGCCCCATATCCAGTTGCCCGTTCTTGTTCACGCCGCTGGAGTAGTTGAAAGGCCGGCGCAGGATCAGGTTGGGCTGGCTGGCCGCAGTGCGCGGATTGGCCAGGCGAATATGGGCGTCCAGACGGGTCAGCTTGCCTTCCGGGTCCTTGGTGTAATCAGGTACGTCGGTTTCGCGCTGGCCGTCCATGGGCGCGCCGCTGGCTTTCTTGCGGCCGAAGATCGACTCCTGCTCCTGCAATGGCGTGCGGTCCCAGCGCTCGACCAGATTGCGGATGATCCGCACCACCTGGTAGGTGCCATCGACCGCCCAGGCAGGTTCGTCGCCATGCTGTACCCAGACCAACCGGTTCATCAGTGCCGCGTCGCTGGAGTCGGGGTTGGCCGAGCCGTCACGAAAACCGAGGAAGTTGCGCGCACTCTGCTCGGGCTCCGCCGCCTTGCGCGGTGCCTGCTGCGGCACCGAGCCTTCCTGTTTCCAGCGTACGTAGAGCAGGTCAGGCAGGTTCTTGATGATGTCGCGCAGGGCGTGGATGTTGGTGTCCGGCGCGTTGGAGCAGAACTGCAACCCCAGGTCGCCATGGCAGCGCTCGGCCTCCAGCGCGTCGTTGGGGAAGCCGAGCATGCGGCTCAGGCGCTTGGGCTTGGCGCCGGTGAGGCCGAATCGCTCGTCGAACAGCGACTCGCCGACCGACACCGTGATGGTCAGGTTGTCCGGCGTGACGACCGGACCGAGGATGCCCGAGTCCGCTGGTGGAAGCTTCGGGTCGACCTGGGGGACCGGGCCGCCGGCCATCAGGAAGCGAATGCGCTGGTCCAGCGTGCGGAACAGGCGCTCGAGATCCTGCTTGTCCTGCGCCAGAACATCGAAGGCGACGAACATCCCGGCGGTAGGACGCGGTGTCACCACCCCCGGTTGATGTTCGCCGATCCAGGCGTTGCGCTCTTGCGTGCGGTCGCTGTGCGGGGCTTCGGTGACCTTGGCCGGTGAGGGAGCCGCCAGCGCGTTGCCGGTGGCCATGGCGACGCCTGCCACACCAAGGCCTGCCAGCAGGCGGCGGCGCTCTTGGGATTGCGGGGCGTTACGGGTATCGCGGTCTGTCATCTGAGGCTCGCTTGTCTTTACTGGTCGGCCAGGCCCAGGGCCTGATCGATGGCCGCGATCGCGTTGGCCAGTGCGTCGGCATCGGCTGCGATCTGCTGTTTCTGCGCCTGCGGCACCTGGTCGTAGGGCAGATAGCCCTCGGCGCCGTGCAGGGCTTGCAGGTGCTGCTCGAAGCGAGTCATGGCGCTATCGATTGTCGCCAACGGCTCAGAGCCGTTCCTGGCCAGCAAGGGGCGCAACAGATCGATCACTTTGCGCACACCTTCGAGGTTGGCGGCAAAACCCGGCAGGTCGAGGTGGCTGTAGCGTTCCTCTTCGCCACTGCTGCGGATCTGTGCAAGGTTGTGCAGGCTGCGCACCACCGCCTCGGTGAATTGCTGCGGCGCGATGGACTGGGCAAGCAGTTGCGTCTTGAGTTCGCCCAGGTCGAGCAGCAGCGTCTCTGCCACCGGCGCCAACCCCGCGGTGGTGCGCTGTTGGAACAGGCCGTACTCGATGCGATGCAAGCCTGTGAACGCCGGGTCCTGCTCACGCTGTTCGAAGTAATCGGCGCGAGCATTGATCCGGTTGTCCAGTTCAGCCAGACGCTGGCTGGCCGGGGCGATGCGCTGGTAGATCACCCGCGCTGCGCCATAGGCAGCTTGCGCCTGCTGCAGGTCGCCGGCCTGGATCGCATCCTTGAGCGCTTGGCCTGCCCGCACCAGGGCGCTGCCCTGGCTGGCCAGGTAGACGCGGTATTCGGACAGCGGCCCGATAAAGGCGGTCAGCGCGGGGCGCGCCTTGGCGGCCGCTTCGGAGGCGGCGGTCGGGGTGACGGTCAAGCTGCCGCGCGGGTTGCTGAGCAAGCCGCAGGTGATCGCGTAGCGACCCGGCTGCAGTGTGGCGTTGATCACCTGTGACAAGCCCGGCGCGATGTTCTCGCGCTCCTCGATCACCAGCACACCATCGAGAATCTCCCACTCGACGGCGCGTTGCGACTGGTTGACGATGCGGAAACTGTTCAGCCCGGCCGGGACGCTCAGGTCGTTCGGCTCGCAGGCGTGATCGCGGATGGTGATCAGCGTTTCATGTCCGGCGTTGGCCGCACGCCTGGCCTGGGCCTGGTGCGAGGCATAGAAGAACACCAGGCCCGCACCGACCATCAACAGGGCACTGCCGGCAACCGCCAGGCGCAGTACACGGGGGGAGGGGGGCTTGCCGGCGGCGCCGGTCTCGTGACTGGTCATGCTTACCCTTGTTTCTGTGCAGCGTGGGAAGAGGAAGGCTTGGCCGGTGCCGGCCAGAAGAACAGCACCAGCGCACCGACCAGATAGAGCAGGTAGGCCCCGAGGGTGCTCACGGTCGGGGTGTCCTGGTAACCGAACATCCCCGCCAGTACCGATCCGGTCGGGCCATCCATTGGCAGGCTGTGGCTGTTATCGAAGACCACCCCCTGCAGCGCATTCCAGACCCCGGCCTCGTGCAGCGCCTGCACCGAGTTGGCGAGGATGCCCGCCGCCACCACGAGGATGAACAGGCCTGTCCAGCGGAAGAACTGCGCCAGGTTCAGGCGCAGGCTGCCGGAGTACAGCGCCAACCCCACCAGGATCGCCACCACCAGCCCAAGCAGGGCGCCCAGCGGTGCTGCCGGGCCCTCGCTCTGCTGAAACACCGCCAACAGGAAGAACACCGTCTCCAGCCCCTCGCGAGCGACGGCGAAGAACACCATGGCGATCAGCGCCCAGGCCTGGTGCTTCGAACCCGCGAGCGCGGCATCAAGCGAGACGTGCAACGCGTGCTTGATCGAACGTGCCACTTTGCGCATCCACAGCACCATGGAGCTGAGGATCACCACCGCGACCAGCCCGACCAGCGCTTCGAAGAGTTCCTGCTGTTTCTGCGGGAACTCGCTGCTCATCAGCTCAAGGCCGGCGCCGACGAAGAGGGAAAGGGCTGCGGCGAGAAACACGCCGATCCACACGGCCGGCATCCACTGGCCACGGCCGGTCTGGCGCAGGTAGCTGGCGATGATGCCGACAATCAGCGCGGCTTCGATGCCCTCGCGGAGCATGATGAGGAAGGGAACTAGCATGATTCTCCCAGGATGGCTGAAGGCATCGACCCCAGGGCGAGGTCGCCGGGAAATCTACTTCAATGAGAATCATTAGCGCATGTGAATAATATTTTAACTTGTGCCATTTCCACCCTTGCCAGCCTCGGGAAAATGGGCTTTGCAACGGTGGAGTACAAATGTGCTCTGCTGCGATTACTGGGCTGAATGAAAGAACGCTCACGGCGGTTGACCATGTCCCTACCAGGAGGTAGGGTGCCGTTCATGAGCACTCAATCCACGACCTACTCCGACATTCTCCAGTGCGCCCGCACCCTGATCATCACGGGCGGGTACAACAGCTTCAGCTACGCCGACATCGCCGAGAGCGTCGGGATACGCAAAGCCAGCATCCATCACCATTTCCCCACCAAGGCGGACCTGGTGCGCGTTCTGGTCGCGCAATACCGCGAAGAGGCCAAGGCCGGCATGGCTGCCCTGGAGCGTTACTTTCCCGCCCCCGTCGACCAGCTCAAGGCCTATGTAGGCTATTGGCTGGAATGCGTCGGCGAGGCCAGCAAGGGCTATTGCGTGTGTGCCTTGCTCGCCACTCAGATACCGGTATTGCCTGCCGAAGTCGCCACTGAGGTGAGGGCGCATTTCCGCAGCCTCTCGGCCTGGATCACCACAGTGCTCGAGCGCGGCGCGCAGGTGGGCAGCCTGACCCTGTCCGATACCCCTCAGGCTGAAGCTGAGCGTTTCATGGCTGCCGTGCATGGCGCGATGTTGTCTGCCCGCGCCTATGGCGAGCCTGGCGTGTTCGGGCTTATCACGCAGCCGCTGATCGACAGGCTTGCCACACCGATTCCGCCCCCCGGAGCCTGAGCCATGCTGCCAAGCCCTCTGGAACAGCAATTGGAATTTCTGCGCCAGATCGACCAGTTGAAAAGCGTGCGTCGCCAATCACCGCTGCTGGATCAGAGCCGCAAGGAAAACTCCGCCGAACACTCCTGGCACCTGGCTATGTATGCGTTGATCCTCAATGAGCATGCCAGCGGGGCAGTGGACAGCAACCGCGTCATCCGCATGCTGCTGTTGCACGATATCGTGGAGATCGACGTCGGTGACTACCCCATTCATGGAGGCTCGTCCAGCCAGTTGCAGGCCGAGCAGGAAGCCGAGGCCGCCCAGCGGCTGTTTGGCCTGCTGCCGCAACCACAGGGCACGCAGATGCTGGAACTGTGGCAGGAGTTCGAGCAGGCCGAGACTGCAGATGCGTGTTTCGCCAAGGCGCTCGACCGTTTTCAGCCACTGCTGATCAACATCTTCACCGGCGGTGGCACCTGGTCCGAAAGCGGTGTATCGCGCCAGCAGGTCATCGAGCGCTACGGGCCGGTCATCCAGCGTGGCGCACCCGAGCTCTGGGCGCTCTGCGAGCGCTGGATCGCGCGGCATTTCGCGGGTGATGGACAACCCTGAGGTTTTCACGGTGAAAAGCCGCTGTGCGGGCGCAGCGGTTTTTTTTGCAGTCACATGCCTACCTACTAGTCGGTAGCAGACCATTCATAAAGACGGAGTCACAACCATGCCACACCCTGTGTCCACCCTCGGCGCCATCCATACCGCCGTCAGCGTGGCGACCTTCGTCGCCGGGCTCTACAGCTATGCGCGCCATCATCAGATCGAGCCCCGGGCGCCAGTTGCACGCGGCTACCTGCTCGGGATGCTGGTGTCGGTACTGACGGCGTTCGGCCTTTCCAGTACCGGCGGATTCAACGTCGGGCATGCGCTCGGCATCCTCGCGCTGCTGGTGGTCGGAGCGGCGCTGGTCATCCCCAAGCTCAGGCTGCTGGGGCGTGCGCGGCCCTACCTGGCGCAGCTGGCATTCGCATTCAGCTTCTTCCTGCTGCTGGTACCAGGGATCAACGAAACCCTGACGCGACTGCCAAGCGGCCAGCCATTGGCGGACGGCCCCGAGTCGCCGCTGGTGCGGGCTGCGTTGGCCGGATGGTTGGGGATTTTCGTGGTAGGCGCAGCGGTACAGGCCTGCTGGATCAGGTTGCAGCGCCGCAGGGCACCACCGCTCTGATCGCCGAGGCGACAGCGCAGCCACTGTAGCTGCGCTGTCACTAGCCGCTTACTGGAACCATTGCCACAGCAGCAGGGTGCCGACCAGCCCAACCACCGAGACGATGGTCTGCAGCACCGACCACACCCAGATCGTCTGCTTGAGTTGCAGCCCGAAGTACTCGCGGACCATCCAGAACCCGGCATCGTTGACATGGCAGAAGAACACCGAGCCGGCACCGATGGCCAGTGCCACCAGCGAACTCTGGGTGGTCGCCAGGCCCGCCATCAATGGCGCGAGAATACCGGCAGTGGTGGTGGTCGCAACGGTGGCCGAGCCTGTGGCCTGGCGCAGCGCCAACGCGATCAGCCAGGCCAACAGCACGTACGACAGGTGCGCGCCACCGGCCACCTTGCTGATCGTGTCGCTGATCCCGGCTTCGAGCAGGGTCTGTTTCAGCCCACCACCGGCTCCGATGGTCAACAACAGCACGGCGATCGGCGCCAGGCTCTTGCGCAGTACGCTGCCGACCTGGTCACGGGCCATACCGATCGACCAGCCCAGGCAGATCACCGCAGCGATCACCGCCAGCCCCAGGGCAATCAGCGGCTCACCGAGAAACTTGAGGGTCAGCGCCAGGGTGCTTTGCGGCGCCATGGCGACTTTGGCCAGCGTACTGCCCAGCATCAGCAGCACTGGCAGCAGGATAATCAGCAGCGATACGGCAAAGCTTGGCTTGCGCCGGGTCTCGACCTTGGCGGTGAACAGCGCACCCAGTTCCGCGGGTTCCTGCACATCCAGGCGTTTCGACAGCCAGATACCATAAAGCGGGCCGGCGAGGATCACCGCCGGCACGGCGATGCACAGGCCCAGCAACATGGTCATTCCCAGGTCTGCATGCAGGGCGCTGACTGCGATCAGCGGCCCCGGGTGGGGCGGCATCAACGCGTGCAGGGTGGTCATCCCGGCGAGCGCCGGGATCGCCACCTTGAGCAGCGGCTGCCCAGACTGACGGGCGATGACGAAGATCACCGGCACCATCAGCACCAGGCCGACTTCGAAGAACAGCGGCAAGCCAATGACCATCGCCACCAGCGCCATCACCCAGGGCAGCGCCTTGCCCCGGGCATGGCGTAACAGCGTCGAGGCAATACGATCAGCGGCCCCGGACTCGGCCATCAGCGCGCCGAGCATCGCGCCCAGGGCAATGATGATCCCGGCCTCGCCCAGCAGACTGCCAGCGCCTTTGCCGAACGCCTTGGCCACCTCCTCTGGCGGCAGGGCCGCGCCCAGGCCCGCCACGAAGGTACCGATCAGGATCGACAGGAAGGGCGGCAACTTGGTGACGCTGATCAGCACGATGATGGTGGTGATGGCCGCCAGGCAACAGAGCACCAGGCGGGTGTCGTGGGCAAGCCACGCGGCATGTGAAATATCCAACGGAAACCCCTTCTTGTAATGTCTTGTTACGTCTCTTGAAGGAATATACCGGATGGATTCATATAGACGACTAGCTGATCCCGTTTTTCAGGGTTGCAAGACATGAAAGTTTTTTCAGAAACCGCGTAACCCTGCATCGTCCTCGCAAACCTGCTAAAACTGGCCGCCGCGCGCCACGCGCAGCCCACCCTAGGAGAGAGTCATGATCAAGACCGGCGATTCACTGCCTGATATCACGCTGTACGCCTACAGCAACGGGGAGGGCGCCTGCGCGATCGGCCCGAACGCGTTTTCCATCCGCGAGCGCTGCCAGCAGCGCAAACTGGTGATTTTCGCCTTGCCCGGCGCCTTCACACCTACCTGTTCCGAACATCACGTCCCCGGCTATGTCGCTGCGGCCGACGCGTTTTCCGCGGCGGGTATCGACGAAATCCTCTGCGTTTCCGTCAACGATGCCTTCGTCATGAATGCCTGGGGCAGCAGCCTGCAGGTGGGTGATGCGGTGAAGATGATTGGCGACGGCAATGGCGAATTCGCCAAAGCACTGGGCTTGAGCCAGGATCTGTCGGCTCGCGGCATGGGCCATCGTTCCCAGCGTTACGCGATGCTGGTCGAAGATGGCGTGGTCAGGCACCTCGCGGTCGAGGCGCCCGGCAAGTTCGAGGTCAGCGATGCGCAGAGCATGTTGAAGTGGGTTCAACAGTTATAGGGCCAGGTAGCGTTCAGCCTTTTTCATATGGCAGGCCCTCAGGGCAGGCCATACGCAGCAACTTGCGAAACTTCGGGCAGACCAGGTGCGACGGCGCTGGGCATTCGGCGACGTGTCGCAGCAAGCTGCTGAGCGCAGTCATCCTGCGGACCTGGCGGTCGAGCTCATCGGCGCGCTGGTGCAGAGCCGGGCGGGGCAGGTCCGGCTTGCGGTCCTTGCCGAACATGCCCTTGATCTCCTCCAGCGAAAAGCCGGCGGCCTTGCCCAGCGAAATCAGGGCAAGTTGCAGCAGGGTGTCTTCGCTGTACTGGCGACGCAGCCCACTGCGGCCAACGGACTGGATCAGCCCGACTTCCTCGTAGTAGCGCAGGGCAGAGGTCGTCACACCGCTGCTTTTCGCCAGCTCACCGATATCGACGATTTTCATGCTTGACTTCAAGTTGACTTGAAGTTGCATCGTAGGCCATCGCCTTTCGATCAACAAGAAGTCAACCATGAACGATGAACCAGTTACAAAGATGAACAAGCCTGTACTGGCCGCGCTGGCAGGCTCGATCCTGCTGGCCTCGCTCGGGGTCAGCATCGCCACGGTAACGCTCGCGAGCCTGGCGCGGGTGTTTTCGGTCAGCGTGCAGCAGGTGCAATGGGTCGTGCTGGCCTACTTGCTGGCTTCGACGGCAGCCATCGTCGTGGCGGGGCGGATGGGCGATCTGTATGGCAGTCGCCGCGTACTGCTCATCGGCCTTGCGGTGTTCACCGTGGCCTCCGGAGCCTGTGCCCTGGCCCCAGGGCTGGATTGGCTG
The DNA here is from genome assembly GCF_048068255.1 of Pseudomonas sp. NY15374. Taxonomy (NCBI): domain Bacteria; kingdom Pseudomonadati; phylum Pseudomonadota; class Gammaproteobacteria; order Pseudomonadales; family Pseudomonadaceae; genus Pseudomonas; species Pseudomonas sp. NY15374. The sequence continues at coordinate 305,710 of NZ_JBLUPZ010000008.1, forward strand.
ATTGTTGCGCGGGCAGTCCAGGGGCTGGGCGCGGCGGTGCTGATGGCCCTGCCGCTGTCCATCGCCAAGGGCCTGGTGGCCAAGGAGCGCCTGGGTACGGCAATGGGCCTGCTCGGAACGATGTCAGCCATCGGCACAGCGCTGGGGCCCTCCCTGGGCGGCGTGTTGATTGGCGCCTTCGGTTGGCGTGCTGCATTCGTTCTGTTGTTGCTGTGCGGCGCCGGCATGCTGGTGCTGACATTGACCGGCATACCCCGAACCAAGATCCCCAGTGCACGCATTACGCGGTCCTCAGCCCGCCCGTTGATACCGCTGGCCGTAGTACGCAGGCCGGGGTTGGCCACGTCGCTGGCAATGAACATTCTGGCAGGCGCGGTGATGATGTCCACGCTGGTGGTGGGCCCGTTTTTCCTTTCGTTCGGCTTGGGGCTTAGCGATGCGCAGATGGGGATGGTGATGGCTGCCGGGCCGATCGGCGCGGCAGTCTCAGGTGTTCCCGCCGGGCGCGTGGTTGATCGGTTCGGAACCCGTCGAACCCTGCTCGGCGGCCTGCTGGTCGCCAGCGCAGGGCTGGTGTGTTTCGCCGTGCTGCCCAGGCTTATCGGCGTCGCAGGTTATGTACTGGCTTTGGTGTTGGTCACACCGGGATTCCAACTGTTCCTCGCAGCCAACAACACCGCCGTGATGGCCAATGCCACGGAGGAATACCGGGGCCTGCTGTCAGGGCTGCTCGGTCTGTCGCGCAACCTGGGCTTGATGACCGGCGCCGCCGCGCTGCCGCTGTTGTTTGCCTGCCTGCTCGGAACTCATGGCCTGGCCAACAGTTCGGCGCAGGTCATTGGCACAGCCTTCTCCATCACCTTCCTGTCGGCAGCGGGCCTGTGTGTGTTTGCCGTCGCGCTTGCGCTGCTGGGTAAGCCCCACCGCGGGCCCGATTCGCCCTCAGTCGCGCCAACCGGGCAACACAACCGGTCACACGCCAAACACCCCCCGGCACCCCCGA
>NZ_JBLUPZ010000009.1:0-293298 GCF_048068255.1 Pseudomonas sp. NY15374
GGCCCCCCGGGGGTGGTGGTGGGGCCAGTGTCTCCCGGGGGGGGGGGGGGGCGGCCCCGACTTGGGGGGGGGGGCACAAACCTGCCTGGGGGGGCCACCCCCGCTCCCACAGAGGAACACACCTCCATCAGAGGGCGGGCCGAGGGTCTATCAGACGTCCTGATAGCTCTCGATCGACGGGCAGGCGCAGACCAGATTGCGGTCGCCGTACACGTTGTCGACCCGACCGACCGGTGGCCAGTACTTGCTTTCGACCAGGCTCGGCAGCGGATAAACCGCCTGCTCGCGGCTGTAGCCGTGGGACCATTCGCCGACCAGTTCCGCCGCGGTGTGCGGGGCGTTCTTGAGCGGGTTGTCGTCCTTGTCCAGGCTGCCGTTCTCCACGGCGCGAATCTCTTCGCGGATCTGGATCATCGCATCGCAGAAACGGTCCAGTTCTTCCTTGGACTCGCTTTCGGTCGGTTCGATCATCAGCGTGCCCGCCACCGGGAACGACATGGTCGGAGCATGGAAGCCGAAGTCGATCAAACGCTTGGCCACGTCATCGACGCTGATGCCGCTGGTGTCCTTGAGCGGACGCAGGTCGAGGATGCATTCGTGGGCGACCAGGCCGTTGCCACCGGTGTACAGCACAGGATAGTGCTCTTCCAGGCGACGGGCGATGTAGTTGGCGTTGAGGATCGCCATCTGCGACGCACGCTTGAGGCCTGCTCCACCCATCATGCGAATGTACATCCAGGTGATCGGCAGGATGCTGGCGCTGCCGAACGGTGCAGCGCAGACCGTACCGGCAGTGTTTTCCAGCGCGGCATGGCCGGGCAGGAACGGCGCCAGGTGCGACTTGACGCCGATCGGGCCGACGCCCGGGCCGCCACCGCCGTGGGGGATGCAGAAGGTCTTGTGCAGGTTGAGGTGCGACACGTCGCCACCGAACTTGCCCGGAGCGCACAGGCCGACCATGGCGTTCATGTTGGCGCCATCGATGTACACCTGGCCGCCGTTGTCGTGAATGATCGCGCAGATCTCGCCGATCGCTTCCTCGAACACGCCGTGGGTCGAGGGGTAGGTGATCATGATCGCGGCCAGGCGCTCGCGGTGTTCGAGGGCCTTGGCGCGCAGGTCGTCGATGTCGACGTTGCCCCGGGCGTCGCAGGCGGTGACCACCACGCGCATCCCGGCCATGTGTGCGGTGGCCGGGTTGGTACCGTGTGCCGACGACGGGATCAGGCAGATGTCGCGGTGGCTTTCGCCGCGGCTGCGGTGGTAGGCGCGGATCGCCAGCAGGCCCGCGTATTCGCCCTGGGAACCGGCGTTGGGCTGCAGCGACACGGCATCGTAGCCGGTGGCGGCGCAGAGCATGGCTTCAAGCTCGGTGGTCATCTGCAGGTAGCCCTGGCTCTGCTCGGCCGGGGCGAAGGGGTGCAGGTTGCCGAACTCGGCCCAGGTGACCGGAATCATTTCGCTGGCAGCATTGAGCTTCATGGTGCACGAGCCCAGCGGGATCATGCTGCGATCCAGCGCCAAGTCCTTGTCGGCCAGGCGGCGCAGGTAGCGCATCAGTTCGGTTTCGCTGTGGTAGCGGTTGAACACCGGGTGCTCGAGGATCGCCGATTGGCGCACCAGTGCAGCTGGCAGGCGCGGGCTGTGGTTGGCGGCGAGGGTGGCGAAGTCCGGCAGCGCCTGTCCATTGGCGAACAATGCCCAGAGCGCCTCGACATCTGCCTGGGTGCTGGTTTCGTCCAGCGACAGCCCCAGGTGTGCGGTGTCGACCTGGCGCAGGTTCAAGCCCTTGGCGCGCGCTTGCTCGTGCAGGTTGGCGGTGGCGGCACCGGTGGCCAGGGTCAGGGTGTCGAAGAATTCACCGGTAACGACCTTGGCGCCGAGCTTGGCCAGACCCGCAGCGAGAATCGCGGTGAGGGCGTGGGTACGTTCAGCGATGCGCTTGAGGCCGGCCGGGCCGTGGTAGACGGCGTACATACTGGCGATGTTGGCCAGCAGGACCTGTGCGGTGCAGATGTTGCTGGTGGCCTTTTCGCGGCGGATGTGTTGCTCGCGGGTTTGCATGGCCAGGCGCAGGGCGGTCTTGCCGAAACGGTCGATCGAAACGCCGACCAGGCGGCCCGGCATGTCACGTTTGAAGGCATCGCGGGTGGCGAAGTAGGCCGCGTGCGGGCCGCCGAAGCCCAGCGGTACGCCGAAGCGCTGGGCACTGCCGATGGCCACGTCGGCGTCGAATTCGCCCGGAGGAGTCAGCAAGGTCAGGGCCAGCAGGTCGGCGGCCACGGCCACCAGGGCACCGGCGCCGTGCAGGCGCTGCACCAGCTCGCGGTAGTCGAACACATCACCGTTGCTTGCCGGGTATTGCAGCAGGGCGCCGAAGAAGGCGCTGACATCGCCCAGTTCACGCTCGTCACCGACCACGACCTCGATGCCCAGCGGCTCGGCACGGGTACGCAGCACGTCAAGGGTTTGCGGGTGGCAATGCACGGAGGCGAAGAAGGCATGGCTGCCCTTGTTCTTCGACAGGCGTTTGCAGAAGGTCATGGCCTCGGCAGCGGCGGTGGCTTCGTCGAGCAGCGAGGCGTTGGCGATCGGCAGGCCGGTGAGGTCGCTGATCAGGGTCTGGAAGTTCAGCAGCGCTTCCAGGCGACCCTGGGAGATTTCCGGCTGGTAAGGGGTGTAGGCGGTGTACCACGCCGGGTTTTCCAGAAGGTTGCGCAGGATCGGCGCTGGCGTGTGGGTGTTGTAGTAGCCCTGGCCGATGAAGCTCTTGAACAGCTGGTTCTTGCCGGCGATCGCCTTGAGGGCGGCGAGGGCATCGGCCTCGCTCTGGCCGTCGGCGTCACCGAGCACGCTGGTGCCCTTGATGCTGTCGGGAATGACGGCGGCGGTCATGGCGTCGAGAGAGTCGAAGCCCAGGGTGGTCAGCATGGCCTGTTCGTCGGCGCTGCGTGGGCCGATGTGACGGGCGATGAATTCGTTGGCGGTGCCGAGGTTGATGGTCATGGTCGTGGTCCTCAGGCGTCGTCGTTGGCTTTGAGCAGGCGGTCGTAGGCATCCTGGTCGAGCAGGGCCGTCACCTCGCTCATGTCTGCAGGAATGAAGCGGAAGAACCAGCCTTCGCCCAGCGGGTCTTCGTTGACCTGCTCGGGGTTGTCGTTGAGACCTTCGTTGACCGCGACCACTTCACCGGTAAGCGGCATGTACACGCCGCTGGCAGCCTTGACCGACTCGACGGTGGAGGCTTCGGCGCCTTTTTCATACTGCTGCAGGTCCGGCAGTTGCACGAAGACCACATCGCCAAGGGCGTTCTGGGCATAGGCGGTGATACCTACGGTGACGCTGCCGTCAGCTTCGACGCGCAGCCATTCGTGATCTTCGGTGAAACGCAACTCGCTCATGGGAAATCCTCGGGAAGCAGGGCGTTGGGCGCGGTGGGTCCGCGCTCTTGGGTGGATTTCCCTAAGCAATAATGCGGCCATGAGAATAAATTTCTTATAAATCAGCTATTTAACTGATTTTTACAGACGGACCAATCCTACTATGTAATGAAATCGATACAGCGTAGGGTGTAAACGAAAGCGTCGAGGGATCAAACCCTTGGATAACTGCACTCAAGTCTGCCTGTATCGAAATCATTACGATGTAATGATTTCGATACGTTTGGGTGCAGGTGTACCTTGTGTTAGTCAAACCTTGGCTGGAATCCCGTATTTGCGCAGCCGCTGCGCAATCGCGGTATGCGACGTCTGCAGCCTTCCCGCCAGCTGCCGAGTCGAAGGGTAGCTCGCATACAGGCGCTGCAGCAGCTCGCGCTCGAAGTCGCCCACGGCCTGCTCCAGGCTGCTCACCTCGCCATCCTGGCCACGCGCCACGGAGGTACCGGCAATATCCAGGTCACCGATATCCACCAGGTTGCTCTCGCAGATTGCCGCCGCGCGGAAGATCACGTTCTGCAACTGGCGCACGTTGCCTGGCCAGGGGTTGGCCAGCAGTGCCGGATGGGTGGCTGGGGTCAGGCGGCACGGAGGGCGCTGGATCTGCGTGCAGGCCTGCTGCATGAAGAAGTGCGCCAGCGACAGGATGTCCTGGCCGCGTTCGCGCAGCGGCGGGACCTGCAGGTTGAGCACGTTCAGACGGTAGAACAGGTCTTCGCGGAAGGTGCCTTCGGCGACCATGCGTTCGAGATCGCGGTGGGTGGCGCTGATGATACGCACGTCCACCTTCACCTCACGGTCGCCACCGACCCGGCGAAAGCTGCCGTCGCTGAGAAAGCGCAGCAGCTTGGCCTGCAGGTAGGGCGACATCTCGCCGATCTCGTCGAGAAACACCGTGCCCTGGTTGGCCAGCTCCATCAGCCCTGGCTTGCCGCCACGTTGTGCGCCGGTGAAGGCGCCCGGGGCATAGCCGAACAGTTCGCTCTCGGCCAGGCTTTCGGGTAGCGCGGCGCAGTTCAATGCGAGGAAAGGTGCTGCGTGACGACTGCTGATGGTGTGGCAGGCGCGGGCCACCAGCTCCTTGCCGGTGCCGGTCTCGCCGTGCACCAGCAAGGGCGCATCGAGTGTGGCGACGCGCAGGGCGCGGGCCTTGAGGGTGCGGATCGCCGGGGAGTCGCCGAGCAGGGCGTCGAAGCCTTCGGCGTGATCATGGTGTAGCGCCGAGAGACGTTCGCCCATGCGATTGGGCGGATACAGGGTGAGCAGGCCGCCGGCATTGGTGATCGGCGTCGCATCCAGCAGCAGGCTCTGGCCATTGAGCTGCATCTCGCGCATTGGCAGGTGGAAGTTGTTGTCCAGCAGAGCCTGGAGCAGGTCGCTGTCACCAAACAGCTCGCCCACCGAGCGACCGGCCGATTCGCGTCCGCACAGGGCGATCAGCGCCGGGTTGGCCAGCAGCACCTTGCCAGCGCTGTCCACCGCCAGCACCGGGTCGCTCATGGCCGCGAGCAGGGCGTCGAGTTGCAGGTGTCGGCGCTGGCCGGGGAGGATATCGACCACTTCCACCGACTGCACGCCGCGCACCTCGAACAGCGCATCGTGCAACTCTTCGAGTACGGCTGGGCTGAGCGTGGGAGCGTCGATGTAGACGTTCGGTGGCACCATTTCCACGGCATCGAGGTTGAGGTTGCGGGCACCGAGCAGGGCCAGGACTTCCTGGGTGATGCCAACGCGGTCGATAAAGCTGACGTGGATGCGCATGGGGGCAACGGGCGTAGGGGGAAAGGGCGCCAGTATGCCATTGGCGAGGGGGAAGGCCCAATCACGGGACAAGTCGGGGCGCCGAACCGCCGCTTGCACAGGTATTCCAGCGTGCCTGTGCGAGCGGGCCTGCCCGGCGATGGCAGTATCAGGTATTACCCAGGTGTTCAGGCTTGATCGGATCCCCGGACTTCACATCCAGCTTCTGGCGGATGTCCTCGAACATATGGTCGTAGAGCTTGTGCGGCGAGCCCAGGTTTTCGAATTTCTTCGGCGCCGGCAGGTACGACTGGGCCTTGCGGCTCAACTGCATGAGGAAGCTCGGCAGTACCTGGTCCTTGGCCAGGAAAAACTTCTCGTCGACAGACTTGCCTTCGATGCTGCCATGCATGCGGAACTGGATACCGCGGCCTTCCGTGGGATCCTGGGTGGCTTCGTACTCGATGTTGAGGTCGTAGCTGTGGTCATTCTTGTTCAGCGCCGTGCGCTCGATATGAACATGACCAGGATGGTACTGGGCCATGATGGCGTCCTCCGGAAGGTTGAAAATGGCCGGCGCCGTGCACCGGCCAACTGCACTCAACGGTAGCTGATACCTGGCTTGGCGGTCGACACCCGCGTACCGGCAGTGCCCTTGACGATCTCTTCGATGTTTTCCAGCGAGCTGATCACCGCGACCTTGCCCGTGTTGCGGGCGAAATCGCAGGCGGCCTGCACCTTCGGCCCCATCGAGCCCGCTGCGAAGCCGAGTTTTTCCAGCTCGTCAGGATGCGCCTGGGCAATGGCTTTTTGCGTCGGCTTGCCGAAATCGATGTAGGCAGCATCGACATCGGTGGCGATGATCAGCAGGTCGGCGTCCAGTTGCTCGGCCAGCAGCGCCGAGCACAGGTCCTTGTCGATCACCGCCTCGATGCCTTTGAGCTTGCGGTTTTCGTCGTACATCGTGGGGATGCCGCCGCCGCCGGCGCAGATGACGATGCTGCTTTTTTCCAGCAGCCACTTGATCGGGCGGATCTCGAAGATGCGCTTGGGTTTGGGGCTGGCGACCACGCGGCGGTACTTGTCGCCGTCGGCCTTGACCACCCAGCCTTTCTCCCTGGCCAGGCGCTCGGCCTCGTCCTTGGCGTAGACCGGGCCGATGAACTTGGTCGGATCCTTGAAGGCCGGGTCGTTGGCGTCGACCTCGACTTGTGTCAGCAGGGTGGCGAAGGGCACCTCGAAGTCGAGCAGGTTGCCCAGCTCCTGTTCGATCATGTACCCGATCATGCCTTCGGTCTCGGCACCGAGCACGTCCAGCGGGTAGGCTTCGTCGGGCTTGTAGGCCTGGCCCTGGAGCGACAGCAAGCCGACCTGCGGGCCATTGCCGTGGGCGATGACCAGTTCGTTGCCGGGGTGGATCTTGGCGATCTGCTCGGTGGCAGTGCGGATATTGGTGCGCTGGTTGTCGGCAGTCATTGGCTCGCCGCGGCGCAGGAGGGCGTTGCCGCCCAGTGCAACAACGATACGCATGGGGAAATGTCCTTCAGAAAATGTTCAAGGGTCGGGCAAGGCCTGTGGGAGCGGGTTTACCCGCGAAGCCAGCGACGCGGTGCATGGCACCGGCTATGCCGGTGTTCGCGGGTAAACCCGCTCCCACAAAAGCCCGCCCCTGCAGGGGTGGCCGTCAGAGATCAGCCAGGGTCGATACCAGGATCGCCTTGATCGTGTGCATGCGGTTTTCCGCTTGCTCGAAGGCGATGCACGCTGGTGACTCGAACACGTCATCGGTCACTTCGATGCCGTTGGCCAGGTGCGGGTATTTCTCGGCGATCTGCTTGCCGACCTTGGTCTCGGAGTTGTGGAACGCCGGCAGGCAGTGCATGAACTTGCTGCGCGGGTTACCGGTGGCTTTCATCAGTTCCTTGTTCACCTGATAGGGCAGCAGTTGCTCGATGCGCTCGCCCCAGGCATCCACAGGTTCTCCCATCGACACCCAGACGTCGGTATGGACGAAATCGACGCCCTTGACCGCCGCCTTCGGGTCTTCGGTGAGGGTGATGCGCGCGCCGCTTTCCTCGGCGTACTGCTTGCAGCGCTGCACCAGATCGTCATGCGGCCACAGCGCCTTGGGCGCGGCGATACGCACGTCCATGCCGAGCTTGGCGCCGATCAGCAACAGCGAGTTGCCCATGTTGTTGCGCGCATCGCCCAGGTAGGCGTAGCTGATGTCGTGCAGCGGCTTGTCGCTGTGTTCGCGCATGGTCAGCACGTCGGCGATCATCTGGGTTGGGTGGTATTCGTCGGTCAGGCCGTTGAACACCGGCACGCCGGCGAACTTGGCCAGTTCTTCGACGATCTCCTGCTTGAAGCCGCGGTACTCGATGGCGTCGTACATGCGCCCGAGCACGCGGGCGGTGTCCTTCATGCTCTCCTTGTGGCCGATCTGCGAGGAGTTGGGGTCGATGTAGGTGACGTTGGCGCCCTGGTCGTAGGCGGCGACTTCGAAGGCGCAGCGGGTGCGGGTCGAGGTCTTCTCGAAGATCAGCGCAATGTTGTTGCCCTTCAGGTGCTGCTGCTCGGTGCCGGTGTACTTGGCGCGCTTGAGATCGCGGGAGAGGTCCAGCAGGTAGCGCAGCTCACGGGTGGTGTGGTGCTCTAGGCTGAGCAGGTTGCGGTTGTGGATGTTGAACGCCATGACAGTGTCTCCTTGAATGCGGTGAGTGCCCGGCCCGCGCCTCGTAAGCGTGGGCCGGATTGAGGGCGTTAGTAGTCGATAGGGTCGCGCACGATCGGGCAGGTCATGCAGTGGCCGCCGCCGCGGCCTCGGCCCAGTTCACCGGCGCTGATGGTGATGACCTCGATCCCGGCCTTGCGCAGCAATGTGTTGGTGTAGGTGTTGCGGTCGTAGCCGATGACCACGCCTGGCTCCAGGGCCACCACGTTGTTGCCGTCATCCCATTGCTCGCGTTCGGCGGCGAAGCTGTTGCCGCCGGTCTCGACCACGCGCAGCTTCACCCCGAGCTGCTCGCCGACCACCTCGATGAACGACTTGTTTTCACGGCGCACATCCATGCCGTAGGGCTTGCTTTCGTCGGGGCGGATGATGAACGGGACGATCTCGCGCACCACTTCCGGGAAGACCGTGACCAGGTCGCGGTCGCAGAAGCTGAACACGGTGTCCAGGTGCATTGCGGCACGCGACTTGGGCAGGCCGGCGACGATGACCTTTTCCACTGCGCCCTTGGCGAACAGGTTCTGCGCCAGTTGGCCGATGGCCTGGCGCGAGGTGCGCTCGCCCATGCCGATGAGCACGATGCCCTTGCCGATCGGCATGACGTCGCCGCCTTCCAGGGTGGCGCTGCCGTGCTCCTTGTCAGGGTCGCCGTACCAGACCTGGAAGTCGGCGCCGGTGAATTCCTTGTGGAACTTGTACACGGCAGTGGTCAGCAAGGTTTCCTGGCGTCGTGCCGGCCAGTACATCGGGTTCAGCGTGACGCCGCCGTAGATCCAGCAGGTGGTGTCGCGGGTGAACTGGGTGTTGGGCAGGGGCGGCAGGATGAAGCTGGAGTGGCCGAGGTAGTCGTTGTACATCTTCACCACATCGGCGCCTTCGCTCTGCGGCAGGTCCTGGCCGGCCACGCCGCCGATCAGGAACTCGGCCAGGTGGCGCGGATCGAGGCCTTCGAGCCAGCTGCGCACTTCATTGGTCAGGCCAACGCCGACGGTATTGGGGGTGATCTTGCGATCGAGAATCCACGCCAGGGCCTCCTTGTTCTGCACGATGTCGGTCAGCAGGTTGTGCATTTCCAGCACATCGACGCCGCGCTCGCGCATCTTGGTGACGAAGTCGAAATGGTCACGCTTGGCCTGGTCGACCCAGATCACGTCGTCGAAGAGCAGTTCATCGCAGTTGCTGGGGGTCAGTCGCTTGTGCGCCAGTCCCGGGGCGCAGACCATCACCTTGCGTAGCTTGCCGGCTTCGGAGTGCACGCCGTATTTCTGTTTTTCCGTGGACATGATGATTCCTCCAATCATACGAAGACGTGGTCAAAGGGTCAGGAAGCCGTCGTACAGCCCGTAGGCCGCCACCAGGGCGCCGACGATCACAGCGGCGAAGATCAGTTTTTCCACGTTGGTGAAAATCGGTTGGCCGACCTCGCGCTTGGCCTTGGCGAACAGGATCGCGCCAGGCGCGTAGAGCAGGGCCGACAGCAGCAGGTACTTCACGCCTCCGGCATACAGCAGCCAGATCGCGTACAACAGGGCGATACCGCCGATGATCAGGTCCTTCTTGCGTTCGGCGAGGGCCTGTTCGTAGGTTTCGCTGCGCACCGCCAGCAGTACTGCGTAGGCCGCCGACCACAGGTAGGGCACCAGGATCATCGAGGTGGCGAGGTAGATCAGCGACAGGTAGGTGCTGTTGGAGAACAGGGTGATGACCAGGAAGATCTGCACCATGGCGTTGGTCAGCCACAGGGCGTTGGCCGGCACCTGGTTGGCGTTCTCGCGGCGCAGGAACTCGGGCATGGTGTGGTCCTTGGCGGCGGCGAACATGATCTCCGCGCACAGCAGCACCCATGACAGCAGTGCCCCCAGCAGCGAGATGATCAGGCCGACGCTGATCAGCACCGCACCCCAGTGACCGACCACATGCTCCAGCACCGCGGCCATCGACGGGTTCTGCAGCTTGGCCAGCTCCGGCTGGGTCATCACGCCCATCGACAGCACGTTGACCAGCACCAGGAACAGCAGCACGGTGATGAAACCGATGACCGTGGCCTTGCCCACGTCGGAGCGTTTTTCCGCCCGCGAGGAGAAGATGCTTGCGCCCTCGATGCCGATGAACACCCACACGGTGACCAGCATCATGTTGCGCACCTGATCCATCACGCTGCCGAGGTCGGGCGAGCCCAGGCCCCAGATGTCGGCGGTGAACACATCGAGCTTGAAGGCGAACAGGCAGATCAGCGCGAACAGCGCCAGTGGCACGACTTTGGCCACGGTGGTGACCAGGTTGATGAACGCCGCCTCCTTGATGCCGCGCAGGACCAGGAAGTGCACACCCCACAGCAGCAGCGATGCGCCGATCACTGCCGCCGGGGTATTGCCTTCACCGAAGACCGGGAAGAAGTACCCCAGGGTGCTGAACAGCAGGACGAAGTAGCCGACGTTGCCCAGCCAGGCACTGATCCAGTAGCCCCAGGCTGACGAGAAGCCCATGTAGTCGCCAAAGCCGGCCTTGGCATAGGCGTACACGCCACCATCGAGGTCGGGTTTGCGGTTGGCCAAGGTCTGGAACACGAAGGCCAGGGTGAGCATGCCGACGGCGGTGATGGCCCAGCCGATCAGCACGGCACCGACACCTGCGCTGGCGGCCATGTTTTGCGGCAGGGAGAAGATCCCGCCACCAATCATCGAGCCCACGACAAGTGCAACTAATGCGCCGAGTTTAAGTTTTCCGGGAGAATCAGACATTTAACAACTCCATGCCAGGAGAAAGTTGACGACAGAATAAATCCGGCGCTGTAGTCATTCGCTGATGTGGATCAGTTCATGGCGCAACAGCGTGAGAAAATTCTTGCTCGGGTCTCCTGGAGAGTGCCGACGGCTTTGCTGCAAGCCTTGTGCGCTGGCACCTCCATGTACTTCTAGAGCAAACGCTCTGTTTGGCTTGCGAAATCTGAAAGCTAGTCGTTTCTAGCGGTTTCGCAAATTTTTCACGTGTCATTCGACAGGGCGTCGCGAATTTGCGAGTTGCTCGACAATGTGAATATTGGCGGCCGTCGGCATATAGACAAATGCGTTATGAGTGCTATAGCTTTAATGGCGTTGATTAATAAACAAACTGTAACATTTATATGTAGTGGCCGTTATGTTTCAGACAGGCGTGAGGGAGCTGCAGATGGGCGAACCGGGACATAAGCTTCGCCTGGGGGCGCTGATCGCCCTGGTGGTCGGTTCGATGATCGGCGGCGGGATCTTTTCATTGCCGCAGAACATGGCCGCCCGTGCCGATGTTGGCGCAGTACTGATCGGCTGGAGCATCACGGCGGTCGGCATGCTCGCGCTGGCCTTCGTGTTCCAGACCCTGGCCAACCGCAAGCCCGACCTGGACTCGGGCGTCTACGCCTACGCCAAGGCCGGCTTTGGTGACTACATGGGCTTCTCGTCGGCCTGGGGCTACTGGATCAGTGCCTGGCTGGGCAACGTCGGCTATTTCGTGCTGTTGTTCAGCACCCTGGGTTTCTACTTTCCCGTATTCGGTGAGGGCAATACGCCGATAGCCATCGGCTGCGCTTCGCTGTTGCTGTGGGCAGTGCATTTCCTGGTACTGCGTGGCATCAAGGAAGCGACCTTCATCAACCAGGTCACCACGGTGGCCAAGGTCGTACCGCTGCTGATCTTCATCATCATCGCGGCCTTCGCCTTCCGCGCGGATATCTTCACCCGCGATATCTGGGGGCTGGGCAACCCGAAGTTCGGCAGCGTCCTGGAGCAGGTGCGCAACATGATGCTGGTGACGGTGTTCGTGTTCATCGGCATCGAGGGCGCCAGTGTCTATTCCGGGCGTGCGCTACACCGTTCGGATGTCGGCAAGGCCACGGTGATCGGCTTTCTCGGGGTGCTGGCGCTACTGGTGCTGGTCAACGTGCTGTCGCTGGGGGTGATGACCCAGCCTGAACTGGCGGGGTTGCAGAACCCGTCGCTGGCGTCGGTGCTGGAACATATCGTCGGGCCCTGGGGGGCGATGCTGATCAGTATCGGGTTGGCGGTTTCGTTGCTTGGGGCGCTGCTGTCATGGGCGTTGCTGTGTGCCGAGATTCTCTTCGCAACCGCTCGCGACAAGACCATGCCGCGTTTTCTGGCCAGGGAAAATGCCAATCATGTACCGGCCAATGCACTGTGGCTGACCAACAGCATGATCCAGGGGTTCCTGCTGATCACCCTGTTCTCGGCTGGCACCTATACCAGCCTGATCTACCTGGCGTCGTCGATGATCCTGGTGCCGTACTTCTGGTCGGCGGCCTATGCCGTGTTGCTGGCCTGGCGGGGCGAGAGCTATGCCGGGCAGGCGGGGCTGCGGCGCAAGGATCTGGCCGTGGCGCTGCTGGCGCTGTTGTATGCGGTGTGGCTGCTGTATGCCGGGGGGCTCAAGTACCTGTTGCTGTCGGCCCTGCTCTATGCCCCGGGAGTGATCCTGTTCGCCCGGGCCAGGCACGAGCAGGGGCAGGCATTGTTCAGCCATTGGGAGAAGCTGATATTCGCGGCGGTACTGGTGGGCGCAGGGGTAGCGGCTTATGCGCTGTACTCGGGGGCGCTGAGTTTGTAAGTCGGTGGCGGTTGTTGCGGCCTCATCGCGGGACAAGTCGCAGCGGCGCACCGCTCCCACGCATGCTCACAAACTCGATGGGTCAGCCCCCTTTTGTGGGAGCGGGCTGGTCCCGCGATGAGGCCATAAATCGTCACCAACGCGCTTGAGCCGAACCCAGCTCGCAAGCCCCACGTGCCCAGTGCATCGACGCCTGCCCCACCTTCAACGGCCCCTTGATCCTTTGCGCGGGCCCCCAGGGCGTCTGCTCCAGATGCGGGTCGAGATCCTCCGGCGTTTCTGCGGCCAGGGGCAAGTCATCCGCCATCGTTCCATGCTCCACCAACAGCTTGGCGGTGCGAGCCAAGGACAGCCGTGCCCGGTAACCGGCGCCATGAGCCAGGCGCTGTTCCAGCCCGCGGATCGCCTCGGCTGCCATCAGGTACCCGGTTGCATGGTCCAGCGCCTGCACCGGCAAAGGCACAGGTCTGTCCGTTTGTTGCCAGCGCATGCCTTCGCGGGCGATGCCGCTGCTCATCTGCACCAGGCTGTCGAAGCCGCGGCGTGCTTGCCAGGGGCCGCTCCAGCCGTAGGCGTTGAGGCTCACATCGATCAGGCCTGGGTTGAGCTGGCGCCTGTGCTGCGCGCCAAAACCCAGATGCTCCAGTGCATCGGCGCGATAGCCATGCAGGAGAATGTCGGCCTCGCCTAGCAGCCGTTCGAACACCTCGCGGTCAGGCGTCGCACGCAGATCCAGGCGCGCACAGCGCTTGCCCAGGGTGACTTCGGCGACCACCGCCGGCTCATCCCAACCGAATGGGTCGATGCGCAGCACTTCGGCGCCGAAGGCGGCCAGCAAGCGGCTGGCGGTGGGGCCAGCGAGGATACGCGTCAGATCCAGCACCTTGATACCGGCCAGCGGACGTGTTTCACAGCCTTGCCAGGCCAATGGCGCTGCCGCGTCGAACTGCTCGCGCAGCACCAAGGGCTCCTTGTTCACGGCCTGCCCCTGCGGGTGTTCGCACCATTGCGCCCAGCTGCGCATCTTCGCCGCACAGCCTCCGGCTTCGACCACGGCGCTTTCCAGCGCCTCACCGTCCCAGCGCAGGACCTGCGCCGCGACCGCCTGGCGATCGGCGGGGGTGCCCAGCACGCCGAGTGCGGCCTGACGATGATGGGGGGCGTTGGTGTGCAGGCGAATCCAGCCATCGCGGGTGGGATAGTCACCTGCGACGGCGTCCCACAGGGGAGGGGGCTGCCAGCCATGTGGGCGCAGGCTGGTGGCAAACCAGAACGAGGCCAGGCGCCGATCGACGCTGACCAGCGGGCAGTTGTCGGTCTGGCGCTGCAGCAGGCTGGCCAGTGCCAGCCCGGCAGCGGCCATGCTCGCGGCGGCCAGGTCGGTGACGGCAAACGTCGAGGGCAGCCCACCAACGCCTTGCCAGCGCAGGGCGGCGTGGTCGAGGTCAAGTTCACGGACGATGGTGTCGAGCAACTGGGGCATGCAAGATCCTCCTTGGTGGATCCCATTGCAGTACATCCCGCGCGGGGATGCAAATGCTCAGCGTTGCAGTTGGGCGGGCAGTGGTGCGGTGGGTTGTTCGGGACGCGACCAGATCCACAGGTTGCCCAGGGTCATGCCGGCGATGGCAAGGAACACTGGCCAGTGGTGCTCGAGCATGGTGAGCATCAGCCCTGCGCACAGCAGCATGCTGATGGTGGCGCTGACCTTGGCGCGGCGCTGGATCACCTTGCCGTTGCGCCAGTTCCACAGGATCGGTCCGAACAGACGGTGGTTCTCCAGCCAGGCGGACAGGCGCGGTGAGCTGCGGGTCGCTGCCCAGGCGGCCAGGAGGATGAACTCGGTGGTGGGCAGGCCGGGAATGACGATGGCGACCAGACCTATCCCGAGGCTGACATAAGCCAGGATCGCATACAGCAGGCGGGACAGTCGGGAGCGGGCAAGTCGGGTCATGGTCTCACTGCAAAGCGGTCCGGCCACCCGAATGGTGGCCGGCAAGTGCGTCTCAGGCCAGCGCTGCATCCGTGGCGTAGGCGTGCTTGAGCAGCTCGGTGAAGCGCTCGAAGGCCGCGACTGCGCCACGCTCGGCGGCAGCGTCCTCTTCGGCCGACAGTTCCAGGCTGTCGAGGATGCGGGTGAACTGTTTCCAGCCTTCTGCACGACCACCGGCGGGCTCGCCCAGGTGACGGGCGCCAAAGCTGTCGGACAGGTCCAGGGCCACGGCACGCTTGATCAGGAACGCAGCGCCCAGTTTGGAGCCTTCGGAGACGAAGATCCAGCCCAGGGCTTCGCCCAGGCTTGGTTTGACCAGGGCGCCTGCGACCGGGGCCGGTACTTCGGTGTTCAGGTCGGCCAGGTCCAGGCGCGCCTGTTCGGCCCGGCAACGCTCGGCCAGGTCAGGGACGATGGCGATCAGTGCCGGGTCGGTGTACAGCGCCTGCAGTTCGGACTGGAACAGGTACTGGGCGACGACGAAGCGGGCGAAGCTCTCGCGGCTGTCGAACGGCGCGTGCGACTTGACCAGAGCGTCCAGCTCGGTGTGCGGTGCGTGGGTGACCTGGTTCAGGCGTTGCGAGCGCAGGGCGGCGCGCTCGGAGGTGTGGCGGGTCATGGGGGCATCCTTGGGAAATGGGGCTGTCTAGGTACAAGACGAAAGAGAAGACGCAGGACAGTAAAAAAACCTCACCTGGGAGTGGGAGGCATTTGTGTTCGGGAGGGGGTTACGGGAGCGGCACAAGGCCGCCCCCGCGGGTACCGGGATCAGATATCCCAGACCACATTGATGGCGAAGTTGCGTCCCGGCATGGTCAGGCGGTCGAGGTTGGCCGGCTGGGTCACCGCCGCCTCGCCAAGGCCGTCGTAGCCGCGCACGTCATCCCACTGCCAGTACTTCTTGTCGGTGAGGTTGTAGAGGCCTGCGTTGACGGTCACATCCTCGGTCACCTTGTAGAACCCGGTCAGGTCGAGCACGCCGTAGCCCGGCGTGCGGAACTGCGAGCTGGCGCCATCCGGGGCGAAGAAGGTGCTGTCGTCCACGCGGGTCTTGCGCTTGACCAGTGTCCAGCTGAGCAGGCCGCCGTATTTCTGCTGCTCGTAGCCCAGGCCCATCACCGCGGTCAGCGGGTTGACGCTGTTCAGCGGCTGGCCATTGTCGTCGTTGCGGCCATGGGCATAGGCCAGCGAGCCTTGGGTGTAGAGGCCTTGCGGTGCGCCGAAGTGATCGAGGTTCAGGCGGCCCTTGAACTCGGCGCCCTTGATGGTCGCGTGCTTGATGTTGTTGGCCTGGAAGGTCGAGCCCAGGTTGGCGGACTGCACGGCGTCTTCGTTGATGAAGTCGCGGTACTTGTTGTAGAACACCGCCACGTCGAAATTGCCGGCCTCGAAGTTGCCGCGCAGGCCCGTCTCGTAGCTCTTGCTCTTTTCAGGCTCGAGGTTGGGGTTGGGTTCGACGCGGTAGCCCAGGGTCGGGTTGTCGAAGCGGCCGTACATGGCCTTTGCGGTCGGGGTACGGAAACCCTCGGCGTACTGGCCGTACCAGGTGTAGTTGTCGTTGAAGGCATAGGTGACGCCGAACTTGGGCGAGACGCGGTGCCATTTCTTGTCGCCGTCATCGACGCTGGACGGCGCTGTGCCGGTGCCCTGGATGCCACGCAGGAATTCTGCGGTCATCTTCGGTTCCATGCGGGTGTAGTCGTAACGCGCACCTGGCAGGAAGGTCCAGTTGTTCCAGCGGATCTCGTCCTGGGCGAACAGGCTGTAGGTGTTGATGGTCGGGTCCGGGAAGTCGCTGACCAGCGCCTGGCTATCGCTCACGCTGTTCTGGCCGATGGCGCGGCAGGTGCCACCGATGTTCAGGCAGGTGCCGGTGCCGCTGCGCGAGCCGGTGACCTTCTCGTGCTTGAGGGTGGTGCCGTAGGTGAGCAGGTGATCGGTCTCACCGATGCTGAAGGCCTTGTCGAACTGACCATCGAACACCCATTGGCGATCCTTGTAGGTGGTCTGGCGATCACGGAACACCTGGCGACCGGAGGCGAAATAGAGTTCGTCGGTGCGCTGGTCGGTCTTGGCGATCTGGTAGTTGAGGCTCCACTTCACGTGGTCTGCGACCAGGCTGTCGAGGCCGAATTCGTGGTTGATGCCGAAGCGCTCGCGGGTGACGGTGTCGTTGCCCTGGCGCATGCGATAGGAGTTCATGGCGCCGAAGCCAGGGATGAACGGGCCGCCCACCGCGCTGAGGATGTTCTGGTCGCGGTCGTCCTTGTAGTGCTCGTAGGTGAAGCCCAGGCGCGCGTCGTCGGCGTAGTTCCAGCCCAGCTTGGCCAGTACGTTGGTGGTGCGCACGTCTTCCGGGTTGGCTTCGGTGCGGCCAAGGCCGGTGCCGCCGTGGCCACCGTAGGATTCGGTCTCGTGGCCGTTGCGCTGGCTCAGGTGCAGCAGGCCGTCGAAGTCGCCCTGGCGGCCAGCGACGGTGGCGGAGGTCAGCCAGCTTTCGTCGGCCGAGCTGTAGCCGGTCTTCAGGCGCGCGCCCACGTCCTTGCCAGGCTTGATGATGTCGTCCGGGTCGAGGGTGTAGTAGCTCACCGCGCCGCCGATGGCGTTGCTGCCGTACAGCACCGAGGCCGGACCACGCAGGATCTCGACGCGCTTGACGATTTCGGGGTCGACGTAGTTGCGCTGGGTCTGGGCGTAGGGGCCGTAGAAGAAGCTGTCGGGGATCGATACGCCATCGACCTGGGTGAGGATTCGCTCTCCGTCGATGCCACGGATGTTGTAGCCGTTCAGGCCGCTGCGCTGGCCGACACCGCCAACCGAGACACCCGGCTCGTAGCGCACCAGTTGCTTGATGTCGTTGACGTTCTGGCGGTCCAGTTGCTCGCGGGTCTGCACACTGACGGTGCTCGGTACCTGACTCACGTCCTGGGCGCTGCGGGTGGCGCTGACGGTCAGCTGTTGCAGGGCAATGGCGTTGCCTGCGGTCTGGCGCTCGAGCACGACGTTGCCGTTGCCGATCTTGCGAAAGCCCAGGCCTGTGCCGTGCAGCAGTTTCTGCAGTGCCGCTTCCGGCGCCAGTGCCCCTTGCACGCCCGGCGAAGCCACGCCCTCGGCCAGATCGGCGGAGAAGCCGACCTGCCAGCCGGTGACTTCACTGAACGCGTTGATCGCCGATACCAGTGGCTGCTGGGCGATGGCGAAGCGATAGTCGCCCATCCGCGGGCTGGCGGCCTGGGCCGGCTCTGCGGCCAGCGCCGGCAGGCTGCAGGCGCCGCTGGCCAGCAGGGCCAGGGTCAGCAGGGACAGTTGTCCCATGCGTCGGGAAGAGGGGGATGGGCGGGTTGGACCTGAGGACATCGGAAGCGCTCCCTGTCGCGCGAACTGTTATAGGTGAGTGCAGTTCTTGTTTTCGAACAAGAATCAATTGCATTGGCTATAACGAGACGGGCTTGGGATGGGAGTCGCGTAAAAATAATTGGTGGGAGCAACTGTCTTGCTCAAAAATCACAGGCCTGCCCACCCCCTTTGGGAGCGGCGTCACTCAGTTGAGAATCACCACCGCCGGGTATTCGTGCAACTGCGCCGAGGTGATATGGGCCAGGGCTCGCAGGGTCTCCAGAGGCTGGTCCAGGCGGTAGTTGCCGGTAACGGCCACCTGTTCCAGATGGTCGTTGCGGTTGATGATCCAGCCCGGGTAGTAGCGGCGCAGTTCGGCGAGTACTTGGCTCAACGGGCAGTTCTCGAACACCAGGCGGCCATCGATCCAGGCCAGTTCCTTGTGCAGGTCGGCGCGCTGGCGCTGACCGAAACCGTCTGGCCCGACGCTGATGCTGTCTCCGGCGCTCAGGCGGATGCGCTGGTCGCTGGCGGCCTGCAGGTCGACGTCGCCGCGCTGCACACGTACCTGCGCCTGGCCATCGAGGTAGCGTACGGCGAAGTTGGTGTCGCGCACCTGCGCACGCAAGGGGCCGGCCTGGACTTCAAGCGGTGGCTGGTTGCCGCCGGGCACTTCGAAATAGGCCTCGCCCTGCAACAGCCGTGCAACCTGGCGCCCGTCGCGCTGGTCGCTGGCAAAGGCCGAGTTGGTGTTGAGCAGCACCTTGGCGCCATCGTCCAGTTGCAGGCGCTGGCGTTCGCCGACCACGGTCAGGTGATCGGCCTGCAGGCGCACCGGCAGGTTGCCGAAGGTGAACAGCCCGACCAGCAGCACGGCTGCGGTGGCCAGGGGTTTCCAGTGGCGGCGCAGGCGTCCGCGCAGCGAGGTGCGGCGCTGTTGGTGCAGATCGCCCGCCAGATGGCGCAGGGCGGCGCCATTCCACAGCGCCTCGGCTTCGACATAGGCTTCGGCGTTCTGCTCGGCAGCGCCCAGCCAGGCTTCGAAGTCCTGGGTGTCCTGCTCGGTGGGGCATTGCAGGCGGATCAACCAGTCCTGCGCTTCGTCCATGGCACGGGCGCGGGCATCTGGCTCGGCGGGCGATGGGCGAGGGGCAGGGTTGCTCACGGGGGATCCTTGCATGGCGTTTTTTGCAGATGATCGGCGCTGTGGACAGGCATGGCAAGAGCCAGCACCTGCCCAGGTGGCGAGCGGTCGCTCACTTGAGGCGGTCGGCTACACCCATGCAGATCGCCATGATCAGCTTCAGTTCTTTCTGTACGGTGCTGGCCGAGACTTGCAACTGCTCGGCGATTTCCAGGTAGCTGGCACCGTGCAGGCGGCTGAGGATGAAGATGCGCTGCTGGCGTGCGGTGAGCTGGCCGAGGCTGACGCTCAGGCGCTTGAGCAGTTGCTCGGCATGCACCGCATCCTCGCTGTTGCCCAGCGGCGCGGCGACATTGTGCAGCACTTGCTCGGGCACGTCGTCGACCAGTGTGCGTGACTGCACGCGGCGCGCGCGCAAGTGGTCGAGGGCAAGGTTGCGGGCGGTCTGGAACACGAAGGGTTCGAGGTGTTCGATAGGGCGCTCGCCCAGCGCACGGGTAACCCGCAGGTAGGTTTCCTGCAGCAGGTCTTCCGCCGTGCTGGGGTTGCCGACCATGCGCTGCAAGGTGCGCAGCAGGGTGAGGCGTTGGGTGAGGAAGACTGAGTTGAACCGGGACTGACTCACGGGGAAACCTGGCCGATGAGGGGTGAATGATAATGCTTATCATCCGTGCGTCAGGTCAAGCAGAGAAATGTCATGAAGGGGTAAAGGTGGGGCCGCCAGGCAGCCCCAAGGACTTTTTCATTGTGCCCGGAACAGCGCCAGGCAGTTGTCCAGCATGCGGTTGGAGAAGCCCCACTCGTTGTCGTACCAGGCCAGCACCTTGAGCATGCGGCCGTTGGCGCGGGTGTGGTTGGCGTCGAAGATCGACGACAGCGGGTTGTGGTTGAAGTCGCATGACACCAGCGGCAGGCTGTTGTAGCCGAGCACGCGGGAATGGCGGCTGGCTTCGAGGAACAAGCGGTTGACCTCGTCGGCACTGGCTTCGCGCTTGAGGTTGACGGTCAGGTCGACCAGCGACACGTTGATCACCGGCACCCGTACCGCCATGCCGGTGAGCTTGCCGGCCAGTTCCGGCAGCACCAGGCCCACGGCTTCGGCGGCGCCAGTCTTGCTCGGGATCATCGATTGAGTGGCCGAGCGGGCCCGGTAGGGGTCGCTGTGGTAGACGTCGGTCAGCACCTGGTCGTTGGTGTAGGCGTGGATGGTGGTCATCAGCCCCTGCTCGATGCCGAACTCACGCTGCAGCACCTGGGCGATCGGCGCCAGGCAGTTGGTGGTGCACGAGGCGTTGGAGATGACTTGGTGCGAGGCGCGCAGCACGTCGTGGTTGACGCCATACACCACGGTAGCATCGGCGCCCTTGGCCGGCGCCGAGATGATCACCTTGCCGGCGCCAGCCGTGATGTGGGCCGCGGCCTTGGCGCGGTCGGTGAACAGCCCGGTGCATTCGAACACCACATCGATGGCTTCGGCTTTCCAGGGCAGTTCGGCGGGGTTGCGGATGGCGCTGACGGCGATGCGATCGCCGTTGACCGTCAGGCTTTCATGATCGGCCTCGACGGTGGCATCGAAGGTGCCATGTACGCTGTCGTACTTGAGCAGGTGGGCATTCATCGCGCTGTCGCCCAGGTCGTTGATGGCGACGACCTGCAGGTCCTGGCGGTAGCCTTGGGTATAGAGTGCGCGCAGGACGTTGCGTCCGATGCGGCCGAATCCGTTGATCGCGATGCGAAGGGTCATTGGCATTACCTCTGGCAGTTCGGGTGAAGCCTGTGGCACAAAATGGGATGAGGCTTCACTGAAACGGTTTTGTTATTGGAATTACAAGATTATTCACTCCAAGATAGAAAACAAGCATTTTTAGTGGCAATATTTTGGTAAACCTACAACGAGTGATCGAGCCTTCCACGCCAACGACCTTTCCGGCCCCTGCCTTGAGCCTAGGTCGCAATCGTTTGGAGTGGAAATGCCGGTTCAGGTCGCCCTTACACATAGCCTGGAGTCCAGTACATGCATCCGCGCATCCTTGAGGTCACCGCAAGGCTGACCGAACGCAGCCGTGCCACCCGTGAACGCTACCTTGAGCTCATTCGCGGCGCGGCCAGCGACGGCCCGATGCGCGCCAGCCTGCAGTGCGCCAACTTCGCCCACGGCGTGGCCGGTTGCGGCAGCCAGGACAAGCACAGCCTGCGGATGATGAACGCTGCCAACGTGGCCATCGTCTCTGCCTACAACGACATGCTCTCGGCGCACCAGCCGTACCAGCACTTCCCCGAACAGATCAAACAGGCGCTGCGCGATATCGGCTCGGTCGGCCAGTTCGCCGGTGGCGTACCGGCCATGTGCGATGGCGTGACCCAGGGTGAACCTGGCATGGAGCTGGCGATCGCCAGCCGCGAAGTGATCGCCATGTCCACGGCCATCGCCCTGTCGCACAACATGTTCGATGCCGCGCTGATGCTGGGCATCTGCGACAAGATCGTGCCCGGCCTGATGATGGGTGCGTTGCGTTTCGGCCACCTGCCGACCATCTTCGTGCCTGGCGGGCCGATGCCTTCGGGCATCTCCAACAAGGAAAAGGCCGACGTGCGCCAGCGCTACGCCGAGGGCAAGGCCAGCCGCGAGGAGTTGCTGGAGTCGGAGATGAAGTCCTACCACAGCCCCGGCACCTGCACCTTCTATGGGACAGCCAACACCAACCAGCTGGTGATGGAAGTCATGGGCCTGCACCTGCCGGGCGCCTCGTTCGTCAACCCCTACACTCCATTGCGCGATGCGCTGACCGCCGAGGCGGCGCAGCAGGTCACGCGCATGACCAAGGCCAGCGGCAGCTTCATGCCGTTGGGCGAGATCGTCGACGAGAAGGCGCTGGTCAATTCCATCGTCGCTCTGCACGCCACCGGCGGCTCGACCAACCACACCCTGCATATCCCGGCGATTGCCCAGGCTGCCGGGATCCAGCTGACCTGGCAGGACATGGCCGACCTCTCCGAGGTGGTGCCGACGCTGTCTCACGTCTATCCCAACGGCAAGGCCGACATCAACCACTTCCAGGCCGCAGGCGGCATGAGCTTCCTGATCCGCGAACTGCTCGACGCCGGGCTGCTGCACGAGGACGTCAATACCGTGGCCGGCCATGGTCTGCGTCGCTACACCCAAGAACCGTTCCTCGACGACGGCAAGCTGGTGTGGCGCGAGGGGCCGCAGCACAGCCTGGACGAAAGCATCCTGCGCCCGGTCGCCCGGCCATTCTCGGCCGAGGGCGGGTTGCGGGTGATGGAAGGCAACCTGGGGCGCGGGGTGATGAAAGTCTCTGCCGTGGCGCCGGAACACCAGGTGGTCGAGGCTCCGGCGCGAGTGTTCCACGATCAGCAGTCGCTGGCCGATGCCTTCAAGGCTGGCGAATTGGAGCGCGATTTCGTCGCCGTGGTGCGCTTCCAGGGCCCACGCTGCAACGGCATGCCCGAGCTGCACAAGCTCACGCCGTTCCTCGGTGTGCTGCAGGACCGCGGCTACAAGGTCGCGCTGGTCACCGACGGACGCATGTCCGGTGCTTCGGGCAAGATCCCGGCGGCGATCCACGTGTGCCCCGAAGCCTATGACGGTGGCCCGCTGGCACGGGTGCGCGATGGTGATATCGTGCGCGTCGACGGTGTCGAAGGCACGCTGCAACTGATGGTGTCGGCCGAGGAACTGGCCAGTCGCGATCAGCCTGATGCACCCCAGGGTAATGACCTGGGGTGCGGGCGCGAGCTGTTCGGCTTCATGCGCGTCGCGTTCAGCCCGGCAGAGCAGGGCGCCAGCGCCTTTACCTCTGCCCTGGAGCGTTTCAAATGAAGGCCTCGCTGGTCGGTGACATCGGCGGTACCAACGCCCGCTTTGCCCTGTGGCGTGACAATGACCTGCACGCGGTGCAGGTGCTGGCGACGGCGGACTATTCCAGCCCCGAGCAGGCTATCGAGGCCTACCTCAAGGACCAGGGCCTCGAACGTGGCGACGTCTCGGACGTGTGCCTGTCGGTGGCCGGCCCTGTCGATGGTGACGAATTTCGCTTCACCAACAATCACTGGCGCCTGAGCCGCTCGGCCTTCTGCAAGGTCCTGCAGGTCGAGCGCCTGTCGCTGATCAACGACTTTTCCGCCATGGCGCTGGGCATGACCCGCCTCAAGCCTGGCGAGTTCGTCGAGGTGTGCCCCGGTCAGGCGGACGCCGCGCGCCCGGCGCTGGTCATCGGTGCGGGTACCGGCCTTGGCGTCGGCACCTTGCTCAGCCTTGGCGAGCAGCACTGGATGGCGCTGCCGGGCGAGGGCGGGCATGTCGACCTGCCGGTGGGCAATGCCCGTGAGGCGGCGATCCACCAGCAGATCCACAGCCAGATCGGCCATGTCAGCGCCGAGACCGTGCTCAGTGGTGGTGGGCTGGTGCGGCTGTACCAGGCGATCTGCGCGCTGGATGGCGCTATACCCCGTCACAAGACCCCTGCGCAGATCACCGATGCTGCGCTGGGCGGCGAACCGCAGGCCCTGGCGGTGATCGAACAGTTCTCACGCTTTCTCGGGCGTGTAGCGGGTAACAATGTGCTGACCCTGGGCGCGCGCGGTGGGGTCTATATTGTTGGCGGTGTGGTGCCGCGCTTCGCCGAGCTGTTCCTGCGCAGCGGTTTCGCGACAAGCTTTGCCGACAAGGGCTGCATGAGCGGCTACTTCCCGGGTGTGCCGGTGTGGCTGGTGACGGCGGAGTTTTCCGGGTTGCTCGGAGCCGGTGTGGCCTTGCAGCAGATGCTGGACCACTGAAGGTCGGTTGTGCTGCCATTCGCGGACAAGCCCGTTTCCACAAGGCACTGTGGGAGCGGGCTTGCCCGCGAATGGCCTCGACACCGATAGAATGTCGCCACAACAGGCATCAAGACCTGTAACGACCAAAGGGAATTCATTGTGAGCACTGCCGGTAAAACCATCCTGATGGTCGACGACGATCAGGACATTCGCGAGTTGCTGCAGACCTACCTCAGCCGCTCCGGCCTCCAGGTCCATGCCGAACCCGACGGCCAGGGCTTTCGCCGCGCGCTGGATGCCGGCAACTACGACCTGGTGATCCTCGACGTGATGCTGCCCGACGAGGACGGCTTCAGCCTGTGCCGCTGGGTGCGCCAGCACCCGCGCCAGTCGCGGGTGCCGATCATCATGCTCACCGCCAGCTCCGATGAAGCCGACCGTGTCATCGGCCTGGAACTGGGCGCCGACGATTACCTGGGCAAACCCTTCAGCCCGCGCGAACTGCAGGCGCGAATCAAGGCCCTGCTGCGTCGCTGCGACTTCACCACGGCCACCCCTGCCAGCGCGGTGCTTACCTTCGAAGACTGGCGCCTGGATACGGTCAGCCATCGTCTGTTCCACCGCGATGGCGAAGAAGTGATTCTCTCCGGTGCCGACTTCGCCCTGCTCAAGCTGTTTCTCGACCATCCCCAGCAGATCCTCGACCGCGACACCATTGGCAATGCCACCCGCGGGCGTGAGCCGATGCCGCTGGACCGCATCGTCGACATGGCGGTGAGCCGCCTGCGCCAGCGCCTGCGTGACACCGACAAGCCGCCGCGGCTGATCCGCACCGTGCGCGGCAGCGGCTACCTGCTTGCCGCGAATGTCAGCTGTGCCGGCTGAGCAGGCTGTCGAGCGCCGCTGGCGCCTGCTGCCGCGTTCGTTGCTGGGGCGCATGCTGCTGCTCACCTTGCTGGTGGTGCTGATCGCCCAGGGGTTGTCGAGCGTGATCTGGGTCGCCCAGTTGCGGGCCAGCCAGTTGCAGGGCCTGCGCGCCAGCGCCAGCAGCCTTGCGCACTCGATGAGCGCCAGCGTCAGCTACTTCCGCTCCCTGCCGGTCGCCTACCGGCCGATGGTGCTCGATCAGCTGCGCAGCATGGGCGGTACGCGCTTTTTCGTCTCGCTCAACGAAAAGCCGCTGGACATGCCGGTGCTGCCCATCACCCCGCGCAAGCAAGCGGTGATCGAGGTGTTCCAGCATGTGCTGCACGAACGCCTGGGGCAGCAGATGGAAATCTCCGTCGAGTTCGTCAGCCCCGACGACCTGCGCATCTTCAACAGCGGCCTGAAGCTCGACGAACTGCCGCGCTCCTGGGCCCACTACGCGTTGACCCTCGAACCGCTCAATCCGCCGGTGCTGGTCACCCAGATCCGCCTGGACGAAGGCGAGTGGCTGTACATCGCCTCGCTGTTGCCCGAGCCCTATACCGGTCTTGAACCCGAGCGCCTGCCGCGCCAGCAGATCGGCTTCATCGCCCTCACCACCCTGTTGCTGCTGTTGTTCATCGGCTTGCTGGTGCACTGGCAGAGCTGGCCGCTCAAGCGCCTGGCGCGGGCAGCGCGGGAGATGTCACTGGGGGCGGACGTGCCGCCGGTGGCCGAAGGTGGCGGCAGCGAGGTGGTCGAGGTAGGGCGCGCTTTCAATGCCATGCGTGAGCGTATCAGCCGCTACCTGACCGAACGCTCGCAGCTGTTCAGCGCCATCTCCCACGACCTGCGCACGCCGATTACCCGCCTGCGCCTGCGGGTGGAACTGCTCGAAGACGAGCACCTGCAAGCGAAGTTCAGCCGCGATCTCGACGAGCTGGAGCTGCTGGTCAAGGGCGCTTTGCAGTGCGTGAAGGATACCGACATCCACGAGAACATCGAACCGATCGACCTCAACCAGGTGCTGGAAATCCTCGCCGAACCCTACCTGCGTGATGGTCGAATCACGGTCGAAGGGCGTGTGCTGGCGCCTTATCCGGGCAAGCCACTGGCGTTGCGGCGCTGCATCGGCAACCTGATCGATAACGCCATCAAGTACGGCGAGCGTGCGCACCTGCGCATCATCGACAACGCCGAGGCCTTCGTGCTGCAGGTCGACGACCAGGGCCCCGGCGTGCCGGAGCAGCGCCTGGAGCAGGTGTTCGAGCCGCATTTCCGCCTGGCGGGGCAGCAGCAGGGGTATGGGCTGGGGCTGGGGATTGCGCGTAACATCGCCCACAGCCATGGCGGGGAGGTGAGTTTGTTGAACCTGCGTGAGGGTGGGTTAAGAGTGACCTTGTTCCTGCCCCGGAATATCGATTGATAGGGCCGGCCCTATCGCGGGACAAGCCCGCTCCCACAGGTACCTGTAGGAGCGGGCTTGTCCCGCGATGAGGCCACTGAAATTGTCACGGGACGGTGACATTCACACAGGCCTTCGTGACATGCCCGCCGGGACGGCTGGCTAGAATTCGCTGACGACAGGCACCCGGCCTGTCCCTGGCAAGGATTGAGCAGGTGATGGACAGCGTCGATTTCCCTTTCTGCAGTTGGCTCGACTCCCCGGTTCACAACGCCTGGCTGGTCGCCGAGGGCCAGCGCCTGGTGACCTTCGCCAAGGCCTCGCGCCTGCCTGGCGGTTTTGGCAGCCTCGATGCCCAGGGCCGACTGCCCGACGGCGCAATCGCCGAAACCCTGCACACTGCGCGCATGACCCATTGCTTCGCCATGGCGCATGTGCAGGGCATCCCTGGCTGCCTGCCGCTGGTGGAGCACGGTGTCGCGGCACTGCTCGCAGGATCGCTGCGCGATGCGCGGGATGATGGCTGGTTCGCCCGCGCCGATGGCGAGGGCGATACCGGCAAGACCGCCTACCTGCATGCCTTCGTCGCCTTGGCCGCCAGTTCCGCGGTGGTCGCTGGCGCACCTGGCGCCGAGCAATTGCTCGGGGCGGCCACCGCGGTCATCGAGACGCGTTTCTGGAGCGAGGAAGAGGGCGCCCTGCGCGAGTCCTTCGCCCATGACTGGACGCAGCCGGAAGCCTACCGTGGCGCCAACAGCAACATGCACGCCACCGAGGCCTTCCTCGCCCTGGCCGATGTCACCGGCCACACGCACTGGCTCGACCGCGCCCTGCGCATCGTCGAGCGGATCATCCATACCCATGCCGCGGCTAACGGCTTCGGTGTCATCGAGCATTTCGACGTGCAGTGGCAGGCACTGCACGACTACAACTACGACAACCCCACCGACGGCTTTCGCCCCTACGGCACCACACCCGGCCATGCCTTCGAGTGGGCACGCCTGGTTCTGCACCTGGAGGCCGCGCGCCAGCGTGCCGGCCTGCCTGTCCCGCAGTGGCTACTGGACGACGCGCGGGGGCTGTTCGCCAATGCCTGTCGTCACGCCTGGCACGCCGATGGCGCGCCGGGCATCGTCTACACCCTCGATTGGCAGAACCGGCCAGTAGTGCGGGCGCGTTTGCACTGGACCCACGCCGAAGCCTGTGCGACGGCTGCAGCGTTGTTGCGTCGTACCGGGGAAGGTGAATACGAGCAGTGGTACCGGCGTTTCTGGGACTTCATCGACAGCCATTTCATCGATCGCGTCCACGGCAGCTGGCACCATGAGCTGGACCCGCAGAACCGCCCTGGCGCAAGCATCTGGGGCGGCAAGCCCGATCTTTACCACGCCTACCAGGCGGTGCTCCTGCCGCGCCTGCCGTTGGCACCCAGCCTGGCCACTGCGCTGGCCCTGGGCAATGTAACCAAGTGATGACATTCGCGCATCGCTTCGTTACCTGCCCTGGTCTGCGCGCTCATTAGACTCCATGCAACGCAAGCGAACGACTTGCACCGCATAACAACAAGAAAGGTATACCGATGAATTCCACTCTGCGCCTCGCCGCCGCTATTTCCCTCGCCTCGCTCATGCCCCTCAGCGCCTTCGCCGCCGAATCCAAAGGCAGCGTCGAGGTGGTGCACTGGTGGACCTCCGGCGGCGAGAAAGCTGCCGTCGACGTCCTCAAGGCCCAAGTCGAGAAAGACGGCTTCACCTGGAAGGACGGCGCTGTGGCCGGTGGCGGTGGTTCCACCGCGATGACCGTGCTCAAGAGCCGCGCCGTCGCCGGCAACCCGCCAGGCGTCGCCCAGATCAAGGGCCCCGATATCCAGGACTGGGCCGCCACCGGCCTGCTCGACAGCGATGTGCTCAAGGACGTCGCCAAGCAGGAGAAGTGGGACAGCCTGCTCGACAAGAAAGTCGCCGACACCGTCAAGTACGAAGGTGACTACGTCGCCGTGCCGGTGAACATCCACCGCATCAACTGGCTGTGGATCAACCCCGAGGTGTTCAAGAAGGCCGGCATCGACAAGGCGCCGACCACCCTCGACGAATTCTACGCCGCAGCCGACAAGCTCAAGGCCGCAGGCTTCATCCCCCTGGCCCACGGTGGCCAGCCGTGGCAGGACAGCACCGTGTTCGAGAACGTGGTGCTGGCGGTGATGGGGGTGGAGGGCTACAAGAAGGCCCTGGTCGACCTCGACGAAAAAGCCCTGACCGGCCCGGAGATGGTCAAGGCGCTGACCGAGCTCAAGAAGGTCGCCACCTACATGGACCCTGACGGCAAGGGCCAGGACTGGAACCTCGAGGCCGCGAAGGTCATCAACGGCAAGGCCGGCATGCAGATCATGGGCGACTGGGCCAAGAGCGAGTGGACCCTGGCCAAGAAGACCGCGGGCAAGGACTACCAGTGCGTACCCTTCCCCGGTACCGAAAAGGGCTTCCTGTACAACATCGACTCGCTGGCGGTGTTCAAGCAGAAGAACGAAGGCACCACGGCAGGTCAGCAGGACATCGCCAAGCGTGTACTGGGTGAAGACTTCCAGAAGACCTTCAGCATCAACAAGGGCTCGATCCCGGTGCGCAACGACATGCTGGCCGACATGAGCAAGTATGGCTTCGACAGTTGCGCCCAGACCGCTGCCAAGGACTTCCTGGCCGACGCCAAGTCGGGTGGACTGCAACCGAGCATGGCGCACAACATGGCGACCACGCTCGCCGTGCAGGGGGCGTTCTTCGATGTGGTGACCAACTACATCAACGATCCGAAGGCCGATCCGGCCGATGCGGCGAAGAAGCTCAACGCAGCGGTCAAGGCTGCCCAATAACGGCCCAATCGCGGGACAAGCCCGCTCCCACAGGTTTGGCGCCATGCGCTGAACCTGTGGGTGGGCCAGGTCTTTGTGGGAGCGGGCTTGTCCCGCGATGCGGTGCGCAGCACCGCCCTCGTTCCGGTATCTGAAATCATGACTACGACCACCGCCCAACTGCGGACCTCACCCCTGGACGCGCTCCAGCGCTGGCTACCGAAACTGGTGCTGGCGCCGAGCATGTTCATCGTGCTGGTGGGCTTCTACGGCTACATCCTCTGGACCTTCGTCCTGTCGTTCACCACCTCGACCTTCCTGCCCACCTACAAATGGGCGGGCCTGGCCCAGTACGCGCGGCTGTTCGACAACGACCGCTGGTGGGTGGCGAGCAAGAACCTGCTGGTGTTCGGCGGGATGTTCATCGGCATCACCCTGGTGATCGGCGTGCTGCTGGCGGTGTTCCTCGACCAGCGCATCCGCCGCGAAGGGGTGATCCGCACCATCTACCTGTACCCCATGGCACTGTCGATGATCGTGACCGGTACCGCCTGGAAGTGGCTGCTCAACCCCGGCATGGGCCTGGACAAGCTGCTGCGCGACTGGGGCTGGGAGGGTTTTCGTCTCGACTGGCTGATCGATCCGGACCGGGTCGTCTACTGCCTGGTGATCGCCGCCGTGTGGCAGGCCTCGGGCTTCATCATGGCGATGTTCCTTGCCGGGCTGCGCGGTGTCGACCAGTCGATCATCCGTGCTGCGCAAATCGACGGCGCGAGCATGCCGCGCATCTACTGGACCGTGGTGCTGCCAAGCCTGCGCCCGGTGTTCTTCAGCTCGCTGATGATCCTCTCGCACATCGCCATCAAGAGCTTCGACCTGGTGGCCGCGATGACCGCCGGTGGCCCTGGCTATTCCTCGGACCTGCCAGCGATGTTCATGTATTCGTTCACCTTCAGCCGCGGGCAGATGGGCATGGGTTCTGCCAGCGCGATCCTGATGCTCGGCGCGATCCTCGCGATCCTCGTGCCTTACCTGTATTCCGAGCTGAGGACCAAACGCAATGACCACTAACCTCGACAAACCGGCCCTCAGCCTGGGCCGCATCGCCATCCACGCCGTGCTGCTGCTGGCGGTGCTGCTCTACCTGGTGCCGCTGGTAGTGATGCTGCTGACCAGCTTCAAGACCCCGGAAGACATCAGCACCGGCAACCTGTTGAGCTGGCCCGAGCTGTTCACCACGATTGGCTGGGTCAAGGCCTGGGCCACGGTCAGCGGCTACTTCTGGAACTCGATCCTGATCACCGTGCCGGCGGTGCTGATCTCCACGGCCATCGGCGCGCTGAACGGCTACGTGCTGTCGATGTGGCGCTTCCGTGGCTCGCAACTGTTCTTCGGTCTGCTGCTGTTCGGCTGCTTCCTGCCCTTCCAGACCGTGCTGCTGCCGGCTTCGTTCACTCTCGGCAAGCTGGGACTTGCCAGCACCACCTCGGGGCTGGTGCTGGTGCACGTGGTCTATGGTCTGGCCTTCACCACGCTGTTCTTCCGCAACTACTACGTGAGCATTCCCGAGGCACTGGTCAAGGCGGCACGCCTGGATGGTGCCGGGTTCTTCACCATCTTTCGCCGCATCATCCTGCCGATGTCGACGCCGATCATCATGGTCTGTCTGATCTGGCAGTTCACCCAGATCTGGAACGACTTCCTGTTCGGCGTGGTGTTCTCCAGCGGCGATTCGCAACCGATCACCGTGGCCCTGAACAACCTGGTCAACACCAGCACCGGTGCCAAGGAATACAACGTCGACATGGCCGCGGCAATGATCGCCGCACTGCCAACCCTGCTGGTCTATGTGGTCGCAGGCAAGTATTTCGTGCGTGGGCTGACCGCCGGCGCAGTCAAGGGGTAAGTCATGGCAACGCTCGAACTTCGCAATGTAAACAAGACCTACGGCACCGGCTTGCCGGACACCCTCAAGGATATCCAGCTGGCCATCAAGGATGGCGAGTTCCTGATCCTGGTCGGCCCTTCCGGCTGCGGCAAGTCCACCTTGATGAACTGCATCGCCGGCCTCGAGAACATCACCGGTGGGGCGATCCTGATCGATGATCAGGACGTCTCCGGCATGAGCCCGAAGGATCGTGACATCGCCATGGTGTTCCAGTCCTACGCGCTGTACCCGACCATGAGCGTGCGCGAGAACATCGAGTTCGGCCTGAAGATCCGCAAGATGCCGCAGTCGGCGATCGACGAAGAAGTCGCGCGGGTAGCCAAGCTGCTGCAGATCGAACACCTGCTCAATCGCAAGCCTGGCCAGCTCTCCGGTGGCCAGCAACAGCGCGTGGCCATGGGCCGGGCGCTGGCGCGCAGGCCGAAGATCTACCTGTTCGACGAGCCGTTGTCGAACCTCGACGCCAAGCTGCGGGTCGAGATGCGCACCGAAATGAAATTGATGCACCAGCGTCTGAAAACCACCACGGTGTACGTGACCCACGACCAGATCGAGGCCATGACCCTGGGTGACAAGGTCGCGGTGATGAAGGACGGCGTCATCCAGCAGTTCGGTACGCCCCAGAAGATCTACAACGATCCGGCCAACCTGTTCGTCGCCAGCTTCATCGGTTCGCCACCGATGAACTTCATCCCGGTGCGCATCAGCAAGCAGGACGGGCGCCTGTTCGCCCTGCTCGACAGCGGCCAGGCCCGCTGCGAACTGCCCCTGGGCGCTGCCAGCGAAGCGCTGGACGGCCGCGAAGTGATCCTCGGCGTGCGCCCTGAACAGATCGCACTCGGTAGCGCCGAAGGCAACGGCTTGCCGGCGGTGCGTGCAGAAGTGCAGGTCCTGGAACCTACCGGGCCGGACCTGCTGGTGTTCGTCACCCTCAACCAGACCAAAGTCTGCTGCCGGTTGGCGCCGGACGTCGCCTGCAATGTCGGCGACAGCCTCAACCTGCAGTTCGATCCGGCGCGGGTCCTGCTGTTCGACGCGAGCAGCGGCGAACGCCTGGACCTGCCTGCAGCGGACGCTCCAGCCAAGGACAACGTGACACGTATCAAGGGACGTTGAAGCAAGCAAACCATCGATAACAAGAAAAGAGGAAACAAGGGATGGACCATCGCAAGCGTATCAAGGCACTAGGCTCGCTGACCCTGCTCGCCCTCGTTGGCAGCAATGGCGCGCATGCTGCCGAGGCTTTCTCCAGCGAGTCGAAATGGATGACTGGCGACTGGGGTGGGGCTCGCACCGAGCTGTTGGAAAAAGGCTATGACTTCACCCTCGACTACGTCGGTGAAGTAGCCGGTAACCTGCACGGTGGCTACAACAACGACAAGACCGCGCGCTACAGCGACCAGTTCGCCCTCGGCGCGCACCTGGACCTGCAGAAGATCCTCGGCTGGCACGATGCGGAGTTCAAGCTGGCGATCACCGAGCGTAGCGGTCGCAACCTGTCCAACGACCGCATCAGCGACCCGCGCGCCGGGCAGTTCAGCTCGGTGCAGGAAGTCTGGGGCCGTGGCCAGACCTGGCGCCTGACGCAGATGTGGGTCAAGCAGAAGTACTTCGACGGCGCGCTGGACGTGAAGGTCGGCCGCTTCGGGGAAGGCGAGGACTTCAACAGCTTCCCTTGCGACTTCCAGAACCTGGCGTTCTGCGGTTCGCAGGTGGGTAACTGGGTGGGTGGCATCTGGTACAACTGGCCGGTCAGCCAGTGGGCGCTGCGGGTGAAGTACAACATCACGCCGGAGTTCTTCGTCCAGGTCGGTGCCTACGAGCAGAACCCGTCCAACCTCGAGACCGGCAACGGCTTCAAGCTAAGTGGCAGCGGGACCAAGGGCGCCATCCTGCCGGTGGAGATGGTCTGGTCGCCGAAGGTCAACGGCCTGCCGGGCGAATACCGCCTGGGCTATTACTACAGCACCGCCAAGGCCGACGACGTCTACGACGACATCAACGGCAACCCGCAGGCGTTGACTGGCCAAGCCTTCAAGTCGCACTCGAGCAAACATGGCTGGTGGGTCGTGGCCCAGCAGCAGGTCACCGCGCACAACGGCGATGCCAACCGCGGCCTGAGCCTGTTCGCCAACTTCACCGTGCACGACAAGGCGACCAACGTGGTCGACAATTACCAGCAGGTAGGGATGGTCTACAAGGGCGCCTTCGATGCACGGCCCAAGGATGATATCGGCTTCGGCATCGCCCGCATTCACGTCAATGACGACGTGAAGAAGCGCGCTGAGCTGCTCAACGCCCAGAGCGGTATCAATGACTACGACAACCCTGGCTTCGTACCGCTGCAGCGCACCGAGTACAACGCCGAGCTGTACTACGGCTTCCACGTCACCAACTGGCTGACCGTGCGGCCGAACCTGCAGTACATCAAGAGCCCGGGCGGTGTGGACGATGTCGACAACGCGTTGGTCGCAGGCTTGAAGATTCAGTCGTCATTCTGAGAAAAATTGTTGTAAATTTACGCCATCCATCCCCACACCCCGAGATCCACTGTTCTTCAGTGGATCTCGGGCTTGGGTAAAGACAGCGCTATCTCAAACAACAAGAGCTTTCTGAACATGTCTGAACATCCGCTCCATCGCTTTTTCACTTCGCAGCGGCCCCGGCCGGTTTTCGAGTGGGAGCGTTACCAGCAGCGCGATGTCCTGATCATCGATCACCCGCGCTGCCAGGCGGTGTTCAGCCGCCAGGGCGCACAGTTGCTGCACTTTCAGCCGAGCGGCGAGAAACCCTGGTTGTGGTGCGCCGAGCAATGGCCACAGGTCGGTGCGATCCGTGGCGGCGTGCCGGTGTGCTGGCCCTGGTATGGCCGTCATCCCAGCGAGGACCTGTGGCCGGCCCACGGCTGGGGGCGTTTGCTGGACTGGAAGCTGCTCGACAGCCGCGAGGACGAGGAGGGCGTCACGCTCAAGTGGCGCCTGGACCTGTGCGACTGGCAGGTCGACTTGCACGCCCGGCTGGGCTCGAGCATGGAACTGCGCCTGTGCACGGAGCACCAGGACAGCGAACCCTGCCAGCTGAGCCACGCATTGCTCGCGTTCTGGCGCATCAGCGACGTGTCGCAGATTGCCTTGTCAGGCCTTGAGGATATCGACGGCTACGACCGCCTCAACCGCCAGGCCTGCCGTGAAGACGGCGTGCTCACGCTCAACGGGGGGTGTCAGAGGGTCTACCCCGGTACACCGAAAGTGCAGTTGCATGACTCGGCCTGGGGGCGTGACCTGTGCATCGACACCAGCGACAGCGACGACACGGTGGTCTGGCACCCGGGTAATCGCCCATTGATGGGAGTGAGCGGGCGCGAGAGCCAGGGCTTCGTCTGCGTCGAGGCTGCCAGTGGCAGCGGCGAGGGCCTGAGCCTGGCGCCTGGGCAGCGCGCGCAGTTGCGGCTGCAGGCGCATCGGCTCGCCTGAGTCAGCTGTCTTCGGCAGGGTAGCGGCTGGCGTTGAGGCTTTCCTTGATCTTGCGCAGGTGTGGCTGGAAATCCGAGCCGCGGCGCAGGGTCATGCCGGTCGCCAGTACATCGAGCACCGTCAACTGGATGATGCGCGAGGTCATCGGCATATAGATGTCGGTGTCCTCCGGCAACGGCAGGTGCAGGCTCATGCTGCAGGCCTTGGCCAGTGGCGAGCCGGCGGCCGTGATACCCAGCACCGAGGCGCCGTTTTCCCTGGCCTGCTTCGCCACTTCGACCAGTTCGCGGGTGCGCCCAGTGTAGGAAATGATCACGAACAGATCACCGGTGTGCGCGACCGACGCCAGCATGCGCTGCATCAGCACGTCGGGATGCGCCGACACCGCCAGGTTGAAGCGGAAGAACTTGTGCTGGGCGTCCATGGCCACCGGGGCCGAGGCGCCCAGGCCGAAGAAGTGGATCTGCCGGGCCTGGATCATCATGTCCACGGCGCGGCTGACCTGCTGCGGGTCGATCTGCTGGCAGGCGCTGTCGAGCGAGGCGATGGCGCTGGCGAAGATCTTCTGGGTGTAGGCCGCCGGATCGTCGTCGGCTTCCACTGCGCGGCTCACGTAGGCGGCGCCACTGGCCAGGCTCTGCGCCAGTTGCAGCTTGAGTTCGGGGTAGCCGCTGACGCCGAACGAGCGGCAGAAGCGGTTGACGGTCGGTTCGCTGACCTTGGCCGCCTGGGCCAGGGCGGCAATGCTGAAACGGGTGGCTTGCTGCGGGTTGAGGAGGATGACTTCGGCGACTTTGCGTTCGGCCTTGTTCAGCTCGTCGAGGCGTCCC
Organism: Pseudomonas sp. NY15374; assembly: GCF_048068255.1. NCBI lineage: Bacteria > Pseudomonadati > Pseudomonadota > Gammaproteobacteria > Pseudomonadales > Pseudomonadaceae > Pseudomonas > Pseudomonas sp. NY15374. Next base: position 35,167 of record NZ_JBLUPZ010000009.1, read on the forward strand.
TGGATCTGTTCCAGGAGGTTTCGCACACGGTCCATGGGATGTCCTTGGGTCGGAAAGACGGCCGGCTGAGGGAACAGTCGGCTTTTTGCACGGTTGTCTATCGTACTGATGGTGGGATTGTCATACCACTTGTCTGTAATCGCTGTACGAGATGTTGTTATTTTTACTACATCGCGCTTGAAAATTGTCATCGAAAACGGTATTTCTAGGCCAACTTTAATAAAAGAACCAACATCATGGTTGCTATCAGTGTAGAACCTTGCACATTCGCCCTCTTTGGCGCCCTTGGCGACCTGGCGTTGCGCAAGCTGTTTCCTGCCCTCTACGAACTGGACCGCGCCGGCCTGCTGCATTCGGATACCCGGCTGCTGGCCCTGGCCCGCGAAGCCGGTACTCCCGAGCAGCACCTGGCGAACATCGAAGCCCAGCTGCGCCGCTTCGTGCCGGCGGCCGATATCGAACCCCAGGCCCTGCAACGGTTTCTCGACCGCCTGAACTACCTGCACCTGGACTTCGTCCAGCCCGAAGGCTACCAGGCCCTGGCCGAGCAGGCCGGTGAAGGGCAGCCACTGATCGCCTATTTCGCCACTGCGGCGGCGGTCTACGGGGCCATCTGCGAAAACCTCGACAAGGCCGGCCTGGCATCGCGCACGCGCGTCGTGCTGGAAAAACCCATCGGGCACGACCTGGAGTCGTCGCGTCGGGTCAATGACGCCGTGGCGCGCTTCTTCCCCGAAAGCCGGGTCTATCGCATCGACCACTACCTGGGCAAGGAAACGGTACAGAACCTCATCGCCTTGCGCTTTGCCAACAGCCTGTTCGAAACCCAGTGGAACCAGAACTCCATCTCCCACGTGGAGATCACCGTTGCCGAGAAAGTCGGTATCGAAGGCCGCTGGGGCTACTTCGACAAGGCCGGCCAACTGCGCGACATGATCCAGAACCACTTGCTGCAGTTGCTGTGCCTGATCGCCATGGACCCGCCCAGCGATCTGTCGGCCGACAGCATCCGCGACGAGAAGGTCAAGGTGCTCAAGGCGCTGGCACCGATCACCGGCGAGGGGCTGAGCACCCGTGTGGTGCGCGGCCAGTACATCGCCGGCTACAGCGACGGCACCCCGGTGCCCGGCTACCTGGAAGAAGAGAACGCCAACGCCCAGAGCGACACCGAAACCTTCGTCGCCCTGCGCGCCGACATTCGCAACTGGCGTTGGTCGGGCGTGCCGTTCTATCTGCGTACCGGCAAGCGCATGCCGCAGAAGCTGTCGCAGATCGTCATCCACTTCAAGGAGACGCCGCACTACATCTTCGCGCCGGAGCAGCGTTTGCAGATCGGCAACAAGCTGATCATCCGTCTGCAGCCCGACGAAGGTATCTCGCTGCGGGTGATGACCAAGGAGCAGGGGCTGGACAAGGGCATGCAACTGCGCAGCGGCCCTCTGCAACTGAATTTTTCCGACACCTGGCGCAGCGCGCGGATTCCGGATGCCTACGAGCGTTTGCTGCTCGAAGTGATGCGTGGCAACCAGAACCTGTTCGTGCGCAAGGACGAGATCGAGTACGCCTGGACCTGGTGCGACCAGTTGATCGCCGGCTGGAAGAACGCCGGTGACGCGCCCAAGCCGTATGCGGCCGGATCCTGGGGCCCGATGAGCTCGATTGCACTGATCACACGCGATGGGAGAGCCTGGTATGGCGATATCTGAACTGCAACTGCCGGCGACCGTGAAGGTTCACGCGCTGACAGACGCCAAGCGCCTGGCCGCGACGCTGGCCAGTGACGTGGCCGAGCGCCTGCGCGCCGCCATCGCCAGCAAGGGCCAGGCCTGCGTGGTGCTATCTGGCGGGCGTAGCCCGGTACCGTTCCTCGAGCAACTGGCCCTGGAAAAACTCGACTGGTCGAAGGTGACCGTGTCGCTGGCCGACGAGCGCTGGGTGCCGGTCGAGCATGCCGACAGCAATGCTGGGCTGCTGGCCCGGCACTTGCTCAAGGGTGAGGCGGCCAAGGCGCGGTTCATGGGCCTGTACCAGCGCGCCGACAACCTCGACGCCGCGGCCCAACAGGCCGACCAGGTGCTTGCCGACCTGCCGCCGATCGACGTGCTGGTGTTGGGCATGGGCGACGATGGCCACACCGCATCGCTGTTCCCGGCCAGCCCGAACCTGGCCGAGGGCCTCGATCCGAAGAGCGCGCGCCGCTGCCTGCCACTGCTGGCACCGAGCGTGCCACACCAGCGCTTGTCGATGACCCGTGCGCTGCTGTCGAGCGCTGCTTTCATCGCTCTGTCCGTGCAGGGGCCAGGCAAACTCGCTACCCTGCGCGCCGCTCTGGCTGGCGACGACCTCACGCAAATGCCCATTCGCGCCTTTCTTCACGACCCCCTGGACATCTACTGGTGCCCATGAGCCAAGGATCCACTGTCATGACCACGCTTGAACGCCCACAACCTTTGCTCTCGATGGCCGAGAAAGCCGCCCGGATCGATGAGATCTGCGGCAAGGCGCGCATCCTGCCGGTGATCACCATCGCCCGCGAGGAAGACATCCTGCCGCTGGCCGACGCCCTGGCAGCCGGTGGTATCCGTACCCTGGAGGTGACCCTGCGTTCGCAGCACGGCCTCAAGGCCATCCAGGTGCTGCGTGAGCAGCGTCCTGAGCTGTGCATCGGTGCCGGTACCGTGCTCGATCCTGCGATGTTCGCGGCCGTGGAAGCGGCGGGTGCGCAATTCGTGGTGACGCCGGGAATTACCCGCGAGGTGCTCGAAGCCGGTGTGCAGAGTGATATTCCATTGCTGCCGGGAATCAGCACGCCGTCGGAAATCATGGCTGGCTACGCACTTGGCTATCGTCGCTTCAAGCTGTTCCCCGCCGAGATCGTTGGCGGCGTGGCAGCAATCAAGGCCTACGGCGGCCCGTTCGGCGATATCCGCTTCTGCCCCACCGGCGGGGTGAATCCGGCCAACGCGCGCAACTACATGGCGTTGCCGAATGTGATGTGCGTGGGCGGGACCTGGATGCTGGACAGCAGCTGGATCAAGAACGGTGACTGGGCGCGGATCGAAGCCTGCAGCGCCGAGGCGATGGCACTGCTGGACTGATACGAATTTCGTTGTGTTCTGTACGGCTTGTGGGGCGCTTGGTCGGCGCCCCTTTTTTTATGTGCAGGTTTTGCCTCCATCATGGCCCGCCATGAAATGAAAAAGCCCGCATCGACCGATGCGGGCTCTGTGTGCTGCGCGTGCGGTTACGCCGCCTTGGCGGCCTGCTGGCTCAGCGAGCGATTCAATGCGCTGAACAGTGCCTTGAAGCTTGCGGTGGTGATGTTCTCATCGATACCCACGCCATGCACCGGACGACCGCCGGCCACACGCAGTTCGATGTAGGCTGCGGCCTTGGCATTGGTACCTGCACCGATGGCGTGCTCGTTGTAGTCCATGATCTCGACCGCGATCGGCAGGCCAGCTACCAGGGCTTCGAGGGCACCGTTGCCCTTGCCGCGCCAGTGCAGGGTGGTCTCGCCTTCGCCGGCGACTTCCACTTCCACGGCACTGCTGCCGTTCTCTTCCTGCAGACGATGGCTGACCAGGGCGTAAGGGGCGTTGGCCTGCAGATACTCTTTGTGCAACAGGCTGTAGATCTGCTGGGCAGTCATTTCCAGGCCGAGACGGTCGGTCTCGCCCTGAACCACCTGGCTGAACTCGATCTGCATGCGGCGCGGCAGGCTGATGCCGTATTCCTGTTCGAGCAGGTAGGTGATACCGCCCTTGCCGGACTGGCTGTTGACGCGGATGACCGCCTCGTAGCTGCGGCCGATGTCGGCCGGGTCGATCGGCAGGTACGGCACCTCCCACAGCTCGCCGTCCTGCTGCTTGGCGAAGCCCTTGCGGATGGCGTCCTGGTGCGAGCCGGAGAAAGCGGTATGCACCAGGTCACCAACGTACGGATGGCGTGGGTGCACCGGCAGCTGGTTGCACTCTTCGACGACCTTGCGCACGCCGTCGATGTCGGAGAAGTCCAGTTGCGGGTCGATACCCTGGGTGTAGAGGTTCAGCGCGAGCGTGACCAGGTCGACGTTGCCGGTACGCTCACCGTTGCCGAACAGGCAGCCTTCGGCGCGGTCGGCACCCGCCATCAGGCCCAGCTCGGTGGCGGCGATGCCGGTGCCACGGTCGTTGTGGGTGTGCAGGCTGATGATCACGCTGTCGCGGCGGTTGACGTTGCGGCAGAACCATTCGATCTGGTCGGCGTAGACGTTTGGCGTGGCGACTTCCACGGTGGCCGGCAGGTTGAGGATGATCTTGTGCTCAGGGGTCGGGTTCCACACCTCGATCACCGCGTCACACACTTCCTTGGCGAACTCAAGCTCGGTGGCGCTGAAGGTTTCTGGCGAGTACTGGAAGGTCCAGTGCGTTTCGGGCTGCTGGGCGGCGTACTTGACGAACAGCTTGGCGGCGTTCACCGCGATGTCCTTCACGCCTTGCTTGTCCTGGTTGAAGACGATGCGGCGGAACGCCGGGCAGGTGGCGTTGTACAGGTGCACGATGGCTTTCTTCGCGCCGCGCAGGGACTCGAAGGTCCGGGCGATCAGGTCTTCACGGGCCTGGGTCAGTACCTGGATGGTGGTGTCGTCGGGGATGTGGCCATCTTCGATCAGGGTACGCACGAAGTCGAAGTCAGTCTGCGAGGCAGACGGGAACGACGCCTCGATCTCTTTCACGCCAACCTGCACCAGGGTTTTCCAGAAACGCAGCTTCTTCTCTGCGTCCATCGGCTCGATCAGCGACTGGTTCCCGTCACGCAGGTCGGAGCTGCACCAGATTGGTGCCTGGGTGATGGCCTTCGATGGCCAGGTACGGTCTGGCAGGTCGATGGTCGGGAAGGCGCGGTATTTCTTCGACGGATCTTTGAGCATGGACATTTGGAGCAATCCTTTAATGTGCGGCCTGATCGGGCCTGCCAAGCGATAACGAGATGAAGAGGCGAGGCGACGCGGTTCACCCAGGTAGTCGTGCACTGACCAGGCAAAGGCTGCGGTGTTGGCGGAGCAGAATGAGGGTGATCGAGGTTTTCATGCCCTCAACCCTAACCAGTGGAAGTGGGGGATGGCAAGTGTTCAAAAAAAATTGAGAGGAATGCTTAAAAAAAGCATTTGAGTGAGATTTTATGGCTGCAGCTTGGTTTTTATTGATTTTTTATTGTGCCGAGGTTCGCTGCTGCGCAAGGTGGTGCGACTGCGGCGCGGCCATCGCGGGACAAGCCCGCTCCCACAGGAAATCCCCGGTGTGAGCGGGCTTGTCACCGATCTCAGGGCTGGAACGCCCCGATGAAGATCGCCGGGTCCACCCGAGCATCGTTCAGGCTGACGTTCCAGTGCATGTGCGGCCCGGTGGCCCGGCCCGTGGAGCCGACCTTGCCGACCACGTCGCCGCGGCGCAGCACCTGCCCCGGTCGCACATCGACCTTGGACATATGGCAGAACATGCTGATGAAACCCTGGCCATGGTCGACGAACACCGTGCGGCCATTGAAGAAGTAGTCGCCAACCAGGATCACCTTGCCGTTGGCCGGGGTCTTGATCGGCGTGCCGGCGGGTACGGCGAAGTCCAGCCCGGCGTGGGGGTTGCGCTCTTCGCCATTGAAGAAGCGGCGCACGCCGAACTTGCTCGACAGTGGGCCGTTGACCGGCTTGTCGAGGATCAGGTTGCTCGGCACGCCCGGGCTGAAGCTGCGGTAGGCCTTGACCTGTTCGGCCAGCTCGCGGTCGATGCGCTTGAGGTCATCCGGCTCGGGATTGACCTGGCGCTTGTTCTTCAGGGTGATGTGTTGCTCGGGGTATTTCTTGCTGCCCACGTTGAAGGACAGGGTGCGAGAACCTTGGCTGAGGGTGGCTGCGCCGGGTTTCTGCGTCAGCGGGATACCGACGATGGCCAGCCAGGTGTCCTGTTCCTTGACCACCAGCACCGGCTTGCCGTCGAAGCGCGCGCTCGGTGCACTGGCGGCAGGGCCGAGGTCGACCACCGCCACGCCGCCGGGGACCGGCTTGTTGAGGGTGCGGGTGATGTAGCTGGCCTGGGCCGTGGCGGCCAGCAGCAGGGCGCAGAGTGCGAGCAGGGGGGCAAGCAGGCGGGGCATGTGTCAGTCCAGTAAGGAGAGGGTGACCGGAGTCTGGTGGTTGTCTTCGACCCGGACCTGCAGTTCGCCTTCGTTCAGGCGTGCGGTCAGGCGCTGGCCGTTGCGGGTCTGGGTGGCGCTGCGGATGGCCTGGCCGCGCTCGTCGAGCAGGATGCTGTAGCCGCGGGCCAGGGTGGCCAGTGGGCTGACCACTTGCAGCGTCTGCAATTGCGCCTGGAAGCGCTGGCGACGGTCCTTGAGCGTTTCGCGCATGGCCCGCGGCAAGCGCTCGGCGAGGCTGTCCAGGCGCTGTCCGAGTAGCTTGAGGGCGCGCCCGGGATGCTGCGCGGCCAGGCGCGTGTCGAGGCGGCCCAGGCGTTGCTGGCGCTGGCTCATGTCGAGCATGAAGGCGCGGCGCAAGCGCATGTCCAGGTCATCCAGGCGTTGGGCCTGCTGGCGCAGGCGTTCGCCGGGGTGACGCAGGCGACGGGCCATGCCTTCCAGGCGCAGGCGATCGTGGCTCAGGCGGTGCTGCATGCGCAGCAGCAGGCGGCGTTGCAGGCTGTCGAGACGCTGTTGCAGGCCGCTGTTGTCAGGCGCGAGCAGTTCGGCGGCCGCCGAAGGCGTCGGTGCGCGCACGTCGGCCACGAAGTCGCTGATCGACACGTCGGTCTCATGGCCCACCGCACTGACGACGGGGGTCACGCAGGCGGCAATGGCACGTGCGACGGCTTCTTCGTTGAAGCACCAGAGGTCTTCCAGCGAGCCGCCGCCACGGGCGAGGATCAGTGCATCGAAGCCGAGGCTGTCGGCTCGCTGCAAGGCTCGCACGATCTGGCCAATGGCTTCGCGCCCCTGTACCGCCGTGGGGATCAGGTTGAGTTCGACTTGCGGTGCACGGCGGCGGAATACACTGATGATGTCGCGGATCACCGCGCCGGTGGGCGAGGTGACGATGCCGATGCGTCGCGGGTGAGCCGGCAGCGGCTGCTTGCGTTCGGCACTGAACAGCCCTTCGTTGCCGAGCTTTTCCTTCAAGGCTTCGAAGGCCAGGCGCAAGGCGCCGTCACCGGCGGGCTCGACGGTATCGACGATCAACTGGTAATCACCGCGCCCCTCGAACAGCGAGACCTTGCCGCGCACCTTGACCGCCAGGCCGTCACGCAGGGCCTGGCGGACCCTGACAGCGTTCTGCCGGAACAATGCGCAGCGGATCTGGGCGCCGCTGTCCTTGAGGGTGAAGTACAGGTGGCCGGAGGCCGGGCGGGCGAGGTTGGATATCTCGCCTTCCACCCAGACACTGCGGAACACGTCTTCGAGCAGCACACGGGCGCGGCCGTTGAGCTGGCTGACGGTGAGGACCTCGCGGTCCAGGCCGAGTCGTTCGAAAGGGTCTCTGATCATGCCGGTCATGATAAGGGGCAGGGTGGGGGGGTTATCAAGGTCAAATCCTGTAAGCTCCAGTGTATTTCCAGCCCACCCCCAAAGGACTACCTCAGGACTCGGCACGATGCTCGAACTTCTCCCCGCCACCCCATTGGAATGGCTCCCCATCCTGCTGGCCGTCGCCGCCGCCTACATCGTCTTCGGCATCGCCGGCTTCGGTACCGCCTTGGTGGCCGGCCCGGTACTGATCCACTTCATGCCGTTGTCGCGGATCATCCCCCTGCTGGTGCTGCTGGACTTCGTCGCCGCCTTCGGCAACCTGTTGCCCTCGCGCCGCGATGTGGTTCGCGGCGAACTGCTGCGTTTGCTGCCGTGCATGGCAGTGGGTTGTGCCTTGGGCGTGGTGTTCCTGCTGCACCTGAAATCCGACCTGCTGTTGTTGCTGATGGGGCTGTTCGTTACCGCCTATGCCATCTACAGCCTGGCGGTGAAGGTGCGGCCGGCGAAGCTGTCCGGGCTGTGGGCGGTGCCGATGGGCACGATTGGCGGGCTGTTCGGTGCACTGTTCGGCAGCGGTGGCTTCCTCTATGCGATCTACTTGAGCGCCCGGCTGGAGGTGAAGGAGCAGGTACGCGCCACCCAGAGCGCGCTGATCAGTTGCAGCACCCTGGTGCGCCTGTCGCTGTTCCTGATCGCCGGGGTCTATGCCGACGCCAGCCTGTTGATGCTGGCAGCCTGCCTGCTGCCGGTGATGTTCGCAGGGCTTTGGGTCGGCAGGCGCCTGAGCCTGAAACTGTCCCGCGAAGCCTTCGTGCGGCTGGTCACCTGGCTGGTGCTGGCCAGCGGGGTGGCGCTGATCGGTCGCTACCTGAGCGGCTGAGCAGGGCGTAGAATTACGCGATTACCGCAGTTTTCAGGCCCGTCCCGTTCATGAACACCCAGAGCATCATCGTCCCCAAGCAGTCCACCGTTCCGGTTCACGAGGCCCGCGCCAGGGCGATCCTGCGCTGGCTGGTGCGCGAGAAGATCGTCGAGGAGCAACTGAGCACCTGCGGGCGCACCGGCAACCGCATGGGGCATGCCCTGGCCCAAGGCGCGCGCAAGGTGGCGCTGCATCCCGAGAAACTGCCCTTCGGCGAGCCGGTCAACGGCCTGGAGGTGATGCTCAAGCGCTGCATCTATACCCCCACCGACGGTTTTCGCGAGGAAGCGGGGTGCCCTGAGTGTCGGCGCGAGGTCGGCGAGCCGCTGTTCGAAAGCCTGGAAGAGTGGATGCCCGGCGTCAGTGACAACTTCACCTGCCCCCTGTGCGGCTTCGAGGACGACATCAACGGCTTTCTTTATCTGCAACCCTGTGCCTTTTCCAACCTGGGGTTCATCTTCAACAACTGGGGCGAGGCCGGGTTTACCCAGGCGTTCCTCGACAGTTTCGCCGACTGGCTGGATCAGCCGGTCGCCGTGGTGCAGGTGAAGGTGGCCTGAGCGGCAGGAACTGGACCGAAGGCCCCTTTTTTGCATTGAGCGGCGCGCCATGGATGAGTATAATGGCGCGCTTCCATTTTTCCCGCCCGGGAGCCCCCGCGATGCTGCGTATCAGCCAAGAAGCCCTGACCTTCGACGATATCCTCCTTGTACCTGGTTACTCCGAGGTACTACCTAATGAAGTCAGTCTCAAGACCCGTTTGACCCGTGGCATCGAGCTGAACATTCCACTGGTCTCCGCTGCCATGGATACCGTGACCGAAGCACGCCTGGCCATCGCCATGGCTCAGGAAGGCGGCATCGGCATCATCCACAAGAACATGACCATCGAACAGCAGGCCGGCGAAGTACGCAAGGTCAAGAAGTTCGAGGCTGGCGTGGTCAAGGATCCGATCACCATCGATGCCGACGCCACCGTGCGCGACCTGTTCGACCTGACCCGCCTGAACAACATCTCGGGTGTTCCGGTGCTGGAAAACGGTGACCTGGTCGGTATCGTCACCTCCCGCGACGTGCGTTTCGAGACGCGTCTGGAAGCCAAGGTACGCGACGTGATGACTCCCAAGGAGCGTCTGGTCACCGTCCGTGAAGGCGCCGACAAGAACGAAGTCCGCGAGCTGCTGCACAAGCACCGCCTGGAAAAAGTCCTGATCGTCGACGACAAGTTCGCGCTCAAGGGCATGATGACCGTCAAGGACATCGAAAAAGCCAAGGCCTACCCACTGGCCAGCAAGGACGACCAGGGTCGCCTGCGCGTCGGCGCTGCAGTCGGCACCGGCAAGGACACCGGCGAGCGCGTAGCCGCCCTGGTTGCCGCTGGTGTTGACGTGGTGGTGGTCGACACCGCCCACGGCCACTCCAAAGGCGTGATCGACCGCGTTCGCTGGGTCAAGGAGAACTACCCGCAGGTGCAGGTGATCGGCGGCAACATCGCTACCGGTGCCGCCGCCAAGGCCCTGGCCGAGGCTGGCGCCGATGCTGTCAAGGTCGGCATCGGCCCAGGCTCGATCTGCACCACCCGTATCGTCGCCGGTGTCGGCGTGCCGCAGATCAGCGCCATCGCCAACGTCGCCGCTGCCCTGGAAGGCACGGGTGTGCCACTGATCGCCGACGGCGGTATCCGTTTCTCCGGTGACCTGTCCAAGGCCATCGTTGCCGGCGCCTCGTGCGTGATGATGGGCTCGATGTTCGCCGGTACCGAAGAAGCCCCGGGTGAAGTCGAGCTGTTCCAGGGCCGTTCGTACAAGGCTTACCGCGGCATGGGTTCGCTGGGTGCCATGGCACAGGCGCAGGGTTCTTCGGACCGTTACTTCCAGGACTCCTCGGCCGGTGCCGAGAAGCTGGTTCCGGAAGGTATCGAAGGCCGCGTCCCCTACAAGGGTGCCCTGGCCGCGATCATCCACCAGCTGATGGGCGGGCTGCGCTCCTCCATGGGCTACACCGGCAGCGCGACCATCGAAGAGATGCGCACCAAGCCGGAGTTCGTGCGCATCACCGGTGCCGGCATGGCCGAGTCCCACGTGCACGACGTGCAGATCACCAAGGAAGCCCCTAACTACCGCGTAGGCTGAGGCTTCAGCAACAACCGAGAGCGGGGCTGTCACGAACAGCCCCGCGTCGTTTCCGATTTCCACTGACGAGATTGAGTCATGGCCCTCGACATTCACGCTCACCGAATCCTGATCCTCGATTTCGGTTCCCAGTACACCCAGCTGATCGCCCGCCGCGTGCGCGAGATCGGTGTCTACTGCGAACTGCACCCGTTCGACATGGACGATGAAGCGATCCGCGCCTTCAACCCGCGCGGCATCATCCTGGCCGGTGGCCCCGAGTCGGTCCACGAAGCCAACAGCCCGCGTGCGCCGCAGGCCGTGTTCGACCTGAACGTACCGCTGCTGGGCATCTGCTACGGCATGCAGACCATGGCCGAGCAACTGGGCGGCAAGGTCGAAGGTTCCGAGCTGCGCGAGTTCGGCTACGCCCGCGTCGACGTGGTCGGCAAGAGCCGCCTGCTCGACGGCATCGAAGATCATATCGACGCTGACGGCGTGCTGGGCCTGGACGTGTGGATGAGCCACGGCGACAAGGTCACCCAGATGCCGGGCGACTTCCACGTGCTGGCCAGCACCCCGAGCTGCCCGATCGCCGGCATGTTCGACGATGCCCGCGGCTACTATGGCGTGCAGTTCCACCCGGAAGTGACCCACACCAAGCAGGGCGGTCGCATCCTCTCGCGCTTCATCCAGGACATCTGCGGCTGCGAAGCCCTGTGGACCCCGTCCAACATCGTCGAAGACGCCATCGCCCAGGTGCGTGAGCAAGTCGGTTCGGCCAACGTCCTGCTGGGCCTGTCTGGCGGCGTCGACAGCTCGGTGGTTGCCGCGCTGCTGCACCGCGCCATCGGCGACCAGCTGACCTGCGTATTCGTCGACAACGGCCTGCTGCGTCTGCACGAAGGCGACCAGGTGATGGCCATGTTCAAGGAGAACATGGGCGTCAAGGTGATCCGTGCCGATGCCGAAGCACAGTTCCTCGGCAACCTGGAAGGCGAAGCCGATCCGGAGAAGAAGCGCAAGATCATCGGCCGCACCTTCATCGACGTGTTCGATGCCGAAGCCAGCAAGCTCGAGAACATCCAGTTCCTCGCCCAAGGCACCATCTACCCGGACGTGATCGAGTCGGCTGGCGCCAAGAGCGGCAAGGCCCACGTGATCAAGTCGCACCACAACGTCGGTGGCCTGCCGGAGGAAATGAACCTCAAGCTGGTCGAGCCGCTGCGTGAACTGTTCAAGGACGAAGTGCGCAAGATCGGCCTGGAACTGGGCCTGCCGTACGACATGGTCTACCGCCACCCATTCCCGGGCCCAGGCCTGGGCGTGCGCATCCTCGGCGAAGTGAAGAAAGAGTACGCCGACCTTCTGCGTCGCGCCGACCACATCTTCATCGAAGAACTGCGCAAGGCCGACTGGTACCACAAGACCAGCCAGGCGTTCGTGGTGTTCCAGCCGGTCAAATCGGTCGGCGTGGTCGGCGATGGCCGTCGCTACGCCTGGGTCGTCGCGCTGCGCGCCGTCGAAACCGTGGACTTCATGACCGCACGCTGGGCGCACCTGCCGTACGAGCTGCTGGAGACTGTGAGCGGTCGTATCATCAACGAGATCGAAGGCATCTCGCGGGTGACCTACGACGTGTCGAGCAAGCCGCCGGCGACGATCGAGTGGGAATGATCCCGCGCGAATACAACCCGCGTTAAATGCACAGAAGCCCGCATAATAGCGGGCTTCTGTACTTAAGGCCTCTGACCGTAACGGCCTCGCATCAGATCCAGACGTAGCGCAGCCCTCTGTTGGTCAGGGCGGTACGCAGTTCCTGCAGGTCGCGCAGACGACGGCCGCTGATCCAGGGCCAGTTCGGCTTGTCGATGTAGAAACGGGATCCTTCCTCCAGGATCGGCGTGTATTGCAATTGTCCGCTGTTGCTGCGATGGATCAGTTGCAACACGTTGTCCTGGCTATCGATGGTAAAGCTGCCGATGTTGCGCAATGTCCGCTCGAAGTTCCTGCCCGCAGGCTCGGGTTGGCGAATAGGTACCTGCAGGCGCAGGTCGCTTTTTACCCGCCGAACCGAAAGATCATCCTGCACCACGGTGAGCCCTGGGTCATTGCCGATCCCACCTGGCTGGTCGAGGGCAATGTCTTCCACACGCATGCCCGTCACGCCCTCAAGTTCGCTCATCCCCGGCACCTGCTCGAAAGTATTGGCGTGCGAATTGCCGACCAGTGCGACCCATTTGCTGGCTGCGCGCCCTTGATCCGCGGCGATGACCTCGTGGGCATAGAAGTTCATCATCTGCTGGCGGATCACCGGTGAAGGTGTTTGAACCCATGCCTGCCGATAGCTCGCCATGCAATCGATGGACTGCAGGCGAATGCCATTTCTCTGGGCTTCGAGCAGCAGGTTCTCGAAGGTATATCGCTCAAACCCGTGCAGGCGAAAACCCAGGTCCAGGCTGCGCACATAGGTTTTCAACGTCGCGGGCATCTGGCCGCTGCGGTTGAACAGGTCGAGGTCGGTTTGCTGGAAGTCGGTCATGAAGTGTTCCAGGTAAAGCACCTTCACCTTTTCCCGCTTCAGCAGCGTCATGTTGTCGATCAGGAATTTCTTGCTGCCGACCTGTGAGTGAGCTTCGCCGATGACCATGCCTTGGCTGTTCTCGAAAACACCACGGATGATTTGCTTGGGCGTTGCCTCGCGTGCCAGTTCGGGCAGTTCGGGACGCGGTGGGGTCTGCACCGAGGCGAGGTATTCCTGTGCATCGGCGGCCAGGCGATCCCTGGTTTCCCGAAATACACCGTTCGCCCGTTCGATTTCCGGGTCAGAGTTGAACATCGTACCGTTCAGGACGCGCTCGTCACCGGGGCTGTTCGCCGAGCTCTCGAGCCTGGGACGCATGTCGGCTGGTATGTCGTAAGCGGAGGTTGGAAGGGGTTCGGGCATCGATGGAGATGTCACCCTTCCCCAGAGCTTGAGCAGTTTGCGCGGCATCATCCCGCCCTTCAGGCCCGGTCGCTCCAATGGCTGCCATAGCCCCTGGTCGTCCATGGCGATGGGGATGTTGCGGTAGAAGGAGTAGGGGTTTTGCGGATCGATCACGACCCAGCCGCGCATCTCGTTCACATAGCGGACCTGATACGGCTCGTCGTCGATCAGTACGTAGAAATTGCCATGTTGAAGATAGATGCCAGGTTGACCACCGCTGCCTTCAGGGGCGCTCAGTATGATGTTGGTTTCATAAGGTTCGAGCAGAGCCTGCTGCTCGGCTGGCCTGAAGGGTTCCGGCACCCAGGCCTGGACATCCTCGACCGTTGCAGTTTCGAGTTCTTCAACCGGTTCTGTTTCAGCAGACGGCTCCGGCTGTACTGCCGGCTCCGTTCCGCTTGCTGCCTCGGCCTCACCCGCCAACTCGCTCACAGACTCGATTTTGCCGGCGGCACTGTGCAGCATGGTGGCGTTGAAGAGTGTATCGATGGCCGCAAATATTGCCCCTTTGACCCCAGCCTGACGTTCCCCTGTGGTATGGCCGTTGACCGCTTGATCGATGTTCAGCCCCATGTCGGCGATACCCGCCCCCACTGCCGCCAGCGCGATCGGCCAGTCAATCGCTGCTATGGGCCCGAACACCTTGGCGAATGCCGCCAGGTAGCCGATCCACATCTGTTTGCGCAGGTCGCCATTGGAGCGCAGGGCAAAGTGCGCGTCGTCGTTCATGCGTTGCCGTGCACTGTCACGCAAATGGCTGAACGCATCACCGGCGATGGTGCGATCGACCTGGTTGAGACAGTGATGATCATCCCCACCCCAGTTGTAGAACAGCAGGTCGATCATGTGGTTGAGACCGACCGAATCACCGGACTGGTCATTGGCCGATAGCGGGAAGTGGCTCATGAAGCGCGTGCGGTTGTCGGCGTGATTGGTGTTGTTCAGTACCCACCAGTACAAGTCCTTGCGGGTGGCAAACAGGTGCAGCGCCTCCCCGTCACCTGGGGTATAGAGCAGTTGCTGGCCATCTTCCATTTCGATGCGCAGCCAGTCGCTCGCGATGTAGCCCGCGATATCGAACGTACAGACGCGATAGCCGCTTTCGGCAACGTTGGATTGGCGTAACTGGGTGAGTGTCGGGGTCTGCACGCCCAGTCCGGTGATGGCCTTGGCCACGCGTCGGGCACGGACCGCCAGTTCGCTGGTGGGGTCGGCCGCACAGGTTTCGATCACCTTGCTCAGGAAGTTGACCTTCGCCAGTAGACGGTAGTTATCTGCATGGTCGCGCCAGAAAGTCGCCAATCTTTCCTGGAACAGGGGGCTGAAGTCGATGTCCCAGAAATCCTCCAGTACATCCTGTGGCTGCAGCGCGATCTCGTTGTGCTCGTCATAGACCGCCTGTCCCGGACCGTCGCAGTAGAAGCCGCTCAGGTAGCCGAGCAGGTCACTGTTGTCCTGGTCATGGACATCGAACCGGTGCATCACCAATTGCGGCAGGGTGTACGACTGGTATGGCGCATCGTGGTGCTCCCAGCCGCTGAAGGTTCTCGGGCTGCTCTGGGCGGCCTCGAAGCGGTTGAGGTGCACGTGATCGGGGTCCAGATCGGGGTGGCCGTGCTTGCGCAGGATTGATGCCGCAGTATCGCGGGCCATCTGGCGCATGTCGGGGCAGGCTGCGATCAGGGACTCGGCGAGATCGCGCAGTTCCTGCTCGGCGTGGGGCATCAACAGTTGCAAACCCATGGGTGTCGACTCGTGGCTGGATGGGTTTGCAAGCGTGGCCGAGCGCAGGTGGTGCCCCGCGGTATCTATTGCAGCTTGTGCGCTGATGGGCCACAGGAGGCCAAGGCCTACCGCCGCGCTATATCCGAAAAGTAGAACTTGAAGAGGTGTTGGCGGCATTGGGTGGGGCAGGAAATCTCCAGTCGCAGCAGTGCGTCGCATTGACCCGCGTGCGCGTGCAGTTGTTGGACCCGGCGCGGCTGGACGAGGGCGCGCTGAAGGCGGCCGGGGTCCCCGGGGTCATGGTGCTGGTGGGTGGGGTCGTGCACCTGCTGGTGGGAGTTGTTTAGCCTGTTCCGGCCCTATCGCGGGACCAGCCCGCTCCCACAGGCGCAAGATCATGGTGCCTCTGAACTGCCCCCAAAGGTTGGATTGGTGTCCAACTTCTTGGGGGCAGTCCATTCTGTGGGAGCGGGCTGGTCCCGCGATGAGGCCCGAACAGGCATGCCCAGCTCCGTCATTCTTTTGTAATGAACGGGTCATGCCCCGGTTTCCCCTGGCTTCGTACAGTGAGCTCACTCCCGTACGCATCCAGAGGAACGCCAATGAAACTCCGCTCGCTCGTCCTTGCCCTGTCACTCACCGGCGCGGCCTTCGCCGCCACCTCCACCTGGGCCGCCGATACCGCGCCGCAGGAAGTGAAGAACATCGTGCTGGTTCATGGCCTGTTCGCCGATGCGTCCAGCTGGGCCAAGGTGATTCCGTTGCTGCAAGCCAAAGGCCTGCACGTGACGGCAGTCCAGAACCCGACCACCTCGCTCGACGACGACGTCGCGGCTGTCAACCGGGCGCTGGCCCAGCAGGACGGCCCGGTGATCCTGGTCGGTCACTCCTACGGCGGCATGGTCATCAGCCAGGCCGGTGATTCGGATAAGGTTAAAGGTCTGGTCTACATCGCCGCCCGTGCTCCGGAAGCGGGCGAAGACTACCCGGCGCTGACCAAGCGCTTCCCGGCAGCACCGGCGGGGGCAGGCCTGCAGTGGTCGGCCGACGGTTACGGCATGCTCAGCGAAAATGCCTTCGTCAACGATTTCGCCGGCGACCTGCCCAAGGCCGAGGCGGAAACCTACTACGCCGTCCAGCAGCCCATCGGTGTTGGCATCAAGACCGCCAAGACCACCGTCGCGGCATGGAAAGACAAGCCCACCTGGTACGCGGTCTCGACCCAGGACCGTACCATCAACACCGAGCAGCAGCGTTTCATGGCCAAGCGCATGAACGCCCACACCGTCGAGCTCGATGCCAGCCACGTCTCGCTGATTTCCCAGCCGCAAGCGGTGGCCAAGCTGATCCTGCAAGCCGCGCATGTTCCAGGCAACTGAGCCAGCCCGGCCTGGCACCACGCTATACTGCGTCGGTGCCGGCAGGCGGGTTGGAGACGCGCGTCAGTGAAAATCCTCATCATCGAAGACGAAGCCAAGACCGCCGACTACCTGGCCGGTGGCCTGGGCGAGGCCGGCTACAGTGTCGATCATGCCGACAATGGTATCGACGGCCTGCACATGGCCCGCGAGACACCCTACGACCTGATCCTGCTCGACGTGATGCTGCCTGGGCTCGATGGCTGGGCCGTGATGCAGAAACTGCGCGCACAGACCCGTACCCCCGTGTTGTTCCTCAGCGCCCGTGGCACCCTCGAAGATCGGCTGCGTGGCCTTGAGCTGGGCGCCGACGAATACCTGGTCAAGCCATTCTCCTTCGCCGAACTGCTGGCGCGCATCCGCATCATCCTGCGCCGCGGCCATGCGCAGCCGGATGAAGATATCCTCAGCCTGGGTGATCTGCGCCTGGACCTGGGCAAGCACCGCTGCGAACGCGCAGGTATGCGCATCGACCTGACCAGCAAGGAGTTCAAGTTGCTGGCGTGTTTTCTCCAGCATCCCGAGCAGGTGCTGTCGCGTACCTTCCTCGCCTCACGAGTGTGGGACATGAATTTCGACAGCGACACCAACGTGGTGGATGTCGCGGTGCGGCGCCTGCGGCAGAAAGTCGACGAACCCTTCGCGGTGCGCCTGATCCATACCGTGCACGGCGTCGGCTATCGCTGCGAGCTCGAGGCATGAGGCGCCTGTCGCTGACCGTGCGCCTGGCGGTGTTGCTGGCAACCTTTTCGTTCGTCGCCCTGGCTCTGCTGGGCGGCGCGCTGTATGTCGCACTCGGGCAACAACTGGCGCTGCGTGACGACGGCGCGCTGCTGACCCGCGTCGAGCAGATCCGTACCCTGCTGCGTGACATGGACGCCCGCGCGTTGGTGCGTGACAAGCCGCAGCTGTTCGCCAACATGCTGGGCAATACCGAATCCTTGCTGGTCATCCGGCCGGTCGCCGGGGCGCCGCTGCTGGAGGTCAACCCAGGGCGCCGCGAGGTGCCGCAGGTCACGCCTCTGCCCGCCGGGGACGCACTGGGGCTGGATGCGGTGCAGCGCAGCACCACCGCCGATGGCACGCCCTTCATCTATACCGCAGTACTCAGCGAGCCACCGGGTGGCGGTGCAGCGCTGGAAATTCTGTCGGGGCGCTTGCTGACCGAGCGCACCCGCATCCTGCGCGAGTACCGCGACAACATCATCCTGTTCTCGTCGGTGATGGCCGTGCTGGCCGCAGCCCTGGCCTATCTGCTTGCCCGCCGCGGCATGTCGCCACTGCGCCGGTTGGCGCGTCAGACGGCAACCATTGGCGTCGGCACCTTGTCGCAGCGGCTGCAGCGCGACGATGCACCCGCCGAGCTGGATGCCCTGATCGAGCAGTTCAATGCCATGCTGGCGCGGCTCGAACGCGGTTTCGAACAACTCAAGCAGGTCAGTGCCGACATGGCCCATGACTTGCGCACACCCATCAACAATCTGCTTGGCCAGACTGAGGTCGGCCTCGGTCAGGTGCGTGAGCCGCATTACTACCAGCGCCTGCTGGGCTCGCACTTCGAGGAGTTGCAACGGCTGTCGCGGATGATCGACAACATGCTGTTCCTGGCCCGCGCCGAGCATGCCGATCACCCTATCGATCGCACCGGCCTGGAGTTGGCCCAGGAGTTGGGGCGTCTGTGCGATTACTTCGAAGACCTGGCCTGCGAGCGCGACGTACGGCTGGCGTGGCATGGCGAAGGCTCGGTGTGGGCCGACGCCGCGCTGCTGCGCCGGGCGCTGGCCAACCTGTTGGCCAATGCGGTGCGCTTTGCCGAGCCTGGCAGTGTCATCGAAGTGACCGCCGGTGAGCAGGGCGATGAGGTGTTGATCCGGGTGCGCAACCGTGGGCAGGCAATCGCCCCTGAGCACCTGGAAAGCGTGTTCGAACGTTTCTACAGGGTCGATGCCTCGCGCCAGCATTCGTCACAGTCCAGCGGGCTGGGCCTGTCGATCGTGCGATCGATCATGCAATTGCACCAGGGACGCTGCTGGGCCGAAAGCAGCGAGGGGGCGACTTGTTTCACCCTCGCGTTCCCGCGCGTCAGCCACGATAGGCCACCCAGCCCTTGAAGGTCCCGCTGAAGTCGGCCTAGTTCAGCAGCGCGACAACAGTTCACTTAATCTTTCTCAATTGCAGGTGTATCGTATTCGCCCTTCATTGCCAGCGGTGCTGGCAGCTTGATTGCGCAAAACGAGGTACCTGCACGTATGTCCTTTACCCGTCGACAAATGCTCAAGGGCCTGACCGGCCTCGTCGTGGTTGGCCTGGGCGCCGGAGGCGCGGCTCGCTACTGGCTGGGCAAGGTCGAGGACGACAATGCCGGGCACGACTACGAGCTGATCGCGGCGCCTCTGGATGTCGAGCTGGTTCCCGGTTTCAAGACCGAAGCCTGGGCTTTCGGGCCCTCGGCACCCGGCACCGAGTTGCGGGTGCGCCAGGGCACCTGGTTGCGGGTACGCTTCATCAATCACCTGCCGGTTGAAACCACCATCCATTGGCATGGCATCCGCCTGCCGCTGGAAATGGACGGTGTACCCTACGTGTCGCAATTGCCGGTCAAGCCGGGTGAGTTCTTCGACTACAAGTTCCGCGTGCCCGATGCCGGCAGTTACTGGTACCACCCGCATGTCAGCAGTTCCGAGGAGCTGGGGCGCGGGCTGGTCGGGCCGCTGATCGTCGAGGAGCGCGAGCCGACCGGCTTCCTGCATGAACGCACCCTGAGCCTGAAGACCTGGCACGTGGACGAGCAGGGCGAGTTCATGCCGTTCAGCGTGCCTCGCGAGGCCGCGCGCAATGGCACCGCTGGGCGCTTGATCACCATCAATGGCCAGGCCGAGGCGGTCACCGAGTTGCCCGCCGGCCAAGTGGTGCGTGTGCGGCTGCTCAACCTGGACAACACCTGGACCTACCGCATCAACCTCAAGGGCAACTACGAGGCGATGATCTATGCGCTCGATGGCAACCCGGTGACCCCGAGGCCGCTCGAGGACGACTACTGGCTTGGCCCCGGCATGCGCATCTGCCTGGCCATCCGAATTCCCGAGGCCGGCGAGGAGATTTCCCTGCGCGACGGCTTCGTGCGCCTGGGCACCCTGCGTTCGGTCGCCAGCAGCGAGGCACCGAGCGACTGGCCCAAGGCGCTGCCGCCGAACCCGATCGCCGAGCCGGACCTGGAGAAGGCCGAGAAGCTGAACTTCAATTTCGAATGGGCGGGCCAGGTTTCGGTGAACACCGACAACGGCAAGCCACCGAGTCTGTGGCAGATCAACGGTCAGGCCTGGGACATCACCGACAAGACCTGCGCCGATCGGCCGATCGCCACGCTGAAAAAGGGCAACAGCTATATCTTCGAGCTGAAGAACATGACCCAGTACCAGCACCCTATCCACCTGCATGGCATGAGTTTCAAGGTGATCGCCTCCAATCGCCGCAAGATCACCGAGCCCTGGTTCACCGACACCTACCTGTTGGGTAGGAACGAGCGTGCCCAGGTGGCGCTGGTAGCGGATAACCCAGGCACCTGGATGTTCCACTGCCATGTGATCGACCACATGGAAACCGGCCTGATGGCCGCGATCGCGGTGGTCTGATGCGTCCGCGGATCATCGATCGCAGCGGCGATCAGGCATTCATGCAGTTGGCGCTGGAACTGGCGGCTGAAGGCGCTTTGCTGGGGGAGGTGCCGGTAGGTGCGGTGCTGGTGCAGCAGGGGCAGGTGATCGGCCGAGGTTTCAACCGACCGATCACCGACAATGACCCCAGCGCCCACGCCGAAATGGTCGCCATTCGCGATGCAGCCAAGGCTGTCAGCAACTATCGGCTGCCGGGCAGCACCCTGTATGTGACCCTCGAGCCCTGCAGCATGTGTGCGGGCCTGATCGTCCATTCGCGGATAGAGCGGGTGGTGTATGGGGCGCTGGAGCCCAAGGCGGGGGTGGTGCAGAGCCAGGGACAGTTCTTCACCCAGGGCTTTTTGAATCATCGGGTGTTGGTAGAGGGGGGCGTGCTGGCGCAGGAGTGCGGGCAGATTCTCAGCGATTTCTTCAAGGCGCGCCGGGCGAAAGCCTAGCTGACGCGATCCCTGTAGGAGCAACTGTCTTGTTCAAAATCTAAAGGCCAGCCCACCCTGTGGGAGCGGGCTTGTCCCGCGATCACCGGCGTAGCCGGTGCCATGCATCGCGGTGTTCCTTTCGCGGGCAAGCCCGCTCCCACAGGGACCTGCGCTCCTGCAAAAGGAGCTGGGATGTCACATCGGCGGTGACTGTTCCGCCGGCTTGTCCTTGTTGACCGCAGGCACATGCAGGTTGCCCTCGGCCACCTGTCCCTCGAGCTGCGGCTGGGTCACCCAGGTGAGGATGTCGTAGTAGCGGCGGATGTTGGCCACGAAGTGCACAGGCTCGCCGCCGCGGGCGTAGCCGTACTTGGTCTTGCTGTACCACTGCTTCTGCGACAGGCGTGGCAGCATCTTCTTCACGTCCAGCCACTTGTTCGGGTTCAGGCCTTCGCGCTTGGCGAGGGTACGGGCGTCTTCCAGATGGCCGCTGCCGACGTTGTAGGCGGCCAGGGCGAACCAGGTGCGGTCCGGCTCCTGGATGCTGTCGTCGAGCTGCTCCTTGATGAGCATGAAGTATTTCGCCCCACCCATGATGCTTTGCCTGGGGTCCAGCCGGTTGGACACGCCCATGGCCTGGGCGGTGCGCTGGGTCAGCATCATCAGGCCGCGTACGCCGGTCTTCGATGTCACCTCGGGCTGCCACATCGATTCCTGGTAACCGATCGCCGCCAGCAGCCGCCAGTCGACCTGCTCGACCTTGGCGTAGCTCTTGAAGTGCTTTTCATACTTGGGCAGGCGCTGCTGCAGGTGCTGGGCGAAGGTGTAGGCACCGACGTAGCCAAGCACGTCGACATGGCCGTAATAACGGTCTTTCAGGCGCTGAAGCGTGCCGTTCTTCTGCGCCTTGTCGAGAAACTCGTTGATCTCGTTGAGCAGGCTGTTGTCTTCGCCGGCCGCCACGGCCCAGCGCTGGTCGCGGGCATCGCCCAGGTCGAAGGCCACGCGCACGTTGGAGAAGTACACCTGGTTCATCGCCAGTTCGTTGGAGTCGACCAGGGTCAGGTCGATCTGGCCTTCGTCAACCATGCGCAATAGGTCGACCACCTCCACAGCGTCGGACTCTTCGTATTCAAGCGTCGGATACTGTTTTTTCAGTTCAGCCAGCTGTTCGGCATGGCTGCTGCCCTTGAGCACCATGATCTTCTTGCCGATCAAGTCCTTGGGTTCGGTGGGGCGGGAACGGCCATTGCGGTAGATGACCTGGGGGGTGACTTCGAGATACGGGTGGGAGAACTTCGCCTGGGTGGTGCGTTGCTCGCTGCTGACCAGGCCAGCGGCGGCCAGCACCGGGCCGGTTGGCTTGCCCAACTGGTCGAACAGGTCGTCGAGGTTGTCGGCGGTCTCGATCTCCAGCTTGACGCCCAGATCGTCGGCGAAACGTTTGACCAGCTCGTATTCGAAGCCGGTTTCGCCGTTGCGGTCCTGGAAGTAGGTGGCCGGGCTGTTGCGGGTTATGACGCGCAGCACGCCGTCCTCCTTCACGCGCTCGAGGGTGCTGGGTTTTTCAACACAGGCACCGAGCATCAGCAAGAGTCCGGTTGCGAAGAGCCATCTGGCGCAGCGCTGGCGCAAAGCAGTGTGGGCGAACATAGGTTGCAGTATACGCAAAGGACCGCCCGCGCCATATCTCGACAACCGTTAGCTTGTCTGGTAGCGGGTTGTGTGTTTGCGGGGGCTTGCCTTCGGAGGATCGCCCAGTGAAACCCCTCCGGCCAGCCTGCAGAATTCTGACCCCCAGGTCCGGTTCCACCGCCCGGCAGCATTGCCCTCTGGCGGGTGCCGAAAGCCGTCGAATTAGGCTAGAATGCACGGCCTCTAAGCACACCCCTTCCTGAGGCTGTCCCGACGATGTTGATCCTGCGCGGCGCTCCTGCCCTTTCTGCCTTTCGCCACGGTAAATTACTCGAGCAACTGAGCCAGAAAGTCCCCGCTGTTACTGGTTTGTATGCCGAATTCGCCCACTTCGCCGACGTCGACGGCGAGCTGACCGCCGACCAGCAGCAGGTGCTGGGCCGTCTGCTCAAGTACGGCCCGAGCGTGCCGGTACAGGAGCCGAGCGGCCGCCTGTTCCTGGTCGTGCCGCGCCTGGGCACCATTTCGCCCTGGGCCTCCAAGGCCAGCGACATCGCCCATAACTGCGGCCTGCAGTCGATCCAGCGCCTGGAGCGCGGCATCGCCTACTACGTGGCCGGCTCGCTCAGCGACGCCGACGCCGCGCAGGTGTCCGCCGAACTGCACGATCGCATGACCCAGCGCGTGCTGACTCAGCTGGAGCAGGCGGCAGACCTGTTCAGCCACGCCCAGCCCAAGCCGATGACCTCGGTCGACATTCTCGCAGGTGGCCGCGCCGCCCTGGCCCAGGCCAACGTCGACCTGGGCCTGGCCCTGGCCGAAGACGAGATCGACTACCTGGTCAACGCTTTCCAGGGGCTCAAGCGCAACCCGAACGACATCGAGCTGATGATGTTCGCCCAGGCCAACTCCGAGCACTGCCGCCACAAGATCTTCAACGCCAGTTGGGACATCGACGGCCAGGCTCAGGAAAAGAGCCTGTTCGGCATGATCAAGAACACCTACCAGATGCACAACGAAGGCGTGCTGTCGGCCTACAAGGACAACGCCTCGGTGATCGTCGGCAACGTCGCCGGCCGCTTCTTCCCGAATCCTGAAACCCGCCAGTACGGTGCGGTGCAGGAGCCGGTGCACATCCTGATGAAGGTCGAGACGCACAACCACCCGACCGCCATCGCCCCGTTCTCCGGCGCCTCCACCGGCTCCGGCGGCGAAATCCGCGACGAAGGCGCCACCGGCCGTGGCGCCAAGCCCAAGGCCGGCCTGACCGGCTTCACCGTGTCCAACCTGCGCATCCCGGGCTTCGAACAGCCATGGGAGCAGGCCTACGGCAAGCCTGAGCGCATCGTCGACGCCCTCGACATCATGATCGAAGGCCCGCTGGGCGGCGCCGCGTTCAACAACGAATTCGGTCGTCCGGCCCTGACCGGCTACTTCCGTACCTTCGAGCAGAGCATCAACACCCCGCACGGTGAAGAAGTACGCGGCTACCACAAGCCGATCATGCTCGCCGGCGGCATGGGCAACATCCGTGAAGACCACGTGCAGAAGGGCGAGATCACCGTCGGCGCCAAGCTGATCGTGCTCGGCGGCCCGGCCATGCTGATCGGCCTGGGCGGCGGCGCTGCTTCGTCGGTGGCCACCGGTGCCAGCTCGGCTGACCTGGACTTCGCCTCGGTCCAGCGTGAAAACCCGGAAATGGAGCGCCGTTGCCAGGAAGTCATCGACCGCTGCTGGCAGCTGGGCGACGACAACCCGATCGCCTTCATCCACGACGTCGGCGCCGGCGGCATCTCCAACGCCTTCCCGGAACTGGTCAACGACGGTGGCCGCGGTGGTCGCTTCGAACTGCGCAACGTGCCCAACGACGAGCCAGGCATGGCCCCGCACGAAATCTGGAGCAACGAATCGCAGGAGCGCTACGTGCTGGCCGTCAGCGCTGTCGACTTCGAGCGCTTCAAGGCCATCTGCGAGCGTGAGCGCTGCCCGTTCGCCGTGGTCGGCGAAGCCACCGAAGAACAGCACCTGACCGTCACCGACAGCCACTTCGACAACACCCCGGTCGACATGCCGCTCGACGTGCTGCTGGGCAAACCGCCACGCATGCACCGCTCGGTCACCCGCGAAGCCGAGCTGGGCGATGATTTCGACCCGAGCGAGCTGGACCTGGACACCGCCGTACAGCGCGTGCTGAGCCACCCGGCCGTGGCCAGCAAGAGCTTCCTGATCACCATCGGCGACCGCACCATCACCGGCCTGGTCGCCCGCGACCAGATGGTCGGCCCGTGGCAGGTACCGGTGGCCGACTGCGCCGTCACCGCCACCAGCTTCGATGTCTACACCGGCGAAGCCATGGCCATGGGCGAGCGGACTCCGCTGGCACTGCTGGATGCCCCGGCATCCGGGCGCATGGCCATCGGCGAAACCATCACCAACCTGGCCGCCTCGCGCATCGACAAGCTGTCCGACATCAAGCTGTCGGCCAACTGGATGTCCGCTGCCGGCCACCCAGGCGAAGACGCGCGCCTGTACGACACCGTCAAGGCTGTCGGCATGGAGCTGTGCCCCGAGCTGGGCATCACCATCCCGGTCGGCAAAGACTCGATGTCGATGAAGACCAAGTGGAGCGAAGAGGGCGTCGAGAAGAGCGTTACCTCGCCGATGTCGCTGATCATCACAGGCTTCGCCCCGGTCACTGACATCCGCAAGACCCTGACCCCGCAACTGCGCATGGACAAGGGCGAGACCGACCTCATCCTGATCGACCTGGGCCGCGGCAAGAACCGTATGGGCGCCTCGATCCTGGCCCAGACCTACGGCAAGATCGCAGCCCAGGCGCCGGACGTCGACGACGCCGAAGACCTCAAGGCGTTCTTCGCCGTGATCCAGGGTCTGAACGCCGACGGTCACCTGCTGGCCTACCACGACCGTTCCGACGGCGGCCTGGTCACCACCGTGCTGGAAATGGCCTTCGCCGGCCATTGCGGCCTCGACCTGCAACTCGATCCGCTGACCGACAGCAAGGGCGACGTGCCGGCCATCCTCTTCAACGAAGAGCTGGGTGCGGTCATCCAGGTTCGCCAGGACGCCACGCCGGACGTACTGGCCCAGTTCAGCGCCGCCGGCCTGGGCGAGGAGTGCGTCGCGGTAATCGGCAAGCCGGTCAACAACGGTGAGGTGTCCATCAGCCTGAACGGCGAAGTGCTGTTCGACGATGACCGCCGCATGCTGCAGCGCCAGTGGGCCGAGACCAGCTATCAGATCCAGCGCCTGCGCGACAACGCCGACTGCGCCGACCAGGAGTTCGATGTCCTGCTCGAAGAGGACAATCCAGGCCTGTCGGTCAAGCTCGGCTACGACGTCAACGAAGACGTCGCCGCGCCCTACATCAAGAAGGGTGTGCGTCCGCAAGTGGCGATCCTGCGTGAGCAGGGCGTCAACGGCCAGCTCGAGATGGCTGCAGCCTTCGACCGTGCAGGCTTTGCCGCGATCGACGTGCACATGAGCGACATCCTCGCCGGTCGCGTCGACTTCGAAGCCTTCAAGGGGCTGGTCGCCTGCGGTGGCTTCTCCTACGGCGACGTACTGGGCGCCGGTGAGGGCTGGGCCAAGTCGGCGCTGTTCAACAGCCGTGCCCGCGACGCCTTCCAGGCCTTCTTCGAGCGTACCGACAGCTTCGCCCTGGGCGTGTGCAACGGTTGCCAGATGATGTCCAACCTGCACGAGCTGATCCCGGGCACCGAGTACTGGCCGCACTTCGTGCGCAACCGCTCGGAGCAGTTCGAAGCGCGTGTAGCCATGGTCGAGGTGCAGAAGTCCAACTCGATCTTCCTGCAGGGCATGGCCGGTTCGCGCATGCCGATCGCCATCGCCCACGGCGAAGGCCATGCCGAGTTCGCCAGCGAAGAGGCACTGCTGGAAGCCGACCTTTCCGGTTGCGTGGCCCTGCGTTTCGTCGACAACCACGGCAAGGTCACCGAGCAGTATCCGGCCAACCCGAACGGTTCGCCACGGGGCATCACCGGTCTCACCAGCCGCGACGGTCGCGTCACCATCATGATGCCGCACCCTGAGCGTGTGTTCCGTGCCGTGCAGAACTCCTGGCGTCCGGATGAGTGGCGGGAAGACGCTGCGCTGATGCGCATGTTCCGCAACGCGCGGGTGTGGGTGAACTAAGCGGTGCACAAGCTCGCCTTCTTCGTCCCCGCCAGCCATGTCGAGGTGGTCAAGGCCGCCGTGTTCGCCGCTGGAGGCGGACGTATCGGTGACTACGACCACTGTGCCTGGCAGACACTTGGCCAGGGTCAGTTCCGCCCGTTGGATGGCAGCCAGCCATTCCTCGGGCAGGTGGGCCAGGTCGAGGTGGTGGAGGAGTGGAAGGTGGAGCTGGTGGTGGCCGATGAGCGGGTTCGCCAGGTGGTCGCCGCATTGAAACAGAGCCACCCTTATGAAACGCCGGCGTATGAGGTCTGGCCTTTGCTGGACATCTGAGTGCGCTGAAATTTTGCTGCTGCACATCGACAAGCCCCGGCAGTCTTCTGCCGGGGCTTGTCGTTTCTACAGGTTTTAACTGAACAGCCCTTTCAGACGTTCCCAGGCGCTTTCATCCACCGCTGGCGCCTCATGATCGTGGTTGAGCGCTTCGAAGACAGCAGGGTCGCTGGATTTCTGGATTTCCTTGGGATGCTCGCTTGCCCATTTGCTGACCAGTTCGTCCTGCCATTCGCTGTCATTGGGGTGGGTAAAGTAGCTGCGCGCTATCTTGACCGGATCGCGCAACCGCCCCCCCTCCCAGTATTTGAACATGGCGAAACCGACATCGCGCACTGCAACCCGGGCCATCAGGGTGGCCAGGGTATGCAGCGGATGCACGTCATGGTCCTTGGCAAGCTGGGAGTGGGTCGGATTGGTCGAGCCGGTGAGCATGGGATTGCCCATTCTGTACGTCTGGATATCGTCGACCGAGTTGCCGATCAGGTTGAGGATGGCCCGGTAGCCAACCTTGGGCAGGTCGGCCGCAAGGCGCAGCGGTGAGCCCGTGATCCAGGAAATGCGCCTCGCCACATTGAACCCTGGCAGGTCCGCCAACGTGTCGCGAACTTCCAGTGCGGTGTTCAGGTATTCCTGCCACTGCGGATCGGGGTGGTCCTGAAGCAGGATCAGCAGCGCCAGTTCAGTGTCCGAGCGCTGCCCTGGCGTGATGTTCTCGAAGTCGCCGGAGGGGGCGAAGAGTGCATTGGCCATCGGCTCGGCCAGGCTGGCTATCACATCGCTGCCGGCGAACATGCCGGTGACGATGGGCCAGCCGTGCTTGCAGTCGGCTTGTGCGGTCCAGGTCAGTACCGTGTCGTGACCCTGCTTGTGCAGGCTCAATTCGGCGTAGTTGGAGTGGGCGAAGTAATCTTCCAGCACGTGCAGTGCTGCACCGAATTCGCGCATGCCCTCAGGGGTCGGGCCCGCCGCCATTGCCTCGCGTAGTCGTTCGCACATGTAATCGACCGAACTGAAGATGTGGCGCTTCATGGACGTATCCGGATCGACCTGCAACCGCGGATCGTCCTGTGCGACAGGCGGCTCGAAGTCTGCATCGATGGTGCTTGGATCAGTCGCTGACGGGTTGGGGTTATAGGGATTGTCGATGTGCTCGGTAGGACGATACACCCCGAGCATCTGCGGTGTGACCACGTAGTGCGCGCGCTCTTGCGGCGTGGATTGCAGGCTGGGAAATGCCTTGAGCGCCAGCAGGTCTACGAGTTGGGTCAGGACTTTCCGGGAGAGCTTGCGCGGGAACTCTTTGGGCGCGTCCTCGGCGCGGACCAGCTTGGGATCGAGCAACTGCGAGTAGTCGCGCAACCAGTTGCCGAAATAGATCGCCTTGCGTTGTTGCTCATTGAACCCGGCGTACTTGAGGTCGTCCTCGATCGACTCATGCCCCCAGGACATTTCAGGGTTTTTCTTGTCGCCCTTGCCCGCAGAAAAGCCCTCGGTGCTGCCTTCATGGGTGTTGGCGCGTTGCGCATGTTCATCCTGGCTCTGGCGGATGAACAGGCGCATGGCCTGGTCATCGGCTCGCAGGGTGATGGTTCGGCCTGCTTCGGTCAGTTGGGCAATCTGCAGCTCACCGCTTGGGCGTGACTTCATGCAACCGATCAGGTAGGCGAAGCGCGCACCTTCCTCAAGTTCTGCATCCTCGGCGATCGAGGCAAAGCCATCGTCCAGGCCTTTCGCGAAGTCTTGGCGCAGAAGGTTGTCCAGGTGATGACCGAACTCGTGCAGCAGGATGGTCGCCAGTTCACAGGCCGCCTGTGGCTGCAGCAGCGCGGTAGCGATCACCTCGGGGTGCAGGTGGATGATACGCGTGGCATTGTCGTAGCAGGCTTTGCCTGCCACCTGTGGGTTCACCTGGTGTACAGGGTTGCTCAGCGTGCCGTCGCGCAGTGCGTCCTGCAACTGCTGGTAGCAACTGTCTGGCAGGTCGTCACCGAACACAGGGATGAGCATTTCGCGGAAGGCCTGTGCTGAGAGTGGCCGGCTGATTTCGGTGAGTCGATCAAGAGCGAAGCGGGTGTGCAGGCGTAGTGGGATCATGCTGGGGACTCATCAATTGACGGAGTCCCCAGCATGTGAGCCGCGTGGTGCAAGAGGGAGCAGGCAACGCCTCCCGCTGTAGGCGCTACGAAAGGCGGGTGCGGTTTTGAAGGGACCCGCAGGCCAGCAGGCCGATCTCGAACAGCAACCACATCGGGATGGCGAGCATGGTCTGGGAAAACACGTCAGGAGGCGTGAGGATCATACCGGCCACGAAACAGCCGACGATCACGTAGGGCCGGCTACGGCGCAAGCTGGCAACATCGGTCAGGCCTGCCCAGACCACGATGAAGGTTGCCACCGGAATTTCGAATGCCAGGCCGAATGCCAGGAACAGGGCGAGAATGAAGTCCAGGTACTGGCTGATGTCGGTCATCATTGCCACGCCTTCGGGGGTCACGCTGGCGAAGAAGCCGAACATCATCGGAAACACCAGGAAGAACGCGAACGCCATGCCGCCGTAGAACAGCAGGATGCTCGACACCAGCAGCGGCAGGGCTATGCGTTTCTCTCGCCGATACAGCCCCGGCGCGATGAAGCCCCAAGCCTGATGCAGCAGCACTGGCATGCTGATGAACAGCGCGCACATGGCCGTCAGCTTGAAGGGCGTGAGAAACGGCGAGGTGACGCTGGTTGCGATCATGCTCGCGCCCTCGGGCAGGAAGCGGCGCAGCGGCTCGGAGACCAGGGTGTAGAGGGTCTGGGCGAAGGGGAACAACACAGCGAACGCCAGGGCGATGGCCAGCAGGCAACGCACCAGGCGCTTGCGCACGTCTCGCAGGTGTTCGGTCAGCGGCACTGCCGACCTTCCGTGGACAGCGAAGCTCATGATGTACGTTCCCTGGCGGGTGCTTCATCGAGGCTGACACCCTGGCGGATGTCCTGCTCCAGTTTGCGCAGCGCCGCATCGTCCAGGGCTGGCATGTCGATTTCCCGCTCGACCTGGGCGCGCAGCATATTCATTGCCTGCCGCGCCTGCCCAAGACCGCGCCCGACGGTGCGCATCGCCACCGGCAGGCGTTCGGGCCCCAGGACCAGCAGAGCGACGACGCCAACCAGTAGCAGTTCGCTGAAACCGATCTCGAACATCAGCCTTGGCGATCCGTTGGCTGCTGCTGTTGAACCTGTGCGTTGGGTGATGCGCTGCTGTTGTCGTCACCGCCCATCGACTTGCGAAAACCCTGGATCGCTTCGCCGACATCGCTGCCCAGGCCTTTGAGGCGCTTGGTGCCGAACAGCAGGAAAACGATCAGCAGCACGATCACCAGTTGCCAGATGCCTATACCGCCCATGTGCGAGAACTCCTGTAAGGTCATGAAAAGGAAGGCCAATCCTGCCTGCTTCAGATGACGCCAACGTGACTGTCGGGAAACGTTGCCATGTGCTTGCAACACGCACCGTGTTGACTGGCGCCTCCACGGATGACGAGGCGCGGTGCAATGGGTGGTGGGCGACAACAGGGTGCAGCGTTGCTGATGGTGATGGTGGCGCTGGCGATGCTTGCAGCGGGCCTGGCCTGGCTGGTTGAGGAGGGGCGTCGGCAGGTCGATGAGACGCGCTTGCTGCGCCAGCGCGTGCAGGTGCGGGCGATGGAGCAGGCTGGCCTTGCCTATGCCAGCCAGGC
Source organism: Pseudomonas sp. NY15374 (assembly GCF_048068255.1). Taxonomy (NCBI): domain Bacteria; kingdom Pseudomonadati; phylum Pseudomonadota; class Gammaproteobacteria; order Pseudomonadales; family Pseudomonadaceae; genus Pseudomonas; species Pseudomonas sp. NY15374. The sequence goes on from NZ_JBLUPZ010000009.1 coordinate 65,768, forward strand.
CCTGCGCGATCCGACCTGGCGCGCCAGCCCCCTGTTCTGGCAGGCCCTGCGCGGCCAGGCGCTGGAGTATGACTTTGGTGCAGGCAAGGCGCGCCTGCAGGTGCGCGACCAGCACACCTGCTTCAACGTCAATGCCTTGCTGGGGGAAGACGCCGAGCGTGCCGAGCGCCAGTTGCGTCGATTGCTCGGCGACGACATGGCTGCCGAGCGATTGGTCGACGCCCTGGCCGATTGGCTGGACGTTGACAGCGACACCCGCCTGCAAGGTGCCGAGAGCGGCCAGTACCTGCGCCAGCAGCCACCACGTCTGGCGGCCAACCAGGCGATGCTCGACCCGAGCGAGTTGAACCTGCTGCTGGAGCCCGATGCCGGGCGCCAGGGGCGCTATCCGATGCTGTGCGCATTGCCGCAGACCAGCGGTTGGCGGCTCAATGCCAATGCCTTGAACCTTGAGCACCTGCCGTTGCTGGAGGCGCTCTACGAGGGGCATTTTTCCCGCTCGCTGCTTAGCCGGATCATCACCAATCGGCCGGCGTCGGGTTATGTCGATGCGGGAGGGTTACGCCAGGCACTGGGCGCTTTGGATGACGAGAGCTTTGCTCGGTTGAGCGAGGGATTGTTGCTCAACAGCGGGTTCTTCCTGTTGCAGCTTTCGTTCGAGGAAGACGGGCGAGTGGTGCGCAGCCAGTTTCAGGTCGAGGCGTTGGGGGTGGTGCAGTGGCATGCGCGGGTGCCGGCGCAACAGGTTCGGATTCGCGGGCGCGAGCCAGTGTTCTAGCGTTCAAGCGCCGAAGCCAGATGGGGCCGCAAGGCGGCCCCGGCGAGGGTGAGCTGGGCAGGCAATCCGCGGCCTTTGAGCACCGCGGACTACAGGCTCCGGATCAGGCCGTTCCGATCTCACCGCCATCATTGCGCTGAATCACCACGGTAGACGCCCGTGGTCGCACTCGGCTCCCCGCAGGTGTCACATCCGTCGCCTTGTCGGTATAGGGCCAGTTGCCCGGGTGCTGGATGTTGATGAACAGCGTCTTGTTGTCCGGCGTGAAGCTGATCCCCGTCACCTCGCAGCCGTTAGGGCCGACGAAGAAGCGCCGCAGGTCCACCTGATTCTGCGCGTTGACCGGAATCTGCTTGCCGGTGGCATCGACCAGGTCGGTCGGGATCACCGCCAGCAACTGGTCATTGGTGTAGCTGGTCAAGGTGGTCTCACCGTTGTCGGTCTCGAACCACAGCACCCCGCGGCTATCGAAGCTCATCCCGTCGGGGCTGGCGAACTGGTTCAGTTCGGTCAGGCCCGAGCGGTTGATATCCGGTGCACCGGCGGCGTTGGCGCCGAACACGAAGATATCCCAGGTGAAGCTCTTGTGATCGTCGCTGTCGTGCCAACGGATGATGTGGCCGTGACGGTTCGGGCCGCGGGGGTTGGCCGCATCCACCTTGGCGGCGGTACGCGCGCTGTTGTTGGTCAGCGTCAGGTAGACATCGCCGTTGAGCGGGTTGACGGCGGTCCACTCAGGGCGGTCCATCGGCGTGGCGCCGACCGCGTCAGCCGCACCGCGGGTGTTGAGGATGATGCCCGGCAGGTCGCCGTACAGTGCACCCAGCGTGCTGCCGGCGGTGGTGGGGGTGGCAACGTCCAGCAGCAGCCACACACCCTTGCCGTCGGCATTGAAGCGGGCCACGTAGAGCTTGCCCTTGTCCATGTATTTGGCACCGGTGGCCAGGCGGTCGGCCGGGGTGGCGTCGGCCGGATCCCAGACGGCGTCGGAGACGAACTTGTACAGGTACTCGTTGTTCGAGTCGTCGCCGGTGTACCACACCAGCGGCTTGCCAGCGACCGCCAGGCCCGGGCAGCAGCCCTCGTGGCGGAAGCGACCAAGGGCGGTGCGTTTCACCGCCAGGGTGGCGCTGTTGTACGGGTCGATCTCGACGATGTAGCCATAAGTGCTGGCTTCGTTGCGGTAGTCGTCGGTGGCGCTTGCACCGGTCGGTGTCACGTTGAAGCGGGTGAACTCACCGTTGACCTCGCTGGCATCACCGGCAGCGGTCTCCCACTTGTACTGGCCGCTGCTGGCACTGACGCCGATGCGCACCTGGTCTGCCGGGCGCACGCCCTTGTTGACGAAGATGCCAGGCCAGTTTTCTTCGCACGTCAGGTACGTGCCCCACGGCGTATAGCCGTTACCGCAGTTGTTGTTGGTGCCGCGTGCCTGGGTGCCGGTCGGCGAGAACTTGGTCTTGACGTGATCGGTGCCGCGCAGGGGCCCGGCGATGTCCATCAGCGAAGCGGTGGTGAAGCGGCGGTTGAGCGGGTCGTTCTGCATCACCTGCCAGCGGCCGTTGACCTTGCTCAGGCGCACCACGCCGGCGCCGTGGGCGTTGATCTCCTTGCGCACTTCCTCGACCGGGCGCTTGCCAGTGCCATCGGTGGTCGGGCCGTTCGGGTGCAGCGCGTCGGCTTCGATGTATTCGAAGTTGATCGCCAGCAAACCATCGTCGGAGCTGCCGTTGAGGGGGAAGAAGTGCATGCCGTCATGGTTCATGCCCATCGCGTTGGCCTGGTCGGTCGAGGTATTGCTGCCGTCGGACTTCCACGGGTTGCCGTTGCTGTTCAGCGGCGTGCCCCACGGCGCGATCACGTAGGCGCTGTAACCGGCGGCAATGACGCAAGCGTCGGTGCGCGAGCCGGCGATGGACTGGAAGCCCAGCTTGAGCTTGGCTGGCGGTTCGGTCACAGGCGGCTCGGTGACCGGATCATCGTGATGGGAGCTGCCGCCACCACCGTCGAAACAGGCGGTCAGGCCGGTGCCTGCGATCATCGCGATGGCCGCGCCGAGGCTGCCGCGCATCACGGTACGACGGCTCAGGTAGGTATCCATCACACTGGCCATCGGCAGGTTGCCGCTCTGGTTCCGGTCCAGGTTATCGCCGGTTTCTCGACTCATCAGGGTGTCCTTGTAATGGCTGAGTAAGAGGAACCGCGACTGTAGGGGGCAAGTGTGATGATTGATTGGCAAAAATATTAACGGGGTTTTAAAACCTAGCGCTATTAGTAACAAGATTTGTCAGAGCTTTACCGCATCGGTTGTCGGATTTCTGCCATCAAACTGTCACGCAGCCACCCCAATATCCGGGGCCGAACGTGAACTCAGGTTAGGGATGGCGGGGTCGATGGCGAGCAGTGTGCGCAGACGCGAAGTGATTGGCTGGATGGGCGTCGGGGCCTTGGCGCCTTTGTTGGGCGCCTGCTCCGCGATCCCCGGTCAGCGCGGCGGCGATGCCTCGCTCGAACTGCTCTATGTCGCCGACACCCTCGATGCCCGCGAGCCTGGCCTGCCAGTGGTGCCTGCTACGCGCCTGGGGCCGGTCAGCCATCTGGGGCGTGCTCCATGGATGACCGGCAGCCATGCCAGTAGCGGCCATGCCGAGCTCGCGCCATTGCTCGATGCCGGCCAGGCCAGCCAGGCGCGCCTCGGCGGTTATGCCGTGTTGGCCGCACTGATGGAGCAGATGCGCAACGAGGCCGGCGCCGAGCGCTGCCTGACCCTGGAGAACGGCCAGAACTGGAATGGCAGCGGCCTGGCCTACCTGACCCAAGGCGATAGCGGCGTGCAAGGCAGCCGGATACTGGCCAGCGACGTGCGTGTGAGCAGCGATGAGCGCGTGCTGTGGCCGCAACGCTGCGCCGCCCTCTATCGCCAGTCCCCTGCAATCACCCTCGGCGCAGGTCTTGGTGCTGAACAGGCCAAGGGCCTGGGTGTCGAGCCCCTGCGCGTGTTCGAGCGCGGCGGCGTGCGCATTGCGGTGGTCGGTGTGACTGACCCTTACGCCCAGGATCAGAAAGCCTCGCTCAAGCAGTGGTACCAATCATTGCTGCCAAGTTTCCAACAAGCGCGGCGCGAGGCCGACCTGGTGGTCGCCCTGGCGGATATCGGCACTGGCCCCGGCCTGTGGCTTGCCGAGCGGATCGACGACATCGATGTGCTGCTGTGTGCCCGTGGCCAGGACCTGTGGCCGACTCCGGTACCTGTCACGCAAGCATCGGGGCGCCAGGTGCCGGTGCTGTTCGCCGGGTGTCGCGCCAGTGGCGTCTATCGCCTGCGTTGTCAGCAAACCGCAGGGCAGTGGCGCTTCGAGGCGCGCTTCGTACCCGCTTCCGACGATCAACTTTCGCCCACTGCCCAGGCGCGTGCCAGCCAGTTACGCAGCACGCTGCGCCAGCAACGCGCCGGTCATGCCGCCTGGCTCGACCAGCCGCTGGCCCGTGCGCCGCAGCCCCTGTGGCGCCGCGACACCCGTGGCGGCAGCTGGGACCGTCTCCTGCACCAGGCCCTGGCCGACGACTCGAGCATGCCGGTGCTATTGCCGGGCCTGCGTTACGACCATCCGCTGCCAGCAGGCCAGGCGATCACCCGCGAGCACCTGATCAGCCTCACCGGCGGCTACCCGGCGCCGGTGGTCGAGGCGCCTGCGCGCCAGGTGGAACAGGTGCTGGAGAATGCCGCCGAGCAGTTGTTCGGCGATCCGCTGCTGCTCGACAACAGCCAGGACCTGCCGCGCTGGCAAGGCCACGCCTGGCAGGTCAGCTACAGCCCGATGGGCAAGCGTGTCGCCGGGTTGCCCACGGTGCAGGGCCTGTGCCGCACCTTCGGCCTGCACTTCGATGCCCAGGCCGGCGAGCCGCTGTGGCAGAAGGTCGAGGCCTGGCTGGCGCGCCAGGAGCCGAACTGGCAACTGGCGCCGCTGCAACTGCCCCAGGTGCGCTATGTGCAGGGGCATCCGGGGTGGCATCCGCGCCAGGTGGCCTCGTGATCGGGCTGTCGCGCCTGCCCAACGTGATGCTGCTGACCCTGGCCGGCTGGCTCGCTGCCCAGTGCATGCTGCAACTGAGTCGCCAGCCGCAACCGCTCAGTGTCCCGCGCGAACAGACACCCACCTTGCCAGGCCTGATGGCCGGTCACTGGCAGGCGCCACCCGAAGAGGGCGGCATTCCCCTGACGCGCCTGCCCCTGCAATACCTCGGCGGGCTCAAGGCCGAGCCGCTGTCCGCCACCGTGGTGGTGCTGCGCTTCGGCCAGCAGGTTCGCACCCTGGGCCGCGGCCAGCGCCTGGCGCCAGGGATCGTGCTGCAGGACATCGACGCCGATGGCCTGATTTTCGACAACCAGGGGCGGCGCGAGCGCCTGCCCTGGCCGCCACGGCCCGCCGTGACCGGCTTCAAGCGGCAAGGATGAGCAATGATCGCAAGATACGCTGTGGCCTGCGTGCTGAGCCTCGGCCTGTGCTTTGCGCAGGCCTGGGCCGAAGACCCTGAAGTCGACGAAGAGGGCGTGCCCCAATACGAGGTGAACTTCGTCGACACCGACATGGGCGAGTTCATCGACAGCGTCTCGCGCATCACCGGCACCACGTTCATCGTTGATCCGCGGGTCACCGGCAAGGTCACGGTACGCACCGTCGATCGCCATGACGCCGAAGCCATCTATGACATCTTCCTCGCCCAGTTGCGTGCCCAGGGCTTTGCCGCCGTCGACCTGCCCAACGGCAGCGTGAAGATCGTCCCCGACCAGGCCGCGCGCCTGGAGCCGGTGCCGGTGGAGAACGCCGGCAAGCAGAGCAAGGGCAGCGACGGCGTGGCGACCCGAGTATTCAATGTGCGCAACGCCGCCAGCGAACAGATGCTCGGCATCCTCAAGCCGCTGATCGACCCGCGCGTCGGGGTGATCACCCCATACCCTGCCGCCAACCTGCTGGTGGTCACCGACTGGCGCAGCAACCTGGAGCGCATCGACAAGCTGCTACGCCAGCTCGACCAGGTCAGCGACGAACCCTTGCAGGTGATGCCACTCAAGCATGCCAGCGCCGCCGACACCGCGCCCCTGGTCACCCGCCTGCTGGCCCGCGAGCAGGGCGCCGACAGTGCCCAGGTGGTGGCCGACCCGCGCAGCAATGCGCTGCTGGTGCGCGGCAGCGCCGACAGCCGCGAGCGCGTGCGTGCGCTGCTTGGTCAACTCGACCGGCCCAGCGACAACCTGCACAGCAGCAACACCCAGGTGATCTACCTGCGTCACGCCAATGCTGCGGAAGTGGTCAAGGTGCTGCGCGGTCTCGGCCAGGACGGCGGGGTGCCCGATGCGCCCGCAGGCGAAGGCAGGGAGGCGCCGGTACGCACGGCCAGCGATTCTGGCGTGCGCCTGGAGTATGAAGAAGGCGCCAACGCGGTGGTCATGGTTGGCCCTGACAGCGAGCTTGCGGCCTATCGCAACATCGTCGAGCAACTCGATATCCGCCGCGCCCAGGTGGTGGTCGAGGCGATCATCGCCGAGGTGTCCGACAGCAGCGCGCAGGAGCTCGGCGTGCAGTGGCTGTTCGCCGACGAGAAGTTCGGCGCCGGCATCGTCAACTTCGGCAGCAACGGGGTGAACATCGCCAGCATCGCGGGCGCTGCTGCCAGCGGCGACAACAAGGAACTGGGCAAACTGCTCTCGGCCACCACCGGCGCCACCGCCGGCATCGGCCATTTCGGCAGCGGTTTCAACTTCGCCATGCTGATCAATGCGCTCAAGGGCAAGAGCGGTTTCAACCTGCTGTCGACCCCGACCCTGCTGACCCTGGACAACGCCGAGGCGTCGATCCTGGTCGGTCAGGAGGTGCCCTTCGTCACCGGCTCCGTGACCCAGAACAACGCCAACCCCTACCAGACCATCGAACGCAAGGAGGTGGGGGTGAAGCTGCGCATCAAGCCGCAGGTCAACAGCGACAACAGCGTACGCCTGGACATCGTCCAGGAAGTGTCCTCGATCGCCGATTCGCGCGCCGCCAGCGATGTGATCACCAACAAGCGCGAGATCAAGACCAAGGTCATGGTCGATGACAATGGCCTGGTGATTCTCGGTGGCCTGATCAGCGACGAATCCACCACCAGCAACCAGCGCGTGCCGTTGCTCGGTGACATCCCCCTGCTGGGTCGCTTGTTCCGCTCCGACAGCAACCGCAACGTGAAGCAGAACCTGATGGTATTCATCCGCCCGCGGATCATGCGCGACGGGCCGAGCCTTGCCGGGCTGAGCCAGGAAAAGTACCGCAGCCTGCAGCAGGATACCGCCTTGCAGATGCCGGAGCTCGCCGAAGGTGGCGCCTTGCTCAAGGCGTTTCCGGCCAGTCGCGCGCGGCTTGAAGGCGGTGACTGGTGATGCTCGGCTACCGCCTGGCGCGTCAGGCTGGCGTTGCCATGGCCCCGGACGATCAGGGCTGGCAGCTATGGTTGCGCGAGGATGCCGACAGCGATCAGGTGCAAGAGCTGCTGCGCGTGCATGGCCAGCCACTGCGCCTGGAGCGCCTCGATCGCGCCGCTTTCGACGAGCGCCTGGGCCAGCTCTACCAGGCTGCCGACTCGGCTACCGCGGCATTGATCGAAGGCATCGGCGAACAGGTTGACCTCGATAGCCTGATGAGCGAAATGCCACGCATCGAAGATCTGCTCGAAAGCGACGACGAAGCGCCGGTGATCCGCCTGATCAACGGCCTGTTCGGCCAGGCCCTGCGCCTGCGTGCCTCGGACATCCACATCGAAACCTTCGAGCAGAGCCTGGTGGTGCGCCTGCGCGTCGATGGGCACCTGCGCGAAGTGCTGCGCCCGCCGCGTGCGCTGTCGGCCATGCTGGTGTCGCGGGTCAAGGTCATGGCGCGCCTGGACATCGCCGAGAAACGCCAGCCCCAGGACGGACGCATCACCCTGCGCGCCGCCGGGCGGGAGGTGGACGTGCGAGTCTCGACGCTGCCCGGCATCCACGGCGAGCGCGTGGTGATGCGCGTGCTCGACAAGCAGGCCAGCCTGCTGGCGCTGGACAACCTCGGCATGCCCGCCGCGGCTTTGCAGGGCCTGCGCGCGTGCCTGGCGCGGCCCAATGGCATCGTGCTGTCCACCGGCCCCACCGGCTCCGGCAAGACCACCACGCTGTATGCCAGCCTCAACAGCCTCAACGACGGCAGCCGCAATATCCTCACCGTCGAAGACCCAGTGGAGTACGCCATCGCCGGTATCGGCCAGACCGCGATCAACCCGCGTGCCGGGCTGACCTTCGCTACCGGCCTGCGCGCGATCCTGCGCCAGGACCCGGACGTGATCATGCTCGGTGAGATCCGCGACCAGGAGACTGCGCAGATCGCCGTGCAGGCCAGCCTGACCGGTCACCTGGTGCTCTCGACCTTGCACACCAACAGCGCCGTGGGCGCAGTGACGCGCCTGCGTGACATGGGCATCGAGCCCTTCCTGATCGCTTCCAGCCTGCGCGGGGTGCTGGCCCAGCGCCTGGTCCGACGCCTGTGCAGTTGTGCCGAGCCGCGCCCGTTGCTCGCCGCCGAGCGGCGTCTGTGGCCGGAACTGGCGGCGTTGCAGGCCACCCACCACCCCGTGGGCTGCGACAGTTGCCAGGGCAGCGGTTATGTCGGGCGCCTGGGGTTGTATGAATTCATCGAGCTGGATGCAGGGTTGGTCGCCCTGCTTTATGAGGGCGCCAGCGAAGTAACGATGCAGGCGCACCTGGCCACACGTCGGCAGAGCCTGGTGGCCATGGCCAGCGACTGCCTGGCCCGTGGCGAGACCAGCCTGGCCGAAGTGCTGCGCGTGGTGCAGGGCTGAGTATGCCGACCTATCGCTACCAGGCCCTGGACCTGGCAGGTAAACCGCACAAGGCCAGCGTGCAGGCCGACAGCGAGCGCCATGCCCGCCAGTTGTTGCGTGAGCAGGGGCTGTTCGCGCGCAAGCTGCGACGCCAGGAAGGCAGCCTGCGGCAACCGCGCCGTCAGCGCCTGAGCCGTGCCCAGCTGTGCGAGCTGACCCGCCAACTGGCCACGCTGACCGGGGCTGGCATCCCCTTGGTCGATGCCCTGGCCACGCTCGAACGGCAATTGCGCGCGCCCGCCTTGCAGGCCGTGCTGGTGTCGGTGCGCGGCGCGCTTGCCGAAGGCCTGGGGCTGGCCCGCAGCCTAGCCCGTCAAGGCGCGCCGTTCACCGGGCTGTACTGCGCGCTGGTCGAAGCGGGCGAGCGCTCCGGGCGCCTGGCGCAGGTGTTGACGCGCCTGGCGGATCACCTGGAGCAGGTCCAGCGCCAACAGCACAAGGCGCGCACTGCGCTGATCTATCCCTGCGTGCTGATGGGCGTGTCGCTGGCGGTGGTGGTGGGGCTGATGACGTTCGTGGTGCCCAAGCTGACCGAGCAGTTCGCCCATTCCGGGCAGGCGCTGCCGCTGATCACCTCGCTGCTGATCGCCATCAGCCAGGGCCTGGCCAGTGCCGGCCCCTGGCTGCTGGGTGCAGCGATCCCGCTGACGCTATTGAGCGGCTGGCTGTTGCGCAAGCCGCACTGGCGTCTGCGCCGCGACGACTTGCTGTTGCGCCTGCCGCGCATTGGCAGCCTGCTGCAGGTGCTGGAGAGCGCACGCCTGGCGCGCAGCCTGGCGATTCTCTGCGGCAGTGGCGTGGCCCTGCTCGAAGCCCTGCAGGTGGCCAGCGAAACGGTTGCCAACCAGCGTATCCGCCTGGCCCTGGAGCAGGTGCGCCTGCAGGTCCAGGGCGGCACCAGCCTGCATCGGGCGCTGGATGCCAGCGGCCAGTTTCCACCGCTGCTGGTGAACATGGTCGGCAGCGGCGAGGCCAGCGGCACCCTGGCCGACATGCTGGAGCGCGTGGCCGACGACCAGGAGCGCGGCTTCGCCCGCCAGGTCGACACCGCCATGGCGCTCTTCGAACCTCTGATAATCCTGGTGATGGGCGGCGTGGTGCTGTTCATCGTGCTGGCGGTGCTGTTGCCGATCATGCAGCTCAACCAGGGTCTGCAACTGTGAAAAGGAGTCTTTGCATGCAGTATCGCGCCAAGCGTCAGCGCGGCTTCACCCTCATGGAGATCATGGTAGTGATCTTCATCATCGGCCTGCTCATCGCGGTGGTCGCGCCCAGCGTGCTGGGCAACCAGGACAAGGCCATGCGCCAGAAGGTGATGGCTGACCTGGCCACCCTCGAGCAGGCACTGGATATGTACCGGCTCGACAACCTGCGCTTTCCCAGCAGCGAACAAGGCCTCGCTGCATTGGTGAAGAAACCGGCCCAGGAGCCGGTGCCGCGTGCCTGGCGCAGCGATGGCTACATCCGTCGCCTGCCGGAAGACCCGTGGGGCACACCGTACCAGTACCGCATGCCGGGCGAGCATGGTCGTGTCGATGTCTATTCGCTCGGCGCCGACGGGGTGGCCGGTGGCGAAGGGCTGGATGCCGACCTGGGCAACTGGGAGCTCTGACTTGCCTGCCCAGCGCGGCTTCAGCCTGCTCGAACTGCTGGTGGTGCTGGCCATCGCCGGGCTGATGACCGGCTTGAGCGTGGCCTGGCTCGACAACGGTCGTACGCGGGTCGACCAGGCCATGCAGCGGCTGCTTGCCGCGACCCGCGAGCAGTCTGCCGTGGCGCGCCACACCGGCCAGTTGCGTGGCCTGCGCTGGAACGGCAAGCGTCCTGAGTTCGTTCGCCATGACGGCACCGGCTGGGTGGTGGAACCGGTCACGCTGGGTGACTGGCCGCAGGACCTGCGCCCAGACTGGCCAGGCGCAGCAGCGCCGCAACTGGTGTTCACCCCCGAAGGCTGGGCAAGGCCCGGCAAGGTGAACTGGCGGAGTGCCGAAGGTGGCCAGCGCTGGAGCTGGGGCCGCGAAGGGCGGCTGCAAGTCGCGGTGCTGCCATGAAGCGCCGCCAGCGTGGGTTCACCTTGCTCGAAGTCAGTGTGGCGCTCGGTATCGCCGCGGTGCTGGCGGTGATCACCAGCCAGGTACTGCGCCAGCGCCTGGCGGTGCAGGACGGCGTGCAGCAGCACCGCCTCGGCGCCCTGTGCGCCCGCGAGCTGCAGGCACGGTTTGCCGTCGAGCAGTACTGGCCAGGCAGCAATCGCACTGTCGGGGAGCTGCAGCAGGGTGGGCAGGTGTGCCACTGGGACCTGCAACTGCGCAACACCGGCGTGCGCGATCTGCGCCGTGGCGAGCTGCGCCTGTTCGCCGACCGCGATCAGCGCGTGCCGCTGGGCTTGTACACCCTGTTTCTGGAGCGCCCATGAAGCGTCGCCAGGCGGGTCTGACCCTGATCGAGTTGATGGTCGCGCTGGCGCTCACCGCCGTGCTGGGCATCCTGCTGGCGGCGTTGGTGCATGGCTGGCTCACGGTGCGCGAGCGTCTCACCGATCAGCAGAACGAGCCCGGTGTGCTGGAGTTCTGCCTGGCGCTGGAGCGCCGGTTCGACAGCCCGGTGCTGCGCAAGGTGTACGAGCAGCGCCTGCCGCTGGCCACGCGCTGGCTCGATTGGCAGGCGCAAAACCAGCAGTTGCTGTGGGTCGCTGCTGCGGCCTGGCCCCAGGCCGAAGGGGGTTCGCGCTTGCAGCGTCAGCGCCTGCGTTTCGAGCCCAGGGAGCAGCGCGTGCTGCTGGAAACCTCCGCCGATCTCTACGCCGCCGACAAGCCGCGCTGGGTGGTCCGCGAGCGCCTGGAGCGGGTCAGCGAGATGAGCATCCTGTATTTCCAGGGCGGCAGTTGGCTGGCCTGGCCTTCCGATCAACCGGCGCACCCTGGTCGTGGCGTGCGCCTGCATCTGCAGCGTGACGGAGCACCTTATGTCTGCACATTCGTCCTGCCTTGGGGGCGCTCATGAAGTTTGAATGGCGACGGCGCTCGCCAGCGCGGCCCTGGTTGCTGTTGCGTCCGCTGGCTGACGGCGGTTGGCACTGGTGCCTGCTGGACAGCGGCGTGCTGCGTGACGAAGGGCAGGGCCGCCCGCCGCAGAACCTGAGCGCCAGGGTTGCCGTGGTGATGCCGGGCGAGGCGTGCAGCCTTTTCCAGTTGCCTGCCCCGCCCGGGCTCAAGCGTGAGGAATGGCCGCTGCTGCTGGAAGATCGTCTGCTGCAAGGCAGCGATGAAGTTCACTGCGCATGCATCGGCCGTGCGGCGGGGCAACTGCGACTGGTGGTGGTGGCGCGCGAGCGGCTCGACGGCTGGTTGGCCCAGTGCGTGGAATGGGGCCTGGAGGTGGAGCGTTGCTGGGCGCAGTTCCAGCTCTTGCCGGTGCTCGACCGCGGTTGTGGATGGCAATGGCGGCAGGAGCAGTCGAGCCTGTATGCGCGGCTCGACGAGGATGGCGCAGAACACTGGCTGGCCTGGCCAGAGGTGTTGGGCCCTGCACCTGCGCCGTGGGATAACCAGGTGCTTGAGCAGGTCGATGGACGCTGGCCACAGCGAATGGCCGATTTCGATACCTTGCCGACGCTACGGGAAACGCGTCGCCCGCGCCGATCATTGAAGGTCACGGGCCGGCAAAAGCGCTTGATCGCCGCTTGCCTGGTACTCGCTGCTGTCTGGGGCGGTCTGTGGAGCAGCCAGCAATGGCGTCAGGCCCAGCTGTATCGCCAGCAGGTGCTGGCGGTCACCGGCCCGCAGGCCACGCCGCGCCAGGCCGCGCAGGCGCTCAAACGGCTGCGTGACGCCGACGGCGAGCGGGCTTTGCGTCTGCGTCGGCTCGAAGGCTTGCAGGAGCAGTTGCAGGCCTGGTTGCACGCGCATCCGCAGTGGCGCTTGCGCGCTGTGCGCTTCGATGGGCAGCGCTGGCATCTGCAACTGGACGGCGAGGGCACGTCGGTGCCGTGGCATGAAATGGCCGCTGCAGTCGGCGCTACGGTGCAGGTGCAGGCTCAGGGCGCGGTGTTCGATCTGGGGAGCAGTTCATGATCCGCGCATTTTCGCAGCGCCAGCGCATGCGCGTGGCATGGGGGCTGATCGCGCTGTTGCTGATCGTCATCCTGGTACGTGAGGTGGGTGCACGCTGGGCCGAGATGAGCCAATGGCGCGGGCTGGCCGAAGTGGCGGTCAGTCTTGAGGGCGGGCCTGCGTTGAGCCTGGAGCACCTGCGCCAGTCCGCTCAGGCCCGGCATATCGAGCTGACGGAGATCGAGCCGCAGGATGAGCGCTGGCAGGTACGCGGCTCGGTCACGGACGAGCATGCGCTGCTGGCGTGGTTGCAGGCTTTGCAGGGCGAGGGCGCGCAGCCGCTGCAGTGGGGCATGGAGCAGCAGGGCAAGCGCCTGCGCTTCGACCTGCAGGTTCGGCCGTGAGTGTGCGCGTGCTGTTGTGGCCGGTGCTGGTGTGCGTGGTTACGCTGCTGGTCGAGTTACCTGCAAGTTGGCTGTTGCCAGGCCGGGCGGTCAGCGGCAGCCTCTGGCAGGGGCAGGCCGAACAGGTGGGTGATGTCGGGCCGCTGAACTGGCAGTGGCAACCCTGGCGCCTACAGGCGCAAATCCGCTTGGGTTATCAGGGGCAGGATTGGTTGGCGCGGCTGAGTGGTTGGCCTTGGCGCTGGCGCGCGGATGTCGAGGCGCTCGAAGCGGCGCCGAGTGTACCGCTGGCTTATCGCCTGGCGGGGCACTGGCAGGGGCGTGTCGCGGTGCAGGGTGTGTGGCAGCGGTGCGTCGGTGCCGAGGGGCGTTTGCAGGTGAACGACCTGGCGCTGGTCTCGCCGTGGTCATTGGATCTGGGGCAAGGCTGGCTCGCAATGCGTTGTGCCAGTGACTGGCGTTTGCAGGGCGGGTTGGCGCTGCAAGGCCAACATCAACTCGACCTTGACGCCGACCTGCTGGCCCGACGCGCCCGGGTCGGACTCGAAGTCCAGCCTGATGCTGCGCTGACGCCCTTGCTGCGCGGCGCCCAGTGGCTGGCGCCGGAGACTGCCAAGGGCGAGCGGCAGCTCAGGTGGTAGTTGCAGAGCTTGAGATCCCAGCTTGCCTGTTGCTTGCTGGAGCAACGCCCTTATCCAAAAATCTGAAAGCCAGCCCAATCCCTGTGGAGCAACTGTCTTGATCAAAATCTAAAGACCAGCTCAATCCCTGTGGGAGTATCTGTCTTGATCAAAATCTAAAGGCCTGCCCAATCCCTGTGGGAGCGGGCTTGTCCCGCGATCACCGGCATAGCCGGTGCCATCCGCCGCGGTGTTGCCATCGCGGGACCAGTCGCAGCGGCGAACCGCCGCTCCCAAAAGCAACTCAACGCCAGATCCGATAAACCCGCCTTTACCGGCGCATCCCCAGCTCCGCATCGTCCATCAATGCCTTGGCCAATGCGCTCAGGTAATACGAAGCCCAGACCAGTTGCGGGTTCTCATCCATCACCCCGCTCAAGGTCATGTCGCGCACATACCCCATCAACTCCGAGGCCTGCTCACGCGCACGCTCGCACGGGATGCCCGGCTCGATGCAGAACAGCGGCTGGGTCAGCCCCTTGCCTTGGTAGAACCGTGTTTTGCCGACAGTGGTATTCGGTGTGGTGTCGCTTGTATCCATCCTTTCATCTCCCTGAAAACCGCTTAGTGAGCCGTCTGCGGCTCTGCCGGCATCTGAACCTGTATCAACGCCGACTCCAGCAAAATCCTCAGCGCTTCCATTTCATGAATGGCAGCCATTATCAGGAGCGAGACGGGAGACTTGGGTTGGAGGAGGACCGCTTGATGGGCCACGGTTTGTGCGCAGAGTGCGTACTCGGTGGCTTGGATGATGGTGTCTTCGAGGGAGTGGTTGTTGTGGGGTGGGTCGGGGACGATCTTTAACATAGCTATTTACCTTCATGTGCGGCCACCGACCTGCTGTCAAACAGAAGGGTGGCAGCTGTACGTGGGTTGACAGACCGGCGGAAATAGCAAAGTTCCGGCGCACGCGAGCGTGCCCGCACGTACAGCCGCCATCAAGGGTTGGCCATACGCTATTTACCGTCACAGCCTGTCAAAGCTGTGTCGTTGATGTGCAACGACGCGCCGAGACTAGAGCGCTGCCCCAGGGGCCGCAACGGAAAAAAGGCGGTAGGAGTATCTTTGGGAAATGGACTACAGGAAAGGCGTATTTTCGGATTTTCGAACAATGCGCGCTTAGGAGACGCCAAAGATACCCGGCACTCATGCCTGCCCCCCTGTGGGAGCCTCGGTTCGCCGCTGCGACTTGTCCCGCGATCACCGGCATCGCCGGTGCCACTCAGTGGTATTGCCATCGCGAGACAAGCCCCACCCTCAACGATCAGCGCCCGCCCTTGCTCCCGACACTCGATGCCCACTCTTCACTGCGGCTATGCCCACTGGTGCGCAGCAGCCCCAGGTCCAGCGCATTTTCGCCGTCCGCCGCGCCTTTGCTCTTGGACAGTTCGGCAATGGCCGTCCCTATGTCGACCGGTGAGTTGGAGAAGTCCACCGACACATTGCGTTGGTAGTCGCGGCCCGTGAGCGTTTCGCGGCTGACCGACTGGGCTTGCAGATCGACATCTCCAGCGCCGGCCTGTATCCGTGCCCCGACCAGGCGTGCCTGGCCGCCGACGTTCAACTCGACGCCTTCACTGCCCTTGATCCTGGCCTGGTGGGCGACGGTGTCGCGCTGGGTGTGGGACACCTCGACCTTTACCGTCGGCGAGAGCTTTGGGTCCACCTTGGACAGCGTCGGGCCGACTTTCTCGGTGACCTTGCCCGCCGCAGGGCCGGAGAGGGCGCCGGCAGCATCGAGATAGCCCTGGGGGTTCTTCTCGTGGCTCAGGCGGCCATCGACCTTGACGGTAAGGGTGTCGACGCTGTCCTTGCGGCTGGCCAGCAACAGGTCGCCACCGATATCGCCGCGAACCTTCTGTGCATCCAGGCTTGCACCCTCGATCCGGGTGTCGCCCTGGCTCGCCAGCTCGATACGCTCGGCGCGCAGGGTGCTGGCATTCCAGGTCTGGTTGTCGCGCTTGTCGAGGTTGACCTGCACCCGGCCGTGCAGACCACGGATATCCTTGTCCGGCGTCTCGCCGCCGTTGAGCCTGAAGCCGGCACCGGCGGTGATGTCGAGATTGTCGCGTTTTTCAGTGTTGCCCGAAGCTTCGACCAGCATGCCGCCGTTGCCGGCGTGCAGCTTGATTTCGCTGGCCGAGGCGTGCAGACCCTGCACGTGCAGGGCGACATCTTCACGGGCACGGCTGCTGATCAGCAGTTTGCCTTGAGTGTTGAAGTGGGCATCGACGGCCTGGCTTGCCTGCTCGTCGAGCTTGCCGTTGGCGAAGTGGCCGCCGAGGGCACCGCCTTTACCGGTGCCGAGCTTGGCAGCGATTTCCAGACCGCCACCCAGGTTGCGCCCCGTGGCCTGTTGGCTGTCGTGGCCCGCCTTGACCTGCAGCAGGCCGGCGCTGTCCAGTTCGATACTGGCTACAGGCGCTTCACGGCTGCCGATGCGGGTGCCTTCGAGGATGAGGTCGCCGCCGCTGGCGAGCACGACCTTGCCCTTGGCGTCGATCTGCGCCACTTGAGCCTTGCTTTGCTGTTTCTGGCGCTCGGCTTGGTCGAGATAGCCGCGGGTTTCGATGCCAGTGCTGCCGGGGCGGTTGCCGACCTTGGCCCAGGCGTTGCCGTCGGTCTGGCGTGTGTGCTCGTTGTGTTGGTCGTTGGCCTGAGTCAGCAGCAGCTTGCCGTTGCTGGTGATGCTGAGGTCGCCGTTGCCGGCGTTGAAGTGGCTGCCTTCATACAGGCCGTCGGCGCCCAACTGGACCTGGATGCCCGTTTGCCCATAAAGGCTGCCGACGCGCGCAGTGCGTACGTCTTGCATGCTGCTCGACGAGCCGCCCTTGCCGCTGGCCCGTACATTGAGGTCCTGGCCGGTACTGGTGTCGACCCTGGCATCGCCACCAAAGGCCAGTTGCTCGACGCCATGGGATTGCTCGTCGACTGCCGCACGCTGGTGATGCTGGTTAGCGCTGATCGCCAGCAGCCCTTGATTGGCACGCCAGGCGGTGCCCTGGTCGTCGATACGCTCGGCCTGGACCTTGACGCTGGCACCCGACAACTCGCTGACCTGGGCGATTCCGCGGCGCTGGTTCTCCAGGCGTTTGAGATGCTCCACGGTCATGTCACCGCCGACGCTGGGCGCGACCATCGCGTCCTCGGGCGATGCCTGCTGGAAGCGCGCAGCTTCCTCGCCAAGTACCAGGCGCTCGATCGGTCGGGTCAGGTCGCGGTACTCGATGCTGGCACCGAGGGTGCCGCGCCAGTTGTCGTTGCGCTGAGTGCGTTCGTGCACATCCTGTACGGCACGATTTTCGATCTCGTTGGCCTCGACTACCAGGGCCTTGCCGGCTTCGACGCGGGCGGCCTCGGTAACCAGCTTTGCTGTGCCGATCTTCACATCGCCTCCTGCCTGCAATTCGCTGCGTTGTATCTTGCTGTCGCGCTCACGCACGTTCTCCTTCTGATGATGCCCTTCGAAGTGGCTGCCGATCCGGTCGATGCCGCCGGTCACGGCCAGGCTGCCGCCGCTGTGGGTGGTCTGGGTGTCTGTCTGCTGGTCGTTGCGGGTGGCGCCAAGCGTTATCTGTTGCCCTTGCAGGTTGAGGTCGCCGGTATCGGCCTTGACCTTCGAGCCGTTGACCTGCAAGTGCGCGTCACTGTGCAGCTCGACCGTCGCGCCCTTGAGTTCGCTGGCGACCTGCTCGGTGGCGCGTTGCTCGCTGTGCCGGTTGACCACTGCGTAGCCGACCCCGGCTTCATACTGGCGTGAACCGGGCTTGTCGCCGTCGGCCTCGGTGGTCTGGCGGGCGTGGGCGGTGAGGGTGCGCTGCTGTTCGTCGGTCTTGCTGTCGCTGCGTGCTTGAGCGCTTTCGACGATCAGATCGCCCTTGGCCTCGATCTTGAGCTGCTTGCCAGCCTCGACTTTGGCACCCTCAATGCGCAGTTCCTCGGCACTGGCCAGGCGCAGGTCGCTTTTCGAGCTGACGTCGCTCGCCAGCACCTTTTCCTGCTGGCTGCTGTGGCTGCGGTCGTGGCCGATCAGGCCGAACAGCTTGCTGTCGCTCTGTTTTTCGGTGGTGCTGGAGCGGTTGTGGTCGGCTTCGATCGCCAGGTTGCCGTTGTTGCTGTAGAGCACCGATTCACCTTCGCTGGCGATGGTGCTGCCCTTGACCCTGACCTGCCCGGCGGTGACGTTCAGGTTGGCGCCCGAGGTGATGGTGCTCCCGGCGACCTGCCGCGCGGTGTCGTCCTTGCCCTGGCGGTCGCCGAAGAAGCTGCCGGACACCAGGTCGCCGCGGTAGTCGCGTTGCGTGCCGCGCTTGTCCAGGGCCGTGGTGGTGATCTCGATCTGCTGGCCGGCCAGGGTCATATCGCCCTCGCTGTGCAGGTGGCTGCCTTGCACCTTGAGCGTGCCACCGGCCTTGGCGGTCAGCGTGGCGCCTCGCAGATCGCTGGCTTTGGCGGTTTCCTGATAGTGTTCACTGTCGCTGTCACCCCGCCAGAGATGCTTGCGATGGCGAACCTGCTCCTCGACACGCCCGCTCTCCTTGCCTGCTTCGATGTTCAGGTTGGCCGCGCTGTCGAGGGCGAGTGCGCCACCGGCTTGCAGGGTGGCCGCTTGCAGTTGCATGTCGCCGCCAGACTTGAGCGCCAGGCGGTCATCGGCTTTCAGTTGCGTGCCCTGCAGTGTGTGCTGGGTTGTGGTGGTGTTGCTTTCATAGGTTTCGGTGGTGACGAACAACCATTTTTTGTCCCAGGCCTTGCGCTCACGCTCGATGTTCTCCTGGGCTGCGGTGTCCAGCGTGAGTTTCTGCCCTGCATTGACGTCGATCGATTTGCCCTGGCCCGTGACGGCCTGCAGCCTCAGGTCGCCGCTGGCATTGAGGTTGAGGTTACCTTGGCTGCTGCGCAGTACGGCGCTATGCGTGCCGTCGTCACCGATATACAGGCTGCCGGCGGACTGGATGTCGATGCCGTCGCGACCGTGCATGGCAATCGCCCCGACCCGCACGCCAGCGCCCTCGGCAGTGCTGACCACGCGGATGCGGCCGGCGTGCATGGCGCCGAACAGGCTGGCGTCGATGCTTGCCGGGGTGCCTGGCAGGTGCTCGACGACCTGGCCATTGGTGGCGTCGATGCGGTTGCGCCCGGCAATCAATTGCAGGTCGTCGCGGGCGTTGAGCGTACCTTTGCTGTCGATGCGCGGGGCAATCAGTTCTAGTGCGCCGTCGTCGTTGCTCTGGCCTCCGCCGAGCACAGTCAGCGCGGCGCTGGCGCTCATCGAATCACGCAGGCGCACGCGACCGTCCTCGAGCTGGACATCACCGACCAGAAAACCTGCGCGGGTGGTGTTGATGAAGCTGCCGCCATTGAGGGTGATGCCGTTGCTGTTGGCGAGGATGTAGTCGGCGGGGCGGCCGAAGATTTCCTGGGGGCCTTCGATCAGCGAGGCGTTGCGGCTGACCACTTCGTTGAGGATGGTCGAGGCGGCCTGGCCCTGGAACTGGGGGTTGGCGGCCAGGGCGCCAGCCAGTTGCGACTGGCCCGATTGCAGGGCGTTGTTGAGCACCGCACCCGCCTGGCCGACGTTGTAGTCGAGGAACTGGTTGTGCGACAGGCCGCTGGCGTTGGGGGCGACGATCTCGATTACCGGTACGCCATGGGCGTTGTTGATCAGTGGTGTTCCCGCCGGGCCGGGAGTCGGTTGCAGCCCGCCTTGGGCGAGCAGGGTCGGGGAGGTGGCCATCAGCGTCAGGAAGATGCTCCAGCGCAAGGCATTGGGCGACGTCGGGACATGCAGTTTTTTGGTGTCGTTCACGGGCTTGTCTCTCTTGTTGTGGGTGAATCAGATACTCAGGTTCCATTCGAGCACCCAGACACCGGGCTCCAGGCTGCCGCGCGGCAGGTCGCTGGAGCTCAGCGCGCGCTGGTAGTCCAGGCGCAGGCGCTGGCTCGGGGTGCTCAGCATCACGCCCAGGGTGGCGCCGACCATCCGCTGTGGGCTGCTGCCGTGGTCGAAACGGGTCCAGCCCAGGTCCAGGCCGAGGTGCGGGCGGATTTCCAGGGGCAGGGCGACGGACAGGGGGCGGCTCAGCGTGTTGCGCCACACGGCGCCGCTCGCGCCGGAGACGCTGTGCTGGCGAAAGCCGCGCACGGCCAGGTCGTCGGATAGGGCAAGCTGTTCGATGGCGGGCAGGCGGTCGGGGCTGTACTGCAGGTTCAGCTCGCTCTGCCAGCGCCACTTGCCCTGGTTCAGGTACAGAAGCGTGGCGCGGTACTTGCGAAACCCGGGCTCGGCGCTCTTGCGTCCAAGCGGCTCGCGGTCGGCACCCAGCCAGTCGACGCCCTGGGCGATGCCGAGGTACGCGTTCCACAGGCCGGCTTCGAGCCAGAACAGGTTGATGCCGGCTTCCAGGGTGGTCAGCACCGGGCTTTGCTGGGCGACCTTGAGCGGGCCGAACCAGGTGGCCACACGCTTGTGATCCAGGCGCAGGCTGGCGTTGAGCATGCCTTGTTGATTGCGCCAGAGCATGCGCTCGACGCTCAGGCCTTGCAGGCTGCTGTTGCCGTGGCTGCCGATCTGGCTGCCGGGCAGCGGCGCGCGGTATTGCAGTTGGCTGGCGTTGAGGGCGAAGGTCCAGGGACCATAGGGGAGGCTGTAGTAGAGGCTGGCGCCCTGGCTGCGACCTGGCGCGTCGAATACCGTCGAAAGCAGCGACAGACGCAGGTCGTCGTTCAGGCTCAAGGGGCTGTCCAGGCCCAGCGTGAGGCTCAGCCGGTGGCGGCCGGTGAGTGCACTGCCGCGATTGTCCAGACGGCTGTCCAGGTGCCAGCGCGAGCTGACGTGGCGTGGTTCGATCTGGATGTGGGTGCCGCCAGGCAGGTCGCCGGGTCGCACGTTGGCGCCAAGTTCATAGGCTCTGAGGCGATTCAACTGGTCCAGCCCTTGTTCCAGGTCAGGCAGGTGCAAGGGCTGGCCGAGCATGCCGGGGAAGGCGCTGGCCAGTGACAGCGGCAGCGCGTTGTCGAGTGCGATGCTTTCGACGAATCCTTCGATAATCACGATATCGAGGGGCATGCCAGCACCTGGTTGGCGCGCCAGGTAAGGGCGGCTTGCGGGATATCCGGCTTGGACGTAGCGTTCAGTGATGGCCAGCAGCAGGCGGTTGATGTCCGCCGGCCCCATGCAACCGTGCAGCAGGGGCCGCAGGCTCTGTTCGAGGGCGGTGTTGGTGACGCGCCTGTTACCGCTCAGGCGCAGGCCGCTGACCGGCCAACATTGCTCTGCAGGCGTTGCCGATGGCGCCTGGCGCTCCAGTGTTTGCGGGGCAGAGCGGCGCTGCCATTGCTCCAGCCGCTGCTGTTGCTGCAAGTGCTGAAGTTCGCGTTGCTGGTCGCGCAGTTGCTCGCTGGCGGGATCGGCTGCAAGGGCAACCGAGCTGGTCAGCAGCGCGAGCAATACATGGGTGATAGAGCGACAAATAGCCGGAAACGGGGTGTTCGCCATGGAAGAATTCCGCAGAGGTCGTACGGTTCGCGTACTCGTTTGCGTGGATTCTAAAAATTCGAACAGTCGTTTGGATGCGGTACGTTGCCTGCTTGGGTATCAGGCAAATAACGTTTTTGAGTCGGGATATTCTGAGGATTTGCTGTAGATGTAGGACGCCGCCCGTCAGGCTACGCCGCCTTCCTCAGGTGGGCGCCCTGCAGCGCAGCAGTGGAAGGTGCAGGAAGCCCGCAGGCTCAGGGGCGAATCTCGATCATGGTGCCGTCCTTGACCATGCTCCACACTTCACGCATGTCGTCGTTGCGCATGGCGATGCAGCCTTCGGTCCAGTCGAGGGTGTGGAAATACCACTCCGGGTATTCTTCGTCGATCGGTGTGCCGTGGATCATGATCATGCTGCCGGCATTGACCCCTTCGCGGCGCGCCTTGGCGGCGTCGCTGATGTTTGGGTAGGAGATGTGCATGGCCAGGTTGTAGCGGTCGCTGACCTTGCGCCAGTCGAGCCAGTAGAAGCCTTCAGGGGTGCGCTTGTCGCCTTCGCGCTCCTTGGCGCCCTTGGGTTGCTTGCCCAGGGAGATGCGGTAGGTCTTGAATGGCTCGCCGCGGCTGATCAGTTGCAGGCGCCGCTCTGACTTGAGCACCAGCACCTTGTCGATCTGCGGCTGGCTGCTGCTTTGCGCAGGCCTGGCCTGGGGCTGCGTGCCCTGCGACGTGGTCGCGGGCAGGGGCTTGCGAATGATGGTCTCGGTGAACGCCGCCTGGGACACCGATGCAACGCACAAGCAGAAGAGGGCAAGCAACCAGCGCATGAAACGTATCCTGAAGTAGCTAGGTGGACGACGAAACGTTCATCGGCGGCAGGTATTCATGGCCTATGGGGTACTGCTGCCCGATGCGGTCGCGATAATAGCATTCTAGTGTCCGCGTGACGGTGCGGAAAGCCAGTTCGTTCCAGGGTATTTCATGCTCCTCGAACAAGCGCACCTCCAGGCTCTCGACACCCACGTCGAAGTCCAGGTCGGCCAGTTCTGCGCGGAAGAACACATGCACCTGGTTGATGTGCGGCAGGTCGAACAACTGATAGAGGGTGGTCGGGCCGACGCGTGCGCAGGCTTCCTCGACGGTCTCGCGGCGCGCGGCCTGGTCGAGGGTTTCGCCGTTTTCCATGAAACCAGCCGGCAGCGTCCAGAAGCCGCGGCGCGGCTCGATGGCGCGGCGGCACAGCAACACCTGGCTGCCCCAGACGGGCAAGACGCCTGCGACGATGTTGGGGTTCTGGTAGTGGATGGTCTGGCAGGAGGGGCAGACGTACCGCAGGCGGCTGTCACCCTCGGGAATCTGCTGAATGACCGGCTGGCCGCACGCGCTGCAGAATTTCATGCTTTTATTCCTGTGTGAGCCGCTATCTTGGCGCGGCCGGCGGGGTTGCCGCAAGCCGTCGGGGCTTGGGTGCCTCGCGGCTTTGGTGCATCATGCAAGGCAGGCCTTGGAATCGAGAGTGCGTAATGCTGGACGAGCTTCTTCGCCGAATGAGCAACCATACCCCCGCGTCACTGGAGGCGGATCGCCGTTTTCCCGAGGCGGCGGTGCTGCTGCCCATTACCCGTAGCGAAGAGCCCGAGCTGGTGCTCACCTTGCGTGCCAAGGGGCTTTCCACCCATGGTGGCGAAGTGGCCTTTCCGGGAGGGCGCCGCGATCCGGAAGACCCGGACCTGGTGTTCACCGCCCTGCGCGAAGCCGAGGAGGAAATCGGCCTGCCGCCGGGGTTGGTCGAGGTGATCGGCCCGCTGAGCCCGCTGATTTCGTTGCACGGACTGAAGGTTACGCCGTTCGTCGGGTTGATTCCGGATTACGTCGAGTACCAGCCCAACGATGCCGAAATCGCAGCGGTCTTCAACGTTCCGCTGTCGTTCTTTCGCCAGGACCCACGCGACCACACCCATCGCATCGACTACCAGGGGCGCAGCTGGTACGTGCCCAGCTACCGTTATGGCGACTACAAGATCTGGGGGCTGTCGGCGATCATGATCGTCGAGTTGGTCAACGTGCTGTTCGATGCCGGTATCAGCCTGCACCAGCCGCCAGAGCGCTTTATCCAGAACTGAGCGGGGCTCACCCGCCGACCGCGTCCAACCGTGAGGAACATGACATGAAATACCGCCTGGGCGACCTGCGGGTCGAAGCCCATCCCAGCAGTTGGGCCGCGCCCACTGCCACCTTGATCGGCAAGGTGCGCCTGCAGGCCCGGGCCAGTGTGTGGTTCGGCGCCGTGCTGCGCGGCGACAACGAGCTGATCGACATCGGCGAGGACAGCAATGTCCAGGACGGTACGGTGATGCACACCGACATGGGTTCGCCGCTGACCTTGGGCAAGGGCGTGACCATCGGTCACAATGCCATGCTGCATGGCTGCAGCGTCGGCGACTACAGCCTGGTCGGCATCAATGCGGTCATCCTCAACGGCGCGCGGATCGGCAAGCACTGCATCATCGGCGCCAATGCGCTGATCCCCGAGGGCAAGGAGATTCCCGACGGTTCGCTGGTGATGGGCTCGCCAGGCAAGGTGGTGCGCGAGCTGACCGAGCAGCAGATGCGCATGCTCGAAGCCAGCGCCGCGCACTATGTGCACAACGCCGAGCGCTATTCGCGGGAGCTGGTGGTCGATGAAGACTGACGAGCGGCCGGTCGCTTCGCCGTGCGTGAACGTCTGTGCGCTGGATGAGCAGGACATCTGCATCGGTTGCCAGCGTACGGTGCAGGAGATCACCCGGTGGGCGCGGATGGACAATGACGAGCGGCGCAGGGTGCTCGCGCTCTGTCATGAGCGGGCCGTCGCGGCCGGGTTGGTGATCGGTTAGTTCGTTTTCCGGGTTGGCCTTTTCGCGGGTAAACCCGCTCCCACAGGGTTCACCACTGTTCTTGAAAGCGGTGGCGAGTCCAGGGGGAGTGGGTTTACCCGCGAAGCGGTCAGCGTTAATCTGTCGGGCTTGCCTCTCGAATACCCGGATCATGTTCTACCTCATCGCCTACATCAGCAGCGTGGTGCTCATCAACTACGCCTTTTCCAGCGCCCCGCACCTGGACATCATCTGGTCCGCCTGGGGCGGGCTGGTGTTCATCCTGCGCGACATGGTGCAGACCCGTTACGGGCATGGCGCGCTGATTGCGATGCTGGCGGCGCTGGTGCTGTCCTACGCGACTTCGGAGCCGGCCATCGCCCTGGCCAGTGCTACGGCGTTCTTCGTGTCCGAACTGATCGACTGGCTGGTGTTCAGCATCACCCGCAGGCCCCTGCGTGACCGTTTGTGGCTGAGCTCGGCGCTGAGTATCCCGGTCGACACCTTCATCTTCTTCGGCATGATCGGTGCGCTGACGCCTGCCGTGATCGGCACGGCGATGGCCTCGAAGTTCGCCGGTGTAACGGCGGTCTGGCTGATCATGGCATGGCGGGCGCGACGCGCGCTGGCGGTGGGTTGATCCGCGCCCGATTGATGTAGAATACCGGTCCTTTTTCAGCGGGCAGCACCAGCCGGCGCGCCCCGGACGCCTTCGAGGACCTGAAATGACCCGTATCGGAACCCCATTGTCGCCGACTGCGACCCGCGTACTGCTGTGTGGCTGCGGCGAACTGGGCAAGGAAGTGGTGATCGAGCTGCAGCGCCTGGGTGTCGAGGTGATCGCCGTTGACCGTTACGCCAACGCGCCTGCCATGCAGGTCGCGCACCGCAGCCATGTGATCAACATGCTCGACGGCGTCGCCCTGCGTGCGGTGATCGAAGCTGAAAAACCGCACTACATCGTGCCGGAAATCGAGGCCATCGCCACCGCTACGCTGGTCGAGCTGGAAAACGAAGGTTTCAACGTGGTGCCGACCGCCCGCGCCACCCAACTGACCATGAACCGCGAAGGCATCCGTCGCCTGGCGGCTGAAGAGCTGGAACTGCCGACCTCGCCCTATCATTTCGCCGACACCTATGAAGACTTCGCCAAGGGCGTGGCCGATGTTGGCTACCCGTGCGTGGTCAAGCCGGTAATGAGCTCGTCGGGCAAGGGCCAGAGCCTGCTGCGCAGCGATGCCGACCTGCAGAAAGCCTGGGACTACGCCCAGGAAGGCGGACGTGCCGGCAAGGGCCGGGTGATCGTCGAGGGTTTCATCGATTTCGAGTACGAAATCACCCTGCTGACCGTGCGTCATGTGGGCGGCACCACCTTCCTCGCGCCGGTCGGTCATCGTCAGGAGAAGGGCGACTATCAGGAATCCTGGCAGCCTCAGGCGATGAGTCCGAAGGCGCTGGCCGAGTCGCAGCGTGTGGCCCAGGCCGTCACCGATGCGCTGGGCGGCCGTGGCCTGTTCGGCGTCGAGCTGTTCGTCAAGGGCGACCAGGTGTGGTTCAGCGAAGTGTCGCCACGTCCGCATGACACTGGTCTGGTCACCTTGATTTCCCAGGACCTGTCGCAGTTCGCCCTGCATGCCCGTGCGATTCTCGGCCTGCCGATCCCGGTGGTGCGTCAGTTCGGACCGTCGGCCTCGGCAGTGATCCTGCCCGAGGGCCAGTCGCAGCAGACCAGCTTCGCCAACCTGGGCGCAGCGCTGAGCGAGCCAGACACCGCCATTCGCCTGTTCGGCAAGCCGGAAATCAATGGCACCCGCCGCATGGGCGTGTGCCTGGCCCGCGACGAGTCGGTCGAAGCGGCACGGGCCAAGGCGACCCGTGCTTCGCAGGCGGTCAAGGTCGAGTTCTGATCTGAGATCGCACGGGGCTGCCGAGCAGCCCATTCGCGGGCAAGCCCGCTCCTACAGACTCCTGCAGGAGCGGGCTTGCTCCAACTGCTCAAAGCTCGGTATGGCGGGTTTCCTTCAGGCACAGCACGGCAATCAGGCTGATCACCGCCGCCACGGATACATATCCCCCCACCCAGCTCAAACCGCCCATGCTCACCAGTTGCTGGGCGAAGAACGGTGCCGCCGAGGCGCCGACGATGCCGCCCAGGTTGTAGGCCGCCGAGGCCCCGGTGTAACGCACGTGGGTCGGGAACAGTTCAGGCAGCAGCGCGCCCATCGGGGCGAAGGTCACGCCCATCAGGAACAGTTCGATCGCCAGGAACAGCGCCACGCCGGCAGTGGAGCCCGAGGTCAGCAGGGGTTCCATGGTGAAGCCTGAGGCAATGGCCAGCAGGCCGCCGACGATCAGCACCGGCTTGCGCCCATAGCGGTCGCTCAGCCAGGCCGACAGCGGCGTAGCCAGGGCCATGAACACCACGGCGAAGCACAGCAGGCCGAGGAAGGTTTCGCGGCTGTAGCCCAGCGTCGACACGCCGTAGCTCAGCGAGAATACCGTGGAGATGTAGAACAGTGCGTAGCACACCACCATCGCCGCAGCGCCCAGCAAGGTGGGCATCCAGTATTTGGCGAACAGGTCGACCACCGGCATTTTCACCCGCTCTTGACGGGCTACGGCCTTGGCGAACACCGGGCTTTCCTCGAGCTTCAGGCGTACGTACAGCCCGACCAGCACCAGCGCAGCACTGAGCAGGAACGGAATGCGCCAGCCCCACTCACGGAACTGCTCGTCGCTGAGTACCAGTGCCAGGGTCAGGAACAGACCGTTGGCGGCGAGGAAACCAATCGACGGGCCCAACTGCGGGAACATGCCGAACCAGGCGCGCTTGCCGGGTGGTGCGTTCTCGGTGGCGAGCAGGGCCGCGCCGCCCCATTCGCCGCCCAACCCCAGCCCCTGGCCGAAGCGCAGCACGCAAAGGATGATCGGTGCCCACACGCCGATGCTGTCATAGCCTGGCAGTACACCGATCAGCGTGGTGGATACGCCCATCAGCAGCAATGAAGCGACCAGGGTCGACTTGCGCCCGATGCGATCACCGAAGTGGCCGAACAAGGCCGAGCCCAGCGGTCGGGCAAGGAAGGCGATACCGAAGGTGAGAAAGGCTGCCAGCATCTGCGCAGTGCCTGAGCCGGACGGGAAGAATACTGGCCCGATCACCAGCGCAGCGGCCGTGGCGTACACGTAGAAATCGTAGAACTCGATGGCGGTGCCGATGAAGCTGGCGGTGGCGACCCGGGCGGGCGAATTGACCGGGGTCGCCGAGTCAGGCTCGGCGTAGGTGCTGCTGGTTGTCATGCGTAGGTCCCTGAACAGTCGTTCGCGCGGCCGAGCAGGCGGGCCGCAGCGTATTGTTGTGGTTCGCCAGGCTGACGAGGGCCCAAGGGGTGGCAGGGAGCGGGCGCTGCTCGGGGTAGGACGCAGGGCTGCTGGCACGTCAGTGAGGCGGACTGGCCGTGGGGCGCCGGGTGCGGGTAGCAGGCGGGACGGCAGGGCTGGGTAAGCGTGGCCCGAGTATAGCTATCGGGTTACGGTCCAGACCAGTACCTTGCTGGCGCAATTGTCCTCGGTTTCGAGGATTTCCAGGCGGTAGCGTCCGACTTTCAGGCATACCGCGCTTGCCGGGATGCTTTCCAGTGCTTCGGTGACCAGGCCATTGAGGGTTTTCGGGCCGCCGTCGCAGGGCAGGTGCCATCCCAGGCTGCGGTTGAGCTCGCGCAGCGAGGCGGTGCCTTCGATGATGAAGCGGCCATCGGGCTGGGGATGGATATGGGGGTTGTCCAGGCTCTGTTCGTCCTCGAACTCGCCGACGATCTCTTCAAGGATGTCTTCGAGCGTCACGATCCCCAGCACTTCGCCGTACTCGTCCACGACCACGCCCATTCGCCGCTGCTGCTTGTGGAAGTTCAGCAGTTGCATTTGCAGCGGGGTGCTTTCCGGGACGAAGTAGGGCTCGTAGCAGGCGGCCTGCAGCTTCTCCAGGGTCAGTTCGGCGCGTGGCAGCAGGTGGCTGATGAGCTTGGTGTTGAGGATCGCTTCGACCTGGTTGATGTCGTTGTGATAGACGGGCAGGCGGGTGTGGCGGCTGAGGATCAACTGTTCGATGACCTGTTCGATCGGGTCGTCGAGGTTGATGCCGTCGACTTCGTTGCGCGGGACCAGAATGTCGTTGACGGTAATCTTGTCCAGCGCTTGCAGGCCCTCGATCAGCCCCTGGCGTGGTGGTTCGTGGGGCTCGTCGTCATCCTGGGCGTCGTCATCCTGTGGGTGCAGGGCGACGGCGTTGGGTTGTACGCGCAATGGGCGCAGGATCAGCTTGGCCGTGCCGTCGAGCAGGCAGGCCACAGGCTGCAGTGCCGCCAGTGGCAGCTTGAGCAGGCTGGCGCCAAGGCTGACATAGGCCTGTGGGTTGCGCCGGGCCAGGCGCCTTGGCAGGTATTCGGTCAGCACCAGCAGTGCCAGCGTGGCGCACAGCCCGGCCAGCCAGAAACCATGCTCGCCGCTGTAGCGCTGGCCGATCAGGCAGGCCAGGCCCAGCACCAGCAATCTGCCCAGGCTGGCACAGAGCACCAAGGCCTGGGCGGGCAGGGTGGGCTGTTCGGCTTCACCGGCGCGGGCGTGGCCGTTGAGCTGCTGGCGGGCGGCCTCGACCGCGCTGAACAGCGCCGACCACAGCAGCGCCAGTATCAGGGTGCCGAGCAGCGGGGCGTACGGCAAAGTGTCCATGATTGCCCGTCAGATGTGCAGGATGAATTCGCGAACCAGCTTGCTGCCAAAATAGGCCAGCATCAGCAGGCAGAAGCCCGCCAGGGTCCAGCGGATCGCCTTGTGCCCGCGCCATCCCAGGCGATTGCGCCCCCACAGCAGGACGCTGAACACGATCCAGGCCAGGCACGACAGCGAGGTCTTGTGTACCAGGTGCTGGGCGAACAGGTTCTCGAAGAACAGCCAGCCGGAGATCAGCGAAAGCGACAGGAAGATCCAGCCCGCCCAGAGAAAGCCGAACAGCAGGCTTTCCATTGTTTGCAGTGGAGGGAAGTTGCGGATCAGCCCCGAGGGGTGCTTGTGCTTGAGCTGGTGGTCCTGGAGCAACAGCAGCAACGCCTGGACCACAGCGATGGTGAACAGGCCGTAGGCGAGGATCGACAGCAGGATATGCGCCAGGATGCCGGGTTCTTCATTGACCAGCGGCACGGTGCCCGCCGGTGC
Source organism: Pseudomonas sp. NY15374 (assembly GCF_048068255.1). Taxonomy (NCBI): domain Bacteria; kingdom Pseudomonadati; phylum Pseudomonadota; class Gammaproteobacteria; order Pseudomonadales; family Pseudomonadaceae; genus Pseudomonas; species Pseudomonas sp. NY15374. The sequence continues at coordinate 95,133 of NZ_JBLUPZ010000009.1, forward strand.
GAACTGGGCCAGCAGCGCCGTCACTGCCCCCAGCGGGAACAGCAGCACCAGCAGGTTCTCCACCGGAATGCTCAGGCAGGCGAGCAGCGTCAGGGCGATCACCGCGGTGGCGATCAGGCTGGCGGCGCTGAAGAAGTCGAGGCTCAGGCCCAGCGGGGTGAGCAACTGGAAGAACAGGGCGCAGGTCTGTGCGACAACGGCAATCACGCCCAGCAGGCCGAGCAGGCGTTTGTCGACCTTGGCACCCTGTGCCAGGCGCGAACCTTGATAGGCCGTCGCGGCAATATAAAGGATGGCTGCGATCAGGTTGGGGATGAGGCTGGGTGAGGAGAGCATAGGTCCTGGTAGGCGAGCCCTTAAAGGAGGGGAGTTTGGCATAGAACGCGGTTGCCTAGGAAGACTGCAGACCGCGTCGGCCTTTTCGCGGCCAGTCCTGCTCCTGCAACCCCTGAGTTTCGTGGGCGCGGGCTGCCCGCGAACGGCCCCCCGATCACCGCTCGGCACCAAGGTGTGCGCCACCGCCGCTCTCCGTTATAATGCGCGGCTTGCTGTGCCCTTCGCGTGTGGATATCCGCCAGGGCACCTGAACAACCTCGGCTTTATTGGGCCTGAAAGGATCACCATGTTCGAAAACCTGACCGACCGCCTGTCACAGACGCTGCGCCATGTCACCGGCAAGGCCAAGCTGACCGAAGAGAACATCAAGGACACGTTGCGTGAAGTGCGCATGGCCCTGCTCGAGGCCGACGTCGCCCTGCCGGTGGTCAAGGACTTCGTCAACAGCATCAAGGAGCGTGCGGTCGGCACCGAGGTGTCGCGCAGCCTGACGCCGGGCCAGGCGTTCGTGAAGATCGTCCAGGCCGAGCTGGAAAGCCTGATGGGCGCGGCCAACGAAGACCTCGCGCTCAATGCCGCTCCGCCAGCCGTGGTACTGATGGCAGGCCTGCAGGGCGCGGGCAAGACCACCACTGCCGGCAAGCTGGCGCGCTTCCTGAAAGAGCGCAAGAAAAAGACCGTCATGGTGGTGTCCGCCGACGTCTACCGCCCGGCGGCGATCAAGCAGCTCGAAACCCTGGCCAACGACATCGGCGTGACCTTCTTCCCGTCCGACATCAGCCAGAAGCCGGTCGATATCGCCGAGGCGGCGATTCGCGAAGCCAAGATCAAGTTCATCGACGTGGTCATCCTCGATACCGCCGGCCGTCTGCACATCGACGCCGACATGATGGACGAGATCAAGGCCCTGCACGCAGCGGTCAAGCCGGTCGAGACGCTGTTCGTGGTCGATGCCATGACCGGCCAGGACGCCGCCAACACCGCCAAGGCCTTCGGTGAGGCGCTGCCGCTGACCGGCGTGGTGCTGACCAAGGTCGATGGCGATGCCCGTGGCGGTGCCGCGCTGTCGGTGCGCGCCATTACTGGCAAGCCGATCAAGTTCATCGGTATGGGCGAGAAGACCGAAGCCCTCGAGCCTTTCCACCCCGACCGCATCGCCTCGCGCATCCTCGGCATGGGCGACGTGCTCAGCCTGATCGAGCAGGCCGAGCAGAACATCGACAAGGCCAAGGCCGACAAGCTGGCCAAGAAGCTGAAGAAGGGCAAGGGCTTCGACCTCGAAGACTTCCGCGACCAACTGCAGCAGATGAAGAACATGGGCGGCCTGGGTGGCCTGATGGACAAGCTGCCCAGCATCGGTGGCGTCAACCTGTCGCAGATGGGCAACGCGCAGGGTGCGGCCGAGAAGCAATTCAAGCAGATGGAAGCGATCATCAACTCCATGACCCCTGCCGAGCGTCGTGACCCCGACCTGATCAGCGGTTCGCGCAAGCGCCGTATCGCCCTGGGCTCCGGCACGCAGGTACAGGATATCGGCCGGCTGATCAAGCAGCACAAGCAGATGCAGAAGATGATGAAGAAATTCTCCGCCAAGGGCGGCATGGCCAAGATGATGCGTGGCCTGGGCGGGATGCTGCCGGGCGGCGGCATGCCGAAGCTGTAACCGAATCCGCTTGGTCGCCTTGATAGGCGGCCAGGCAGACCCCGCCTTGGCGGGAAAGCGCCGCAAAACAGCGGCTTAAGCGGCAGGTCTGGATTGCTTTGCATGGCTCTTGCGAAAAAGCCATTTGCAAATGTCCGTGTATTCCCTGAGAATATGCGGCCTTTTGGGCACCCGTGTGCCTATTTGGCATTCAGATTTGCAGCACTGACTGCAGTACCGACTATAGGAACGATGTTCACATGGTAACCATTCGTCTGGCCCGTGGCGGCTCGAAAAAGCGCCCTTTCTACCACCTGACCGTGACCAACTCGCGTAACGCCCGTGACGGCCGTTTCGTTGAGCGCGTTGGCTTCTTCAACCCGATCGCCTCGGGCGCCGAAGTCAAGCTGTCGGTCAACCAGGAACGCGTCACCTACTGGCTGAGCCAGGGCGCGCAGCCGTCTGAGCGTGTTGCTCAGCTGCTGAAGGACGCTGCCAAGGCTGCTGCCTGAGCAGTATGAACGCGACGCCAGAAAAGGCTGACGACCTCATCGTCGTTGGCAAGATTTTTTCGGTTCACGGCGTTCGCGGCGAGGTGAAGGTGTATTCCTTTACCGATCCGATTGAAAACCTGTTGGATTATCCGCGCTGGACGCTTCGGCACGAAGGCAAGGTAAAGCAGGTCGAGCTGGTCAACGGTCGTGGCTCCCAGAAGGGCCTGGTCGTGAAACTGAAAGGCCTCGACGATCGCGATGAAGCCCGTCTTCTGAGCGGTTACGAAATCTGCATTGCGCGGAGCCTTTTGCCCAACCTGGCCGCCGACGAGTACTACTGGTACCAGTTGCAGGGCCTGAAGGTCATCAACCAGGACGAACAACTGTTCGGCAAGGTCGATCACCTGTTGGAGACCGGTGCGAACGATGTAATGGTGGTCAAGCCTTGCGCAGGCAGCCTGGATGATCGCGAGCGTCTGTTGCCCTATACGGAGCAATGTGTGCTGGCAATCGACCTGGAAGCAGGTGTGATGCGAGTCGAATGGGACGCGGATTTCTAGACGATGGGTAACCTTCGAGTAGAAGTCGTCACGTTGTTCCCCGAGATGTTCTCGGCCATCACGGAGTACGGCATTACCAGTCGTGCGGTGAAACAGGGGTTGCTGCAAGTGACCTGCTGGAACCCACGGGACTACACCACTGATCGCCACCACACGGTGGATGATCGGCCGTTTGGCGGTGGTCCGGGCATGGTGATGAAGATCAAGCCTCTGGAAGACGCCCTGGCCAGTGCCAGGCAGGCAACCGGAGCATCGGCGAAGGTGATCTACCTCTCGCCACAAGGCCGCAAGCTGACTCAGCAGGCGGTCAAAGGCCTGGCCGAACAGGAATCGTTGATCCTGATCGCCGGTCGTTATGAAGGCATCGACGAGCGTTTTATCGAAGCTTATGTCGATGAGGAGTGGTCGATTGGTGACTATGTACTTTCCGGTGGCGAGCTGCCGGCCATGGTACTGATCGATGCGGTTACGCGGCTGCTGCCCGGAGCTTTAGGGCATGTGGACTCGGCGGAGGAAGACTCCTTCACCGATGGTCTGCTGGATTGCCCGCACTACACCCGACCTGAGGTGTATGCGGATCAGCGTGTACCCGACGTGTTGCTAAGTGGCAACCATGCACACATCCGGCGTTGGAGAATGAAGCAGTCCCTTGGTAGGACCTTCGAACGACGCGCCGATCTTCTGGAAAGTCGCTCGCTTTCTGGAGAAGAGAAGAAGCTGCTCGAGGAATACCTCCGCGAGCGGGACGATAGTTAACGTATCGATGGTGGATCGAGTTATCCATCTTAGGAGCACAGCATGACCAACAAGATCATCCAGCAGCTCGAAACCGAGCAGATGAGCAAGGAAATCCCGACCTTCGCACCAGGCGACACCATTGTCGTTCAGGTTAAAGTGAAGGAAGGCGATCGCTCGCGTCTGCAGGCGTTCGAAGGCGTTGTTATCGCCAAGCGTAACCGCGGTCTGAACAGCGCTTTCACCGTGCGCAAGATCTCCAGCGGCGTTGGCGTAGAGCGTACCTTCCAGACCTACAGCCCACAGATCGACAGCCTGGCCGTGAAACGTCGTGGTGACGTGCGTAAAGCCAAGCTGTACTACCTGCGCGACCTGTCCGGCAAAGCCGCTCGCATCAAGGAAAAACTGTCCTAAGTGCAGTTTGACCGGTGGCTTCGGCCACCTGGCGAGAGAAAAAGCAGCCTTCGGGCTGCTTTTTTGCATTCTGTGGTATTGGTGTTGCCTGCTTCGCGGGTCGCTCCGCTGCCATTCCCTTGCAAAGTGAGTACCCCATGACTACCACCCCAAGAGATCAGGAAATCCAGCGGCGTACCGAGCTGTCGATCACTCGCGTGACCAAGGCCGTTTTCCCCAACACCACCAACCACCACAACACCTTGTTCGGCGGCACCGCGCTGGCCTGGATGGACGAGGTGTCGTTCATCGCTGCTACGCGTTTCTGTCGCCTGCCGTTGGTGACCGTGTCCACCGACCGCATCGACTTCAAGCACCCGATCCCGGCGGGCTCGATCGTCGAGCTGGTTGGCAGCGTGATCAAGGTGGGCAATACCAGCTTGCAGGTACAGGTCGATGTGTTCGTCGAGAACATGTATCTCGACGGCCGCGAGCGCGCGATTCATGGGGTTTTCAGCTTCGTCGCCATCGACGAGGACAAGCGGCCGGTGCCAGTACTGGCTCAGGCCTGAGTTCTCCAGTGCGGGCCCTTTCGCGGGGAAACCCACAGGTGCTACGCGATCCCTGTAGGAGCGGGTTTACCCGCGAAGAGGCCGATACAGACAACAATTATGCGTCTGTGAAACACTAGCCCACTTTCAACACCCAGCAGCCCTCCGAATGCCCGCCCTGGACCACCCCCTGATCGATCAGTTTCTCGATGCCCTTTGGCTGGAAAAAGGCCTGTCCGACAACACCCGCGTGTCCTACCGCAGCGACCTGGCCCTGTTCAATGGCTGGTTGCAGGAGCGTGGCGTGACGTTGCCCGATGCAGGTCGCGATTCGATCCTCGACCACCTTGCCTGGCGCTTCGATCAGGGTTACAAGCCGCGTTCCACTGCACGTTTTCTCTCTGGAGTGCGTGGTTTTTATCGTTATCTGCTGCGGGAAAAGCTCATAGGTGTCGACCCGACCTTGCAGGTCGATATGCCGCAACTGGGTAGGCCTTTGCCCAAGTCCCTGTCTGAAGCGGATGTCGAAGCGTTGCTCAAGGCGCCGGACCTGGCCGAAGCCATCGGCCAGCGCGACCGCGCCATGCTCGAGGTGCTCTACGCCTGCGGCCTGCGGGTCACCGAGCTGGTGAGCCTGACTCTCGATCAGGTCAACCTGCGCCAGGGCGTGCTGCGGGTGATGGGCAAGGGCAGCAAGGAGCGCCTGGTGCCGATGGGCGAGGAGGCGGTGCTGTGGATCGAGCGCTACCTGCGTGACGGTCGGGCCGAGCTGCTCAACGGGCGTCCCAGCGATGTGCTGTTCCCCAGCCTGCGGGGCGAAGAAATGACCCGCCAGACCTTCTGGCATCGCATCAAGCACCACGCCCGCGTGGCGGGGATCGACAAGCCGCTGTCACCGCACACCCTGCGCCATGCTTTCGCTACGCATCTGCTCAATCACGGGGCCGACCTGAGGGTGGTGCAGATGCTGTTGGGGCACAGCGACCTTTCCACCACGCAGATCTACACCCACGTCGCCAAGGCTCGTTTGCAGCAGTTGCACGCCCAGCACCATCCGCGTGGATGAATGATTTTCATGTTCCGCCCGGCGGCCATCAGACAGTGATTTCGCTGCGGCCTGATGTGGTAGGCTTGAGCGGTTTGCACCAGGGACCGCCCGGTTGCCGCGATTTTTCCGCAGGCGACGTCCTCCGGTCCCCGTCCGCCTTCAGGAGTACCCCATGCGCGTGACCCAGATTTTTGCCGCCGCCGCCCTGGCGCTGGCCAGTACCTTTGCCGTTGCTGCGGCCACCGACGTCACTGCCGGTGCCGAGCAGGCCATTCGCAACACACTCAAGACCCTGGAATTGGAAGTACCGATCGAAAGCGTCGCCAGCAGCCCGGTCGGCGGCTTGTACGAAGTCAAGCTGCAGGGCGGTCGCGTGCTCTATGCCAGCGCAGACGGCCAGTTCGTCATGCAGGGCTACCTGTACCAGATCCAGGATGGCAAGCCGGTCAACCTGACCGAGAAAACCGAACGCCAGGGTATCGCCAAGCTGATCAACGGTATTCCTGCGGCTGAAATGGTGGTTTACCCGGCCAAGGGCGAAACCAAATCGCACATCACCGTGTTCACCGACACGACCTGCCCGTACTGCCACAAGCTGCACGCCGAAGTGCCAGAGCTGAACAAGCGCGGTATCGAAGTGCGCTATGTCGCCTTCCCGCGCCAGGGCCTGGGCTCGCCGGGTGACGAGCAGTTGCAGGCCGTCTGGTGCTCCAGCGATCGCCGTGCGGCGATGGACAAGATGGTCGACGGCAAGGAAATCAAGGCGGCCAAGTGCGCCAACCCGGTCAGCAAGCAGTTCCAGCTCGGCCAGTCGATCGGTGTCAACGGCACGCCGGCGATCGTGCTCGAAAGCGGCCAGGTGATCCCGGGCTACCAGCCGGCACCGCAGGTGGCCAAGCTGGCCCTGGCCGGCCAGGTGCAAGCCGCCAAGTAATTCATTCAATACGCCGTCGTCATGGGGTGACGGCATGTTTCACGGTCGGCGCAGGTGCCGGCCGTTCAATGGGGAGTTCACAGTGAAACCGGTCAAAGTAGGCATCTGTGGGTTGGGGACCGTCGGTGGCGGTACCTTCAATGTACTTCAGCGCAACGCCGAGGAGATTGCCCGCCGTGCCGGGCGCGGTATTGAAGTGGCTCAGATTGCCATGCGCTCGCAGAACCCGAACTGCCAGATTACCGGTACCCCCATTACCGCTGATGTGTTCGAAGTCGCGACCAACCCCGAAATCGACATCGTCATCGAGCTGATCGGTGGCTACACCATTGCACGCGATCTGGTGCTCAAGGCCATCGAGAACGGCAAGCACGTGGTCACCGCCAACAAGGCGCTGATTGCCGTGCACGGCAACGAAATTTTCGCCAAGGCCCGTGAAAAGGGCGTGATCGTGGCCTTCGAGGCTGCAGTTGCCGGCGGTATCCCGGTGATCAAGGCGATCCGCGAAGGCCTGTCGGCCAACCGCATCAACTGGTTGGCCGGGATCATCAACGGCACCGGCAACTTCATCCTCACCGAAATGCGTGAAAAGGGCCGTGCCTTCCCTGACGTGCTGGCCGAAGCCCAGGCGCTGGGTTACGCCGAGGCCGACCCGACCTTCGACGTCGAGGGCATCGATGCTGCGCACAAGCTGACCATCCTGGCCTCCATCGCCTTTGGTATTCCGCTGCAGTTCGACAAGGCCTACACCGAGGGCATCACCCGCCTGACCACTGCCGATGTCAACTACGCCGAAGCCCTGGGCTATCGCATCAAGCACCTGGGCGTGGCCCGCCGTACCGCCGACGGCATCGAGCTGCGCGTGCACCCGACGCTGATCCCGAGCGACCGCCTGATCGCCAACGTCAACGGCGTGATGAACGCGGTGATGGTCAACGGTGATGCTGCAGGGTCTACGCTTTATTACGGTGCCGGTGCCGGCATGGAGCCGACCGCTTCGTCGGTGGTCGCCGACCTGGTCGACGTGGTGCGTGCCATGACCTCCGATCCGGAAAACCGCGTTCCGCACCTGGCCTTCCAGCCGGATTCGCTGTCGGCGCACCCGATCCTGCCGATCGAGGCTTGCGAAAGTGCCTACTACCTGCGTATCCAGGCCAAGGATCACCCAGGCGTGCTGGCCCAGGTCGCCAGCATCCTGTCCGAGCGTGGCATCAACATAGAGTCGATCATGCAGAAGGAAGCCGAGGAGCAGGACGGCCTGGTGCCGATGATCCTGCTGACGCATGGCGTGGTCGAGCAGCGTATCAACGATGCTATCGTCGCCCTTGAAGCCCTGCAGGATGTGGTCGGCAACGTCGTGCGCATCCGCGTCGAACAGCTCAATTAATTCAGCGGCGGGCCGCGACGGCGGCCCGCGCCCAGAACCGAAGGTTTGCACAATGCGCTATATCAGTACTCGCGGCCAGGCGCCGGCCCTGAATTTCGAAGACGTCCTGCTGGCTGGCCTTGCCAGTGATGGCGGCCTGTACGTGCCGGAGAACCTGCCACGCTTCACCCAGGAAGAAATCGCATCCTGGGCCGGCCTGCCGTACCACGAACTGGCCTTCCGGGTGATGCGCCCGTTCGTCACCGGCAGCATCGCCGACGCCGACTTCAAGAAGATCCTGGAGGAAACCTACGGTGCCTTCGCCCATGCCGCGGTGGCGCCGCTGCGCCAGTTGAACGGCAACGAGTGGGTGATGGAGCTGTTCCACGGCCCAACACTGGCGTTCAAGGACTTTGCCCTGCAACTGCTTGGCCGTCTGCTCGACCACGTGCTGGTCAAGCGTGGCGAGCGCGTGGTGATTGTCGGCGCCACCAGCGGCGATACCGGTTCTGCCGCCATCGAAGGCTGCCGCCGTTGCGACAACGTTGACATCTTCATCCTGCACCCGCACCAGCGTGTGTCGGAAGTTCAGCGTCGGCAGATGACCACCATCCTCGGTGACAACATCCACAACATCGCCATCGAAGGCAACTTCGACGACTGCCAGGAAATGGTCAAGGCCAGCTTCGCCGATCAGTCCTTCCTCAAGGGCACTCGCCTGGTGGCGGTCAACTCGATCAACTGGGCGCGGATCATGGCCCAGATCGTCTACTACTTCCATGCAGCACTGCAGTTGGGCGGCCCGGCGCGCTCGATCGCGTTCTCGGTCCCGACCGGCAACTTCGGCGACATCTTTGCCGGTTACCTGGCACGCAACATGGGCCTGCCGATCAGCCAACTGGTGGTGGCCACCAACCGCAACGACATCCTGCACCGCTTCATGAGCGGCAACCAGTACGTCAAGGATGCCCTGCACCCAACGCTGTCGCCGTCGATGGACATCATGGTCTCGTCCAACTTCGAGCGCCTGCTGTTCGACCTGCACGGACGCAACGGTGCCGCGATCGCCGAGTTGATGGCCAACTTCAAGCAAGGTGGCGGTTTCAGCGTGGAGCAGGATCGCTGGACCGAGGCGCGCAAGCTGTTCGACTCCCTGGCGGTGAGCGACGAGCAGACCTGCGAGACCATCGCCGAGGTGTTCAAGGCCACCGGCGAAGTGCTCGATCCGCACACCGCAATCGGCGTCAAGGCCGCTCGTGAGTGCCGTCGCAGCCTGGACACGCCGATGGTGGTCCTGGGCACCGCGCATCCGGTCAAATTCCCCGAAGCGGTGGAGAAGGCCGGTGTCGGCAAGGCCCTCGAGTTGCCGACGCACTTGAGCGACCTGTTCAGCCGCGAGGAGCGTTGCACGGTCCTGGCCAATGACCTGAAGGTGGTCCAGGCCTTCGTCAGCCAGCACGGCAACCGCGGCAAGCCGCTGTAATACGCGGCACTCGAGAGCATTGGGCGGGGCAAGTCGAAACATCGGCTTGCCCCGTTTGCGTTTGAGCGGTTCTTTTAATTACAGAATCATCCTTCGTCTTTTCAGGCTTTTCCTATTTGAGTCCCTATGCTGCTTTTCTAGAGTGGGCGCCCTGTCCATCAGGGCTCGCAGCCCTCAGGAGCGGCTCATGCACCGGCTCAACATTCTTATCGTCCAGTCTCATCCTGCCCAGCAGATCGCTTTGCACCAGGCCTGCAATGCCCTGGGGGTTTTCAACGTGCGCATTGCCTGCGATCTGGCCAGCGCCAAGGCAAGCATGGCGCAGATGCAAGCCTTGGACATGCTCATCATCGACCATGGCATGCCGGCGCTGAGCGCCCAGGCACTGTTGAAGCACGTGACCCGGCAAGGCCATGCCCGTGCGCTACTGTTCGTCGGACAGCCCCCTGTGCGCGGCCCTGACCTCGCTGTCGAGGCCCAGCGTCAGGGGCAGTGGGTGGTTGCCCAGTTGCCCTGGCCGTTGTCGATCAGGGGGTTGCAGGCGGCATTGCAGCGGCTGCGTCGGCCGCCGCGCAGGTACTCCGGGCGGGATATCGAAACGGTCATGTTGCCCACGCATGCTCGCTGATACAGACGCGTGCGGGCGAACTTTCCGAAGTGCCTGGCGGTCAGTTCCGATAGGTCCCCGACAAAGCGAGTACGCCGGATGGAAAGAATCTGCTCCCTGCTCAACGATGCCCTGTCCCCTTATCACACCCGCCTCGACGATGTAGATGCGCGCGGCAATCGCCAACTCACCTTGCTCGATGCGCAGGGCAACGAGGTGTTGCGCCGCGCCGTGAGTGTGCGTCAGCTACAGGAGCAGCGCTTGCTGGTCGATCTGGTCGACGGTCTGCACCGCGACCTGCAGATCGTCGAGGGGCGTCTGCAGCCTTGTGTGATCGCGGCCTTGCAACACCGACATCAACCTCAGGGAACCTTTGCCTGAGTGTCTCGTCAGACTTTGTAGGGTGTTCGAACGCTGCTTTGCTCCGGTAGCGTTGGACCGCCGTACAGAGTCCGCTCAAGGGCTTTGAGTTGACCCCGGATGTCTTCCCCAGCATCCGGGGTTTCTTTTGCCTGCGTCATGGCTGGGGGTTGGCTGCAGAGGGAAGCTCCTCGACCAGGTGCCGTGTCTGCTCCAGGTACTCTGTGCGCAGTTCGGGGTCGAGCCAGCTTGCGTAGAACTCAGGGAGTACTTCCTGGCGCAGGTGCGGCAACAGCTTGTCGATATGGGCGATGGCTTGGCGTCCCAGTGGCGTGTCGGAGCAGCCCACATGCAGAAACTGATAGCGATTCGCTCCCTTGATCGGGTGGAACTGGTAGCTGTCCAGCGAGCCGCCATGCTGCTGGATCAGGTAGCGCACCTCCGGCCAGTACCCAAGTACCAGTTGCAGGCGCCCCAGTTGCTGCATCTGCAAGAGGTTGGCGGTGGCATCGTTGCCGTAGTGGCGGCTCAGCGTGGTTTCTGGCAACTGGCGCAGGATATCGTCGACCACTACTCCGTAGCTGCGTTGGGCCACGATTCCCAACTTCATCCCTGGCCGTTCCAGCACCTGCTTCAGGTCCACAGGCGTGCCGTCCTCGGATTCGTCCAATCGTCCCGGGTCTGCCTTGCGGATGACCAGCCCGCTGCTGAGGATGGGCAGCGTGGGTTGGGAGAAATGCACGAAACGGGCGCGTTCCGGTGTCCATAGCAGGGTGGGGTCGCAGGTGAAGCTGCGTTCCTGAAGCATCTGGATGCCGCGCGCGCGATTTACCCGCAGGACCGTGTGATCGAATTCGGGCATCTGCTCGATGAGCAGGGGCAGCATGCGATCGACCACGCCCTGGCCCTTTTCCTGGCCTTCGAAAATAGTGAACGGCGGCAGGTCGCGCAGCAGCCAGGTCAAACGTTCACGGGCCTGGCCCTGCTGCGAGGACAACAGCAGGACGCAGAGCAGCACAAACATGCGCATCATGCTTGCTCGACGCCCGATCAGACCGCCCCCTGCTCGCGCAGGCGTGCCACCTCGGCAGTGCTATAGCCCAGCCCGGCGAGCAGTGTCGCCGTGTGCTCTCCCAGCGCAGGCCCGACCCACTCCGTGGAGCCGGGTGTCTGCGACAGCTTGGGCACGATCCCCGGCATCTTGAAGGGCTTGCCGTCTGGGAGCTTCGCCTGAAGGAACATTTCCCGGGCGAGGAATTGCGGGTCGCTGAACATGTCCTCGGCCGAATAGATGCGGCTGGCGGGCACGCCTGCGTCGTTCAGCGCCTGCATCACCTGTTCCAGCGGCAGGCTGTTGACCCAGCGGTCGATCACCCCGTACAGCTCGTCGCGACGCAGGTCACGGCCATCGTTGCTGGCCAGGGTTGCATCCTCGGCGAGGTCGTCGCGGCCAATGGCCTGCATGAAGCGTTTGAAGATCGCATCGCCGTTGGCGCCGATCTGCACGTGCCGGCCGTCGGCGCTGGTGTGGATGGAGGAGGGGGTGATGCCCGGCATGATGTTGCCGGTGCGCTCGCGAATGAAACCGAACACATCGAACTCCGGCACCATGCTTTCCATCATCGCGAAGATTGCCTCGTACAGCGCCACATCCACCACCTGTCCTTCACCGCCATTGACTTCGCGGTGGCGCAGGGCCATCAGTGCACCAATCACGCCCCAGAGGGCGGCGATCGAGTCGCCGATGGAAATGCCCGTGCGCACGGGCGGACGATCTTCGAAACCGGTGATGTAGCGCAGGCCCCCCATGGACTCGCCGACGGCACCGAAGCCTGGCTGGTCCTTCATCGGCCCGGTCTGGCCGAAGCCTGACAGGCGCACCATTACCAGGCGCGGGTTGAGGGCATGCAGCACCTCCCAGCCAAGGCCGAGTTTCTCCAGCACGCCAGGGCGGAAGTTCTCGATCAGGATGTCAGCATCGGCCAGCAATTGCTTGAGGATCTCGCGTCCTTCGGGGTGCTTGAGGTTGAGCGTGAGCGATTGCTTGTTGCGCGCCTGGACGAACCACCACAGCGAAGTCCCTTCATACAGTTTGCGCCACTTGCGCAGCGGATCGCCGCCATCAGGTGATTCGACCTTGATCACCTCGGCGCCGAATTCGGCGCAGATACGCGAAGCGAAGGGGCCGGCGATCAAGGTGCCGAGCTCGATGACCTTCAGACCGGCGAGGGGTTTGGCGGGGGTGTGCATGGTGCGTCCGTGGCGACAGAAAAGAGGCTTGGTTTTATCACAGCTGGTCAATGGCAGATACTGTTGCAAGGCAGAGTCCAGTGCACGCAGATGCGCAACCACCCACCCCAACAAACTCGGATCGGTTAAACTCTGCGACTTTCTCCAAAGAAGCCCCTTTCCCATGGCCCAGCCTTCCACCACCTACAAGTTCGAACTGAATCTGACCGACCTCGACCGCGGCGTGTACGAAAACGTGCGTCAGACGATCGCTCGTCACCCGTCGGAGACCGAGGAACGCATGGCCGTCCGTCTGCTGGCCTACGCCCTTTGGTACAACGAGAACCTGTCGTTCGGCCGCGGTCTGTCGGATGTCGATGAGGCCGCCCTGTGGGAAAAAAGCCTGGATGATCGCATCCTGCACTGGATCGAAGTCGGCCAGCCCGACGCCGACCGTCTCACCTGGTGCTCGCGCCGTACCGAGCGCACCAGCCTGCTGGCCTACGGCAGCTTGCGGGTGTGGGAGAACAAGGTGGTCGGCGCGGTCAAGGGCCTGAAAAACCTGAGCATCGCTGCTGTCCCGCAGGAAGTCCTGGAGGTTCTGGCCACCGACATGCCGCGTACCATCAAATGGGATGTGATGATCAGTGAAGGCACGGTATTCGTCACCGACGACCGTGGCCAGCACGAAGTCCAATTGCAGTGGCTGCTCGGCGAGCGCGGCTGACCTGATCCGATCTGACAGCCGAAGACCCCATGCGTATCGAACCCCGCCCCCTGCCATCGGCACTGCCCTTCCTTGGCAACCTGCCACCCCTGTTGACCCGGCTGTATGCCGCCCGCGGCGTGCAGAGCGAGTCCGAACTGGACAAGAGCCTGGCGCGCCTGTTGCCGTACCAGCAACTTAAAGGAATCGAGGCGGCCGTCGACCTGTTGGTCGAGGCCCTGGACCTGCGTCAGCGCATCCTGATCGTCGGCGACTTCGACGCCGATGGCGCCACCGCCAGCACCGTAGGTGTGCTGGGGCTGCGACTGCTGGGCGCGGCCCATGTGGATTACCTGGTGCCCAATCGCTTCGAGTACGGCTATGGCCTGACCCCGGAGATCGTGCAGGTGGCGTTGCAGCGTCAGCCGCAACTGCTGATCACTGTCGATAACGGTATCTCCAGTGTTGATGGCGTGGCGGCGGCCAAGGCTGCCGGGCTCAAGGTCCTGGTCACCGACCACCACCTGCCTGGCGAGCAGTTGCCCGACGCCGATGCGATCGTCAACCCGAACCAGCCAGGCTGCACATTCCCCAGCAAGTCGCTGGCCGGGGTGGGGGTGATCTTCTACGTGCTGATGGCCCTGCGTGCCCGTCTGCGCAGCCTTGGACGCTATGAGACGCAGGCCCAACCGAACATTGGCGAACTGCTCGACCTGGTGGCGTTGGGCAGTGTCGCCGACGTGGTGCCGCTGGACGCCAACAACCGTATCCTCGTGCACCAGGGGCTCGAGCGCATCCGTGCCGGGCGTGCTCGTCCTGGGTTGAAGGCAATTCTCGAAGTGGCGCGGCGCGATCATCGGCGCATCACCTCGACCGACCTGGGTTTCATCCTCGGGCCACGGCTCAACGCCGCCGGTCGGCTGGACGACATGAGCCTGGGCATCGAATGCCTGCTGTGCGAAGACCCCGCCGTTGCGCTGGACATGGCCGGGCAACTGGACGGGCTCAACCAGGATCGCAAGTCCATCGAGCAGGGCATGCAGCGCGAAGCCCTGGCCCAGCTCAAGGACCTGCCGATCGAGTCCATGCCCTATGGCCTGTGCCTGTTCGACGCCGACTGGCACCAAGGTGTGATCGGCATCCTCGCCTCGCGCCTGAAGGAGCGCTACCACCGACCGACCATCGCCTTTGCCGATGCGGGCGAGGGCATGCTCAAGGGCTCTGCCCGTTCGGTGCCGGGCTTCCATATCCGCGATGCGCTGGATGCCGTGGCTGCACGCCAGCCGCACCTGATCAGCAAGTTCGGCGGCCACGCCATGGCCGCCGGCTTGTCGCTGCCTGAGGCCAATTTCCAGGCCTTTGCCGATGCGTTCGACGAAGAGGTGCGGCGCCAGTTGTGCGAGGACGACCTGACCGGGCGCCTGCTGTCCGACGGCACCCTGGCGGTCGAGGAGTTTCATCTGGACCTGGCCCGCGCCCTGCGCAATGCTGGCCCTTGGGGGCAGCATTTTCCCGAGCCGCTGTTCCATGGCGTGTTCCAGATGGTCGAACAGCGCGTGGTGGGGGAGCGGCATCTGAAAGTGGTGCTCAAGAGCGAGTGCGGCTCGGTGAAACTCGATGGGATCGCCTTCGGCATCGACCGCGACGTGTGGCCCAACCCGACGGTGCGTTGGGTGGAGGTGGCCTACAAGCTCGATGTGAACGAGTTTCGCGGCAATGAAAGCGTGCAACTGATGATTGCGCACATGGAGCCGCGCTGACAGAGGGCAGCCCTCAGCGCGGGGCGTCTATCCGGCGGAACCTCCCCCCAGGGTAATCTGGTCTAGTCTCAGAGAAGACCGGTACCGGGCCACGGCCGCACACGAGTGTCCGGGCCGGATCACCATTGGAGTCCTTGGGAGGTCCCCTCATGAGCCTGCTGCTTGAGCCGTATACCCTGCGTCAGCTGACCCTGCCCAATCGCATTGCGGTTTCGCCAATGTGCCAGTACTCGAGCGTCGATGGCCTGGCCAACGACTGGCATCTTGTCCACCTGGGCAGTCGCGCCGTCGGTGGCGCCGGGCTGGTGATCACCGAGGCGGTGGCTGTCACTGCCGACGGAAGAATCACCGCCGAAGATCTCGGGCTGTGGAACGACGACCAGATCGTCCCACTGCAACGTATCACCCGCTTCATCACTTCCCAGGGCGCCATTCCGGGCATTCAGCTGGCGCATGCCGGGCGCAAGGCGAGCACCCATCGTCCCTGGCTCGGCAAGCACGGCAGCGTCAAGGTCGAGGACGGCGGCTGGCAGCCGGTCGGGCCTTCGAAGATCGCCTTCGATCCGGAGCATACGCCGCCGCGCGAGCTGAGCCACGATGAGATCCAGGGTGTTGTCCAGGCCTTCGTCCAGGCTGCCGAGCGTGCCAAGGCGGCCGGGTTCAAGGTCGTCGAAATCCATGCGGCCCATGGCTACCTGCTGCATCAGTTTCTTTCGCCGCTGAGCAACCAGCGGCGTGACGAGTACGGCAGCTGCTTCGAGAACCGTATTCGTCTGACGCTTGAGGTGACCGAGGCCGTACGTGAGGTGTGGCCGCAGGAGTTGCCGCTGTTCGTGCGGGTATCGGCCACCGATTGGGTCGAGGATGGCTGGAACCCAGACGAGACGGTCGAGCTGGCGCGTCGCCTGAGGGCGCTGGGGGTCGACCTGATCGACGTGTCCTCGGGCGGTACCTCGGTCAATGCCGAAATCCCGACCGGCCCGGGTTACCAGACCCGCTTCGCCGAGCGGGTGCGCAAGGAGTCGGAAGTCGCCACCGGCACCGTGGGCATGATCACCGAACCTGCCCAGGCCGAGCACATCCTGCGTACCGGTCAGGCCGACCTGATCTTCCTCGCCCGCGAACTGCTGCGCGATCCTTACTGGCCGCTGCATGCCGACGATGACCTGGGTGGCAACAAGGCAACCTGGCCTGCGCAGTACCAACGTGCGACCAGCCGGGCCAATCCGATTCATGAGTCGGATCTGCGGGAGTGATGGATCCGCGTCCCGTTCGACTGGCCGGATGCAACATCCCGAAGCAAATGCGTTAAGGGAGAATTCAGGCTGCGGGCCTACTCTGGAGCTTTCCTATCCGTCCAGGAGTCATCCAGATGAACACCCGTGGTCTGCTCGATCAACTGCTCAAGTCCGGCCAGTCACTGCTGCAGAACCAGCAGGGCAAGGGCGGGGCGGGCAAGGTGCCCGGTCTTGGTGATCTGCTCGGGGGTGGCCAAGGCAAGGGCTCTGGCCTTGGCGGCCTGCTTTCCGGTGCCGGAGGCGGGGCGCTGGCGGCCGGGGCCATGGGGCTGCTGCTGGGCAGCAAGAAGGCGCGCAAGTACGGTGGCAAGGCACTCACCTACGGTGGCCTCGCCGCCCTTGGCGTGCTGGCCTACAAAGCCTATGGCAACTGGCAGGCGCGCCAGGGCCAGGCCCCTGCGCAGGAGCCACAGACCCTCGATCGCCTGCCGCCGGCCCAAGCCGAGCAACACAGCCAGGCGGTGCTCAAGGCGCTGGTGGCGGCGGCCAAGTCCGACGGTCATATCGATGAGCGCGAGCGTGAACTGATCGAGGGCGAGTTCGTGCGCCTGGACAGCGATCGCGAGCTGCAGGCCTGGCTGCATGCCGAGCTGAACAAGCCGCTCGATCCTGCCGAAGTGGCCCGTGCCGCACAGACCCCTGAAATGGCCGCAGAGATGTACCTGGCCAGCGTGATGATGGTCGATCAGGAACACTTCATGGAGCGCGCCTACCTTGACGAACTGGCCCGCCAATTGCGCCTGGACCCGAACTTGCGCGAGGAACTGGAACGCCAGGTACGGGACGCTGCGGCACAGTGACGTGGCGATTGGCTATTTAATCGGCAGGGATGCCTGAATACTCCGCAATTCAACCGATAACGCGCCTGGCGCCTAGGCTATACTTCGACGATTTTCCCGCTCGTGAAGAATTCCTGAGGGCTGATTGTGAAGAACTGGACCTTGCGCCAACGGATCCTGGCAAGTTTCGCCGTGATCATCGCCATCATGCTGTTGATGATCGTAGCGGCGTATTCACGCCTGGTGACCATCGAAGCCAGCGAGCAGGCAGTGGGCACGGACAGCATTCCGGGGATCTACTACAGCTCGATGATCCGCAGCGCCTGGGTCGACAGCTACGTCGCCAGCCAGCAGTTGGTCGGCTTGTCCAACCATCGCGAGCTGACCTCGGCCGACCTCGAGCTGTTCAAGGGTTTCCACGACCGCCTCAGGGCGCAGATGGCCAACTACCAGGGCACGATCCAGGACGCGGAGGACCAGGCATCCTTCGACACCTTCGTGCGTCTCGAGGAGGCCTACGTCAAGGTGGTCGACCAGGTCCTGGCAGCCTACCGCGAGAAGAACTACCCCGAAGCCGAGCGCCTGATCGCCGAAGTACTGACACCGGCCTGGACCGACGGGCGCAAGCACCTGAACTCGGTGATCGACCGCAATACCGAATCCGCCAATGCCGCCACCCGCGAGATCGTCAGCGCCGTGGCCACCGCCAAGGGCAGCATGATCGTTTCGCTGATCCTGGCGATTGTCGCTGCTGGTATCTGCGGCCTGCTGCTGATGCGCGCCATCAGTGCTCCCATGCAACGCATCGTGCACGCCCTCGACAAGCTGCGCTCGGGTGACCTCAGCGCGCGCCTGAACCTGGACCGCAAGGATGAGTTCGGCGCCATCGAGAATGGTTTCAATGAAATGGGCGAGGCGCTTGCCAACCTGGTGGCCCAGGCCCAGCGCTCATCGGTGCAGGTGACCACCTCCGTCACCGAGATCGCCGCCACCTCCAAGCAGCAGCAGGCCACGGCCACCGAAACCGCTGCAACCACCACGGAAATTGGCGCCACCTCGCGCGAGATCGCCGCGACCTCGCGTGACCTGGTGCGTACCATGACCGAGGTGACCAGTGCCGCCGACCAGGCTTCGAGCCTTGCCGGTTCCGGCCAGCAAGGCCTGGCGCGCATGGAGGAAACCATGCATCAGGTAATGGGCGCCGCCGACCTGGTCAACGCCAAGCTGGGCATCCTCAACGAGAAGGCCAGCAACATCAACCAGGTGGTGGTGACCATCGTCAAGGTCGCCGACCAGACCAACCTGCTGTCGCTCAACGCCGCCATCGAGGCGGAAAAAGCCGGTGAGTACGGCCGCGGTTTTGCCGTGGTGGCCACCGAAGTGCGCCGCCTGGCCGACCAGACCGCAGTGGCCACCTACGACATCGAGCAGATGGTGCGCGAGATCCAGTCCGCGGTGTCGGCTGGGGTCATGGGCATGGACAAGTTCTCCGAGGAAGTGCGCCGCGGCATGTTCGAGGTGCAGCAGGTAGGCGAGCAGCTCAGTCAGATCATTCATCAAGTGCAGGCGCTGGCGCCACGGGTCCTGATGGTCAACGAGGGCATGCAGGCCCAGGCCACCGGCGCCGAGCAGATCAACCAGGCGCTGGCCCAGCTCAGTGATGCCAGCACGCAGACGGTCGAGTCGTTGCGCCAGGCCAGTTTCGCCATCGACGAACTGAGCCAGGTGGCTGCCGGGCTGCGTGGCGGTGTCTCGCGCTTCAAAGTCTGACGGCGATGAACGATCTGCAACCGCGTGATCAGCGGCAGGCCGAAGCCAAGGGCGTGTTGTACCTGCTGTTCCATATTGGCGAACAGCGCTTTGCCCTGGATGTGCGCGAAGTGATAGAGGTGCTGCCGCTGCGCCCGCTCAAGCCCATCGCCCAGGCGCCCGTCTGGGTCGCCGGGATCCTCGGGCATCGCGGCGCGCTGGTACCGGTCATCGACCTGTCGTCCCTTACCTTCGGCGCGCCTGCGCCGCAGCGCACCAGCACGCGCCTGGTACTGGTGCGTTATGGCAATGGCCTGCAACTGGGGCTGGTGCTCGAACAGGCGACCAACACCGTGCGTTGCCAACCCGACGAGTTCCAGCCCTATGGGCTGGACAACAGCGAGGCGCGTTACCTGGGCCCTGTGCGACAGGATGCACAGGGGCTGTTGCAACGCATCCAGGTCGACGACCTGTTGAGCGATGCCGTACGCCTGCTGTTGTTCCCGGATCAATCCGCGCAGGTGGCAGGATGATCGAACAACGCTTCTTCCGCTTTCTGCAGGAGCGCATCGGCCTGGATGTGGACTCGGTGGGCGCGCCGATGGTCGAGCGGGCCCTGCGCCAGCGGTGCGTGGTACTTGCCGCGCGTGACCTCGACGACTACTGGCTGCGCCTGCAGCAATCGCCCGGCGAGCAGCAGGCATTGATCGAAGCGGTGATCGTCCCTGAAACCTGGTTCTTCCGTTATCCCGAATCGTTCACGGCATTGGCCGGGCTGGCGCAAAAACGCCTGGTCGAGCTGGCCGGATCACGACCGCTGCGTATCCTCAGCCTGCCGTGCTCGACCGGCGAGGAGCCCTATTCGATTTCCATGGCGCTGCTCGATGCCGGTCTGTCTCCATCGGCCGTGCGCATCGATGCCATGGACATCAGCCCCAGCTCCCTCGCCCGTGCCGAGCAGGCCGTGTATGGCCGCAACTCGTTTCGTGGCAGTGAATTGGCATTCCGTGAGCGGCACTTCGACTGCACCGATGACTGTTACCGGCTGCATGAGCGCGTGCGCCAGCAGGTCAGCCTGGAGCCTGGCAATGTGCTCGATCCCGCCCTGCGCAGTCGCAAGGGAGTCTACGATTTTGTCTTTTGTCGCAACCTGCTGATCTATTTCGACGTACCTACCCAGCAGCGGGTCTTCGAGGTGCTCAAACAGCTGCTCCACGACGATGGCGTGCTGTTCATCGGCCCGGCCGAGGGCAGTTTGCTGGCGCGCCTGGGCATGCGGCCGATCGGCATCGCGCAGTCGTTCGCCTACGTGCGTCAGGATCAGCTTGGCGTACAGCCGCCGGTCAACCCGGTGCCGCCGACACGGCCCGCGATCCCGCCGGTGGCTTCGCCGCGTCCAGTCGCCATGCCCGTGGCGGCACCACCCTTTGCCCGTGCTCCCCGCCCGCCCGCCAGGCCGGTTGCGTTGGCGACCGTGAACGAGAACGAAAGCGAGTTGCTGGCAGCCATCGCCCGCCAGGCCAATGCCGGTGCCAGCGAGCAGGCCCGCGCCAGTTGCGAGCGCTACTTGCGTCTGTTCGAGCCGAAGGCGCAGGTCTACTACTGGCTGGGGCTGCTCAGCGATACCCAGGGCGATGCCGGCGAAGCACTCAAGCATTACCGCAAGGCCCTGTACCTCGAGCCCCAGCACACCGAGGCGCTGCTGCACCTGGCCACGCTGTTGGCATCCCAGGGGGATGTCACAGGGGCACGGCGCCTGCAGGAGCGGGCGGCGCGGGCGGGCAGGGAGTCTGAACGATGAGCGGTGCCTACTCGATGGACCTGATCGCCCGGGACCATGAAGACATCGACGACTGCTGGAATCGCATCGGTGTCCATGGCGACAAGCAATGTCCCCTGCTGGACCGGCACATCCACTGCCGCAATTGCGAAGTGTATGCCGCGGCGGCTACCCGCCTGCTCGACCGCTACACCTTGTTGCAGGACGAGCATGTCGAGACCGTGCAGGTGGAACAGGGCACTGTCGGCCGTTCCATGCTGCTGTTCAGGCTGGGGGAGGAGTGGCTGGCGCTGGCCACGGCCTGCCTGGCGGAGATCGCGCCGCTGCAGGCCGTTCACTCGCTGCCGCACCAGCGTTCGCGGATGTTGCAGGGGGTCGCCAACGTGCGAGGTGCGCTGGTGCCGTGCCTGTCGTTCGCCGACCTGTTGGGCATGGAGCTGGCGCCGACACAGGAGCGTAGCGGCCGGGTGATGCCACGGATGTTGATCCTGGCTGCCGAAGGTGGCCCGGTGGTATTGCCGGTCGACGAGATCGACGGCATCCATCGGCTGGACACTTCGCGCCTGCACGAGGAGCACGACGCGGCCCACTTCACGCTGGCGGTATTGCAATGGCGTGGCCGCAGTGTGCGCGTACTCGATGACCAACACCTCCTGTCAGCCGTGAAGCGGAGCCTGTCATGACCCCGGAGCAAATGCGCGACGCATCGTTGCTCGAACTGTTCAGCCTTGAGGCCGAGGCCCAGACCCAAGTGCTCAGTGCCGGGCTGTTGGCCCTCGAGCGCAATCCGGCCCAGGTCGACCAGCTGGAAGCCTGCATGCGCGCAGCGCACTCCCTCAAGGGCGCCGCGCGTATCGTCGGCATCGATGCCGGCGTCAGCGTCGCTCATGTCATGGAGGATTGCCTGGTCGCGGCCCAGGAGCGCCGCCTGTTGCTGCGCCCTGAGCACATCGATGCCTTGTTGCAGGGCACTGACCTGCTGATGCGCATTGCAACACCCGGGGATACCCAGGCCGAAACGGCGGTGCCGGCGTTCCTGGTGCAGATGGCCATGTTGCTCGACCCTTCTTCGGCACCCGCGCCGGATGCTGCCGGCGCTGCGGCCACGCCTTCGCCGCTGGCGATGCCGCCCGAGGTGCCGACGACGCCTGTCGAGCCCGAGGCGGAAGTGGAGCCTGCGCCCGCAGCCAGGGGTGGCAAGCGCGCAGGCGAGGGCGCTGAGCGCGTGCTGCGGGTCACCGCCGACCGCCTGAACAGCCTGCTCGACCTGTCGAGCAAGTCGCTGGTGGAAACCCAGCGGCTCAAGCCCTATCTCGCCAGCCTGCAGCGCCTCAAGCGCATGCATGGCCAAGGCATGCGCGCCCTCGACGGGCTCAAGAGCCAGCTCGAGGGCAGCGGGCAGAGCGCCGAGGTGCTCGATGCCCTGGCCCAGACCCAGCGCTTGCTCGCCGAAACCCAGCAGATCCTCCAGCAGCAGGCTGCCGACCTCGACGAGTTCGGCTGGCAGGCGAGCCAGCGCGCGCAGTTGCTGTACGACACTGCGCTGGCCTGCCGGATGCGTCCCTTCGCCGATGTGCTGACCGGGCAGAGTCGCATGGTGCGCGACCTTGGGCGCTCCCTGGGCAAGCAGGTGCGGCTGCTGATCGAGGGCGAGAAGACCCAGGTCGACCGTGATGTGCTGGAAAAACTCGAGGCGCCGCTCACGCACTTGCTGCGCAATGCTGTCGACCATGGCATCGAGCAGCCCGAGCGACGCCTGTTGGCGGGCAAGCCCAGTGACGGCACGCTGCGCCTGCGCGCATCGCACCAGGCCGGGTTGCTGATTCTCGAACTGAGCGACGACGGTGCGGGCATCGACCTTGAGCGCCTGCGCCGCAGCATCGTCGATCGGGCACTGTCGCCCGCCGAGACCGTGGCGCAGATGAGCGAGGCCGAGCTGCTGACCTTCCTGTTCCTGCCCGGTTTCAGCCTGCGTGACCAGGTCACCGAGGTGTCTGGACGAGGCGTCGGCCTGGACGCGGTGCAGCACATGGTGCGCGAACTGCGCGGGTCAATCGAGCTCACTCAGGTGGCGGGGCAGGGCTGCTGCTTCCACCTGGAGGTGCCGCTGACGCTGTCGGTGGTGCGCAGCCTGGTGGTCGAGGTCGGTGGCGAGGCCTACGCCTTCCCGTTGGCGCATATCGAACGCACTCTCGATGTACCGGCCGAGGCCATCGTCCAGATCGAAGGTCGCCAGCACTTCTGGCACGAAGACCGCCATATCGGCCTGGTCGCCGCAAGCCAGTTGCTCAACCGTCCGGCGGCGCAGGAGGAGGCGGACAATCTGCGCGTGGTGGTCATCCGCGAGCGCGAGCAACTGTACGGTGTGGCCGTGGAGCGCCTGATCGGCGAGCGCGTGCTGGTGGTGATGCCGCTCGACCCGCGTCTGGGCAAGGTCCAGGACATTTCCTCCGGCGCCTTGCTCGACGATGGCTCGGTGGTGCTGATCATCGATGTCGAAGACCTCTTGCGCTCGGTGGACAAGCTGCTGAGCACCGGGCGCCTGGAGCGTATCGATCGTGGGGCACGGGCGGGCCGGGGAGTGGCGCGCAAGCGCATCCTTGTGGTCGACGACTCGCTGACGGTACGCGAGCTCCAGCGCAAGCTGCTGGGTACGCGAGGTTACGACGTAGCGGTGGCGGTCGATGGCATGGATGGCTGGAACGCCCTGCGCAGCGAAGACTTCGACCTGCTGATCACCGACATCGACATGCCGCGCATGGACGGTATCGAGCTGGTCACCCTGGTGCGTCGCGACAATCGCCTGCAAACGTTGCCGGTGATGGTGGTGTCTTACAAGGACCGGGAAGAGGACCGCCGACGTGGACTGGATGCCGGTGCCGACTATTATTTGGCCAAGGCCAGCTTCCATGACGATGCGTTGCTGGATGCGGTGGAGGAGTTGATTGGAGGAGCCCCGGGATGAGGATCGCCATCGTCAATGACATGCCCATGGCTGTCGAAGCCTTGCGCCGTGCGCTGGCCTTCGAGCCTATGCACGAAGTGATCTGGGTGGCCGGCGATGGTGCCGAGGCCGTGCACAAGTGTGCCGAGCAGACGCCGGACCTGATCCTCATGGACCTGATCATGCCGGTGATGGATGGCGTGGAGGCGACCCGTCGGATCATGGCCGAAACCCCTTGCGCCATCGTCATCGTCACGGTGGATCGCAAGCAGAATGTGCACCGGGTGTTCGAGGCCATGGGCCACGGCGCCCTCGATGTGGTCGACACGCCGGCACTGGGCGCGGGCGATGCCCGGGAGGCGGCGGCACCGTTGCTGCGCAAGATTCTCAACATCGGCTGGCTGATCGGCCAGCAGCGCTCCAGCGCGGCGCGCACTGTGGCGGCGCCGGTGCGCAACCCAGTGCTTCGCTGCGGCCTGGTGGCCATCGGTTCGTCGGCAGGCGGCCCGGCTGCGCTGGAAGTGTTGCTCAAGGGACTGCCACGGGATTTTCCGGCGGCCATCGTGCTGGTCCAGCATGTCGATCAGGTGTTCGCCGCCGGTATGGCCGAATGGCTGAGCGGTGTGTCCGGGCTACCGGTACGCCTGGCCCGCGAGGGTGAACCACCGCAACCGGGGCAGGTGCTGCTGGCAGGTACCAACCATCATATCCGGCTGTTGCAGAATGGCCAGCTGTCGTATACCGCCGAGCCGGTCAACGAAATCTACCGCCCCTCGATCGACGTGTTCTTCGAGAGCGTGGCGCGCTTCTGGCGCAGCGATGCGGTGGGCGTGCTGCTCACCGGCATGGGCCGCGATGGCGCGCAGGGCCTGAAGTTGATGCGCGAGCAGGGCTTCCTGACCATCGCCCAGGACCAGCAAAGCAGTGCGGTGTATGGCATGCCCAAGGCCGCCGCAGCGATCCAGGCGGCGGTCGAGATACGACCGCTGGAGCGAATTGCCGGGCGACTTGTGGAAATCTTTCCGAAATGACGATATGTATTGAGTCACGCCGCCTGGCCGGTAGTGACCTGGTGAATAGGGATGAATGACCTACCGATCGATGGTTTCACGACGATCAACGAAAGCGCCGCGATGGTCCTGCTGGTCGACGACCAGGCGATGATCGGCGAGGCGGTGCGTCGTGGGCTGTCCCACGAGGAAAACATCGACTTCCACTTCTGTGCCGATCCACACCAGGCGGTAGCCCAGGCCATGCGCATCAAGCCGACGGTGATCCTCCAGGACCTGATCATGCCGGGCCTGGACGGTCTGACGCTGGTGCGCGAGTACCGCAACAACCCGGCGACCCAGGATATCCCGATCATCGTCCTGTCGACCAAGGAGGACCCGCTGGTCAAGAGTGCGGCCTTCGCCGCCGGGGCCAACGACTACCTGGTCAAGCTGCCGGACACCATCGAGCTGGTGGCGCGTATCCGCTATCACTCGCGCTCCTACCTCACCCTGCTGCAGCGTGACGAGGCTTATCGCGCCTTGCGTGTCAGCCAGCAGCAGCTGCTCGACACCAACCTGATGCTGCAGCGGTTGATGAACTCCGATGGCCTGACCGGGCTGTCCAACCGCCGCCACTTCGACGAGTACCTGGAACTGGAGTGGCGCCGCGCCATGCGCGAGCAGCAGCAGCTGTCGCTGCTGATGATCGATGTCGACTACTTCAAGGCCTACAACGACAGCTTCGGCCATCTGGCCGGCGATGAGGCCCTGCGCCAGGTGGCCGAGGCCATTCGCGGCTCCTGCTCGCGCCCCAGCGATCTGCCGGCGCGTTACGGCGGCGAGGAGTTCGCCCTGGTGCTGCCCAACACGTCGCCGGGCGGTGCCCGGCTGGTCGCCGAGAAGCTGCGCCAGACCGTGCATGCGCTGAATATCCCGCACACCGCGCCACAGGCCGACTCGCGCCTGACCGTGAGCATTGGCCTTGCAACCCAGACGCCAAGCATCGGCAGCCATTGCCGGCAGTTGATCTCGGCGGCGGACAAGGGGCTCTACCAGGCCAAGCACAGTGGGCGTAACCAGGTTGGGATCGCTTGAGCCTCCTCGCGGAAGGTCGACTGGGCTAGGTAGTGTGCGTCTACGCTGAGGATGTGAGCGCAGGGTGGGTGTTGAGTGCGGCGCTACTCACTCGGCCCTCAAGGTAGGACTGCCTGGTCGGTGGTGGAGTAGCTCAAGGGGGCCGGACTGGGAAGTTTGCTCAGGTCGAGTTTGATGACGGGCAACCAGGCATTGGTTGCCTGCTTGTACTTGCGCTGGAAGTTCATGGCCGCGACGCGCCCGTTGTTGTTCGTGTAGAAGAACGCTTCCATGGGTAACTGTCGTGGAATGTTCTGGGGCCATGCCTCCAGTAAGACCTCGTTGTGCGTATTCGGCATGTTCACGGGGCGCTGGTCGCGCACTTTATAAGCCACTGCGAATTGTTCGGCATCGTGCGTGCTGAGCGAGCACTGGAACTTCGGGTGGCTTAGCTTCGCGGTAAATGCGTACCAGCTCTCGATCGTGGACGCGTGTTGTCCCTGGCACGAGCTCAGGTCTGCTTCGGCCATCATCGCGCCGGGTTGAATGCCGCAGCCTTGGTCGGGGCGCCCCTCGGAGGCGGTCCAGGCATCGTAGGCGTAGACACAGAGATAGCGCATGGCATATCCCTGGTCGATCGCCTCTTGTTGTGGCAGGAATACGATTCCACTGCTCCCGTGCAAACTGGTTACGCGTGTGCCTCGGCGTAGCCAGGAAAATGAGACCATGCCAAGTCGGTCTGCCCTTTCGCTGGGGTTCCACGGGAAGAAATCTCCGTCACCGATGGATCTGAGCATCAAACCGTCGCAGTAATAAGCTGGTCGCCCCTCGTCGCAGACATCCCGTGTGTCGAGAAAGCGGGCATTCAGACGTTCCGCTATCTGCTGACCGCCAAGGGCCGGCGCGATCGCCACGCGCAAGGCGGGGAGGGGGTACTCGTGGTTTGCCAATGTCTTGATGTGCGCACTCAGCACCGCGTTCATTCCCGCTTCTGCCTTGATGACTGAGTGCGGGACAGTGAAGTCGATCGGCGAAGGCCCATTGGCAGGTTGCCATGTGCTGACCCATCCCTGTCGACTGCCGCGCCAGCGCAATTGGATGGCGTCGCCCTGCTGGGCCCCCGGAGCATTAACCTGAACGGACAAGTCGGCACCCTTGAGAACGCCCAGATCGATCAACGTTGCATGACCGATACCCTGGAGGGCAACGGGGGGTGTATCGGAGGCCGCAGCGGATGTTGGCTGTGCTGCAATCGTCAGCGGGCAGGACAGCGTTGCAAGGAGTAGTGCGAGGTCATATTTACGCATCGTCGGTCAACTCCTGACGGTGTTTAGGTAACCGTGATTTTCGCTGTATCCATCGTTCATGAGAACTGGCAAAAATGTCAGGTACGCCGTGGGGCCAGGCACTGTGGAGAGAGGGGCATCTTGAAAAATTGATCGGCGCGTTATTCATGACGGCTATCCCTCTTTGGTTGGATAGTAACCTTCATGGCGTCTCGATTTTCGTGATCGTACAACTACCATGAAGTTGCGCCGAGGGGTGTCGTTACGTCATTTTTTGATTGTCGTTGTCTCGCTTGCATCTGCTGATTCAGGGGCGGGCAGCGTGTGGGGCGCTACTCTGCAGGTGGTAATTGCCAGGCGTTTCACCCGAAAGGGCTGCCCAGTGGGTCTGCCGTCCTGCGCCAGGCTGGGTTATACTCGCGGGCTTTTCACCGAATTCGTGCGAGTAGCCAGAGCCATGGAAATCCAACCGATCCTGAACACCATCAAGGACCTCACCGAACGCTCCCAGTCCATTCGGGGGTATCTTTGACTACGATCACAAAGCTGATCGTCTGATCGAAGTCAACCGCGAGCTGGAAGACCCCAACGTCTGGAACAAGCCCGAGTACGCTCAGGCCCTGGGCCGCGAACGTGCCATGCTGGCGCAGGTGGTCGAGACCCTCGACAAGCTGTCCAACGGCCTGGCCGACTGCCAGGACCTGCTCGACATGGCGGTCGAGGAGGGTGACGAAGGTGCCGTCGGCGACGTCGTGACCGAACTGGAAGGCCTGGAAGAAAACCTCGCCCAGCTCGAGTTCCGTCGCATGTTCAGCGGCGAGATGGACATGAACAACGCCTACCTGGACATCCAGGCCGGCTCCGGTGGCACTGAAGCGCAGGACTGGGCCAACATCCTGCTGCGCATGTACCTGCGCTGGGCCGACAAGCGCGGCTTCGACGCCACCATCATCGAGCTGTCCGAAGGTGAAGTCGCCGGCATCAAGGGTGCCACCGTGCACATCAAGGGCGAGTACGCCTTCGGCTGGCTGCGCACCGAGATCGGCGTGCACCGCCTGGTGCGCAAGAGCCCGTTCGACTCCGGTGCCCGTCGCCACACCTCGTTCTCTGCGGTGTTCGTCTCGCCCGAGATCGACGACAAGGTCGAGATCGAGATCAACCCGTCCGACCTGCGCATCGACACCTACCGCTCCTCCGGCGCCGGCGGCCAGCACGTCAACACCACCGACTCGGCGGTGCGTATCACCCACGTGCCGACCAACACCGTGGTGGCGTGCCAGAACGAACGCTCCCAGCACGCCAACAAGGATACCGCCATGAAAATGCTGCGGGCCAAGTTGTACGAGCTGGAAATGCAGAAGCGCAACGCCGCCTCGCAGGCGCTGGAAGATAGCAAGTCGGATATCGGCTGGGGTCACCAGATCCGCTCCTATGTACTCGATGATTCGCGTATCAAGGACCTGCGTACCGGTGTCGAGCGCAGCGACTGCCAGAAGGTCCTTGACGGCGACCTCGACCAGTACCTGGAAGCCAGCCTCAAGCAGGGGCTGTAAACCGCATACCACTGCCGCGATACGAGGCCATGGGCCCGTATCGCGTGCCCTGCCCGACAGGGGCACCGAATACCTGATGGAAACAATGACGACATGAGCGACCTCAAGACCGAATCGCAAGACCTGCAACAGGAAGAAAACACCCTGATCGCCCTGCGCAAGGAAAAACTTGCTGCCGAGCGTGCCAAGGGCAACGCCTTCCCCAACGACTTCCGTCGCGACAGCTACTGCAACGACCTGCAGAAGCAATACGCGGACAAGACCAAGGAAGAGCTGGAAGCAGCCGCGATCCCGGTCAAGGTTGCCGGTCGCATCATGCTCAACCGTGGCTCGTTCATGGTGATCCAGGACATGACCGGGCGCATCCAGGTCTACGTCAACCGCAAGACCCTGCCCGAAGAAACCCTCGCCGCGGTCAAGACCTGGGACCTGGGTGACATCATCAGCGCCGAAGGTACCCTGGCTCGCTCGGGCAAGGGCGACCTGTACGTCGAAATGACCGACGTGCGCCTGCTCACCAAGTCGCTGCGTCCGCTGCCGGACAAGCACCATGGCCTCACCGACACCGAGCAGCGCTACCGCCAGCGCTACGTCGACCTGATGGTCAACGAGGAAACCCGCCACACCTTCCGTGTGCGTTCGCAGGTGATCTCGCATATCCGCAAATTCCTGATCGAGCGCGACTTCCTCGAAGTCGAGACGCCGATGCTGCAGACCATCCCTGGCGGCGCTGCGGCCAAGCCGTTCGAAACCCACCACAACGCTCTGGACATGGCCATGTTCCTGCGCATCGCGCCGGAGCTGTACCTCAAGCGCCTTGTCGTTGGTGGCTTCGAGAAAGTGTTCGAGATCAACCGCAACTTCCGTAACGAAGGCGTTTCGACCCGGCACAACCCCGAGTTCACCATGCTCGAGTTCTACCAGGCCTACGCCGACTATCGTGACAACATGGACCTCACCGAAGAGCTGTTCCGCGAGCTGGCGCAGCTGGTACTGGGTACTACCGACGTGCCGTACGGCGACAAGGTATTCCACTTCGGCGAGCCATTCGCGCGCCTGTCGGTGTTCGATTCGATCCTCAAGTACAACCCGGAGCTGACCGCCGCCGACCTGCAGGACGTCGACAAGGCCCGCGCCATCGCCAAGAAGGCTGGCGCCAAGGTGCTGGGCCACGAAGGTCTGGGCAAGCTGCAGGTGATGATTTTCGAAGAGCTGGTCGAGCACAAGCTGGAGCAGCCGCACTTCATTACCGAGTATCCGTTCGAAGTGTCGCCGCTTGCCCGTCGCAACGATGACAATCCGGCCGTGACCGACCGCTTCGAGCTGTTCATCGGTGGCCGCGAAATCGCCAACGCCTACTCCGAGCTCAACGATGCCGAAGACCAGGCCGAGCGCTTCCTGGCGCAGGTCGCAGAGAAGGACGCCGGTGACGACGAAGCCATGCACTACGATGCCGACTTCGTGCGTGCCCTGGAGTACGGCATGCCGCCTACGGCAGGTGAAGGTATCGGTATCGACCGTCTGGTGATGCTGTTGACCAACTCGCCGTCGATTCGCGATGTGATCCTGTTCCCGCACATGCGTCCGCAGGCTTGAGTGATTTGAAAAAGCCGCCTCTCGGGGCGGCTTTTTCTTGCCTGGCTGTGTAGTCTCTGTACCGGCCCTATCGCGGGGCAAGTCGGATCGCCGCACCGCCGCTCCTGCAGGTGCGGCGCTGTACCTGTAGGAGCGGCGGTGCGGCGATCCGACTTGCCCCGCGATAGGGCCGGTACAGACAATGAACATCCCCCAGACAGACACCGAGGTCCCTACCGTGCCCCCCGCAAACGCCCAGCAAGGCGCCGCCGGCGTAGCCAACGCCGTCGCCGAGAGCGTGCAGTACCAGGGTCGCAAGACCAGCCGCCAGGGCAGCGAGCAACGCCGCCAGCAGATCCTCGACGCGGCCATGCGCATCGTCGTGCGCGACGGTGTGCGCGGTGTGCGCCACCGCGCAGTAGCGGCCGAGGCCGGGGTGCCGCTGTCGGCCACCACCTATTACTTCAAGGATATCGAAGACCTGCTCACCGATACCTTCGCCCAGTACGTCGAACGCAGCGCCGCCTACATGGCCAAGCTGTGGGCCAACACCGAAGTGGTGCTGCGCCAGTTGCTGGCCCAGGGCGACTGCAGCCCTCAGTCCCGTGCACGCCTTGCCGACGAAGTGGCGCGCATGACCGCCGACTATGTGACCCGCCAGCTGTACAACCGCCGCGACTTCCTGATGGCCGAGCAGGCCTTCCGCCAGGAGGCGCTGCTGTGCCCCCGTCTGGCCGAACTGGTGCGGGCCCATGAGCAGATCCTGCTGCATGGCGCGCGGCAGATGCTTCAGGTGGTGGGCTCGCGCCAGCCCGAGCAGGACGCCCTGGTGTTGACGGCCATCATCGAGCAGATGGAATATCAAGGGCTGCTCAAAGAAGCGAACGCCCAGGCCGATGGGCAGATGCTCGCTATCCTTACCCGTTACCTGCACTTGGTGCTGGCCGCGGTTTGAGGCGCAGCCGATCTTTTCAAGGAGAACCTGATGAAAGCCTGGCGTGTGCTGTTGTTGACCTTGTCGTTCCTGCTGCTGGGCGGGTGTCTGGTGACCTTCGACGAACCGCTGGCCAGTAATGAGCCGGCCCCCAAGGCCTTGCTGGGCCAATGGAGCAGCAAGGATGCCTGGGGCCAGCCACTGAAGCTGACCATCAGCCGCGTCGGCGGTAACACCTACAAGGCCGTGGCCCGTACGCAGGGCAAGGCCGCCGAGGAATACACCTTCAGTGTGTCGCGCCATGGCAACCGCTGGTACCTGTCGGCCGGCGTGCCCAAGCGTCTGGGGGGCAAGTTCCTGATTGGCGGTTTCGAGGTCGTCGACGGCAAGCAACTGGTGGTCTACAACCTTGACGTCGAGCAGGTCCAGCAGGCTGTAAACAACAAGGAGTTGAGCGGACGCAGCACCGAGGTGCCCGAGGATAACGGACCGGGTGTGCTGATCGACAGCCCCGCCGAGCGGGTGCTGGCCTACCTCGACGATCCGGCCAACTCCGACCTGTTCGTCGAGGTGGCGCGGTTCCAGCGGGTCGGCAAATAGCGGATACCGCGTACCTGTGGGAGCGGGCTTGCCCGCGAATAGGGCCTTACAAGGAGTCCCCGGTGGACGAATACCAGCAAACCATACGCGCATTGTCCGACCGTATCGTCGCGGCCCAGACCCCGATCCGGGTCCTGGACGCGGTGAAATGGGACGACGGCATTCGCCAGGGCTTTTTCAAGGCCAAGGGCAAGGAGCCGCCTGCGGTGGACCGTGCCTACTACCAGAACCGTCCGCTGTCGTTCGACTCCAGCGCGGTGAAGGCCGAGTTCCAGGCCATCGAGCGCGACATCATCCGCCAGCTCGGCCAGTTCAACCCGGTCGGGCAGATCATGAAGCGCATGTGCCGCGAATACCGCATGGTGGTGCGCATGCTCGAAGCGCGCGGCACCGAGGACTTCGGCCTGATTTCCCAGGAGCTCTACGGCGCCGCCTCCGACGCGTTCCACGCGGGTGACCCGACCCTGGCCGATCTGGGGCTGATGCTCTCAGACTACCTGAACAACATCGATGGCCGTGGTGACCTGAAGGACGAGCCGAAAAACCTCACGGCCAAGGAGGCGGTGGAAATCCTCCAGCGCCGCCTGAACAAGGTCTTCGGCGAGGCAGAAGAAACCATCCGCGTGTTCGAGTCCGATGGCATCGTGGCCGATGCGGCGGCCGGTGCCGACTACATCAAGGTGCGCGCCGATGCCATGTTCAACAGCCGCGACGTACGCGCGCTGGAAGTCCACGAAGGGCTGGTGCACGTGGGCACCACGCTCAACGGCCTGAACCAGCCGATCTGCACCTTCCTGGCCAAGGGGCCGCCCTCGTCGACCGTGACCCAGGAGGGCCTGGCCATCCTCATGGAGGTGATCGCCTTCGCCTCCTATCCCAGCCGCTTGCGCAAGCTGACCAACCGCACCCGCGCCATCCACATGGTGGAGCAGGGCGCCGATTTTTTGCAGGTATACGAGTTCTTCCGTGGCCAGGGCTTCGAGATGGCCGAAAGCTATGGCAATGCCAGCCGGGTATTCCGCGGTTCGGTACCCAATGGCCTGCCGTTTACCAAGGACTTGTCCTATCTCAAGGGCTTCATCATGGTTTACAACTACATTCAGTTGGCCGTGAGAAAGGGCAAGCTGGAGCAGATTCCACTGCTGTTCTGCGGCAAGACCACGCTGGAAGACATGCGCACCTTGCGCCAACTGGTCGAGGAGGGCCTGGTGGAACCGCCGAAGTACCTGCCTGAACAGTTCCGCGACCTCAACGCGCTGTCGGCCTGGATGTGTTTCTCCAACTTCCTCAATCACCTGAGCCTGGATCGCATTGAAGCCGACTACGCGAACATCCTCTAAGCGTTGCCGCACCCTGTTGTTCGGGCTCGGGCTGACGTGCCTGGCCGGTTGCAGCAGCCTGCTGTTCTATCCAGAGCCGGGCCAGCCGTTCACCCCAGAGCGAGCGCACCTGCAATACCGCGATGTCACGCTGACCACCGAGGATGGCACTCGCCTGCATGGCTGGTGGCTGCCGGCCAAGACGGGCGTCGAGGTCAAGGGCACGGTGCTGCATCTGCACGGTAATGGTGGCAACCTGGCCTGGCACCTGGGTGGCAGTTACTGGCTGCCCGAGCAGGGTTATCAGGTACTGATGATCGATTACCGCGGCTATGGCCTGTCCCAGGGCACGCCAACACTGCCAGCGGTCTACGAGGATATCGACGCTGCGCTGGACTGGCTGGGCAAGGCGCCCGAGGTGCAGGGCAAGCCGCTGGTGCTGCTCGGCCAGAGCCTGGGTGGTGCGATGGCCATCCATTACCTGGCCGGCCATCCCGAGCAGCGCCAGCGTTTCAGTGCGCTGGTCTTCGATGGCGTGCCTGCGAGTTACCGCGACGTCGGGCGTTTCGCCCTGAGCACGTCGTGGATGACCTGGCCGCTTCAGGTGCCGCTGTCGTGGCTGGTGCCGGACGCTGACAGCGCGATCCACTCCATCGAACGCCTGGACAGCCCGCCCAAGCTGTTCTTCCACAGCATCGATGACAAATTGGTGCCCATGGCCAACGGTATCCGCCTGTACCAGCATGCCCCGCCGCCCCGCGTGTTGCAGTTGACCCGCGGCGACCATGTGCAGACCTTCGCCGACCCGACCTGGCGTCAGGTGATGCTGCGCTTCCTCGACGACCCCAGCCACTTCAACGGCCTGCGCCGACTGGCGGAAGTCCCGAATTACCCTGACGAGAAGAATGAGCAATGAGTGAAGAACGCAACGCCATCCCGCTGATCCTGACCGGTGTCGGCAGCATCATCGTGACGGTGGGTGCCTTGTGGTACTACGGCTACCTGCATTTCGCCAAGCCCGAGGACGCCCTGCTGCTGCAGGACTACACCATGCTCAAGACGATCCCGGGCGAAGACTATCGGGTTTCTCTCGATCCATCGCCGCAGGTGGCGCAGTGTGTCGAGGGTGTCCTGGTGCTGTTCGACACCCAGCAGAAGGGCCTGACGGGCGTGCTGGTCGACAACCGCAAGCGGGCGATCCGCTGCATGGGCCAGGACACGCCGCAGCAGGTGCAGTGATCCATCGCTGTTCCCCAGGCATGAAAAACCCGCCATCAAGGCGGGTTTTTCATGTCACTCAGGCAACCTGTATCAGCGCATGGTGGAACGCGGCTGAACTGGCTGGTTGTCGTTGGAGATGGTCACCTCCACGCGACGGTTCTGCGCACGGCCCGAGTTGCTGGAGTTGTCCGCGACCGGATACTCCTTGCCATAGCCTTGGGCGACCACGCGGGATGGGTCGATGCCAGCACGCAGCAGCGCACGGCGCACGCTTTCGGCGCGACGCTCCGACAGGCCCTGGTTGTAGCTGGCCGAACCGACGCTGTCGGTATAGCCCTCGACGATCACCTTGCGCTCCGGGTTTTCCTGGAGGAAGTTGGCCAGGGTGGTGATGTTCGGCAGGGCGCTGCTCTTCAGGTCAGCCTTGTTGAAGTCGAACAGCACGTCGCCGAAGGTCACCAGCGTACCGCGGTCGGTCTGCTTGGCGTTGAGGCTGTCCTGCAGCTTCTTGATCTGCGCGTCGCGGGCGTCCAGCTTGGCCTGGGCGCGTTGCGCCGCCGCATTTTTGATATCGGCTTCGGCGGTACGCAGGGCGATGGTCTGTTTGGCGACTTCGACACGCTGGTTGGTCAGGTAGGCCAGTTGATCGACCTTCTTCTCGTCTTCGCGGTCCATGTAGGCCTTGTCAGCCTTGTTCAGCCAGTCCTGGGCGTCCTTGGTCTCGAGGGCTGCCAGCTTGCTCGCCTGCGGATCGCTCTGCAGCGCCGAGAAGTTGGTGCGGGCCGATTCCAGGTTGGCGTTCGGGTCGTGCGAGCATGCAGCCAGACCGACGCTCAGAGCCAACAGGGCAGGGATCATTACGTAATTGCGCATTGTGTTCATCCTTTGATCGATAACGAAGGCAGGGGAATACCGGACAGGCCTCACTGGGCGCTGCGCAGGCCTTCCTCACGTACGTCCTGAACGCCCTGGCGGGCATCCTGCACGGCTTTCTGGGCCTTGGCTGCCTGTGCCTTGCGCTCGGCAACGCGGGCATCCCATTCGGCCTGTTCGGCCAGTCGCTTGGCTTCGTCGTACTTCTTGTCATGCATGGCGATTTCCGCCTGCTTGAACTTGTCCTGCGCCGCTTTCATCTCCACGGCGGCAAACTCGGTGCCGCCTGCGCTGACGGCAGAGTTCACGGCAGACTGGGTCACCGCGTACTGCTCGGTCGGCGGGTTGCCAGCACAGCCAGCCAGTACCAGGCTGCTGCCAAGCGCCAGCGCGGCCAGCTTGAGCCCGCGCAGAGAGTTGGACGGGAATTTTTCGGTGCGGGTCTTCATGGTGGTCAACTCCATTGGATCACTCCTGATAACGATGTCCGTGGCAGTCCATCGCTCCCTGACATACGCATGTGCTCGAGTCCAAAGCCAAACACCATGCGTGCAGGGTTTTTGCGTGATGGCTATTGGCTCCGACTTGAGCATTTTCAGAATAGTTCAGAAAAAGTTGCGTAGGCTTCGTAATTATTTCTGACTGGTCAGTCAGTGCTTTTCCTACGGAACTATTGCCGTGCGCGGCAGTATTCGCGGGCCTTCCGGCTCAGGCGTCGCGCTTGGGAAGCGGGTGGCTGAGGTCGTGCAGATGCCGCCGCGACAGGCTGAGGAAACGTGGCGTGGGGCCGATATCTTCGTACAGCGGATCACCCTCTTCATCGGTGGCGATCACCTGCTGGCCCTTCACGTAGGGGAAGCTGGCTTCGAGTTCTTCGAGCGCGGCGGCAACCAGTTCGCCGAGCAATTCTTCGGTGGTGCGCTTGGGGTACATCTCGACCAAGGCTGCCAGGCGCGCTTCGGATTCCAGGTCCAGGTGCAGGTGGTGCCCGGTGGGGCTGAGGGTGCCGGCGGCGTTCTGTTCCCAATGTTGTGCGAGCTCGCGGATTTTCATGATGACCTCTGTAAAACCATGGCATGAGCTGTGAGGGCCGTCTCTTCACTTTAGTTGCATTGGCCGATCCCGGCTTGCCTTGCGGGGGCGCCTGTGGGCACTCTTGGGCAATGACCTGGGCGGCGGCGCGGGTGGACCGCGCGATGAGGAGAGCCAATGACCGATATCGATGTGCGCTTGCGTGAGGATGTCCATCTGTTGGGTGAACTGCTGGGCGAGACCATCCGCCAGCAGCATGGCGAGGCATTCCTGCAGAAGATCGAGGATATCCGTCACAGCGCCAAGGCCGATCGCCGTGGCGCGGCCGAGCAGTTGAGCTCCACCCTCGGCGATCTTGCAGAGGATGACCTGTTGCCGGTTGCCCGGGCCTTCAATCAGTTCCTCAACCTGGCCAACATTGCCGAGCAGTACCAGTTGATCCATCGCCGTGGCGCCGACCAACCGGCGCCGTTCGAGGACCGTGCTCTGCCTGAGTTGCTGGCGCGGCTCAAGCAGGCAGGGCATGGCAACGATGCCTTGGCCCGGCAACTGGCCAAGCTGGACATCCAGCTGGTGCTCACTGCCCACCCCACCGAAGTGGCGCGGCGTACGCTGATCCAGAAGTACGATGCCATCGCCGCGCAGCTTGCCGCACAGGACCATCGCGACCTCACGCCGGCCGAGCGCCAGCAGGTGCGCGAGCGCCTGCGCCGGTTGATCGCCGAGGCCTGGCACACCGAGGAGATTCGACGCACCCGGCCAACGCCGGTCGATGAGGCCAAATGGGGCTTTGCGGTAATCGAGCATTCCCTGTGGCAGGCGATTCCCAGCCACCTGCGCAAGGTCGACAAGGCGCTGTTCGAGGCCACGGGCCTGCACCTGCCGCTGGAAGCGGCGCCGGTGCGTTTCGCCTCGTGGATGGGCGGCGACCGCGATGGCAACCCCAACGTCACCGCCCCGGTCACCCGCGAGGTGCTGTTGTTGGCACGCTGGATGGCGGCCGACCTGTTCCTGCGCGATATCGACTACCTCGCCGCCGAACTGTCCATGCAACAGGCCAGTGATGCCCTGCGCGCCAAGGTGGGTGACAGCGCCGAGCCCTACCGCGCCTTCCTCAAGCAACTGCGCGATCGCCTGCGTGCCACCCGGGCCTGGGCCCATGCCTCGCTGGCCGGTCCGCAGCCTGCCGGTGCGGACGTGCTCGCCGACAACCGTGAACTGATCGAACCACTGCAACTGTGCTATCAGTCGCTGCACGACTGCGGCATGGGTGTGATCGCCGACGGCCCGTTGCTCGACTGCCTGCGCCGGGCGGTGACCTTCGGCCTGTTCCTGGTGCGCCTGGACGTGCGTCAGGATGCGGCCCGGCACCGCGACGCATTGTCAGAAATCACCGAGTATCTCGGGCTTGGGCGATATGCCGAGTGGGACGAAGAACAGCGCATGAGCTTCCTCCAGGCCGAGCTGAAGAATCGTCGGCCGCTGTTGCCCGCGCATTTCCAGCCCGAGGCCG
Organism: Pseudomonas sp. NY15374; assembly: GCF_048068255.1. Classification (NCBI taxonomy): domain Bacteria; kingdom Pseudomonadati; phylum Pseudomonadota; class Gammaproteobacteria; order Pseudomonadales; family Pseudomonadaceae; genus Pseudomonas; species Pseudomonas sp. NY15374. The sequence goes on from NZ_JBLUPZ010000009.1 coordinate 132,859, forward strand.
AGACTGCCGAGGTGCTTGCCACCTGCCGCGAGATTGCTGCAGCACCCGCGGCATCGCTTGGCTCCTATGTCATCTCCATGGCTGGCGCAGCATCGGATGTGCTGGCCGTGCAACTGCTGCTCAAGGAGGCCGGCCTGACCCGGCCGATGCGCGTGGTGCCGCTGTTCGAAACGCTCGCCGACCTGGACAACGCGGGTCCAGTGATGGAACGACTGCTCGGCCAGCCGGGCTACCGTGCCGGCCTGCACGGGCCGCAGGAGGTGATGATCGGTTACTCGGACTCGGCCAAGGATGCCGGTACCACTGCAGCCGCCTGGGCGCAGTACCGGGCGCAGGAAAACCTGGTGCGCATCTGCCGCGAACACCAAGTCGAACTGCTGTTGTTCCACGGCCGTGGCGGCACCGTCGGCCGTGGCGGTGGCCCGGCCCATGCGGCGATCCTTTCCCAGCCGCCAGGTTCGGTGGCGGGGCGTTTCCGCACGACCGAACAGGGCGAGATGATCCGTTTCAAGTTCGGCCTGCCGGGAATCGCCGAGCAGAACCTCAATCTCTACCTGGCGGCGGTGCTCGAGGCGACCTTGCTGCCGCCGCCACCGCCCGAGCCTGCCTGGCGCGAACTCATGGACCAGCTCGCCGCCGATGGGGTGAAGGCTTATCGCGCGGTGGTTCGCGAGAACCCCGATTTCGTCGAGTACTTCCGTCAATCCACCCCGGAGCAGGAACTTGGGCGCCTACCGTTAGGCAGTCGGCCGGCCAAGCGCCGGGCGGGCGGCATCGAAAGCCTGCGGGCCATCCCGTGGATCTTCGGCTGGACCCAGACGCGCCTGATGCTGCCGGCCTGGCTTGGGTGGGAAACGGCGCTGAGCAATGCCCTGGCGCGCGGCCAGGGTGAGCTGCTGGGGCAGATGCGTGAGCAGTGGCCGTTCTTCCGCACCCGCATCGACATGCTGGAGATGGTGCTGGCCAAGGCCGATGCAGAAATCGCCAGGGCCTACGACGAACGTCTAGTGCAACCGGCGCTGCTGCCATTGGGTGCGCATCTGCGCGACCTATTGTCGCAGTCGTGCCAGGTGGTGTTGGGCCTGACCGGCCAGCCGGTGCTACTGGCACACAGCCCGGAGACCCTGGAATTCATCAGCCTGCGCAACACCTACCTGGACCCGCTGCACCGCCTGCAGGCCGAGCTGCTGGCCCGGTCGCGGGTGCGCGAAGCCGCTCTGGACAGCCCGCTGGAGCAGGCCCTGCTGGTGACCGTGGCCGGTATTGCCGCCGGTTTGCGCAACACCGGCTGAGGCCGTCCGGCAGCCCAGCAGCAGGCTGCACAGTGGTGCAGGCACGGGGTGTATCGGGGTAGGTTGCGATGGGTGCAACCTGCTCGGCAAAACGGCGCCAGATGGGTTTTCGTGCAACTTTGGAACGCTTGTCTGGCTGCCGGGCGCTGTGTATCTTGATCAGCCTTTTGACCGATTTTCCGGTCTGATCCGATTTTCCGGACTTGGCCCTGAACGCCGAATCCATTGATTTGCAATAAAAAAATATGAGGAGCACGAGATGCGCGTAATTCTGCTGGGAGCTCCCGGGGCCGGTAAAGGTACTCAGGCAAAGTTCATCACCGAGAAGTTCGGTATTCCACAGATCTCCACTGGCGACATGCTGCGTGCCGCTGTCAAGGCCGGCACCCCGCTGGGCCTGGAACTGAAGAAAGTCATGGACGCCGGCCAGCTGGTTTCCGACGATCTGATCATCAGCCTGGTGAAGGAGCGCATCGCTCAGCCAGACTGCGCCAATGGCTGCCTGTTCGACGGTTTCCCGCGCACCATTCCGCAGGCCGAGGCCATGGTCGCTGCAGGTGTCGACATTGACGCCGTGGTCGAAATCGCCGTGGACGACGAAGAGATCGTCGGTCGCATGGCCGGTCGCCGCGTGCACCTGGCCTCGGGCCGCACCTACCACATCCAGTACAACCCGCCGAAAGTGGCAGGCAAGGACGATGTCACCGGCGAAGACCTGATCCAGCGCGACGACGACAAGGAAGAAACCGTGCGTCACCGCCTGTCGGTCTACCACAGCCAGACCAAACCGCTGGTGGACTTCTACCAGAAGCTGTCGGCTGACAACGCCGGCAAGCCCAAGTACGCCCACATCGAGGGCGTCGGCTCGGTCGAGTCGATCACCGCCAAGGTGCTGGCAGCCCTGAGCTGATCGGCCTCTGCGTTTTACAACGGCCCGCTTGCGGGCCGTTGTCGTTTATACTGCCGCTCTTTTCCCTTTCGCCTGGATACACGTTCGATGACCACCCTGCTGGCCCTGGATACCGCCACCGAAGCCTGTTCCGTCGCCCTGCTGCATGACGGCAAGGTGACCAGCCATTACGAGGTGATCCCGCGCCAGCATGCGCAGAAGCTGCTGCCGATGATCAAGCAGTTGCTCGCCGACTCCGGTATCGCCCTGAGTGCAGTGGATGCCATCGCCTTTGGCCGTGGGCCTGGGGCCTTCACGGGTGTGCGCATCGCCATCGGTGTGGTCCAGGGGCTGGCGTTCGCCCTCGAACGGCCGGTGCTGCCGGTGTCGAACCTCGCCGCCCTGGCCCAGGGGGCCTTGCGCCAACAGGGTGTGCAGCAGGTGGCCGCGGCCATCGATGCGCGCATGGACGAAGTGTATTGGGGCTGCTACCAGGCGCACGATGGCGAAATGCGCCTGCTCGATCAGGAGCGGGTGATCGCCCCTGAGCGGGTGGCACTGCCCCAGGCCGGCCAGTGGTTCGGTGCCGGCACTGGCTGGGGTTATGGCGAGCGTCTGGCGGTGCAGGTCGAGCGTTGCGATGCCCAGGCCCTGCCGCATGCCCTGGATATCCTCAGCCTGGCCGGTCATGCCTGGGCGCGTGGCGAGGCGGTTGCAGCCGAACAGGCTCAACCGGTCTATCTGCGCGATAACGTCGCTACGCCCAAGGCGCGCTGAGTGCAGTTCGTCGGCTATTGCCGTTCGAGATAAAACCTTTTGCGCGAACTGTGGTCCAGTTATCACACGCGCATTGGTGATGGAAGCCTGATGCTGCTAGATTGCCATCATTGCTCCTGAGTGCACCCATCATGCGCATCGACGGTTTCTCCTCACAGTCCTATCCGGTCAAGCGTGCCCCGCGCAAGGCGCTGGTGCGCGACGAGAGCATCGACGATGCACAGGTAATCGAGGACGTCGAAGACGACGAAGCCGAGCAGATTGCCCGCGCCAACCGCCGCAGCGCCGGCCTGCCTGCGCGTCAGCAGGACATGGTATTCCCCCGCGCCCGTGACCGCCGCACCGCCACTGCGCTGGCCAGCTATCTCAGCACCGCCGGTTTCACCGATTGGGAGATGGAAGTACTGGGGTTGGACCTGTACATTTGATGGATGAATCCATCGCCTCTGCCTTATCACCTCGGTTGTCCGTCCTGGAGCGAGAACGCCTGGCGCGACTACCTCTATCCCGCCGACGCCCGCCCTGCTGAATACCTTGGCCTGTACAGCCAGGTGTTCAATGCGGTCGAGGGCAACACCACCTTCTACGCCCGTCCTGCGCCCGCCACGGTGGAGCGCTGGTCCCAGGTCATGCCCCAGCGGTTTCGCTTCACTGCGAAGTTTCCCGGTGACGTCAGCCATGCGGGCGATCTGCGTGATCAGCTTGAATCCGCGCTGGACTTCACCCGCCTGCTGGCGCCGCTGGGCGAGCGAGTCTCCCCCTACTGGCTGCAACTGCCAGCGCTGTTCGGCCCGGCCCGATTGGCGGAACTGAGTCACTTTCTCGACGAGATCGGTGTGCCAGTGGCTGTCGAGGTGCGCAACGATGCCTTCTTCGCCCGTGGCGATGAAGAGCGCCTGCTCAACCGACTGTTGCATGAGCGCGGTGTGGAGCGGATCTGCCTGGATCCGCGGGCACTGTTCAGTTGCACGTCGCGCGACCCGGCGGTGCTGCACGCGCAGGCCAAGAAGCCCAAGGTGCCGCCGCGTCCGGCCGCCTTCAGCCAGCACCCGCAGGTACGCTTCATCGGGCATCCGGAGTTGGCTGCCAACGAAAGCTTTCTCACACCCTGGGTAGACAAGGTCGCCGGCTGGATCGAGGAGGGGCGTTGCCCGTACATTTTCCTGCACACCTCCGACAACCGCCTGGCCGCAGCCTTGGCCCAGCACTTTCACCAGCGCCTCATGGTGCGGTTGCCGGGCCTGGCGGCCTTGCCGGAATTGCCGCGCGCACCTGAGGTCGAACAACTGGGTTTACTCTGACCCCCAGACCTTGCCGGAGACCTGATCATGGATGTGCAAACCCTGCGAGCCGAAGCCTTCAAGATGTTGCACGAGCGTGATGGCGCCTTCGTCATCGCCAACCCTTGGGACGCCGGGTCCGCCAAGCTGCTGGCTGCGCTGGGCTTCGAGGCACTTGCCACGACCAGCGCAGGATTGGCCTTCAGTCTGGGCCGTCCTGATGCCGAGGGCGCTCTGAGCCTCGATGAAACCCTGGCCAACGCCCAGGCCATCGTTGATGCCACTCCCCTACCGGTGGCCGCAGACCTGGAGAACGGTTTCGGCGACCTGCCCGAACACTGCGCGCAGACCATCCTGCGTGCCGCCGAGGCCGGGTTGGTGGGCGGCTCGATCGAGGACGCCAGCGGTCGCCGCGATTCCCCCATCCATGACTTCGGCCTGGCCGTCGAGCGCGTACGCGCTGCAGTGCAGGCGGCCCGCAGCCTGCCTTTCCCGTTCACCCTCTGTGCCCGCGCAGAAAACCTGCTGCACGGGCGCCTGGACTTGGATGACACCATCAAGCGGCTGCAGGCGTTCGCCGAGGCCGGTGCCGATGTGCTCTATGCCCCAGGCCTGCGCAGCGTCGATGAGATACGGGCAGTGGTGCAGGCCGTTGCGCCCAGGCCGGTCAACGTGCTGATGGGCATGGCAGGCGTGCCGCTGGGGGTGAACCAGTTGCAGGACCTGGGTGTGCGGCGCATCAGTGTGGGTTCATCAATGGCCAGGGCGGCGCTGGGGGCGTTGCAGCGTGCGGCGCTGGAGATCCGCGACCAGGGCACTTTCGCTTACGGCGAGCAGGCGGTGCCGTTCGCCCAGCTCAACGATCTGTTCCGACGCTGATCGGCCATGCGTTTGCTGGCGACGGTGCTGGGCGGGGTGATGGTCGCAGGCGCTGTTGCCTGGTATCTCGGCTGGCGCCCCCCGGCGGCGTGGAACCCCTGGGCGGCGCTGGATGTGCGTCAGCCGCCGAACCTGCTGACGGCCTACAAGCTGTCACGCCTGCGTGACGACCCGGATCTGTGTCGACAGGCACTGCAAACCTCCGCGCTGCGTTATCGGGAACAGGCCGACAGCCCGGAAACGGCGCGTTGTCCGTTACGCAACGTATGGCGTATCGACGCTGGCGAGGCGCGGTTGAGCAGCAGCTTTCTCGCCAGTTGTCCGCTGGCGGTGGCCTATGCGCTGTTCGAGACTCACGGCCTGCAGCCTGCGGCGCAGCGTGTGTTTGGCCAGTCGGTGGCACAGGTGGATCACCTGGGCAGTTTTGCCTGTCGCAATGTCTATCATCGCGAGCAGGGGCGGCTTAGCCAGCACGCGACGGCCAATGCCCTGGACATCAGCGGTTTTCGTCTGAAGGATGGCCAGCGCATCGTGCTGGCGCGAGACTGGCAGGCGGGCGGGGCGAAGGCGCAATTCCTGCGCGAAGTGCGTGACGCGGCCTGCGAGAGCTTCAGTACGGTGCTTGGGCCTGACTACAATGCCGCCCACGCAAATCACTTTCATCTGGATGCGGGGCGGTGGCAGGTCTGTCGCTGATTCAGGCGTGTACGCGCACGTTGTTCAGCACCACCGGGCGCGCCCAGTGGGTGTCGAACTCCAGGTCGGTCTGCTGCTTGGCGAGAGTCGCGTCGTCGAAGGGTTCCGGGGCGGGCTCTAGCAGGTACTTTTCCAGTTCGGCGATTGGCAGGTGCAGCGGACGCGGCGAAGGCGCCGGGCCCGGCTCGGGCGAAGGATGGCCCTGGTTCATCACCAGCGGACGCAGCCAACTGCCGTTGAGGTCGAGCTGGCGCTGCTGCTCGATCAGTTCGCTGGCGCTGAAGGGTTCGGGGGCCGGCTCCAGCAGGTTGGCTTCCAGTTCCGCCTTGGGCAGGAACAGCGGCTCTGGCGGACGCACCTCGGTATCCTGAACCGGCAGCGCGCGCTGAATTTCGATCAATGCCAGCGCCTTGGCGCCACCCAGTGGCTCGCCGCTGTCCTTGTCGTACTGGCGGGTCAATGCCTGGCTGAAGCTGTCCTGCTCTTCTGCGGACTGCTCGGCCATCGCGCGGGCGAAGAAGTCCTGCCACAGGTGGCTGACGCCGCCCAGTGCCTGGGTATTCTGGCGACCGTAGTTGCCGACTGGCGACAGGTAGGTCAAACCGATGGGAAGAGTATCTGACATGGCAGTCGCGCGCGTTGTGCTCTGGCAGAATAGCGGATAGAGCTTTTATCGGCCGTGGCCGGGGTTTCATTAATTTTTTCGAGTGCGGGATCGGATGGCAGAACAAGAGCAGGGCGCAGGTATCAGGGTCGAGGCGCTGTCGGCGTCGTTCCAGGCGCAGGCACAGGAATGGGCGCAGCGTCTGGGCCTGCCGCAGGTGGATGACGCGGCGGAGTTCGCTGTGCAAATCGGTGGTGAAGGTCTGCAGATCCAGCAATTGGGCCCGCAGGCCCCCGGCCCGGTGCGGGTGGATTTCGTCGAAGGGCGGGCGGCGCATCGGCGTCTGTTCGGCGGCGGCAATGGACAGATGATCGCAAAGGCGGTCGGTATTGCCCAAGGCGTTCGCCCCCAGGTGCTCGATGCCACTGCGGGCCTGGGCAAGGATGCCTTCGTGCTGGCGAGTCTGGGCTGCCAGATGACCCTGATCGAACGTCAGCCGTTGATTGCTGCGTTGCTCGAGGATGGCCTGGCGCGTGGGCGCCTGGATGCCGAAGTGGCGCCGATCGTCGAGCGCATGCGCCTGCTGACCGGCAACGCCATCGAGCGCATGCGCGATTGGCAGGGCGAGGCGCCGCAGGTGATCTACCTTGACCCGATGTTCCCGCATCGTGACAAGAGCGCGCTGGTGAAGAAGGAAATGCGCGTGTTCCGCCCGCTGGTGGGCGACGACCTGGATGCTCCTGCACTGCTGGAGGCGGCGCTGGCGCTGGCCAGCCACCGGGTGGTGGTCAAGCGCCCGCGCAAGGCGCCGATCATCGACGGGCCAAAGCCGAGTCATAGCCTGGAAGGCAAGTCCAGCCGCTACGATATCTACCCGAAGAAGGCGTTGAAGGCTTAGGGTAAGCCAGCTCGAGGGGTGGCGCCGAACCGCCGCGAACACCGGCAAAGCCGGTGCATGAGCGCGATGTACTTTTCGCGGGCAAGCCCGCTCCTACAGGGGGCTGCTATACGCCCGCATGAACACCCCGACCACCTCGCGCACATGCTGCTCGGCTTCCTCTCCGGCCAGCGGCGGTGCGCAGCCCAGCAGCAGGCGGTAATCGGCAGCGCCCTTGATCAGGCAGAAGAAATGCTCGGCGGCGCGCAACGGATTCTCGATCCGCAGCAACCCACGCTCGTCGACACAGCGCAGCAACGCCTCCATCTCGGCCAGCACCCGCTTGGGCCCCGCCTCGTAGAAGAACTGCCCAAGCCCCGGGTCCTGGCTGCCCAGGGCCATGATCAGGCGCGTGAGCTTGACCGACTCGTCGCTGCTGATCAGTGCCTGGAAGCCTCGGGCGATGTTGAGCAGCACCTCTTCGATCGGCACCCCCTCGGGCAGCTCGAAGATCAGGTCGGGCAGCTGCGTCTGGCAGGTGGCCATGACTGCCGAGCCGAACAGGGTCTGCTTGTCGTTGAAGTGGCTATAGACCGTGAGTTTTGAAACACCTGCCGCCGCAGCGACCGCATCCATGCTGGTGTTGGCATAGCCAAGGCTGAGGAACAGCGACTTGGCGGCTTCGAGGATGGCCTCGCGCTTGGCGAGATCCTTGGGCCGGCCAGGGCCTGTGGGTGCGTCGATGGGCATTGGAGTCCGTGTCTGTCTGATGAAGCGCTCATATTACCGGGTCGCGCGGCTCGCGGCTGCTACGCACGTCGCGGCGCAAATACATTTTTCTCTCATGCACCTGCTTCCCGGAGTCGTTTCGCTGACTTAATATACCCGCCAGTATAATTATTCGATGCGTCCTCTGCGAAAGGTCTTCCATCATGTTGCGTCGTGCGTCGCCCCTCGTCCTGCCCCTTGCCTGCCTTCTGCTGCTCACTGCCTGTGGCCAGGAGGCTGCTGCACCCGCGGCCCCGCGTCCGGCACTGGTGATCCAGCCCCAGCCCACCGGCGCCTCGGCCGACAGCTATCCGGGCGAAGTACGCGCCAGGTTCGAGCCGGAACTGGCGTTCCGTATTGGTGGCAAGGTCAGCAAGCGCCTGGTCGAGGAAGGGCAGCGGGTCAAGGCCGACCAACCACTGGCCGAGCTCGATCCGCAGGATGTGCGCCTGCAGTTGGAGGCCAACCGCGCGCAGATGGCGGCCGCCGAAGCGAACCTGTCGCTGGTGCGGGCCGAACGCGACCGTTACCAGAAGCTGCTCGACCGGCAGATGGTCAGCCATTCCCAGTTCGACAATGCCGAGAACCTCTACCGTGCAGGTCTTGCCCGCCTCAAGCAGGCCAAGGCCGAATTCGACGTGGCCGGCAACCAGGCCGAATACGCGGTGCTGCGGGCGCCGCAGAACGGGGTGATCGCCAAGCGCCAGGTCGAGGTCGGCCAGGTGGTTGCGGCGGGGCAGACAGTGTTCACCCTGGCCGCCGATGGCGAACGTGAGGTGGCCATCGGCCTGCCCGAGCAACAGTTCGCGCGTTTCTCGGTAGGGCAGGCGGTCAGTGTCGAACTGTGGTCGCACCCCGAGCAACGCTTCGAGGGGCGTATCCGCGAGCTGTCGCCGGCGGCCGATCCACGCTCGCGCACCTTCGCTGCGCGAATCGCCTTCACATCGACGCAAGCCCCGGCAGAGCTGGGCCAGAGTGCCAAGGTGTACATCGCCCACGCCGAACACTCGCCGCTGTCGGTGCCGCTGTCGGCGGTGACTGCCGAGCAGGGCCAGGCTTATGTCTGGCGGGTTGGCAAGGACAATCGACTGGAGCGTGCGCCCGTCCGCCTCGGCCCCTATGGCGCAGACAGCGTGCCGGTGCTCGAAGGGCTGGGCGCCAACGACTGGGTGGTCGCCGCAGGTGGCCACGTGCTGCGCGAAGGCCAGGAGGTACGGCCGGTCGATCGCAGCAACCGTGTGGTGAACCTGGCGACCAAGGAGTAAGTCCCGATGGGTTTCAACCTTTCCGCCTGGGCGCTGCGCAATCGCCAGATCGTATTGTTCCTGATGATCCTGTTGGCGGCCATTGGCGCCATGTCCTACACCAAGCTGGGGCAGAGTGAAGATCCACCCTTTACCTTCAAGGCCATGGTCGTGCGTACGCTGTGGCCTGGTGCCACCGCCGAAGAGGTGTCCCGACAGGTCACCGAGCGCATTGAAAAGAAGCTGATGGAGACCGGCGAGTACGACAAGATCGTCTCGTTCTCCCGTCCGGGTGAGTCCCAGGTCACGTTCATGGCCCGCGACTCGATGCATTCGAACGAAATTCCCGAGCTGTGGTACCAGATCCGCAAGAAGGTCGCGGACATTCGCCACACCTTGCCACCGGAAGTGCAGGGTCCGTTCTTCAACGACGAGTTCGGTACCACCTTCGGCAATATCTACGCCCTGAGCGGGGCAGGCTTCGACTATGCGGTGCTCAAGGATTATGCCGACCGCATCCAGATCCAGCTGCAGCGGGTCAAGGATGTGGGCAAGGTCGAGCTGATCGGCTTGCAGGACGAGAAGATCTGGATCGAGCTGTCCAACACCAAGCTGGCGACCCTTGGCGTGCCGCTGGCGGCGGTGCAGCAGGCGTTGCGCGAGCAGAATGCGGTGAGCACTGCGGGCTTCTTCGAAACGCCCAGTGAGCGCTTGCAACTGCGGGTCAGCGGGCGCTTCGACAGCGTCGAGCAGATTCGCCAGTTCCCCATCCGCGTGGGCGACCGAACCTTCCGCATCGGCGATGTCGCCGAAGTCCATCGCGGCTTCAACGACCCACCTGCGCCACGTATGCGCTTCATGGGCGAGGATGCCATCGGCCTTGCCGTGTCGATGAAGGACGGCGGTGACATCCTGGTACTGGGCAAGGCGCTGGAAGCCGAGTTCGCCCGCCTGGCGCACAACCTGCCGGCGGGCATGGAGCTGCGCAAGGTGTCCGATCAGCCGGCAGCGGTCAAGGCTGGGGTCGGCGAGTTCATCCAGGTGCTGGTCGAGGCACTGGTCATCGTGTTGCTGGTGAGCTTCTTCTCGCTGGGGGTGCGCACGGGGTTGGTGGTGGCGCTGGCGATCCCGCTGGTGCTGGCGATGACCTTCGCCGCGATGCACTACTTCGGCATCGGCTTGCACAAGATTTCGCTGGGGGCGCTGGTGCTGGCCCTGGGTTTGCTCGTGGACGATGCGATCATTGCGGTCGAGATGATGGCGATCAAGATGGAGCAGGGCTACGACCGGCTCAAGGCGGCGAGCTATGCCTGGTCGAGTACCGCCTTCCCGATGCTGACCGGAACGCTGATCACCGCTGCGGGCTTTCTGCCGATCGCCACGGCCGCGTCGAGCACCGGCGAGTACACCCGGTCGATCTTCCAGGTGGTGACCATCGCCTTGCTGACCTCGTGGGTCGCGGCGGTATTGTTCGTCCCCTACCTGGGCGACCGCCTGCTGCCGGACCTGGCCAAGCGCCATGCGGCGCGTCACGGCAATGGCGAGCATACGCCCGACCCTTATGCCACGCCGTTCTACCAGCGTGTGCGCAGGGTGGTGGAGTGGTGCGTGCGCCGTCGCAAGACCGTGATCGTGCTGACCATTGCCGCTTTCATCGGCAGCATCGTGCTGTTCCGCTTCGTGCCCCAGCAGTTCTTCCCTGCGTCGGCGCGGCCTGAGCTGATGATCGACCTGAAGCTCGCCGAAGGGGCTTCGCTGGCCAATACCGCCGAGCAGGTCAAGCGTCTGGAGGCCCTACTCAAGCAGCAGGACGGTATCGACAACTACGTGGCCTACGTCGGCACCGGCTCACCGCGTTATTACCTGCCGCTGGATCAGCAACTGCCGGCGGCGAGCTTCGCCCAGTTCGTGGTGCTGGCCAAGTCGCTCAAAGACCGCGAAGCCCTGCGCAGCTGGGCCATTACCACCCTTGAGCAGGAATTCCCGCAATTGCGCTCGCGGGTCACGCGCCTTGAGAACGGTCCGCCCGTGGGTTACCCGGTGCAGTTCCGGGTCACCGGTGAGCACATCGAGAAAGTACGCGCCCTGGCCCGCGAGGTGGCGGCCAAGGTGCGCGAGAACCCGCATGTGGTCAACGTGCACCTGGACTGGGAGGAGCCGAGCAAGGCGGTGTTCCTGGCGATCGACCAGGACCGTGCCCGCGCGCTGGGGGTTAGTACTTCGCACCTGTCCAGTTTCCTGCAGAGCTCGTTGACAGGTACTACCGTCAGCCAGTACCGCGAGGACAACGAACTGATCGAGATCCTCCTGCGCGGTACCCGCGAGGAGCGCAGCGACATGGGTAGCCTGGGCAGCCTGGCGCTGCCGACCGACAACGGCCAGAGCGTGGCGTTGTCGCAGGTGGCGACGCTGGAGTACGGCTTCGAAGAGGGCGTGATCTGGCACCGCAATCGCCTGCCGACGGTGACCGTGCGTGCCGACATCTACGACAAGGAACAGCCGGACAGCCTGGTCAAGCAGATCCTGCCGACCCTGCAGCAGGTGCGCGAGCAGTTGCCCGAGGGCTACCTGCTGGAAGTCGGCGGCACGGTGGAGGATGCCCAGCGCGGTCAACGCTCGGTAAACGCGGGCATGCCGCTGTTCATCGTGGTGGTACTGAGCTTGCTGATGATCCAGCTGCGCAGTTTCTCGCGCACGGTGATGGTGTTCCTCACCGCGCCGTTGGGGCTGATTGGTGTGACCCTGTTCCTGCTGGTGTTCCGCCAGCCGTTCGGCTTCGTGGCGATGCTTGGCACCATCGCGCTGGCAGGGATGATCATGCGTAACTCGGTGATCCTGGTGGACCAGATCGAGCAGGACATCACCGCTGGGCTGGACCGTTGGCAGGCGATCATCGAGGCCACGGTGCGGCGCTTCCGGCCCATCGTGCTGACTGCCCTGGCGGCGGTTCTGGCGATGATCCCGCTGTCGCGCAGCGTGTTCTACGGGCCGATGGCGGTGGCGATCATGGGTGGTCTGATCGTGGCCACGGCGCTGACGCTGTTGTTCCTGCCGGCGCTGTATGCGGCGTGGTTCAGGGTGAGGAAGAACGCCTGAGGCCGACCTTCAGACCGCCGCGATTTCTTCGGCGGTCAGCGTCCTGAACGCACCTGGCGCCAGGGCCGGGTCCAGATGGATCGGCCCCATGCTTTCGCGGTGCAGGCCGATCACCTTGTTGTCGAAGTGGCCGAACATGCGCTTGACCTGGTGATAGCGCCCTTCGACGATCGCCAGCCGCGCGCTGCGTGGGCCCAGAATGTCGAGTTGAGCGGGCAGGGTGGTGAGGTCTTCGAAGGCGAAGTAGAAGCCTTCGCGGAACTTGTCGATGTAGTGCGCGCCGATTTCGTCCTCGGTCTCGACCAGATAGATCTTCGCCTGCTTGGTGCGTGGTTGGGTCAGGCGGCGTGACCATTGGCCGTCATTGGTCAGGATCATCAGGCCGGTGGTGTTGTAGTCCAGGCGCCCGGCAATGTGCAGGTCGTCACGCAGTTCGGGCGGCAGCAGGTCGAGTACGGTGGGGTGCTGCGGGTCGCGGGTGGCGCTGACGCAACCGGCGGGCTTGTGCAGCATCAGGTAGCGTGCCGGGCGCCCGGCCTGCAGCAACTGCTCATCGACCTCGACTCGGCTGAATTCGCGCACCTCGTGGCGCGGGTCGATCACCGGCTGCGCGTCGACCCACACACGGCGCTGCACCAGCAGCACGCGCACCTGCTGGCGGTTGTACTGGGGGAAGTTGGCGAGAAATCGATCCAGGCGCATCGTACAAGTCTTAGAGAGGCTGCCGCTGGTCGGCTGCCTTGAGCTGTTCGTCGACTGCTGCACAGCGAGGGCACAGGCAGGCTTTGTTACGCAGTTCGTCGGGAAGCGCTTCGAGCACAGCGGCATCGATGCTGACGCTGAAACACCAGCAGGCCTGGGTGGCACTGCGCGGGTCGGCCAGGGCGCACTGGTTGGCGGCGCCGCAGGCGGGGCAGCGCTGGCTGTCGTTCATGGTGGCTTCCGGGGATTCGAGTAGATCTGCATAGAGGCGCGCAGTATATCTGCTGACAGCTTTTGTCGCGCCTCTGTCCATTTGTATTTCCGGATCGTTCTGTCTGTTTCAATTTGTTGCGCAAATGGCACCGGATCTCGGGCGCACTGTCTTACTCAGTGTCGATCAACGTGTTGCGATCGACGTCCGCCAGCGCCGCTGTGCCGGGCAATCCAGCGGTCCAGGAGGCCGCCATGTACCCTCGAATCCTGTTGGTCGTTCTGCTTGGCCTGATGACCAGTGCCTGCGCCCCATACTACGGGGGCGGGGGCTATTACCGCAGCGAGTACTACACCGCTGACCGCTACGCCTACCCGGGTTACTACTATCGTCAGGACCGTTACTACGTCGCGCCCCAGCCTCGGTATTACTACCAGACGGCACCGCGTTACTACCGTCCAGCGCCGGCGCCTTACTACCGGCCCTACACGCCACCGGTGGTGAACCAGTGGCATGGCAATCCGCGTTATGACTACGGCAACCGCCAGCGCTATGACTATGGGCGTGACCGCGATCGCCATGATTATCGTGGTGGTGGGCGGGATGATCGCTGGCATTCCAATGGGCAAAGGGACCGGGGGCGCGGGGATCGCAACTGGCAGCGATAGGATCAGCCCAGATCTGCCAGCGGGTGTCGCCCCTCCCAGACTTTAGCGAAATGTGCGTCGACCACCGCCGCTGGCACCTTGCCGATATCCGGCCAGTGCCAGTGCGGTTGATTGTCTTTGTCGAGCAAGCGAGCACGCACCCCTTCGCTGAATTCCGGATGCCGACAGCAGTTCAGGCTCATGGCATATTCCATCTGGAACACCTGGGCCAGCGACAGGTGACGGGCGCGGTGAAGCTGTTCCCAGACCAGATGACCCGTAAGCGGGCAGCCTTCATGCAAGCGCTCGCCCGCCTTGGCCAGCAGAGGATCGGCGTGTTGTCTCAAGCCGCACACGGCCCGCCAGGCGGCTACCGGGTCAGCGATATCGAGCAGCGCATCGATCACGGCGCGGCGGGGCAGCCACTGCGCCTCGGGAAGCTCGCCCCAGGCGCGATGCTGCTCGGCCCTGAGCAGGCTGTTCAGTTGCAAGTCGGTCTGTTCCTGCCAGTTCAGTTGCAGCAGTTCCTCAATCAGCGTCGCCTGCTGCTGCTCGCCGAGGAAGCGGTCGGCCAACCCCAGGTCAAGGGCGTCACGGGCATTGATCGGCGCACCGGTCAGCGCCAGAAACAGGCCAAGCTTGCCCGGCAGGCGGCTGAGGAACCAACTGGCACCGACATCCGGATACAGGCCGATGCTCACCTCCGGCATCGCCAGGCGGCTGCTGGGGGTGACGATGCGTACATTGGCACCCTGCAACAGGCCCATGCCGCCGCCCAGCACATGACCGTGGCCCCAGCACAATAGCGGCTTGGGGTAGGTGTGCAGCAGATAGTCGAGGCGGTATTCGGCGGCGAAGAAGGTTGCCGCCAGCGGCGGCACGCTGCCGGGATGCTCGCGGCAGGCCTGTACCAGCGCCCGTACATCGCCGCCTGCGCAGAAGGCCTTTTCGCCATCGCCGCGCAGCAGCACGCAGACGACGCCCGGATCGCGTGCCCATTCGCGCAGGTGCGAATCGAGCATCTCGATCATCGGCAGGGTCAGGGCGTTCAGGGTCTTGGCGGCATCCAGGGTGGCGATGCCGATACGGGCGCCATCGGCGCCGGTGAGTACCTCGCAATGAATGGACATGGACAACCTCGCGCAAGTCGTCGCACAAGTATGGCTTGCCTGGCCGATCGTGCTTGTCACCGGTCGGAGCGATTGACAAGCCGGGGCGGCTTTCCTAGTGTCGCGCCCACTCTGATTCAGGATGGCGCCATGACCGACGACGATCGCATCAAGCTCGAACCCAGCTGGAAGGCCGCATTGCGTGCCGAGTTCGACAAGCCCTACATGCAGCAACTGCGCGAATTCCTGCGCCAGGAATATGCCGCGGGCAAGGAGATCTATCCACCTGGGCCGCTGATCTTCAACGCCCTCAACACCACGCCGCTGGACAAGGTGAAGGTGGTGATCCTCGGCCAGGACCCTTACCACGGCCCCGGCCAGGCCCATGGTCTGTGCTTCTCGGTGCAGCCGGGCGTGCCGACGCCGCCTTCTCTGGTGAACATCTACAAGGAGCTGCAGCGCGACCTGAACTTGCCGATCCCCAATCACGGCTACCTGCAGAGCTGGGCCGAGCAGGGGGTGTTGCTGCTCAACACCACCATGACCGTCGAGCGTGCCAATGCTGCGTCGCATGCCAAGAAGGGCTGGGAGTTCTTCACCGACCGCATCATCGAGCTGGTCAGCGAGCAGTGCGAGAACGTAGTGTTCCTGCTGTGGGGTTCCCATGCGCAGAGCAAGCAGAAGCTGATCGACGGGACCAAGCATCTGGTGCTCAAGTCGGTGCATCCGTCGCCCTTGTCGGCGTATCGCGGATTTTTGGGTTGCGGGCATTTCAGCCGGACCAACGGCTTCCTGCAGCAGCGCGGATTGGAGCCCATCAACTGGGCGGTGCCGCCGTTGTAAGGGCTTGCGGTCGGGTTGTTCTCTTCGCGGGCAAGCCTGCTCTCAGCCAGTGGGAGCGGGCTTGCCCGCGAAGAGGCCGACCGCTCAATCGCCCTGGCGCACCCAATACCTGAACATCGGTTCTGCCAGAAACAGCACGAACAGCAGCCGCATCACCTGCAATGCCGTCACCAGCGGTACCGACAGTTGCAGGGTCTCCGCCGTCAGGCTCATCTCGGCAATCCCCCCCGGCATCATCCCCAATGTCAGCGAACGCAGGTCCAGATGGCTGAACAGGCTCAGCACCCAGGCCGCGCCGCCTGCGATCAGCATGCACAGGGCGGTCGCCACCAGGGTGCGCCCCAGAAATGCCGGCGCACGGCGGAAGAACGCGCGGTTGAAGTGACAGGCCAGGCCACTGCCGATCAGCCACTGGCCGATCTGGCTGGCGCCGTTGGGCAGGCCGATCTGCAGGTTGTTTGCCAGGCTGATGCTGGCGGCCACCAACAGTGGCCCGAACAACCAGGGGTTGGGCTGGCGCAGGCGCTGCCAGAGCAGCGCCACGCCAATGCTCAGCGGCGCGATCAGCGCCAGCCAGCCCCAACTGACGCTGCCGGCATGGTTCAGCGCCACGCCATCGCCCAGCAGCAGCTTGAACAGCGCTGGTACGCACAGCACCACCGCCAGTACGCGCAGGCTCTGCGCTGCCGCCACTTGGCTGAGCACCGCACCGTTGCGCGCGCCCAGGTTGACCATTTCCCCCGAGCCGCCAGGCATGCTGGCAAAGAATGCCGTGGCGCGGTCCTCACCGGAGCGGCGCAGCAGCCACACGCCGACGCCGCTGGAAACCGTGGTCAGCAGCGCGCCGAAGAAGATCAAGCCGAAATGGCTGGCAACCTGTTCGATCACTTCCGGGGTGAAGTGCAGGCCGATACCGATACCGATGACCCACTGCCCGCATTTGCGGCCGTTGGGGATTTCCGACAGCTGCCAGGGGGTGAGGCAGCGTACTGCGATGATTGCCAGCAGCGAGCCGACCATCCACGGCAAAGGCCAGCCGACCTTGCTGGCGATGAAACCGCCAGCAAGTCCGACCAGCCCGGTAGCCCAGAACAGCGGCAACGACCGATCAGGCATCGGCCATGGCCCGGCGCTGCAGGCTACGGCGGCGCCAGATGCGCAGCAGCGGGAGGGCCAGCATGCAGAACACCAGTGCCCACACGCTCATGCTGATCGGGCTCGACCAGAGGATGCCCAGCTCGCCGTTGGAGATCGACAGCGCACGGCGCAGGTTCTGCTCCATCAGCCCGCCGAGGATGAAGCCCAGCAGGATCGGCGACAGCGGGAAGTCGAGCTTGCGCAGGATGTAGCCCATGATGCCGATGCCAACCATCAGGAACAGGTCGAAGGTGGTGGCGTGCACGGCGTAGACGCCGATCGCGGTGATGATCGCGATCACCGGCACCAGCGCCCAGTTCGGCACGGCAAGGATGCGGGTGAAGATGCGGATCATCGGGATGTTCAGGATCACCAGCATGATGTTGGCGATGAACAGCGAGGCGATCAGGCCCCACACGATGTCAGGCTGCTGTTCGAACAGCAGTGGGCCGGGGGTGATGTTGTACAGGGTCAGTGCACCGATCATCACGGCGGTGGTGCCCGAACCTGGAACGCCCAGGGTCAGCATTGGCACCAGGGCGCCGCAGCAGGATGCACCGATGGCGGTTTCCGGGGCGGCGAGGCCACGGGCATCGCCCTTGCCGAACTTGCCGCTGGTCCCGGCGATACGCTTCTCGGTCATGTATGCCACGGCGCTGGCCAGGGTGGCACCGGCACCGGGCAGCACGCCCATGAAGAAGCCGAGCAGGCCGCAGCGAATGTTGACGACGAAGACCGAGGCCGCTTCCTTGAGGTTGAACAACATGCGCCCGGTGGCCTTGACGGCCTGGTGGCCATGGTGGGTCTTTTCCAGCAGCAGGAGAATCTCGCTGATGGAGAACAGGCCCAGTACCAGCACGACGAACTGGATACCGTCGGCCAGGTGCACGCTGTCACCGGTGAAGCGGTACACGCCGCTGTTGGCGTCGATGCCGACGGCGGACAGGAACAGGCCGATCAGCGCGGCGATGAAGGTCTTCAGTGGCTTGTCGCCGGCCATGCCGCCGAGGGCGACGATGGCGAACACCATCAACACGAAGTACTCCGCCGGTCCGAAGGCGATCGCCCATTTCGCCAGCAGCGGGGCAAACAGCACCATGCCGCAGGTAGCGATGAAGGCACCGATGAACGAGCTCCAGGCCGACAGTGACAGGGCGACACCGGCCAGGCCCTGGCGGGCCATGGGGTAGCCATCGAGGGTGGTCATCACGGTCGAGGCTTCGCCCGGGATGTTCAGCAGGATCGAACTGATCCGGCCGCCGTACTCGCAGCCCAGATACACCGCGGCCAGCAGGATCAGCGCCGACTCCGGCGGCAGGCCGAGGGCAAAGGCGATGGGGATCAGCAGCGCCACGCCGTTGATCGGGCCCAGGCCTGGCAACAGGCCGACGACGGTGCCGATCAGGGTGCCGCTCAGGGCAGTGACGAGGTTGTAGGGGCTCAGGGCGACGCCGAAGCCCTGGCCGAGGTAGCTCAAGGTATCCATGTGTCAGTTCTCCAGTACGTCGAGCAGGCCGAGGGGCAGGGGGACGTCCATCACCCGGTCGAACAGCCAGTAGAGGAAGATGCTCATGCCCACCACCACCATGGCGCTGTGCAGCCAGCGGCCGCCATACAGGCGGGCCATGGGCAGGCCGGCGAGGACGGCGCTGAGGATGAAGCCCAGCGACTCGAAGGTGGCAGCGAAGACGATCAGCAGGCCGATGCAGGCGGCGATCTTGGTGAGGGTCTCGCGGTCCAGGGGAACTTCGTCGTCCTTGTGCACGATGGGCGTCGGACGAATCGCCAGATACAAAAGGCCCAGGCTCATCAGGCCGAGCATCAGCAGCGGATAGGCACGCGGCCCTACCGGCTCATAGGAAAACGCCGCCTGGTACGGCCAGGCCATGACGGCCAGGGCGGCGCAGACCGCCAGCAGGACCAGGGCGAAGATGCGTTGCAGGATCATGAAGGAATCCTCGATGGAAGCGGCTTTCATGCTTCCCTGTGGGAGCGGGCTTGCCCGCGAATGCGACAGACCAGGCAACGATGCTGCTGCGACTGGCGAATTCGCGGGCAAGCCCGCTCCCACAGAGATCACAGGGGCTTACTGAATCAGGCCGAATTCCTTGGCCAGTGTCTTGTAGTCGGCGACCTGCTTCTTCACATAGCCATCGAGCTCTTCACCGGTCATGGCGAACGGGAACAGCTCGCGCTGGTCACGCAGCTTGGCGAAGTCTTCCGAGGCCAGCAGCTTGTCGAACGACGCCTTCCACCAGGCGTAGTCTTCGTCGCTCACCTTCGGGCCGAGGTAGAAACCGCGCACCACCGGCCAGACGATGTCGTAGCCCTGCTCCTTGGCGGTCGGGATATTCTTCATTTCAGGTTCGTCCAGGCGATTTTCCGAGAACACCGCGAGGATGCGCATGCTGCCGCTCTGGATGTGTGGCATGGAGTCGGAAATGTCGGTCGAACCCACCTGGATATGGCCGCCGAGCAGCGCGGTGGCGATTTCACCGCCGCCTTCCAGGGCCACGTAACGCAGGTCGCGCGGGTTGATGCCGGCAGCCTTGGCGATCAGCGCGGTCTGCATCCAGTCCTGGCTACCCACGGTGCCGCCGGAACCGATCACCACCTTGCTCGGGTCCTTTTTCAATGCCGCAACCAGGTCATCGAGGGTCTTGTAGGGCGAGTCGCTTTTCACTGCGATGGCGCCATAGCTGGTGCCGACGGCGGCCAGCCATTTCACCGCGTTCTCGTCGAAACGGCCGAACTTGCCCTGGGCCAGGTTCAGCAGCGAGCCACTGGACCAGGCGACCAGCGTGCCACCATCGGCCGGACGCTGGGCCACCACGGCGTTGTAGGCCACGGCGCCAACACCGCCTGGCATGTAGGTGACGCGCATGGGCTTGCTGAGGATCTTCTCCTCGACCAGTGCGCTCTGCACCAGTTTGCAGGTCAGGTCGAAACCGCCACCGGGCGAGGCCGGGGCGATGCATTCCGGGCGTTTCGGTTCGGCGGCCAGGGCGTTGCCTGCCAGCAGCAGGCAGCCGGTGGCAAGGACGAGTCGGCGTAGTGAAAGGTTCATCGTCTATCTCCGTGAGCGTTGTTGTTATGGGTTACCACAGGGCCACGCTGTAGCTGACCAGCAGGCGTACTTCATCGGCGTCGCGGGCGAAGTTGGAACGGAAGGTGGCGTTGCGCAGGCGCACTGCGACGTTCTTCAGCGGACCGCTCTGCACCACATACTTGAACTCGGTGTTGCGCTCCCATTCCTTGCCTTCGCTGCCATCGGCGCGGCTGACATTGTCGCCGTTGATGTAGCGGGTCATGAAGGTCAGGCCGGGGATGCCCAGGGAGGCAAAGTTGTAGTCGTAGCGGACCTGCCAGGAGCGCTCGTCGGCGCCGGCGAAGTCGTTGATCTGGACGAAGTTGACCAGGTACGGGTCGGCGCCGTCGACATAGGGGAAGGCGCTGTCGCCAGACAGGTGCTGGTAGGCGGCGCTGAACTTGTGGCCGCTGAGCGCATAGCTGAGCATGCCGTTGACCGTGGTGTTGTCGATCTTGCCGGCCAGGGCCTTGCCCTGTTCGTCGCTCTTCGAGAGGCGCAGGTCGGCGCCGAAGGTGCCGGGGCCCCAGGGCTGGGTGGCGACCATGCCGAGGAAATGCTGGCGGTAGATGTCGTCGAGCTGGGCGAAGTGGTAGCTGCCGGTGATGCGGTCGGTGAACTTGTAGTCCAGGCCGCCCAGGTCGAAGTGATCGGCGCGGAACGTACCACCGAAGCGGCCGTTCTTGTTGTTCAGCGCCAGGTCTTCCCAGTTGGTGTCGTCACGGTCCTTGGCCTTTTCCAGGCGGCCGCCGGTGAAGGTCAGGTTCTTGATCTCGCGGGAGGTGAGCAGGCCGCCTTCGAAGGTCTGCGGCAGGATGCGCCCGTCGTTGGGCTGCAGCGTCGGCAGTTCCGGGATCAGGGTGCCGACCTTGAGTTCGGTCTGGGAGATCTTGACCTTGCCGGTCAGGCCGAGCTTGGAGTACTCGTTGGCCGCCTTGCCGTCGTCGTGGGTCGGCAGCAGGCCGGTGCCTGTACGGTCCTTGCTGGAGTCGAGCTTGATGCCGAGCATGCCCAGGGCGTCGAGGCCGAAGCCCACGGTGCCGTCGGTATAGCCGGATTCGAAGTTGAGCATGAAGCCCTGGGCCCATTCGTCGCGCTTGGATTGCTGCGAACTGGTGCCATCGCGGAAGTCGCGATTGAAGTACATGTTGCGGGTTTCGAAGGTGGCCGTACTGTCTTCGAAGAAGGCGGCCTGGCTCATCGGGGCGATGCCGGCAAGGGCGATGGCGCTGGCGAGCGTGGAAGGGCGGGCGCAAAGGGACCGGCTGGGCTGCATTGACAGCATCGTCGTCTGACTCCGTTTTATTGTTCTTATTCGTTGCACCTTGCTGGTGCTTTTTTCGGCGCGTGGAGCGACCGTGGTGCGATGCTAGGTGGCGAACCTTTCGCTAACCTTTCAGCACGAAAGGTTTGTCACAAGGGCTTCACAGTCCCCACGACGGCGTTACACTCCGCGCCACCGCCCAACCCGAGCAGGGAGAATCCGATGCGTGTGCTGCTGGTCGAAGACCATCTGCCGTTGGCTGACAGCGTGGCCCAGGCCCTCAAGAGCCAGGGCTTGACCGTGGATGTGCTGCATGACGGCGTTGCCGCCGACCTGGCCCTGGCCAGCGAGGACTATGCTGTCGCCGTGCTGGATGTCGGCCTGCCGCGCATGGACGGCTTCGAGGTGCTGGCGCGCCTGCGCTCGCGGGGCAAGACCCTGCCGGTGCTGATGCTCACCGCGCGCAGCGACGTCAAGGACCGCGTGCATGGCCTGAACCTTGGGGCCGACGACTACCTGGCCAAGCCTTTCGAGCTCACGGAGCTGGAGGCGCGGGTCAAGGCCCTGCTGCGCCGTAGCGTGCTCGGTGGCGAACGCCAGCAACGTTGCGGGCCCCTGGTGTACGACCTGGACACGCGGCGCTTTGCGCTGGGTGACGAGCCGCTGACCTTGACCTCGCGGGAACAGAGCGTGCTCGAGGCGCTGATCGCCCGCCCCGGGCGGGTGATGAGCAAGGAGCAATTGGCCGCCCAGGTGTTTGGCCTGGACGAAGAAGCCAGCCCCGATGCCATCGAGATCTACATCCATCGTCTGCGCAAGAAGCTCGATGGCCATCCGGTGGCCATCGTCACCTTCCGCGGTCTGGGCTACCTGCTCGAGCATCGTGATGCGTGACAACGGCAGCCTGCGCGCGCGCCTGCTCGGCAACCTGGCGCTGTTGCTCGTGGTGCTGATGTTGGCCAGTGGCCTGAGCGCATACTGGAATGGCCGCGAGGCCGCCGACACCGCCTATGACCGCACGCTGCTGGCCTCGGCGCGGACCATTGCCGCCGGCCTCTCCCAGCGTGATGGCACGCTCAGCGCCGATGTGCCCTATGTCGCGCTGGACACCTTCGCCTACGACAGCGCCGGACGCATCTACTACCAGGTGCTGGATATCCACCAGAAGCTGATTTCCGGTTACGAGAAGCTGCCGCCGCCGCCCCCTGGCACGCCGCGCACCGACGACTATCCGGCGCTGGCGCGCTTCTACAACGCCACCTACCTGGGGCAGGACGTGCGCGTGGTGAGCCTGCTCAAGGCTGTCAGCGAGCCGAACATGAACGGCATGGCCGAGATCCGCGTGGCCGAGACCGAAGAGGCGCGGGTGAGCATGGCGCGTGGGCTGATGGCCGATACCTTGCTGCGCCTGGGCATGCTTGCGCTGGGTGCGCTGGTGATGGTGTGGTTTGCAGTCAGTGCTGCGCTGCGTCCGCTGGAGCGCCTGCGCACGGCCGTGGAAGCCCGTCAGCCCGACGACCTGCGGGCCCTGCCGGTGGTGCAGGTACAGCATGAGCTGGGGCCGCTGGTGCGGGCCTTGAACCATTTCACCGAGCGGCTGCGCGGGCAGTTCGAGCGCCAGGCGCAGTTCATCGCCGATGCCGCCCACGAGTTGCGCACACCGCTGGCGGCGCTCAAGGCGCGGGTGGAGTTGGGCTTGCGCTCGCGGGAGCCCGAGGAGTGGCGCCAGACCTTGGAGTCCGCGGCCCAGGGTACTGATCGCCTTACCCACCTGGCCAACCAGCTGCTGTCGCTGGCCCGAGTGGAAAATGGCGCGCGGGCGATCGCCGAAGGCGGTGCAAAGCGCCTGGACCTCAGCCAGCTGGCCCGCGAACTGGGCATGGCGATGGCGCCGCTGGCCCATGCCCGTGGTGTTGCCCTCGCGCTGGAAGCCGAGGCGCCGGTGTGGCTGAAGGGAGAGCCGACCTTGCTCAACGAGCTGCTCAGCAACCTGGTGGACAATGCACTGGCCCATACGCCGATGGGCGGCAACGTGATTCTGCGGGTGCTGGCCCCCGCCGTACTGGAGGTCGAGGACGATGGCCCGGGGATTCCACTGGATGATCGCGAGCGTGTGTTCGAGCGCTTCTACCGGCGCAGTGCCCAGGGCAGTGGGCTGGGGTTGGCGATCGTCGGCGAAATTTGTCGTGCGCATCTGGCGCAGATCAGCCTGCATGATGGCGACAACGGCGGTTTGAAGGTGCGGGTGAGTTTCATCGCGGATTGACCGCCGCACCCGCGGCGGTCAGCGCAACATGTCCCGCGCCTCGACCAGTTCCATCAGGTCCAGCTCCTTGCCCTCCGGCAGGCGCAGCAGCTTGTAGGCGGGCAGGCTGGTCAAGGGCTGGCCGCGCCCGCGCAGGCTGAGCGAACGGGCGATCTGGACGATGCCGATGTAGTCGATCTTGTCGGTCTCGCGCTCCAGGTTCTGGACCTGGCTGGGCAGGTTGACCAGTTGCTCTGGAAACTCCCAGGCGCTGAGGATCTTGTCGCCCAGCACCGGTTGAATCTGCTCGATGACATAGTGCAGGCACACGGGGTCGGACAGCAGCTCGTTGTGCTCTTCGGCGTAGATCAGCACCGGCAGGGCGCCGATCTGGTGCACGAGCCCGCCCAGGGTGGCCTGATCGGGTTTGAGGTGGGTGTAGCGCCTGCATATTTCGTAACTGATGCCCGCCACTTCCAGGCTGTTTTCCCAGATATCGCGCAACTTGTGCTCCACCGCCGCCGAGCGGGCATGGAAGATCTGTTCGATCACCAGGCCGATGGCCAGGTTGCAGCTGTAGTTGACGCCCAGGCGCGTGATCGCGGTGTGCAGGTCGGTGACCTCCACCAGTGCGCGCAGCAGCGGGCTGTTGACCACCTTGATCAGGCGCGCCGAGAGCGCGGCATCGCGACCGATCACGCGGCTCAAGGCGGCCACGCTGATTTCGCTGTCTTCGGCGGCTTCGCGGATGCTCAGGGCAACCTCTGGCAGCGTGGGCAGGACCAGGTCGTCGTTGTCGATGGCAGCGAGCAACTGCGCTTGAACCATCTCGGCCAGCTTGTTCATGGACTTCTCTACCGCAGTGGTGGGGCTGCCCCGCCGCAGCGGCGGGGCGGGCTGGTCAGCGCTGGATTTCCCGGTCGCGGTCCAGTTCGTAAGGCAGGTCCAGCAGGGTCAGGCGTGGCCCTTCGAGGCTGCCCAGGTGCAGGTTGTCATCTTCCACCGAGTCGGCGCTGAGCACTGCCAGCAGTTCGACACCTTGCTCGGCGGGTGCCGCGATGACTACCTCGCCGACAGACGAACCGTGGGTGGGCGAGAAGATTTCTGCGCCTGATGCGGGCGCTTCGTCCACGGGCAGCGAGAGGCGATACTGGCGACGCTTGAGCTTGCCCAGGTATTGCATGCGCGCGACGATTTCCTGGCCGGTATAGCAGCCCTTCTTGAAGCTCACGCCGTCGACGGCCTGCAGGTTGATCATCTGCGGGATGAACAGTTCACGGGTCGGGCCCATGACCTGGCCGATGCCGGCGCGGATCTGGCCCAGCAGCCAGGCATCCAGGGTGCCTTCGGGCAGCGCGGCGGCGAGGGTCTCGCGCACGTTGGCGGCCTGTTCGGAGGGAACCCATAGCTCGACGCGAGCGGGCGAGACGGCGATGGCCAAAAGCCCTTCATGACGTACGGTGGCGCCGGCTGCCTGTGGTGTCTCAAGCCCCAGCGCCTGCAGAGCGGCATCGCCCTGCTGCAAGCCGAAGCGCACCCAGGCGGTACTTTCGTCGGTCAGCGTGGCCTTGGAAAAGACCGCGTACTTCTTCAGGTCCGCCAGTTGCGCCTCGAGCAGTTCGCTGGCCATGGCAAGTAGATAGCCATTGCCCTCCGGCAGGATGCGGAAACTGGATTGCATGCGGCCTTTGACCATGCAGCGCGCGCCGAGACTGGCGTGCTGCAGATTCAGATAGTCGAGGTTGCAGGTCAGCTGGCCTTGCAGGAATTTTCCGGCGTCGGAGCCGCGGACAGCGAGGATGCCCTCGTGGGACAGGGGACAGAAGAAAGCGGAGTCGGCCATGGGTCATCGCGGTAGCTATAAAGACTGGCGGCCATCATAGAACGCCAGTAACAAAATAGGTAGGTGACTAGACCAATGCCTCGTGCCGCTGCGGTTGCAGCGCGGTATACTGCGCGACCATTCGAGGAGGGCCCCATGGTCGAACAAACTGAACTCAACCGGCTTTTCTGGCACAGCCGCCGCGGCATGCTGGAGCTGGACGTGCTGCTCGTCCCCTTCACTCAAGAGGTCTACCCGAACCTGAGCGAAGCGGATCGCGAACTGTACCGCCGCCTGTTGACCTGCGAGGACCAGGACATGTTCGGCTGGTTCATGGAGCGTAACGAATCCGAAGACCCTGAGCTGCAGCGCATGGTCCGCATCATCCTGGACCGTGTCCAGCCCAAGTGAGTGCTTCGAGTGCCGTTGGCAAGGCTCGCGCCTGCTGCTGACGGCCTATCTTTGCGGGCAGGCGCTGGCGCTCGCCACCCTGTGGTCAGTCGAGTTGCCCTGGTGGTTGGCAGCTTGTGTACTGATTGGCTGCCTCGCCCATGCCTGCTGGGTGATTCCCCGCCGTATCCTTCTGACTCATCCCGATGCCGTGACTGGCTTGCGCCGTGATGCGCGTGGCTGGCAGGCGTTCAGCCGTGCCTGTGGCTGGGAGCGGATAAGGTTGTGTCGTGACAGCGTCGCGCTGCCGGGGATAGTGGTGTTGCGCTTCATGCGCGAGGGGCGGTGGGTTGCCCAGAGTCAGTGCATTCCAAGGGATGCGCTGACGGCGGATGAGCACCGACGGCTGCGTGTGCGCTTGAAGTTCAGCCGGCGCCGGTGGGTGATGGCGCCAGAGTGAGGTGAGAGTTGCCGACCTCCTCGCGGGCAAGTCGCCAAAGGCGAAGAGGTCGGCGCCAGGCTCAGGTCGGGCTGAGTACCGTATCCCTGGCCTCATCCAGCATCCCCGGATAATCCAGGGTGTAGTGCAGTCCACGGCTTTCCTTGCGCTGCATCGCTGAGCGAATCATCAGCTCGGCCACCTGCGCCAGGTTGCGCAGCTCGATCAGGTCGCGGCTGACCTTGTAGTTGCTGTAGAACTCGTCGATTTCGTCGAGCAGCAGACGCACCCGGTGCTCGGCGCGCTGCAGGCGCTTGCTGGTGCGCACGATGCCCACGTAGTCCCACATGAATCGCCGCAGTTCGTCCCAGTTGTGCGCGATGATCACGTCCTCATCCGAATCGGTGACCTGGCTGGCATCCCAACAAGGCAGGGCTTGTGGCCTGCTGACTTCGTCCAGGTGCGCCTCGATGTCCGCTGCCGCCGCACGCCCGTAGACGAAGCACTCCAGCAGCGAGTTGCTGGCCATGCGGTTGGCGCCGTGCAGGCCGGTGAAACTGGTTTCGCCGATGGCGTACAGGCCCGGCACGTCGGTGTGCCCGCGCTCATCGACCATCACGCCGCCGCACGTGTAGTGGGCTGCGGGTACCACGGGGATTGGCTGTCGCGTGATGTCGATGCCGAAGGTCAGGCAGCGTTCGTAGACCGTGGGGAAGTGGCTCTTGATGAACTCGACAGGTTTGTGCGTGATATCCAGGTACACGCAGTCCACGCCCAGGCGTTTCATTTCGTGGTCGATGGCGCGGGCGACGATATCCCGTGGCGCCAACTCTTCACGTGGGTCGAAGCGCGGCATGAAACGCTCGCCGTTGGGCAGGCGCAGCAGTGCGCCTTCGCCGCGCAGGGCCTCGGTGATCAGGAAACTCTTGGCTTGCGGGTGGTACAGGCAGGTGGGGTGGAACTGGTTGAACTCAAGATTCGCCACCCGACAGCCAGCGCGCCAGGCCATGGCAATGCCATCACCGCAGGCGCCATCGGGGTTGCTGGTGTAGAGATAGACCTTGGCTGCACCGCCTGTCGCCAATACCGTGAAGCGTGCGCCGAAGGTGTCTACCTCGCCGCTGTTGCGGTCGAGCACGTAGGCGCCCAGGCAGCGGTCGCCGGGCAGGCCCAGGCGCCGCTCGGTGATCAGGTCCACGGCCACACGCTGTTCGAGCAGGTCGATGTTCGGGCGCTGGCGGGCCTGTTCCAGAAGCGTGGTGAAGATCGCGGCGCCCGTGGCATCGGCGGCATGGATGATGCGGCGGTGGCTGTGACCGCCTTCACGGGTGAGGTGGAACTCGAAGCCGCCGTCGTCGACGCCGTGGTGTTCGTCGCGCGTGAAGGGCACGCCCTGCTCGATCAGCCACTCGATGGCTTCGCGGCTGTGCTCGACGGTGAAGCGCACGGCGTCTTCATGGCACAGGCCTGCGCCTGCGTTGAGCGTGTCCTCGACGTGCGACTGCACCGTGTCGGTGTCGTCCAGTACTGCGGCGACACCGCCCTGGGCCCAGAAGGTAGAGCCATTGGCGAGGTCGCCCTTGCTCAGCACGGCAACGCGCAGGTGGCTGGGAAGGTTCAGTGCCAGGCTGAGACCGGCGGCGCCACTGCCGATCACCAGGACATCATGTTGGAATTGTTGGCTCATGTCGGGACACTAGTAACTAGGGAAGGGGAGCGGCACAATAGGCATGCGTATATGGCATTGTGAAACTATTGGAAAAGTGCCGGGATGCCTTTATAGCAGCCCCCGGCGTCGGATTTCCAATGGCGGTTGCGCAGGCGCGGCGACTTTGTGGGAACTTTCCAGCACCCCTGCAAATCTCAAGAAGGCTGCCCGTCTGCCACGATTGCCGAGGCGATGCAGGACAGCAGCTCTACCCGGGCTGAAACCTGTGTATTCGAAACACCGATTATCGACGCAGCCGGCTGCGACCGCGCTGTGTCTTTTTCGTGCGAGCCGACCAGAGGCCGCAGGAAACTTGCTTGGAGGGGAGAACTTTTGCGCAAAGCCCGAGTCTATGGTTGCAAGCCTGAACGATGGCTGTCGCAACGCTCCTTTGAGTTCACTGAGGAGTGTTCATGCTAACCCAGGAAGAGGATCAGCAGCTTGTCGAGCGCGTGCAGCGCGGTGACAGGCGAGCGTTCGATCTGTTGGTGCTGAAGTATCAGCACAAGATTCTCGGGTTGATCGTGCGTTTTGTACACGACACCCATGAAGCGCAGGACGTGGCACAGGAAGCGTTCATCAAGGCCTATCGTGCGCTTGGCAACTTCCGCGGTGACAGTGCGTTCTACACGTGGCTGTACCGCATCGCCATCAACACGGCGAAGAATTACCTGGTGTCCCGTGGAAGACGGCCGCCAGACAGCGATGTGAGCTCCGAGGATGCGGAGTTCTATGACGGCGATCATGGTCTCAAGGATCTCGAGTCCCCAGAGCGCTCGTTGTTGCGGGATGAAATCGAAGGCACTGTCCATCGCACCATCCAGCAACTGCCCGAAGACCTGCGCACGGCATTGACCCTGCGCGAGTTCGACGGACTGAGTTACGAAGACATTGCGAGTGTCATGCAATGTCCGGTGGGTACCGTGCGCTCTCGAATCTTCCGCGCTCGGGAGGCCATAGACAAAGCCCTGCAACCCTTGTTGCAGGAAACCTGAGACAGCGGCGACAGCCAAGAGAGGAACCGCCATGAGTCGTGAAGCTTTGCAGGAATCGCTGTCCGCGGTAATGGATAACGAAGCGGACGAACTGGAATTACGTCGCGTGCTGAACGCGGTCGATGATGCCGAGACCCGTGCCACCTGGTCGCGTTACCAGGTCGCTCGCGCAGCCATGCACAAGGAACTGCTGCTGCCCAAGCTCGACATCGCCTCGGCCGTTTCGGCTGCGCTGGCCGATGAAGCCGTACCGGTCAAGGCCAAGCGTGGCCCGTGGCGCAGCATTGGCCGCCTGGCCGTTGCCGCCTCGGTGACCGTCGCTGTGCTGGCAGGTGTACGCCTGTACAACCAGGACGAGATCAACGGTGCGCAACTCGCTTCGCAGCAACCTGTGCAGCAGGGCATCACCGTGCCACAGGCTCAGGGCCCAGCCGTTCTGGCAGGCTATAGTGAAAGCAGTGAGCAACCGACCGGTCCGATGGCCAACGGTGTGCTGCAGAATCAGGCTGGCTGGGATCAGCGTCTGCCCGGTTATCTGCGCCAGCACGCTCAGGAGTCTGCGCTGAAGGGCACCGAAACCGCTCTGCCTTATGCCCGCGCCGCCAGCTTGGAAAATCGCTAAGTAAGGAGGCTCATGCGCGCGCTACCTCTTCTGTCGCTGCTGCTCGGCAGTTGCATGACGGTGCCGGTATTGGCGGCCAACTCTTCGCCCGAGGCGAGCGAGTGGCTTAACAAGCTGGCACAGGCCGAGCAAGGGCAGAGTTACCAGGGTTCTTTCGTCTACGAACGTAACGGCAGTTTTTCTTCCCACGATATCTGGCATCGAGTCCAGGACGGCAAGGTCAGCGAGCGGCTGTTGCAGCTTGATGGCGCCGCCCAGGAAATCGTGCGGGTCAATGGCAAGGTGCAGTGCGTCAGTGGTTCCCTGGTCAGCGGGGTCGGTACACCGCCCGATTCCGCCCCGCGTTTACTCGATCCTTTGAAGCTGATGAGCTGGTACGACCTGGGTGTGGCTGGCAAGGCCCGAATCGCCGGGCGCGACGCGGTGATCGTCACGCTCACGCCACGCGACCAGCACCGCTACGCCTTTGAGCTTCACCTGGATCGCCAGACCGGCCTGCCGCTGCGTTCGTTGATGCTGAACGACAAGGGGCAGTTGCTCGAGCGCTTCCAGATGACCCGCCTGGACACAGACGATGTGCCGACCGATCGCGACCTGCAGGCCAGTGCTGCGTGCAAGCCGGTGGAACGTCTTGCGGCGACCAAGTCCGAAACAGTCGCTGGCTGGCGTTCCGATTGGCTGCCGCCAGGCTTCGAATTGGTCAATAGTGCCGTGCGCCGTGATCCGGAACGCAACAGTACCGTCAGTAGCCTGATGTACGACGATGGGCTGGCGCGTTTTTCGGTCTTTCTCGAGCCGATCAAGGAAGACGCCGGTACCGATACCCGTGCGCAACTGGGGCCGACTGTCGCTGTTTCGCGGCATCTGAACACGCCCAAGGGCAAGGTCATGGTGACCGTGGTCGGAGAGATTCCGCTGGGCACTGCCGAGCGTGTTGCCTTGTCGATGCGCGCCCAGGATGTCCAGGCACGGCAATGACCGTCGCAGACCCTTCCTACAAGCTGCCAGGCATGCAGCTGACATGAAATTAAAGCATTGTCATTTGCAATCAACTGGTAAATTTCCTATAGGTCAGACTCCCTGGAGTCTGGCCTTTCCTGCATCTGCAGGGGCCCTTCTGCTAACTACGCTCGTTGTGACGGGAGCCGTATGTCAATACCACGCTTGAAAACCTACCTATCGATGTTCGCCGCCGTGCTGATGCTCGGCCAGGTGCTCACCGCCCAGGCCGAAGAAGCCCTGCCGGATTTCACCACCCTGGTCGAGCAGGCCTCGCCGGCAGTGGTCAACATCAGTACCAAGCAAAAGCTGCCGGACCGTCGCGTGGCTGCTGGGCAGATGCCCGATCTGGAAGGCCTGCCGCCGATGTTCCGCGAGTTTTTCGAGCGCAACATGCCGCAGCAGCCGCGTTCCCCGCGTGGCGGCGACCGCCAGCGTGAAGCGCAGTCCTTGGGCTCGGGCTTCATCATTTCCAGTGATGGTTATGTCCTGACCAACAACCATGTGGTCGCCGACGCCGACGAAATCATCGTCCGCCTGTCCGACCGCAGCGAGTTGCAAGCCAAGCTGGTCGGCACCGACCCGCGCACCGACGTGGCACTGCTCAAGGTCGATGGCAAGAATCTGCCGACCGTCAAACTGGGCGATTCCGAGAAGCTGAAAGTCGGTGAGTGGGTGCTGGCCATCGGCTCGCCGTTCGGCTTCGATCATTCGGTTACCAAAGGTATCGTCAGCGCCAAGGGGCGCACCTTGCCCAACGACACCTATGTGCCGTTCATCCAGACCGACGTCGCGATCAACCCGGGTAACTCCGGCGGCCCGCTGTTCAACATGAAGGGCGAGGTCGTAGGTATCAACTCGCAGATCTTCACCCGCTCCGGCGGTTTCATGGGTCTGTCGTTCGCCATCCCGATCGACGTGGCGATCGATGTCTCGAACCAGTTGAAGAAAGACGGCAAGGTCAGTCGCGGCTGGCTCGGCGTGGTGATCCAGGAAGTGAACAAGGACCTGGCTGAATCCTTCGGGCTCGACAAGCCTGCCGGCGCCCTGGTGGCCCAGGTGCTGGAAAACGGTCCTGCGGCCAAGGGCGGCCTGCAGGTCGGTGACGTGATCCTGAGCATGAACGGCCAGCCGATCATCATGTCCGCAGACCTGCCACACCTGGTCGGCGGTCTCAAGGATGGCCAGAAAGCCAAGCTCGAGATCATTCGCGAAGGCAAGCGCCAGACCCTGGACATCACTGTCGGCGCGCTCCCTGAAGACGATGCCGACATCGGCACCGGTGGTCAGGCAGGCGTGGAGCGCAACAGCAACCGCCTGGGCGTCTCCGTCGCCGACCTCAGCGACGAGCAGAAGAAGTCGCTCGAGCTCAAGGGCGGCGTGGTCATCAAGGAGGTTCAGGATGGCCCGGCTGCCCTGATTGGCCTGCGTCCGGGCGACGTTATCAGCCATCTGAACAACCAGGCGATCAGCTCGGCCAAGCAATTTACCGAGATCGCCAAGGACCTGCCGAAGAATCGTTCGGTATCGATGCGTGTGCTGCGACAAGGGCGCGCCAGCTTCATCACCTTCAAGTTGGCTGAATAGGCTGAATGAAGGGTAGGAAAGGGCAGCTTCGGCTGCCCTTTTTCATGAGCGTGTCATGATTTTCTGTGGGAACATCAGCGAGCCGAGCAAATTCATGTCGCATTTGCAGGTGTGCGTGGCGATAGAGGAATCTCCCATATCCCTCCGGCTTGAGGTACAATTCCCGGCTATTTTTCCGCGGGCGTCCGGCTCGCAGCCTTTTCGAGTGTTGACCCGTGAGTGATTTGAGTCATATCCGCAATTTCTCCATTATCGCCCACATCGACCATGGCAAGTCGACGCTGGCCGACCGTTTCATCCAGATGTGCGGTGGCCTGACGGCGCGCGAAATGGAAGCCCAGGTCCTCGACTCCATGGACCTCGAGCGTGAACGCGGTATCACCATCAAGGCCCACAGCGTCACCCTGCATTACAAGGCGCAGGACGGCAAAACCTACCAGTTGAACTTCATCGATACCCCCGGCCACGTCGACTTCACCTATGAAGTCTCGCGCTCGCTGGCGGCGTGCGAGGGCGCGTTGCTGGTGGTCGATGCCGGCCAGGGCGTCGAGGCGCAATCGGTCGCCAACTGCTACACCGCCATCGAGCAGGGCCTCGAGGTCATGCCGGTACTGAACAAGATGGACCTGCCCCAGGCCGATCCGGACCGCGTCAAGGACGAGATCGAGAAGATCATCGGCATCGACGCCACCGATGCCGTGGCCTGCAGTGCCAAGAGCGGCATGGGCGTGGACGAGGTGCTCGAGCGCCTGGTACAGACCATCCCCGCGCCGGAAGGCGAGATCGACGCACCCTTGCAGGCGCTGATCATCGACTCCTGGTTCGACAACTACCTGGGCGTCGTGTCGCTGGTACGCGTGCGCCAGGGCCGGGTCAAGAAGGGCGACAAGATCCTGGTCAAGTCCACCGGCAAGGTGCACCTGGTCGACAGCGTCGGCGTCTTCACCCCGAAACACACTGCCACCGCCGATCTCAAGGCCGGTGAAGTGGGCTTCATCATCGCCAGCATCAAGGACATTCATGGCGCGCCGGTCGGCGACACCCTGACGCTGTCCTCGACCCCTGAGGTCGAAGTGCTGCCAGGCTTCAAGAAGATCCAGCCGCAGGTGTACGCCGGGCTGTTCCCGGTCAGTTCCGACGATTTCGAGGACTTCCGCGACGCCCTGCAGAAGCTGACGCTCAACGACTCGTCGCTGCAGTACATGCCGGAAAGCTCCGATGCACTGGGCTTCGGCTTCCGTTGCGGCTTCCTCGGCATGCTGCACATGGAGATCATCCAGGAGCGCCTGGAGCGCGAATACGACCTGGACCTGATCACCACGGCACCAAGCGTGATCTACGAGCTGGAGCTCAAGACCGGCGAAACCATCGTCGTCGACAACCCGTCGAAGCTGCCGGATGTCTCGGCGGTCGCCGATTTCCGCGAGCCGATCGTCACCGCGACCATCCTCGTGCCGCAGGAGCACCTGGGCAACGTCATCACCCTGTGCATCGAGAAGCGTGGCGTTCAGCGTGACATGCAGTTCCTCGGCAGCCAGGTGCAGGTGCGCTACGACATGCCGATGAACGAGGTGGTGCTGGACTTCTTCGACCGTCTCAAATCCACCAGCCGCGGCTACGCCTCGCTGGACTATCATTTCGATCGCTACCAGTCGGCCAACCTGGTCAAGCTGGATGTGCTGATCAACGGCGACAAGGTCGATGCCCTGGCATTGATCGTGCATCGTGACAACGCGGCCTACAAAGGTCGTGCGTTGACCGAGAAGATGAAGGAACTGATTCCTCGGCAGATGTTCGACGTGGCGATCCAGGCAGCTATCGGCGGCCAGATCATTGCGCGGACCACTGTCAAGGCGCTCAGAAAGAACGTACTGGCTAAGTGCTATGGCGGTGACGTCAGCCGTAAGAAGAAACTGCTGGAGAAGCAGAAGGCCGGTAAGAAACGCATGAAGCAGGTGGGCAACGTGGAGATCCCACAGGAAGCCTTCCTCGCTGTGCTCAGGTTGGATAGCTAGGTCCTATGTCGCTAAATTTCCCGCTGTTGCTAGTCATCGCCGTTGCTGTCTGCGGTCTGTTGGGTCTGATCGATCTGCTGTTCCTGGCCCCGCGCCGGCGAGCGGCGATCGCCAACTACCAGGGCAGCGTCAGCCAGCCCGAAGTTGCGGTGGTCGAACGCCTGAACAAGGAGCCGTTGCTGGTCGAGTACGGCAAGTCGTTCTTCCCGGTGTTGTTCATCGTGCTGGTGCTGCGCTCGTTCCTGGTCGAACCCTTCCAGATCCCGTCGGGATCCATGAAGCCGACCCTGGAAGTGGGCGACTTCATTCTGGTGAACAAGTTCTCCTACGGCATCCGCCTGCCGGTGATCGACAAGAAGGTCATCGAGGTCGGTGACCCGCAGCGCGGGGACGTCATGGTGTTCCGCTACCCGAGTGACCCGAACGTCAACTACATCAAGCGTGTGGTTGGCCTGCCGGGCGACCGGATCCGCTACACCAACGAGAAGCACCTGTACGTCAACGACCAACTGGTCGCCGAGCAACTGGTGGGCACCGAAGCCGGATCGTTGGGCAGTGCCGAGCTGTACAAGGAGAAGCTGGGCGAAGCCGAGCACCTGATCCGCAAGGAGATGAGCCGCTACCGCATGCCGCCTGACCAGCAGTGGACCGTGCCTGCCGGGCATTACTTCATGATGGGCGACAACCGCGACAACTCCAACGACAGCCGCTACTGGGATGATCCGAGTATCCCGCGCGAGCTGCAGGGCATGGTCCCGGACCGCAACATCGTCGGCAAGGCCTTCGCAGTCTGGATGAGCTGGCCCGAGCCCAAGCTCAGCCACTTCCCCAACCTGTCGCGGGTCGGCCTGATCCATTGATACCTCTCGGCGCTGTCAACAGACAGCGCCGAATGCATTTCTGACATAGGCTGTGTTCTCAGGGATGGGTAAATTCGCCGCTGCACGACGGCGTGACACAGCCAAACAGTCTTTCAGGATGTTGATTTGAACGCGTTTAACAACGAAGGGGTGGCTGCATGAGCGCTTCCCTCGAACGCCTGGAGCGCAAGCTCGGCTATACCTTCAAGAACCAGGATCAGATGCTCCTGGCACTCACGCATCGCAGTTATGCCGGGCGCAACAACGAGCGCCTGGAGTTTCTCGGTGATGCGATTCTCAACTTCGTGGCGGGCGAGGCGCTGTTCGAGCGCTTCCCCCAGGCTCGCGAAGGCCAGTTGTCGCGCCTGCGCGCACGGCTGGTCAAGGGTGAGACCCTCGCCCGCCTGGCCCGTGGCTTCGACCTGGGCGATTATCTGCGCCTGGGCTCGGGCGAACTCAAGAGCGGTGGTTTTCGCCGTGAGTCCATTCTTGCCGATGCACTCGAAGCGCTGATCGGGGCGATCTATCTGGACGCCGACATGCAGACCGCCCGCGAGCGCATTCTCGCCTGGCTGGCCGGCGAGTTCGATGGGTTGACGCTGGTCGACACCAACAAAGACCCCAAGACCCGGCTGCAGGAGTATCTGCAGTCGCGTGCCTGCGAACTGCCGCGCTACGAAGTGGTGGATATCCAGGGCGAACCACATTGCCGCACCTTCTTCGTCGAATGCGAAGTGGTGCTGCTGAACAACAAGAGCCGTGGTCAGGGCGTGAGCCGGCGTATCGCCGAGCAGGTCGCCGCTGCCGCCGCACTGATCGCCTTGGGCGTGGAGAATGGCAATGACTGAGAACAATCCGACCCGCTGCGGTTACGTGGCCATCGTCGGCCGCCCCAACGTGGGCAAGTCCACGCTGCTCAACCACATCCTCGGGCAGAAGCTGGCGATCACTTCGCGCAAGCCGCAGACCACCCGTCACAACATGCTCGGCATCAAGACCGAAGGCGATGTGCAGGCGATCTACGTCGACACCCCCGGTATGCACAAGGCCAACGACAAGGCCTTGAACCGCTACATGAACCGCAACGCCTCGGCAGCGCTCAAGGATGTCGACGTGGTGATCTTCGTGGTCGACCGCACTCGCTGGACCGACGAGGACCAGTTGGTGCTCGAGCGTGTGCAGTACGTCACCGGCCCGCTCATCATCGCGGTCAACAAGACCGACCGCATGGAAGAGAAGGCCGAGTTGATCCCGCACCTGCAGTGGTTGCAGGAGCAACTGCCGAACGCCGAAGTGATGCCGATCTCGGCTCAGCAGGGGCACAATCTGGACGCCCTGGAAGCCCAGATCGCCAAGCACCTGCCGGAAAACGATCACTTCTTCCCGGAAGACCAGATCACCGACCGCAGCAGCCGCTTCCTGGCAGCCGAACTGGTACGCGAGAAAATCATGCGCCAGCTCGGCGCCGAGCTGCCGTACCAGATCACCGTCGAGATCGAAGAATTCAAACAGCAGGGGCATGTGTTGCACATCCACGCCCTGATCCTGGTCGAGCGTGACGGCCAGAAAAAGATCATCATCGGCGACAAGGGCGAGCGTATCAAACGCATTGGTTCCGAGGCTCGCAAGGACATGGAGGTGTTGTTCGACTCCAAGGTCATGCTCAACCTCTGGGTCAAGGTCAAGGGCGGCTGGTCCGATGACGAACGCGCCCTGCGTTCGCTGGGTTACGGCGACCTCTAAGCCTCGCCGCGCGCCTTGTAGGAGCGGGCTTGCCCGCGAACACAGGCAACGCCTGTGCCATGCATCCACGGTGCCTGGGCTGGCCTCTTCGCGGGCAAGCCCGCTCCTACAGGTGTGCGCTTTGCCTGAGACCGAGTAACCGCTCATGGACCAACCCACCCCGCAACCCGCCTACGTCCTGCACAGCCGCGCCTACAAGGAAACCAGCGCGTTGGTGGACTTCTTCACCGCCCAAGGCCGTGTGCGGGCGGTGTTGCGGCGCGCGCGGGGCAAGGGCGGTAGCCCGGTGCGACCCTTCGTGCCGCTGGAAGTCGAGTTACGCGGGCGGGGCGAGTTGAAGAACGTCGGTCGGTTGGATACGGTCGGCCTTGCCGGGTGGCTGCACGGCGACGCGCTGTTCAGCGGTCTGTATCTCAACGAGTTGCTGATGCGCCTGCTGCCTGCCGAAGCGCCGTTTCCTGCCCTGTTCGAGCATTACACCCTGACCCTCGAGGCGCTGGCTGCCGGCCGCCCGCTGGAGCCGCTGCTGCGCGCCTTCGAATGGCGTCTGCTGGACGAGCTGGGCTATGCCTTCTCGCTGACCCACGACGTGAACGATGATGCGGTCGTCGCCGAGGGGCGCTATCGGCTCCAGGTGGACGCCGGGCTGGAGCGGGTCGAGCTGTTTCAGCCTGGGCTGTTCAGTGGTGCGGAGCTGTTGGCCCTGGCCGATGCCGACTGGGATGCCCCGGGCGCGCTGCTTGCGGCCAAGCGCCTGATGCGTCAGGCGCTGGCCGTTCACCTGGGGCCCAAGCCACTGGTCAGCCGGGAACTGTTTCGCAAGCGTTGAGCACGTCGTATGCTGTGGGGCTCAATCTTCAGGAGAGCCTTTCGTGACTCACAGCAACCGCATGCTTCTCGGCGTCAACATCGATCACGTGGCCACTCTGCGCCAGGCCCGGGGCACCCGCTATCCGGACCCGGTCAAGGCCGCGCTGGACGCCGAGGAAGCGGGTGCCGACGGTATTACCGTGCATTTGCGCGAAGACCGCCGGCACATCCAGGAGCGTGATGTGCTGCTGCTCAAGGACGTGCTGCAAACGCGCATGAACTTCGAGATGGGCGTCACCGAAGAGATGATGCTTTTCGCCGAGAAGATCCGCCCGGCACACATCTGCCTGGTGCCCGAGACCCGCCAGGAGCTGACCACCGAAGGTGGCCTGGACGTGGCAGGCCAGGAGGCGCGGATCA
The DNA here is from genome assembly GCF_048068255.1 of Pseudomonas sp. NY15374. Taxonomy (NCBI): domain Bacteria; kingdom Pseudomonadati; phylum Pseudomonadota; class Gammaproteobacteria; order Pseudomonadales; family Pseudomonadaceae; genus Pseudomonas; species Pseudomonas sp. NY15374. Next base: position 170,917 of record NZ_JBLUPZ010000009.1, read on the forward strand.
AGGCTGCAGTAGAGCGCCTGGCGCGCACCGGCGCCGAGGTGTCGCTGTTCATCGATGCCGACGAGCGGCAGATCGAGGCGTCGCGTCGCGTGGGCGCGCCGGCCATCGAGTTGCATACTGGTCGCTATGCCGATGCACAGACCCCGACCGAGGTAGCCGAGGAGCTCAAGCGTATCGTCGACGGCGTGGCCTTTGGCGTGGGGCAGGGGCTGATCGTCAATGCCGGGCATGGCCTGCACTACCATAACGTCGAAGCAGTGGCGGCGATCAAGGGGATCAATGAGCTGAACATCGGCCATGCCCTGGTGGCCCATGCACTGTTCGTCGGCTTCAAGGCGGCGGTGGCAGAAATGAAGGCCTTGATCGTGGCGGCTTCGCGTTGATATTGGGGCGGCCTCGCGGGCTTGCTCGCGAAGCCGCCGCCATCACTCGGCCTGAAACACCAGGCTGAACCGAGTCGGTCCTTGCGCTGCGCTGCTGACCTCGACCCGGCCTCCATGCAGTTGCATGATCGATTTCACGATCGCCAGCCCCAGCCCTGTGCCACCCTCCAGGCGCGAGCGACCACAGCCGGCCCGGTAGAAGCGCTCGAACAGATGCGCCAGGTGCGCCTCGTCAATCCCCGCGCCCTGGTTCTGCACCCACAACCAGACCTGGTCCTGGCGCCGCTCGATCCCCAGTTCGATCACCTGGCCCTGTGGGCTATGGCGGATGGCGTTGCTCAGCAGATTCGACAGCGCTCGCTGGAACATCAATCGGTCGGCCAAGGCCGTGCCCCAGCCGTGTGCCCGTAGCTCGACTCCTTTCAGTTCGGCGCTGAGGTCGAACAGCTCCATCACCCGTGCGGTTTCATCGGCCAGGGACAGTGGCTTGAGCATGGCCAGTGCCTGGGGTTGGCTGACCTGGGCCAGGAACAGCATGTCATTGATGATGCGGTTCAGGCGGGTGAGCTCCTCGACGCTGTCCTCCAGCGCCTCGCGGTAGCGGTTGCCGTCGCGCTCGCGGGACAAGGTGACCTGGGCCTTGCCCATCAGGTTGCCGATGGGGGTGCGCAATTCGTGGGCCAGGTCGTCGGAGAACTGCGACAGCTGGCGAACACCCTGGTCGAGGCGATCGAGCATGATGTTGATGCTGCCGGCCAGCTCCGCCAGTTCCTGGGGCAGGCCACTGGTCGGCAGGCGATGCGCCAGGTCGTGCGCGCAGATCTGCCCGGCGATGCGGCGGAATCGGCGTAGGGGGGCGAGCCCACGCTGTACCAGTTTCCAGGCACCGATGCCGATCAGCAGCAAGAGTATCGGCAGCGCCAGCAAGGTCGAGTTCAGGTAGGCCTGGAGCAGCGCATTGTCGTCGGCGCGGTCCAGCGACATCATTACTCGCACCGGCTGGTCGTCGCGCAGGCGCATCAACTGGGTGACGGTGAGGATCTGCCGCCCATCGCTGTCACGCCATTGCGTGAAGCTTGGCTGCTGGCCCGCGGGTAGCTGGCGCAACGCCTGCGCCTCCAGTGCCGGGCCCAGGCTCAGCAGCGACGGGTGCCGTCCATTGATCGCCAGCACATTGAGACTGAGGTTGTCGTGCCCCATCACCAGGTCGAGCAAGGGATGAGCGCGGGCGCCAAGGTCGTCGCTGCGCAGGTCCACCCGCAGGTTGTGCTCGACTTGCAGCATCTTGCGCGCCAGGTCGCGACGGGCGCGGCTGTCCAGCTCGTGGTCGAGGGCAAACACTGCCAGGCAGGCCAGCAGCAGTACCAGCGCGGCGCCCATCAGGGTGACCGAAAGCCCGAGGCGCAGCGACAGGGTACGGCCCTTCACGCGCGTGCCTCGAGTACGTACCCCACGCCGCGCAAGGTGTGTATGAGCTTGTGCTTGAAAGGGTCGTCGATCTTGGCCCGCAGACGGCGGATCGACACCTCGACCACATTGGTGTCGCAATCGAAGTTCATGTCCCACACCAGCGAGATGATTTGCGTGCGTGAGAGCACCTCGCCGCTCTGGCGCATCAGCAGATGCAGCAGGGTGAACTCCTTGGCGGTCAGGTCGATGCGCTGGCCGCCGCGCCAGGCGCGATGACGGCCGGGATCGAGTTCGAGGTCGGCGACCTTCAGGGTGTCTGGTTGCAGATGCTGGTCGTTGCGCCGCAGCAGGCTGCGGATTCGCGCCAGCAGCTCCGGAAACTCGAAAGGCTTGAGCAGATAGTCGTCGGCGCCCAGGTCCAGGCCCTTGACCCGGTCGGCAAGGCGGCCGTGGGCGGTGAGCATCATGATCCGAGTCGACGATTCGGCGCGCAGGCGCTGCAGCACGCCCCAGCCATCGAGCTCGGGCAGATTGACGTCGAGGATTACCAGGTCGTAGCTGTGATTGCGCGCGAGGTGCAGGCCGTCGGTGCCCGTGTATGCGCAATCGACCACGTAGCCGTTTTCGCGTAGGCCCTGCTGCAGGTAGTCGGCGGTACGGGGTTCGTCCTCGATGATCAATAGGCGCATGGCGGGCTCTGTGAGGTGGAAAGGGCGCGATTCTCAAGCCTGTAGGGGCTTTAGGGTCAAGCTGCAGGATGTTACGGCATGAGAATGCGTTGTCGGCGCAGATAACCGATTTGTAATGCGGGCGTCATCTGGCTGCCTGTTCGGGTCCCTTCGCTTGGGAACACAGCCCGCAGGACCACATTGCAAGACTGTAATGCCAGGCTCACCTTGGCGTTAGCTGCCGCTGGCTAGGATGGCGCTGTCTGAACGGTGATCATGAGGCAAGCACGATGAACCTGATCAAATATCTGCTGCTGGCGACCCTTGCCATGGGCAGCACCAGCGTTTTCGCCGAAGGTGGCGCGGAGCGTTCACAGCAGTTCGTGGATACCTTTCTCAAGGAGCAGGAGCGCCTGTTCGGCGACCGGCAGCAAGTGCTGGTCAAACGTGAGCGCCAGGCGCAGGAGACGGCCCGTGAGGTAGCCAAGGACTAGCGGTAGTGAGGCACCGGCTCTGCGACAGCTCCTCGCTGCTGGTGAACTTGGGCGCCCCTCGGGGCGCTTTTTTTATTTGCGTGCCAGCAGCGTGGCGCGGCGGGGGGCTGGGAGGCCTTCGATGGTCTTGCTGTGGTCGTTCGGGTCGAGGAAATCGGCCAGCGACTGATAACGCATCCAGTCGGTGCTGCGCTGCTCCTCGACGCTGGTGACGCTCACATCCACGCAGCGTACATCGCTGAAGCCGGCGCGGCGCAGCCAGCGCTCCAGCGCGGGTACCGACGGCAGGAACCAGACGTTGCGCATCTGTGCGTAGCGGTCCTCGGGCACCAGCACGTGCTGCTCATCGCCCTCGACCACCAAGGTTTCCAGCACCAGCTCCCCGCCTTTGACCAGGCAGTCCTTGAGCGCCAGCAAATGCTCGATGGGGGATCGACGGTGATAGAACACGCCCATCGAGAACACGGTGTCGAAGCCTTCGAGGTTGGCGGGCAATTCTTCCAGGGCGAAGGGCAGGTGCCAGGCGGGCAGGTCTGGCAGGTATTTTTGCACCGCCTGGAACTGGCAGAAGAACAGCCAGTTCGGGTCGACACCGACCACCATGTCGGCACCAGCGCCGAGCATGCGCCACTGGTAGTAGCCGTTGCCGCAGCCGACATCGAGCACGCGTTTGCCCTTGAGGTTCAGGTGCGGACCGACCCGCGACCACTTCCAGTCCGAGCGCCATTCGGTGTCCACGTGCACACCGAACAGGTCGAACGGCCCCTTGCGCCACGGCGAAAGCCCCATCAGCGCCTTGTGTACCTGAGCACGGGTGGCGTCATCGCAGTTGCTGTCCAGGCGCAACCCGTCGAGCAGGTCGATTCTCTCGGGTGTGAGGTCTGGCAGCGCATCCAGGGCGCCGCGCCAGCGCTCGAGGTCGCCATGGCCCTTCTCCAGCTTGGTGTCGAGTTGTGCTTGCAGCCCCAGGGACCAGGAAGCCAGTGGCGTGCCCGCAAGACGGCGGACGAGGGGAGACAGATCAATCATGGCAGGGCTATCAGCGAGGCGAAATTGAGGCATTGGAACCAGGGTATGACTTTCGAGAAGCCGGCGGAGTGGAGGCGCTCCTGGTGGGCTTGCAGGGTGTCGGGCTTCATCACGTGCTCGATGGCGCTGCGCTTCTGGGCGATTTCCAGATCGCTGTAGCCATTGGCACGCTTGAAGTCCAGGTGCAGGTCGTTGAGCAGGTCCTGTTCCTGTACGTCGTCGAAGCGCAGTTTCTCGGACAGGATCAGCGCGCCACCTGGCAGCAGCGCTTGGTGAATGCGCGCGAGCAGGGCCAGGCGCTGCTCAGGGGCAATGAACTGCAGGGTGAAGTTCATCGCCACCACGGAGGCGGGCTCGAAGGGCAGGGCAAGGATGTCGGCTTCGATCACCTGCACTGGCTGCAGTTCCTGGAACATCGAGTCCTGTGCGGTGAGGTACTGGCGGCAGCGTTCGACCATGGCTGCTGAGTTGTCTACCGCAATCACCCGGCAACCGTCGTGGCGCACATGGCGGCGCAGCGACTGGGTCACTGCGCCCAGCGAGGCGCCAAGATCGTACAGCGCGGTGTGTGGTTGAGCGAAGCGTGCGGCGAGCACGCCGAGGTTCTCGACGATGGTCGGGTAGCCGGGTACCGAGCGCTTGATCATGTCCGGGAACACACGCACCACGTCCTCGTTGAAGACGAAGTCGGGCACCTGCTCCAGGGGTTGGGCGAAAAGGCGGTCGGGGTCTTGGCTCACAGTGGGCTCGGGGAACAGACAAAGGCGACATTCTAGCCAAGCCATGCGGTGCTGCATACCGGCGGCCAGTGATCGGCGGGTCTGGGAAGAAAGTGGTGACTCGAAAGTGCTGTATTTCTGCCAAGTGGAAGCGAATTGGATGTCACCGGGCCAAGCCTAGAGCCACGGAAGACGAGGTGGGCGCGACGTATGGTGAGGCCTGCTCTGCGCTGTACTGGCGGAGCACCTCATCCGACCCTCAAAGGACGATCATTATGGAAGTGCTAGAGAATGAGTCGTTAGCAACTCTCGACCCGCAGCAGAAAGCAGAGCTGATACCTCTGCAATACATCGAGACGATCAGTGATCCGATAAAAACAGAGCAGCAACCTGGGTTGATCTTCAGCCGCGAAAACCTGCTGGTGATCAAACGCTACGTCAAGGCCGTGGATTCGTTTCCGGGCGCATCGGAGCCAATCAGCGAGTGGATCGACTTCGTGAAGCTGGGCGTGGATGGCGAGGGGGTTAGTAGTTTTATCTCCGACTTGAACCAGCATGCCGAAGGGTGGGAGCCATTAGAGCGCGAAACTCAAGCCCTTAGCGTGAAACTGGAAAATTTCGCGCAGACGTTCGCCACCGAAGGCGCGCTGCTCGTGAGTGAAATCCGCAGTATGCACGGCAATAGTCTCTCCGATATCGAGGATGCGGTGTTGGAGCAACTGGAGACAGTACCGCTTGATGAAAACGAACGTACGCTTAAGGCTGAATCCATCCACGGCGCGATCGAGGATATCAAAGAGCTGATCGACAGGATATCGAAGGATATTGATCAGGTTCAAACGCGCGCAGATCGCTTCTATAAGGATGTCGAAGATACTTTGCTGCCAAAGTTGGCAGGGCTGGATTCGGCGCTTGACATTGCCGGTGCCGGCGAGAGGGCAGCAGCGCTTGCAGACAGCTTGCGAGTATTGGACGAGGAAATCGAGTATCACTCTTCGGTCATTTCCGGCTTCACGGGCTTTACCCTGTTTGGGCTGACATTTTCCCCCCTGGGGGTTGGGCTAACTTACTCGCTGTTCGGTGATCTGGCAAAGCGTGCGAAACAAAATAAGCAGAACCTGCAGCAACGTCGCGAAGAGTTGGTGATGGAGATGCAATCGTTTACCCCGCAGTTGGCGAACCTGGCCACACTGTCGGGTCTGCTCAATGACATCAAGGGCCGACTCAAAGAGGTCAATACGGCCGCCTGGAACTTGCGCTACGTTATCCGCACCTTGAGTGACCATACAAAAGTCTCGAGTGAGGAACTTGACCTGCTCGATACCCATGTCAGCGTGGAACGATTTGCGCGTCGGATCGATCGTGTGGTTCGCCCGTGGCACAAGATTGGCAATATTTCGCACGAGTTGGCATTGATTTTTAACGACGTCATGAAAAGTTTTAATCAGGAGAATTGATATGGATATTAGCAGCCCGATACTTGTGAAGTATCCCGATGTGTCTGCAATGCGATTGATGCAAGGTGAAATTTCCAAGTTTGTAAATATGAAGGCAAAACATCTGAGCTCGTCCATCCGGGAGAACGTCTCGGATTTGCTGAGGCTGCTCAGGGAGTGCGACGCTCAAATGAAAGACCAGGTATTGAGTGCCACGCTCAATCTTGCGCACCAGAATTGGTCGGAGATAAATGCCGCAGCCGTGAGTTCGCAAAATGGCCAGAACCAAGGCATCAAGAAAGATATCGAAGACGAGCTGGTGCGTCTGCGGGGTCGCTTGAAGGCGTCGTTGCAGGTGTTGAACCAACGAGTCAGCGCAATACAGGTTTATCGCCTGTCGGAATTGGAGGAGCGCCGTTCACAGCTGGCAGGGACCAAGGAACGTATACAAGCCAGTGTCGACCACCTGCTGGAAGTGGTTGCAGGCATGGAGCGTCAAAAGAACGAGCTGGACCAGATCATCAAGACGTTCGAAGTGCCAACGCTGTTCAGTATTATCAAGGGCATGATTCCGACAGAGGAGGAAGTGGACCTGTTGTTGAGCAGCATCAAGAACCCCACGGTGAGCCCTGAACTGGTGAAGGCAGCCGTCAAGAAGTTCGAGGCCAACCTGGATGTCATAGGCGAAGGACGCAAGTTCTCGGATCTTGTGTCAGCCCGGGCGACGTGTGTCGGGCAGATTGCCGAACAGCGACAGGCATTGTCGTCGTTGCAGAGTTTGTTGCAACAGGCTGTTCAAGAACATGACGAACTGGTCACTGCTGGCAATGTCGACAGTTGGCGTGATCGCTGGGTACTGGAAGCCCAAAAGCTGACGACGACTTGGCAGAGTCATCAGGCTGTTGCAGAACAGGCGACTGAATTGGGCTCGCTCGGCAATGCCCTCATGGCGTTGTCCGTCTACCTGGCGGAGGTTCGCCGCAACTTCGAGACCGTCTGAGCGCATGCATCGCTCCAGGTTTCAACGTACGGTTATCTGGCACTCGAAGGTTTGTACGGGCGCGACTTCAGGGGCCCAGGGTTGTTGGTAGATCAGGGCCAGCGTGGCAGTACCCTCGGCCTTGGCCTGGAAGCGCCAGTTTGACAGGCCTGCACTGCCGACGATACCGGCCTCTTCCGGAGTGCTGTAGACCTCTGCCCCCAGGCTGCGTAGTACGCTTGAGGCTGGGTCCTTGAGCGTCCAGCGATAGCCGGTGGAAGGGTTGCTGGCCAACGACAGCGATAGAGTCTGACCGACTTGCAGGCGCTTCGGACATTCGCTGTCGGCATCCAGCTCGACGGTTTGCCGCGGTTGCTGCGCGCAGGCAGCGAGCAAGCTGAGACTCAAGGGGAGCAGCAGGCGGGAGAGGGTCATGGTGGCTCCTGAGGCGGACGATGGCCTGAGGATAACCGATGCGCTTGTGTATGTGGGCTCTGAGGGGCCATCGCGGGCTTGCCCTGCGATGGCCCCTCGGAGCCCTGTGTTTATCAGAACAACACTTTCGCCACGTCGGCAAAGCGCTTGGCGAAATGCACCGTCAGCCCTTCGCGCAGGTAGTCGGGCAGTTCCTCGAAGTCCCCACGGTTCGCCTCCGGCAGGATCAGCTCGAAGATCTTCTGCCGCTTGGCGGCGATCACCTTCTCGCGTACCCCGCCAATCGGTAGCACCTGCCCGGTCAGCGTCAGTTCACCCGTCATCGCCACGCCTTTTTTCGGTGCCTGGTCGCGCGCCAGTGACAGCAGGGCGCTGGCCATGGTCACGCCAGCGCTGGGGCCGTCCTTGGGCGTGGCGCCTTCGGGTACGTGCAGGTGGATGAACGCTTCGTTGAAGAAGCCTGGGTCGCCGCCGTACTGCTTGAGGTTTGCGCTGACGTAGCTGTAGGCGATCTCTGCGGACTCCTTCATCACGTCCCCCAGCTTGCCGGTGAGCTTGAAGCCGCGGTTGAGCGTATGAATGCGTGTTGCCTCGATCGGTAGGGTGGCGCCACCCATACTGGTCCAGGCGAGGCCTGTGATCACGCCCTTGCCCGCCAGTACTTGCTCGCTGCGGAACACCGGCATGCCCAGTGCTGCCTCGAGGTCCTTGGTGCCGATCTTGAGCTTGGCATCCGGGTTCTCCAGTAGCTTGACCACTGCCTTGCGCACCAGCTTGCCGAGCTGTTTCTCCAGTTGACGCACGCCAGCCTCGCGGGCGTAGCCTTCGATCACCAGGCGCAGGGCGCTGTCGCTGATGCTCAGGCTGGTCTTGGCAACGCCAGCCTTGTCCAGCTGCTTGGGCCACAGGTGGCGTTTGGCAATGGCCAGCTTCTCTTCGGTGATATAGCCCGACAGGCGAATCACTTCCATGCGGTCGAGCAGCGGGCCGGGGATCGAATCCAAGGTGTTGGCAGTGCAGACGAACAGCACCTTCGACAGGTCCAGACGCAGGTCCAGGTAGTGGTCGAGGAAGTCGACGTTCTGCTCCGGATCCAGGGTTTCGAGCAGTGCCGAGGCGGGGTCGCCCTGGTAGCTCTGGCCCATCTTGTCGATCTCGTCGAGCATGATCACCGGGTTTATCACCTCGACATCCTTCAGCGCCTGTACCAGTTTGCCGGGTTGGGCGCCGATGTAGGTACGGCGGTGACCCTTGATCTCGGCTTCGTCGCGCATGCCGCCGACACTGAAGCGGTAGAAGGGGCGCCCCAGGGATTCGGCGATGGATTTGCCGATGCTGGTCTTGCCAACACCCGGCGGGCCGACCAGCAGTACGATCGAGCCGCTGATCTCGCCTTTCCAGGCACCGACGGCGAGGAACTCGAGGATGCGCTCCTTGATATCGTCAAGCCCGGCGTGGTGCTGGTCGAGCACTTTGCGTGCGTGCTTGAGGTCGAGCTTGTCCTGGCCGTATACCCCCCAGGGCAGCGCGGTGGCCCATTCGAGGTAGTTGCGGGTCACAGCGTATTCCGGCGAGCCGGTTTCGAGGATCGCCAGCTTGCCCATTTCCTCGTCGATGCGCTTTTTAGCCTGCTCGGGCAGGGTCTTGCCTTGCAGGCGCTGTTCGAACTGTTCGAGGTCGGCGCTGCGGTCGTCCTTGGTCAGGCCCAGCTCCTGCTGGATGACCTTGAGCTGTTCCTTGAGGAAGAACTCGCGCTGATGCTCGCCGATCTGCCGGTTCACTTCGGCGGAAATCTCGTTCTGCAACCGCGCAACCTCCACTTCCTTGCGCAGCATCGGCAGGACCTTCTCCATGCGCTTGAGCATGGGGACGCAGTCGAGCACTTCCTGCAACTGGTTGCCGGTGGCAGAGGTCAGGGCAGCGGCGAAGTCGGTGAGGGGCGAGGGGTCGTTGGGGCTGAAGCGGTTGAGATAGTTCTTCAGCTCTTCGCTGTACAGCGGATTGAGCGGCAACAGTTCCTTGATCGCATTGATCAGGGCCATGCCGTAGGCCTTGACCTCGTCGGTGGGCTGCGCGGGCTGGTGCGGGTACTCGACTTCGACCAGGTAGGGTGGTCGATGGTGCTTGAGCCAGGTGCGGATGCGTACGCGGGTCAGGCCCTGGGCGACGAACTGCAGCTTGCCGTTCTCGCGGCTGGCATGGTGCACCTTGACCAGGGTGCCGTACTCCGGCAACGCCTTGGTGTCGAAGTGGCGGTGGTCTTCGGGCGGCGTGTCCATGAAGAACAGGGCCAGGGAATGATGATCGGTCTTGGCGACCAGGTCGAGGGTTTCGGCCCAGGGTTCCTCGTTGACAATCACCGGCAGCACTTGCGCGGGGAAGAACGGGCGGTTGTGGATCGGGATCACGTAGACCTTGTCCGGCAGTTGCTGGCCGGGCAGGGCAAGGGCGCGGCTGGTCTCGGCCTTGGCCTCGAGGTGTTCGATTTCGCTGTGTGCGTCGGGGTGTTCGGGGAAATCCTGCTGGTCGCTCATGGGGCACCTGCGTGAATGACTATGGTGCTTAGATGGGGCGGGGAGGGATGGGTTTCAATGGTAGACGAAGGCAGGAGGGGGAGGCTTTCATCTTTGCCGGCCGGTGCCGTGCCGCTCGCGGGCCTGCCCGCGAAGGCGGCGGTGTGGCCACCGCCGCAGTCGAGGCTTACTCAGCCAGTTTGTAAGCGATGATGTAGTCGCCCATCTTGGTGCCTAGCGAGCCATGTCCTCCGGCCACGATCAGCACATACTGCTTGCCGTCCTTGCCCGTGTAGGTCATTGGCGTGGCCTGGCCACCGGCTGGCAGGCGAGCGCTCCACAGTTCCTTGCCGTTGTGCACGTCATAGGCGCGCAGGTACTGGTCCAGGGTGCCGCTGAGGAAGCCCACGCCACCGGCGGTGACGATCGAGCCACCCATGCTTGGTACACCCACCGGCAAGCCGATCGGTACAGGGGTGCTGTCACGGGTGGTGCCGTTCTTGCGTTTCCACACCACCTTGTTGGTGAACAGGTCGATAGCGGCCACATAACCCCAGGCCGGTGCCTGGCACGGCACGCCCAATGGCGACATGAACGGGTGCATGGTCACGGCATACGGGGCGCCGGTGTTCGGCTGCACGCCGCTGGTCTCGCTTTCGCGCTTGCTGCCTTCGGCTACCTGCTCGCGCGGGATCATCTTCGACACGAACGCCATGTAGTTCGGCGAGGTGAACAGCAACTGACGCACCGGGTCGACCGACACGCTGCCCCAGTTGAACACGCCGACGTTGCCGGGATACACCAGCGAGCCCTGCTCGGACGGCGGGGTGTACTGGCCTTCGTAGCGCAGCTCGCGGAACTGGATGCGGCACAGCATCTGGTCGAATGGCGTGGCGCCCCACATGGCCTGTTCGGTCAGCTCGGGGCCGAGCAGGTTGAGGTCGGAGCGGGCTTGGGTCGGCGCCGTGTGATCGCCCTTGACCGCGCCTTGCGGTACCGGGATCTCGCGGATCGGCACGATCGGGGTGCCGTCACGACGGTCGAGCACGTACAGACTGCCCTGCTTGGTCGGCACGATGACCGCAGGTTTCACGCCATCGTCGGTCTTCAGGTGCACCAGGGTGGGCTGGCTGCCCACGTCCATGTCCCACAGATCGTGGTGGGTGAACTGGTAGTTCCAGCGTGCCTTGCCGGTGGCCAGGTCCAGGGCGACCACGCCAGCGCTGTACTTCTCGGCGCCTGGGGTGCGGTCGGCGCCCCATTGGTCAGGGGTCTGGTTGCCCAACGGCAGGTAGATCATGCCCAGGTCTTCATCGACGCTGGCCAGCGACCACATGTTCGCCGAGTTGCGGCTGTAGGTCTTGCCCGGCGCCAGCGGCTTGGTGTCGTCGGGGTTATTGCTGTCCCAGTTCCACACCAGGCGGCCGTCGTGCACGTCGTAGGCGCGGATCACGCCGGACGGTTCGTTGGTCGACTCGTTGTCGGTGACATGCCCTCCGATGATCACCAGGTCACGGGTGATCGCCGCTGGCGAGGTGGAGTAGTAGCCGCCGGCGGTGAATGGGCCGATGCCGGTGGTCAGGTCGATCGCACCCTGGTTGGCGAAGCCTTCGCAGACCTTGCCGTTGTCGGCGTTGATCGCGATCAGGCGGGCATCGGCAGTGGGCAGGTAGAGGCGTCGTGGGCAGGTCTGGGCAACGACCTGGCCGGCATCGGAGATCTTCGGCGCAGGGCTGCCGTCACGGCTGACGTAGCGGTTCTCGTCATAGTACGAAACGCCGCGGCAGGTCATGTGGGCGAAGCCCTTGAAGGTCTTGACCGGGCTCTTGACCTGCGGGTCGAAGCGCCAGATTTCGGCACCGGTGTCCGGGTCCAGGGCCAGCACCTTGCTGTGCGCGGTGCAGGCATAGAGCATGCCGTTGGCCTTGAGTGGGGTGTTCTCGTTGGTCAGTTCGACCGGGTCGTTTTCGGTCGGCAGGTCGCCGGTGCGAATGCGCCAGGCTTCTTCCAGGCGATAAGCGTTCTGCGGGGTGATCTGGCGCAGGGGCGAGTAGCGGTCGCCGTGTTCTGTACGCCCGTAGGCCTGCCATTCGCCATCCGGCATGGAAGGCGCTGCACTGGCCATTTCGCTGCTGTCACGCCCCAATTCGCCGAAGATCTCCCCGGGATGGGTGAACTGGCTACCAACTGCGGTTGCGCCGGAAGCGACTACGGCGGCGGCCAGCAGGGCGCCGTTGACCTTAGAGGCAGGTCCAAGCAGCGGGCGGCGCGCCCAGGGCAGCAGCAGGACCACGCCGAGGGCGAACCAGATGGCCAGGCGTGGCACCAGTTGCCACCAGTCCAGACCCACTTCCCATAGCGCCCAGGCGGTGCTGGCCAGCAACACCACGCCATACAGGCCAAGGCCGATGCGGCGCAGGGCGATCAGGAGGATGCCCGAAAGGGCAAAGCCGATCCCGCCGATCAGGTAGTACAGGGATCCGCCCAGCTGGCTCAGCTTGATACCGCCTGCGATCAGGGCCAGGCCCATCAGCAACAGCAGCACGCCTACGAGGCGCGGTAGCCAGCGGGTTCCATTCTTGGCACCGTCAGTGCTCATCGCATGTTCTCCGTTCGTTCAAGGTTGGGTTCAGAAACTGCTCTGGATCTTCAGGCCGCCGATCAGCGCGTCATCGACCTGCGATACCCCGCCCGGATGGCGGATGTACTGCAGGTTAGGACGCACGGTCAGCCAGTCCGCCAGGTGAATGCCGTAGTAGAGTTCGGCGCTGTATTCGGTGTCCTGGACGGGCAGGAAGCCGGGATTGTCATAGTCGACGACGGCGTTGGCCTGGTTGGCCAGGCGCGCGTTCTTGCGGTAGGCGGGGTTGACGTGCACGCGGGCGAGGGCGAAACCGATGTCGTCCTGGGCGCGGGCATCGAAGGGCCCCTTGTACACCACACCTGCCTGAACATAGTTGTCGATGGCATTGGTCTTCTTGTCATGCATCGTGGCATTGGCGAACAGGCTTAGCCCGCGGGAGGCGTCCGAGGCGCGAGAGGTCACCTGCTGCTGGGCGCCGAGCCAGAAACCATGCTTGCTGGCGCTGCTGCGGTAAGCCTGGCCGCTCAAGGCCGCCGGTTGGCCGTTGCCGTCCTTGTAAACATCCTGTGCCTTGGCATTACTGTAGTAGTAGCCGGCGCGATATTCCCCTTTCAGACCATTGACCCTTGGGGTCCACACCAGTTCGATCGGCATCAGCGCACCTTGCGTACCGCTGCCACTGAGCTTGAAGCCATTGCCGGATTCAAGGTTGGAGGGATTCTGTTCGAAGACGCCGACCTGCGCGTATAGGTCGTCAGCGAGGTTGTACTTCACCCGCAGCGCCCACTGGCTGACCGGCCAGTTGTACCAGATGCCACCCACCCAGTTGCCCACCTGCGAGCCACAGAACGCCAGGTTCTGGAAGTCGCAGGGGAAGCTGTTGAAGTCCTCGCCTTCACCGAAGCGGCCGACCTTCACGTCCAGTGCGCCATCGAAGTATTTCTGCTTGATCCACATTTGTGTCAGGCGCCAGGTTTCGCCGCGGCCCCAGACTTCCTGGGCGGAGGTGAAACCTCCCACGCGCGGGTCGTTGATCCGGTCGTTGCTGATGTTCTGGCCGTGGCGTTCGGTGACCGTCAGCTGGAATTCGCTGTCGTGCCAGCCGAGGATCTTTTGCAGGTCCAGATGGGCGCCCAAGGTGAACTGGTCGCTGTAGCGTGCGGTGCGATCGTGATCGAAGCCGCCGTGCAGGTTACTGCCCATTTCGCCGGTGTAGCCGAAGGTGAAGTCGTAGCCCTGCGCCTGGAGTGCGGTGCGGGTACCGCCCCAGTCACCGAACATCCAGGGTGAGTCATTGGCGAAGGGCGCGTCGGCGCTGGCGCTGGGCGAAAAGCCGCTGAGCAGGGCGGTGAGGGCGAGGCCCGGGTATGGATTCTTCGGCAGTTGAAGCATGAGATAGCGCTGTCTTTTGATTATTGAGAAAAACGCAAGCGCATCGAGGAGCGAACGCTTCGATGGAAACGGCTGAGGGATTTATGAGTGAAGCGTTTCAGCTTGCGGTGCGGAGGATATAGGGGAAGTTGTAAGAAAAAAAGACAAAATGTCGCAGGGGATTGTTGTCGCAGACGTAATAGTGGGTGCAGTTCGTGCAGGAGCGGGCTGGCCCGCGAAAAAACACCGCGCTGCCTGGCACGGGCTACGCCCGTGTTCGCGGGCAAGCCCGCTCCTACACGGATTGGGCTGGCCTTCAGATTTTGAACAAGACAGTTGCCCCTGCACGCAGGTCAGAAGCTGGTGCGCAGCCCGACTTCGACACTACGTCCCGGTGCCGGCGCGATATCGCGCAGGATGGAACTGGCGTAGCGCACGGTCTGGTCGGTCAGGTTCTCGCCACGTACGAACGCCAGCCACTGGCTCTGGCCAATGTCGAAGCGATAGCCGACGCTGGCGCCGAGGGTGGTGTAGCCGTCGGTCCCGTGTTCGTTGTCCGGCTTGCGGTGCTGCGAGGCGGCGTGTTGCACGTCCACGCGCGCCTGCCAGCGATCCAGCTCCCACAGCAGGCCGGTGCCCACCCGCAGCGGGGCGATGCGTGGCAGTGGCTCGCCGGTGTCGAGGTTCTTGGCGCGGGTATAGTCGCCGGACAGCTCCAGGGCGAAGCTGCCGTAGCGGTTCTCCAGCAGCTTCCAGCGATCCTGGGCCTCGATACCATAGAAGCGCGCACGCACGCCCTGATAAAGGTACTCGGGAATCCCGCCGTCGTCGTGGTCATGATCATGGTCATGGTCGTCGTCACCATGGTCATGCCCTTCACGCAGATTACCGCTGCCGATCAGGCCGATGTAGTTGCGAAAGTGGCTGTAGAACACGCCGACACTGCCCTTGTGCGTGCCGTTGTCGAAGCGCAGTGCCAGGTCGCCGGAAATTGCCTTCTCCTTGTTCAGGTTCGGATCGCCGACTTCATAGGCGCCGGTGGCGACGTGTGCGCCGTTGGCATACAGCTCGTAGAAGGTCGGTGCGCGCTCGGTGTAGGCCAGGCTCGCCGCCAGTGCCCAGACCGGATCGAGCTGGTACACCGCGCCCGATGACAGGCTTGCGGCATTGAAGCTGGTCGATTTGTCGGCACCAACGAAGTTCTCGTTGCCCTTGGCATCCGGGTCGATGCGGGTGTGCTCCAGGCGGGCGCCGAGGCTCAGGTTCAGGCGTTCGGTGGCCTGCCATTGCTCGAGCATGAACAGCGCCAGGCTGTCGGTGTCGGTGTGCGGCACGAAGGCTTCTTCACCCAGCGCCGAGAACTCGTTGCGACTGACCTGGGCGCCGATCACCCCTTCGACGGGGCCAATGGGCTGGTGGCGGGCTTCGATGCGCGCCTCATAGCCTTTGTTCTTGAAGGTGGTGTGGACCTCGCCCTCTTCGATCTCGCGGTGTTGGTAGTCGGTGTAGCCGGCGTCGACCTTGACCGAACTGAACGGTCCTTCGAGGTCGCGCAGTTCCGAGGCGAAGGCGTAGTGGTCCTGTTGCATGTCCAGGCGCACGCCGGGCTCGGCCACCGAGCCGTAGTTACTGTCGTAGCGGCTATAGGACAGGCCTGCATAGCCATGGTCCCAATGGTAGGAACCACCGATGGCGCCGCCGTCCTGGCGGCCGTCGCTGTTTTCCAGGCGATGCTTGTTGCCGGGTTCGTCGGCGTCGCGCACCTTCGCGCTGCGTGCATAGCCGGGGATGCGCAGGTCGTTGAACTGACGGCTGTTGGCGTCCAGGTGCAGGGCGAAATTGCCGTCACCGGCTTCGAGCTTGCCGGCGCTGCTGCGCGTGGTGTCGGCGCCGCCATAGCGCAGCTCGCCTGCGCCATGGATGCCTTCGATAGGCGAGTCGGGAATGCGGTTGTCGAAGGTGTTGACTACACCACCGATGGCGTTGCCGCCGTAAAGCAGCGCAGCCGGGCCACGGACGATCTCGACGCGTTCGACGGTGACCGGGTCCAGCGGCACGGCGTGGTCATAGGACAATGACGAGGCATCCAGGGCACCGACGCCATTGCGCAGGATGCGGATGCGGTCGCCATCCAGGCCGCGGATCACCGGGCGACTGGCGCCTGGACCGAACCAGGTGGAGGCGACACCGGGCTGTTTGTTGAGGGTTTCACCGAGGCTGCCGTGCTGCTGTTGCAGCAGGTCATCGCCTTCGAGCACGGTGCTTGGGGCGGCGAGCTGGCGGTTGCCGAGCGGGTTGGCGGTGATCACCTGGGGTTCGAGCTCCACCGCCTGGCTGGGCGATGACGCCAGCCACAAGGCGACAGCGAGGGGAGAGAGGCGCAGGGACTTGGACAACATGAGCGTGTGACGTTCCTTGGCAGATATTTATAGTGAAGATACGAATAGATACAATATAACATTGCTATTTCATCACAGAGGTTTCCTGTCTGGCCAGGGGTTTGTGCTGTGGAAGGCTCTGGCCCGGGCTGGGAGCGCAGGCGGTCCGCATCCTTGCACACCGGCCCACTACACTCGTGTAAGGTGCGCATCTTTCAACGCGGGAGCACTGCATGAGCACAGCCCAACACAACGCACTGCACGGCAAGACGCTGGAGCAGATCCTCACCGAGCTGGTGGCCCACTACCAATGGCAGGGGCTGGCCGAGCGCATCGACATCCGCTGCTTCAAGAGCGACCCGAGCATCAAGTCGAGCCTGACCTTCCTGCGCAAGACGCCCTGGGCGCGGGAAAAGGTCGAGCAGCTGTACATCAAGCTGTCACGCAAGGCTTGAGGGTGCCGCGTCCCTGGCTGACCCTGGCCGCCCTGCTCGGCTGGACGGGGTTGGCGGTGCAGTTGTATCTGGTGCTGCTGGCGCGCTGGCAGGAGCAGGCCAGCTTGATCGGTGGCATGGTCAATCTGTTCGGCTATTTCACCGTGCTGAGCAACACCCTGGTGGCCACGGTACTGAGCCATGCGGCGTTCGGCCGTGAGACGGCGGCGCGGCGCTGGTTCCTGACGCCGGCGGTGAGCTCCGGTGTGCTGGTCAGTATCGTGCTGGTGGCAGTGGCCTACAGCCTGCTGCTTCGGCACCTGTGGCAACCCGCGGGTTGGCAGTGGCTGGCCGACGAACTGTTGCACGACGTGATGCCGCTGGTGTTCGTGCTGTACTGGTGCCTGGCGGTGCCCAAGGGGCGCTTGCGGCTATGGCACCTGGGCGCCTGGAGCCTGTACCCGCTGGTGTATTTCCTGTTTACCTTGTGGCGGGGGCATGAGATCGGGGTCTACCCCTATCCCTTCGTCGATGTGGCGAGCCTGGGGTATGGGCGGGTGCTGATCAATGCGCTGGCGGTGTTGGCGGGGTTCTGGGGGATCGGGTTGCTGGTGATCGGGGTGGATCGGTGGTGGGGGCGGGTGAAGGGATGAGTCGGGACGAGTCGCTGCGACTCGTCCCGCGACAGGGCCGCATCGGTCTTACTGGCTACTCATCATCCGCACTGCCCTCTGCGCGCCAGTAAGCCGCTGCCTTGAGCGCATCCTCGGCCACGCCCTTTTGCAGCAGCAAAGCCTTGGCCTGCCGGGTCAGGCCCTTCTCCAGCGCTACCCAGCCATACAGTCGGCCCTGCGGCAACGTCAGGTTTTTCACCAGGCCGAGCAGGTCCTCCGCCTGCCGACGTACCCAGATGACCTCCACCTGCGCCTTGCTCGGCAGCGGCTGGCGCTCCTGTTCATCCTCGATCTGGATGACCGCCAGCACCTGGCGTCCGGCCGGCAGCTCCTCGAGCCGTCGGGCAATCGCGGGGATGGCGGTTTCGTCGCCGATCAGCAGGTAGCTGTCGAAGATGTCCGGCACCACCATCGACGCGCGTGGGCCGGCGATATCGAGGTGCTGGCCCGGCGCGGCCTGGGCAGCCCAGGTCGAGGCAGGGCCGTCGCCATGCAGGACGAAGTCGATGTCCAGCTCCAGGGCGTCCAGGTCGATGCGCCGCGGCGTGTACTCGCGCATGGTCGGCCGTACGCCGCCGTCGCGGCCCAGGTTGCGGGCGTCGATCGCTTGTTGCTCCTCGGGCGTGCAGCCGAACAGCACCTTGACGTGGTCGTCCGTGCCCAAGCTGGTGAAGCCTGCCAGTTCCGCACCGCCCAGGGTGATACGGCGCATGCGCGGGGTCAGGTCGGTGACCCGCAGCACCTGCAGACGGCGTTGGCGGATCTCGTGGTTGACGCGATGAATGGTGTCGCTCATGGGGTTTTCTCCTGAACGGAATCGGTCGGCCCGCTTGCGATGGCCCTGGCCGTGTCGTTGAGCAGGCCGCGCACCCGCTCGATTTCCTCGGGTGTCCAGCGACCGCTGTGCATGTGCAGGGCATAGCGCAGATTGCCGACTGCCTCGTTGATCTCTGGTGGACGGTCATGTCCGCGCAAGGCGCGCTTGCTCAACTCGATGCGCATGCGTACGCCGTCGAGGGCGACGGCTTGTTCGGCGAGTGATTGGCGGCCGACTTCGGTGATGACATAGAGGCGCTTGCTGCCCTGGATCTGGCCACTGATCAGCTCGGCTTCCTCGAGAAAGTTGAGGGTCGGGTAGATCACCCCGGGGCTGGGGCTGTAGCTGCCATCGAATAGCCCTTCGATCTGACGAATCAGGTCATAGCCGTGGCCGGGTTGCTCGGCGAGCATCGACAGCATCAGCAGTTTCAGATCGCCAGGGGCGAACACCCGCGGGCCGCGCTCACCGCGACCGGGGCGGCGCTCGAAAGGATCATGGGGGGCGTGGTCACGCATGAGGTGCAGGCTCCTTGTGTTTCGATATATCGCAAGATATTACTCAAGATATATCTAAACACAAGGCTTCAAATGCAGATGATTATCATCTGTTTTTTTGATGGGTGCCTTGCCTGTCAGTGCATCGCCAGTTGCGGCGCCTTGCATTCATTGGGGTTTCCCGGCTCCAGGTATGGCATGAGAATCGGCGCCATACCCTTGAGTACCTGCACGGGCAGGGCCGAGGTGAACTTGAACGACTCCGCCGTGCGTCCCGGCACGAAGGCGGTGAGCGTGCCGAAGTGGTTGTCGCCGAGGAAGAACACGAAGGTGGCAGTGCGGTTCAGCGAGCGTGAGCCGATCAGCCGTCCGCCGGCGCCGTAGCTCTGCAGGCGGTTGTCACCCGTCCCGGTCTTGCCACCCATCACCAGCAAGGTACCGTCGTGCAGCTTGAAGCTGCCGGAAATACGCCGCGCGGTACCGGCATCGACCACCTGCGACATCGCGCCTTTCAGGGCCCGCGCCACTTCCACCTTGAGGATTCGTTGGCCGCGGTCGGGGTCGCTGATCAGTTTGGTTTCATAGGGGGTGCCGGCCGCGAAGTGCAAGGTGTCGATGCGCAGGGTCGGCAGGCGTACGCCATCGTTCTGGATGATGCCTACCAGTTCGGACAGCGCCGCAGGGCGATCGCCCGAGCTGCCAATGGCCGTGGCCAGTGACGGTACCAGGTGATCGAAGGGGTAGCCGACGCGCTTCCAGCGCTGGTGGATGTCGAGAAACGCCTCGATTTCGACCATGGTGCGGATGCGGCTGTCACGGGCGCCCTGGTGACGGCTCTTGAACAACCAGCTGTACACCTCCTGACGCTCGAAGCGGCTGGCGTTGACCATCTCGGTGGGGGTGGCGCCAGGGTTTTTCAGCAGGTAGCCGAGCAGCCACAGGTCCAGAGGGTGGACCTTGGCGATGAAACCCTGATCGGGCAAGTCGTACTTGCCTGGGCCGTAGGCGGCGTACATTTCAGAAAGGCGGCCGTCGTTGAGCTTGGCCATGGCGGCCTTGTCCTTGGCGCTGTGCGCGCGGACGAAGGCGTTGAAGGTTTCCTGGCCGGCCTCGGGGAACAGGTAGCGGTGCACCGCCGCCAGGCGCTGGGGGGTGACGCGCATGCTGTCGAGGAAGGTGTCCAGGCGTTGCTGGGAGGTCTTGCGCTGGTACTTGCGCCAGAAGCGCATCAGGTAATTGGTGCCCTCGCGGTCGGCGAAGCGCGCCAGGTACTCCTGGCGGCGCGGGTCGGCGTCATCCTTGAGCAGTGGTTCGCGGTTGTAGGGTTGCTGGTAGGTGACGTAGCGCACCAGGTCGCGCATCAGGCGGATGAACGGCAGGTTGATCGACTCGCGCAATGCGTCCTTGAGTGTCGGGTTGCGGCCGTTGTCCTCCTTGCGGAAGTTGTTGAACACGTGCATGCCACCACCGGTGAAAAATGCCTCGCCGGTATTGGCCGAGTACTTGCGCTCCAGCGCGGCGTCGAGCATGGCGTCGAGGTTCTGGTTCTTGCTGTTCAGCATCAGCCATTCCAGTGACCACTGGGTGATGCGGTCCAGGTCGGCTACCTCCACTTTCTTGAGCTCGGCTACCGGCTTGCCGGCGTACTTGTCGTGCAGCTCGGCGACGATTTCAAGGTACGTGGTCAGCACTCGCAGCTTGGCGGTCGAACCCAGTTCCAGCTTGCTGCCCTCGTTGATGTCGAACGGTTGGTTGGTGCTGTCGGTCTGCACCCGAACCCGCGAGCCGTCGGCGGTGCGCTCGAACAGGGTGAAGCTGTAGCTGACCTGGTCGGTGGTCTTGCTGGTCAGCAGGCGCTCGCCGATCAGGCCCATCTGCGCGGCGAACTCGGGGTCGGCGAGGTTCTTCAGATACTGGCTGACCTGGGTCTGCAAGTCGGCTTGCAGGGTGCTGGTGGCGGAGAGGTCGAGGCGATCGAGGTCGTACAGCGGGCGGTTGAGCATGGCTGCCAGGCGGTTACGGGCCAGGCTGATGCCCTTGTTGGTGATGATCGGCACGATGGTCGGCTGGGCCACCCAGTCGCGGTACACCGCCTTGCTGGCCAGCGCGGCGTCCGCCAGCGGGCGATCGATGATGCCGTTGGCAGCGAGCACGCGGATATGCGAGTCGGTGAGCTCGGCCAGCTCGACGCGGCCTTTGGACAGGTAGTGCGAAGGTCGGCGCTGGGCAATCATCAATGACAGCACTTCACGCAGGGCGAGGCCACGAGCGGCCATGCTCTGGGCGTCGGTTTCCGTCGAGGTGAGCGCCTTGTTCACCTCGGCGAAGTCGGCGCCGTACCAGACCCGCAGCCCTTCGGCCATGCCGTGCACTTCACCGTGCCCGGGTACCGCCGAGAGCGGCACGCTGTTCAGATAGTCGCGCACGATGCGCTGGCGCGCCTCGGTGGTGTCAGGCCCGCCCTGGTAGGCGCGCACGCTGGCAGAAATCATCTGGCGGATCTTCTCGGCGCCATTGACCGTCAGGCCGTCTGGCGAGTGCCGGTATTTTTCCAGTTGTGTGGCCAGGGTGCTGCCGCCCGCCGACTGGCCGGGCAGCGCCAGGTACTTGGCGACCTGGCTGTAGGCAGCCTTGGCGAAGCGTGGCCAGTCTACCGCCGGGTTGTTCTGCGGGTCCTTGCTGTCGAGCAGGTCGCGGTTCTCGATGAACAGCAGGCTGTTGACGATCACCGGTGGGATAGAGGCGAAGTCGTCGTACAGGTGCTGGGGGTAGTGATACTGGTAGAGGGTGTCGCCGCGGCAGTCGGTGATCGACAGGCCGGCCTGGATCTTCTCGACGTAGGGCACGAACAGGCCGTGGTCGACATAGCGCATCAGTGCCGGGGAGAAACGCACCTGCTCGCTGATCAGGTAGTCGCGCTTGAGCAGACGCGGCAGGAACTGGCCCAGGGCGCTGTAGCCCAGGCGTTTGTCGAAGGGGCCGTCGCCTGGGTAGACGATCGCGTCGCTCGGTCCGCGCTCCAGCGAGTAGGTGAGGGTGCTGGCCAGGCGGCTGAATTCACGCGATTGCAGGTCGGAGCTCTGCACCTCGTCATAGACGGCAAAGCCCACCGCCACCATGGCCACCAGCACGATCAGGATGATCAGTCGCCACCACAACCGACGCTGACGAGGTGGCTTCGGCTGTGGTGGCTCGGCCAGAGGTGTTTCGGGTGCTTCCGTTCTGGTCTGTTCCGATTGCCACAGTGCGCCCATAGAGTTCAGTCCGGCCAAGTATTTTCGTCTTGCTTGTCTGAAGCTTAGACGCTGGCCGGACTTGGTGAAAAAATTGTGAGGGCGACGAACGGTGTACCCGGATCAGGCCGCGGCTTCGCTGTGCGGCTCGAAACTGTCGGCGCGCGCCAACTGCCACATCCGCGAGTAGAACTGCCCGTCCACCTCGCCGGTCAGCAGTTCGCCGGGCTTGAGGAACACGTGCATCTGCGAGAACAGCTTGATCTCGGTGGCGGAAATACGCCGCACCAGGTGCTTGGCCTCCAGTTGCGCGGGATGCTCGAGGCCTGCAGCGGCCAGCATTTCGGCCAGGGCGCGCAGGGTGTTGTGGTGGAAGTTGAGCACCCGCTGGGCCTTGTCGGGCACCACCAGTGCGCGCTGGCGCAGGGCGTCCTGGGTGGCAACGCCGGTCGGGCACTTGTTGGTGTGGCAGCTCTGCGACTGGATGCAACCGATGGCGAACATGAAGCCGCGTGCAGAGTTGGCCCAGTCGGCGCCGATAGCCAGCACGCTGGCGATGTCGAAGGCACTGACGATCTTGCCACTGGCGCCGAGCTTGATCTTGTCGCGCAGGTTCAGGCCAACCAGGGTGTTGTGCACGAACAGCAAGCCCTCGCGCAGGGGGACGCCGATGTGGTCGGTGAACTCCACGGGCGCGGCGCCGGTACCGCCCTCCTTGCCGTCGACGACGATGAAGTCGGGCAGGATGCCGGTTTCCAGCATGGCCTTGGCGATGCCCATGAATTCCCACGGATGGCCCAGGCAGAACTTGAAGCCCACCGGCTTGCCGCCGGACAGCTCACGCAACTGGGCGATGAACTGCATCATCTCGATGGGCGTGGAGAACGCGCTGTGGCGAGACGGCGAGATGCAGTCCTCGCCCATGACGATGCCGCGGGTGTCGGCGATTTCCTGGGTCACCTTGTGCTTGGGCAGGATGCCGCCGTGGCCGGGCTTGGCGCCCTGGCTCATCTTGATTTCGATCATCCGCACCTGTGGGTTGGCGGCCTGCTCGGCGAAGCGCGCGGGGTCGAAGCGTCCGTCCGCGGTACGGCAGCCGAAATAGCCGCTGCCCAGTTCCCAGACCAGGTCGCCACCGTGCTCGCGGTGGTAGGGGCTGATGCTGCCTTCGCCGGTGTCATGGGCGAAGTTGCCGAGCCGGGCACCTCCGTTGAGGGCGCGGATGGCGTTGGCACTGAGCGAACCGAAGCTCATGGCCGAGATGTTGAAGATCGATGCCGAGTAAGGCTGGCTGCACTGCGGGCCGCCGACGGTGATGCGGAAACCTGTCGGGTCGGCCAGTGGTGCGGGGCGCATGGAGTGGCCGATGAACTCGAAACCCGACTGATACACATCGATCAGGGTGCCGAAGGGTTTGTCGGAGGCTTCGTTCTTGGCGCGGGCGTACACCAGCGAGCGCTGGGCGCGGGAGAAGGGCAGGGCATCGCTGTCGGATTCGAGCAGGTACTGGCGGATCTCCGGGCGAATGCCTTCGACCAGATAGCGAATATTGCCCAGAATCGGGTAGTTGCGGCGTACCGCATGGCGTTTCTGCAGCAGGTCGAACAGGCCGATCAGGCTGAGCACGGCGGTGGTCAGGGTGAAGGGCCACAGCCATTCGTGGTGCAGGAAGGGAAGGCTGGCCAAGGTGAACAGCACGCAGGCGGCGAACACGGCGTAACGGCTGAGGAGTGACAGACTCATGCGAAAATCCTTGCGAATGCTTCGGTCAATCAGGCTCAGGGGCCTGGGCAAACCCCGACCATAGCCCGGTCGGGTGACAAATGGCCAGCGGACGAAAGGCGAGGGAAAATGAAATTTCGGGTATCGAAAATCATTCTCAATGTAGTATGTTATAAAGTATCAATTTATGACCGAGGTGATTTTCATGAAAGCAGGTATCCATCCCGAATATCGTCCCGTGCTGTTCCACGACACGGCGGCGGATGTGTTCTTTCTGATCGGATCGACCGTGGAAACGGATCGCACCCAGGTTCACAGCGACGGCCAGACCTATCCCTACGTGGCGCTGGATGTGTCCAGTGCATCGCACCCGGTCTACACCGGGCAGCAGCGCAAAACGACTGTCGAAGGGCGAGTGGCCGGGTTCAACAAGCGTTTTGCAGGGTTTGCCGCGAAGGCTTAGGTGCGCTCAGTTGTCGCGCAACAGGCGCTGGCGCCAGGTTTGCTGTTCCTCGGCCGGTCCCTCGATCAGAAACCGGTAGTTGCCTGCGATCCGCACTGCCACCGGCACGCCGTCGCGATACAGCAGGCGGTTGCCCCCCGCAGCCGGTAGCTTGCTACCTGGCAGCAGGGTGCCGACTAGGTTCAATGGATCGCTGGCGCTGACTACCACCAGCGCCCCGTCCACTTCCCGCCGCCGCACCTGGCGCAATAACCCCACGGCTTCGGGCAGGGCGAACTGTTCGCCGGCCAGCCCGGCAATGAACCGCCCGCCACGGATTTCCCCGCGTGCCTCCAGCCGGTGATAGCAGCGCAGGAGCTCGCGCCATGGTGGTAGTGCTGCGCTTTCGCGCTCCAGCAGGCGCCAGCAGATCACCCCATAACGACGCAACAGGCTGCGGGCTATATGTTCCAGGCGTTGGTCGCTGTCCTGTTCGCCAGCGCTGCGCCGCAGCAGCGCCCAGCGACCGGCCTGCACCATGCTGCTGGATAGCGGTGGATGACCGCGGCGGCTATTGCGTGACGAACGTTTGGCCGGCGTTATCAGGCTGCGCAGACCGCTGAAGCTGTCGGCGGCCGCCAGCCCCGAGCCGACCAGTTCCTGCAGGGCGTTTTCCAGCTCGCTGGGCAGCAGGCGGGCTTGCTCGGCCAGCTCGTCGAAGAACAGCGCGCCATGGGCCTGCAAAGCCTGGTGCACGCGCTGTGCCCGTGCGCCGAGCGCCTCGGGGGACGGAATGCTGGCCAGGCTGCGCCACAGGGCGAGACGTTCGCGCGGCAGAAGCACCAGCGGCGTGCTCGACAGGGTACTGCTCGACACAGTGGCGGCCAGCCGCGTCCAGGCCCACTGACCACTGCGACAGGCGTCGTCAAGCCAGTGCGGGCTGTAGTCCTTGATCCGCGCAGGCAACAGTTCCGCTTCCCAGGCCCCGGCGGCGCAGGGGAAGCCCTCGAGCTGTCCGAGCACCTGCGCTACCGCCTGCGGCCCGCGCAGGCGTTCCTCCTGGCTCAGGTGCTGCCAGTCGAACTGAAAACGCATGAAATCCTGCAGGCTGACCGGTTCGATCTCCCGGCGCAGGCGCTTGACGGTATAGCGGTGAATGCGTGCCAGCAGGTGACGCTCGCACCATTGCAGCGGCGGCTGGCCTGGGCTGAAGTGCCCGCGCAAGACATAGCCTTCGCGCTCCAGCCGCGCCAACGCCTGTTCGACGTCGCTCTCGCTGCGGCTCAATGGCGTGGCGATCTGCGCCAGGGTGAGTGGGCCGAAGGCGCTCAGGCGGCCACGCAGCAGATCGCTCAGGGCGCTATCCGCATCGACGACCTGGTCGAAGCCGGGCAAGGGCTGCAGGGCAGGGGCGAGCGAAGCGTCGGGGTACAGCGTGGTCATCGACCTCAGCCGCTCGCGAGCCAGCCACAGCGGCTGGCCGCAGGTGTCCAGACGGCAGGCACGGCCAGCGTCTGCCAACTGCCCGAGCAGGGCTGCCCAGCCATCGTTGGCTTGCACCTCGGCTTGCGTGATCGTGCCCAGGCTCATCAGCGCCTCGTGCATTTCGTCGAGGTTGAGCGGTCTTGGCCAGGCTTCATCCGCGACCGCACTGATCGCATCGGCATCCAGCGCGCCGAGGTCATCGCCGCTGCTTACCTCGTTCCAGCGCCGGTTGAGCACCGCTTGGGTACGGCGCTCCTCCAGCGGTGCATCGTCGAGAAATGCATAGGGACGAGCATTGAGGATGGCCGCGGCCAGCGGTGAGGGGGCGGGCAGGTCGCGGCTGAGCAGGCGCACCTCGCCGCTTTCCATGCGCCGCAGCAGTGCCAGCCAGCCCTCGCTGTCCATGGCGTCGTGCAGACAATCGTCGAGGGTCTGTTGCACCAGCGGATGGTCGGGAATCTGGCGCTCGCCGACGATGTTTTCAAGGCAGGCGATCTGGTCGGGGAACACTGTGGCGACCAGGTCTTCGCTCTTCATCCGCTGGATCTGCGGCGCTACCTTGCGCCCTCCGATGAAGCGCGGCAGGGCCATCGCCACGGCCGCGTTCCAGCGCCAACGCACACCAAACAGAGGCGCGTCGAGCAGTGCCTGGACCAGCACCTGCTCGGCGGTGCGGCTCGACAGGTAGCGCCACACTTCATCGAGGTCGAAGCTGTGGCTGGTGGACAGCGACAGCACGATCGCATCTTCGCTGGCCGCCGCCTGCAATTCGAAATTGAAGGTGCGGCAGAAGCGTTTGCGCAGGGCCAGGCCCCAGGCGCGGTTGATGCGGCTGCCGTAGGGGGAGTGGATGATCAGTTGGGTGCCGCCGGACTCGTCGAAAAAGCGCTCCATCACCAGTGTCTGCTGCGACGGCAGGGCGCCCAGCACTTGCTGGGTACGACCCAGGTAGTCGAGCAACTGGCTGGCGCTGTCGTCGTCCAGCACATAGTCGGCTTTCAGCCACTGCAGCACGCGGGACTGGTCGCCTGCATGCTGCTGCAATTGCTCATCGAGACGTGCCTGCAGGCGCGCGACTGCGGTGGACAATTCGTCACTGCGCCCCGGCGCTTCACCGAGCCAGAAGGGGATGGTCGGCGGCAGGCCATGGGCATCCTCGACCCGTACCCGCCCGGGCTCCACGCGCAGGATGCGATAGGAGGCGTTGCCCAGCTGGAAGATATCGCCGGCGATGCTTTCCACCGCGAAGTCTTCATTGACGCTGCCGATGTTCAGTGCCTGGGGTTCGAGCAGCACGCTGTAGTCGGCAGTCTCGGGGATGGTACCGCCGCTGGTCAGGGCAGTGAGCTGGCTGCCGCGACGTCCACGCAGGGTGGCATTCACTGCGTCGCGATGCAGGTAGGCGCTGCGTACACCCTGGCGGCCGTTGTAACCCTCGGCGAGCATCTGCAGCAGGGCCTGGTAATGCGCCTGATCAAGCCCTGCATAGGGCATCGCGGCGCGCAGGCAGTCGAACAACGCCTGCTCTGGCCAAGGCTGGTTGCTGACTTCGGCGATGATCTGCTGGGCCAGTACATCCAGTGGCTCGTTGGGGATGTGCAGCAGGTCCAGCTCGCCCCGGCGCACGCAGTCGAGCAGGGCCACGCATTCGATCAGGTCGTCACGCGAGGTAGGGAACAGTCGGCCCTTGGGAATGCCATCGACCTGGTGTCCCGAGCGGCCGACGCGTTGCAGGAAGGCGGCAATGGAGCCGGGCGAGGCTATCTGGCACACCAGGTCGACATCGCCGATATCGATGCCCAGCTCCAACGACGCAGTAGCTACCAGCATCCGCAGACCACCAGCCTTCAGGCGTTGTTCGGCTGACAGGCGATGCTCCTTGGCCAGGCTGCCATGGTGGGCGGCGACAGCGTCCTGGCCCAGGCGCTCGCTCAGGTGCCGGGTCAGGCGTTCGGCCAGGCGCCGGGTGTTGACGAACACCAGCGTGGTGCGGTGTTCGCGGGCCAGGGCGGCGAGTCGGTCGTAGACCAGTTCCCAGACATCCGTGGCCATCACCGCGCCCAGCGGCACGGGCGGCACCTCGATGGCCAGGTCGCGCTCGCGGCTGTGGCCGACATCGACGATGGCGCAGGGCCGCTGATGCCCGACCAGAAACTGCGCCACGCGCTCGACCGGGCGCTGCGTGGCCGACAGGCCGATGCGGCGCAACGGTCGGCCGCACAGGGCTTGCAGGCGCTCCAGGGTCAGTGCCAGATGGCAGCCGCGCTTGTTGCCGGCCAGGGCGTGAATCTCGTCGACGATCACCGTGTGCACCTGGTTCAGCCCGGCACGACCCGAGGCCGAACCGAGCAGTACGTACAGCGATTCAGGCGTTGTCACCAGGATGTGCGGTGCGCGTTTGCGCATGGCTGCGCGGTCTTTTTGCGGTGTATCGCCGGTGCGCACGGCGGTGGTGATGTGTGGTGCTTTCAGGCCTTGCTCGGCAAGTGCCTGGGCGATGCCTTCGAGAGGCGCCTGGAGATTGAGGCGAATGTCGTTGGACAACGCCTTGAGCGGTGAAACGTAGATCACCTGGGTTTGCGCGGGCAGCTCGCCGTCGTGCTCCAGACCTTGGCGAAACAGTTCGTCGAGCACTGCGAGAAAGGCGCTGAGGGTCTTGCCCGAGCCGGTTGGAGCGGCCAGCAGCATCGACTGGCCGGCGTGGATCAGCGGCCAGGCGCGGGCCTGGGCGTCGGTGACGGTGGCAAAGCGTTGCCGGAACCAGGTGCCGACGGCGGGGTGGAACAGGTCGAGCACCGGGTGCTGCTGTGCGGGCAGGTTCATGCAGTGTTTATGGCGTTTGGCGAGGGGGTTGGCAAGGGGCCGTTCGTCCGGCTTCGGGCAGAGTTGGCGTTTGCCCCGGTAAACCCGCTCAGAGTGCGCTGCATCAGGTATCCTCGCCAGCCTCTGTCCAGGAATACCCCATGACCAAGACTATCCACATCGCCGCCGCCCTGCTCATCGACCCGGCGGGCCGTACCCTGCTGGTACGCAAGCGCGGGACCCAGGCCTTCATGCAACCGGGTGGCAAGATCGATGCCGGTGAAACGCCGGTCCAGGCGCTGGTGCGCGAGCTGCACGAAGAGCTGGGCGTGCGCATCGACCCCGAGCAGGCCGTGCACCTTGGCCGTTTCAGCGCGCCGGCGGCCAACGAGCCAGGTTTTGAAGTACAGGCCGAGCTGTTTCGCGTCGAGTGCGCCGAGGCGGTGATCCCCGCCGCGGAAATCGAGGAAGTGCACTGGCTGGCGGCCGATCAGGCGCCAACCCTGGCACTGGCACCCTTGACCCGCGACCTGATCCTGCCGCTGTGGCGTGAAGGCATCAGCGCACCGCGCTGACACCGTCGAGGGTGGCGAACGAGGTATCCTTGGCGGTCAGCAGGAAATCACGCATGTACGGCGCATCGAGCATGTCGGTGCGCACTGCGGCATAGAGCGTGGCGAACAGGCCTTTCTCGCCCAGGCGCTTGCCCTTCACGTAGCCACGCGAGCTGTACTCGTGCAATGCCCAGTGCGGCATGCCGCACACCCCGCGACCGCTGGCGACCAGCTGCATCATCATCACTGTCAGCTCCGAGGTGCGTACCGCGGCCGGTTCGATATCGGCCGGCTCGAGGAAGCGGGTGAAGATGTCCAGGCGATCACGCTCCACCGGGTAGGTGATGAGGGTCTGGTCGGCCAGGTCGTCCGGAACGATGTAGGGCTTGCTCGCCAGCGCGTGCTGGTTGGCCACCGCAAGCATGGCTTCGTAGGTGAACAGCGGCACGTAGGTGATGCCCGCCAGGTCCAGCGGGTCGGAGGTCACCACCAGGTCGAGATCGCCCCGGGCCAGCGCAGGCAAGGGGGCGAAGGCAAAGCCCGAGGCCAGGTCCAGCTCGACCTCCGGCCAGGCATCGCGGAACTGGTCGATGGTCGGCATCAGCCACTGGAAGCAGCTGTGGCACTCGATGGCCATGTGCAGGCGGCCGGCGGTGCCGCCGGCGAGGCGGGCGATGTCGCGTTCGGCGCCACGCAGCAGCGGCAGGGTGGCGTCGGCCAGTTGCAGCAGGCGCAGGCCGGCACTGGTGAAGCGGATCGGCTTGGTCTTGCGCACGAACAGTTGCATCCCCAGGCGCTCTTCCAGCTCCTTGAACTGGTGCGACAGCGCCGACTGGGTCAGATGCAGGCGCTCGGCGGCCTCCACCAGGCTGTCGGCTTCGCGCAGGGCATGAAGGGTTTTCAGGTGACGGATTTCCAGCACTTGCAACTCCGGGAGAAACACTTGGTAAAAGATCGATTGGGTTGAGTTTCTCTCATGTTGCTGTGCCTGTCGACAGCACCCTGCAGATGACCGTTCGGCGACATTAATCAAACTGTCACGCAACTGTGGCAGCGCCACCGAAGGGATTTCATCAGACTCGCGCTCTACTGGGGATTTGCATTCTGGTGTTTCCTTCCATGCGGGTTTTTCTGATCTTCTTTCTTTTGTTGTGCGGGGCGCCGACAGGTTTCGCCGCCGGCCGGTGCGATGCCCATGTGCCGGTGCAGCGAGCCGAGCTGGGTGAGTTGAGCCTGGTCTACCAGAGCGTTGGTGCGCCGGGGGATCCGGCACTGCTGCTGGTCATGGGCCTGGGCGGGCAATTGATCCACTGGCCGGATGATGTGGTCGAGGCCTTGTGTCGCCAGGGTTTTCGGGTCATCCGGTATGACAACCGTGATGTCGGCCTGTCGCGCTGGAATCAGGCGCCGGCTTCGGCCAACCTCACCGTCGAGTTGCTGCGCTACAAGCTTGGCCTGCCAGTGGCGGCGCCCTACAGCCTGACTGACATGGCCGGTGACGGTCTGCACCTGATGGATGAGCTCGGGATCGAGCAGTTCCATGTGTTGGGGGTCAGCATGGGCGGGATGATCGCCCAGCACCTGGCAGCCATGGCGCCGCAGCGTGTGCGCAGCCTGACACTGGTCATGTCCAGCTCCGGTGCCGAAGGCTTGCCGGCGCCGAATCCTGCGTTGGTGCAGTTGCTGGCGCGGCGCAGTGCACCGAGCCGTGAAGTGGCGCTGGAGCAGCAGGCCGACCTGCTGGCGGCTCTGGGCAGCCCGACGGTGCACGATGATCGCGCGGTGCTGTTGCAGCAGGCGGCGTTGGCCTATGACCGGGCGTTCAATCCGGAGGGGGTCAAGCGCCAGATCATGGCGATCCTGGCGGAACCGAGCCGGGTGGCGCTGCTCAACCAGTTGCGTGTGCCTACGCTGGTCGTGCATGGCACGGCCGACCCGCTGCTCCCGGTGATGCATGGGGTGCACCTGGCGGCGCACATCCAGGGCAGCCAGTTACGCTTGATTCCAGGGTTGGCGCACCGCTTCCAGGAGCCGTTCAAGGCGCCGTTGCTGGCGGCGGTGCTGCCCTACCTGAAGGCGCATCGTCAGGATGCGACGCACCTGGCAGGGCTTTGAGTCGGGTGGCGCTGAGCCCTGTCAGCCCAACCCGTACTTCTTCACCTTGTCGAACAACGTCGTCTTGGCCATGCCCAGCTCCTGGCTGGCCTGGCTGAGGTTGCCGCCAGTGCGCTGCAAGGCATCACTGAGCAGGTTGCGTTCGAACGCTTCCACCGCCTCGGCAAAGCCCAGCCCCTGGCTCGCACTGCCACCGGCCTTCTTGAACGCCGGCAAGCCCAGCGCATAGCGCTCGGCGACGTTGCGCAGCTCGCGCACATTGCCCGGCCAGTCATGAGCCATGAGCCGCGACAATGTCTGGCTGTCCAGCTCGGGAACTTCGCGGTCGAAGCGTAGCGCCGATTGCTGCAGGAAATGCTCGAACAACTGCAGTACGTCCTCGCGGCGTTCGCGCAACGGCGGCAACTCGAGGGTAACCACGTTGAGGCGATAGTACAGGTCGCTGCGGAACTGCCCGGCCTGGCCCATGGCGTCCAGGTCCGACTTGGTGGCAGCGATCACCCGGCAGTCCACCGGGATGCTCTGGTTCGAGCCCAGGCGCTCGAGAGTGCGCTCCTGCAAGACGCGTAGCAGCTTGATCTGCAGGTTGATCGGCATGCTCTCGACTTCATCGAGGAACAGTGTCCCGCCATTGGCATGCTCGATCTTGCCGATCCGCCGTTTGCCCGCGCCGGTGAACGCGTTGGCTTCATGGCCGAAGATTTCGCTCTCGAACAGATTTTCCGGCAGGCCGCCGCAGTTCAAGGCCACGAAGGGGGCGGTCTGGCGCCGGCTGAAATCGTGCAGGCAACGGGCGACCAGTTCCTTGCCCGTGCCGGTCTCGCCTTCGATCAGGACGTTGGCCGAGGTGTCGGCGACGTTGGCGATCAGTTCGCGCAGGTTCTGCATGGCAGGCGAGCGGCCGATGATCCGCCCTTCCAGCGAACTGTGGCCGGCCAGTTGGCGGCGCAGGGCGACCACTTCACGCGACAGGCCGCGTTGCTCCAGCGCCCGGCGTACCACATCCACCAGTCGCTCTGGCGAGAACGGCTTTTCCATGAAGTCGTAGGCGCCGTTGCGCATGGCGCCGACGGCCATGTCGATGTCGCCGTGGCCGGTGATCAGCACCACCGGCAGGCTGCGGTCGCGGGCCTTGAGGCGATTGAGCAGCTCAAGGCCGTCGATGCCCGGCAGGCGAATGTCGCTGACGACGATCCCGGCGAAATCGTCACCGATCCGCTCCAGGGCCTGTTCGGCGCTGCCAACGCCTTCGCAAGCGATATCCTCGAGCGCCAGCGCCTGCTGGCAACCGAGCAGCACGTGGGGGTCGTCTTCGACGATCAGGACAGTCAAGGGTGCTTGGTTCATGGGGACCCTTCGTTCATGGGGCATCGGCCGAGTCTGTGGGGGAGGTGACCAGGGGCAGGGTGAGGATGAAGGCTGTACCGCCGCCAGCGGGGTGCTCGACGCTCAAGGTGCCCTTGGCGGCTGTGGCGAGGCTGGCCGACAAGGTCAGGCCCAGGCCCAGGCCATGCTCGCCCGGTTTGGTGGTGAAGAACGGTTCGAACAGGTGCTTGCGGGCCTCGATGTCAATGCCGTGGCCGTTGTCGCGAACCCGCAGGCGGTATCTGTCGCCTGCCAGTTCGCCCTCCAGCCACAGCTGTGGTTGGGGTTGGGCGGTCATGGCGTCGAGGGCGTTGCCAAGCAGGTTGACCAGGATCTGTTCCAGGCGCGTCTGGTCGATCGCCAGCGGCTGGTCATCGAATTGGCGATGCAATTGCAGGTTGCACGCGCCGATGCGGTTGCCGAGCACCTGCAGGGACGCCTCCACCGCCTTGCCCAGCGAGGCGCGGCCGCTGTCCTCGCCACGCCGGGCGAAGGAGCGCAGGCTGGCCGTGATGCGCCCCATGCGGTCGATCAGGTCGTTCATGGTGCGCAGGTTGGTGCTGGCGGTCTCGAAGGCTCCGCGTTCGAGGAAGCGCACGGTATTGCCCGACAGGGTACGCAGTGCCGCCAGCGGCTGGTTCAGTTCATGGGCGATGCTGGTCGACATCTGCCCGATGGCTGCCAGCTTGCCGGCCTGGACCAACTCGTCCTGGGCATGGCGCAGGGTCTGCTCGGCGTGACGTCGTTCGCGGATCTGCCCCTTGAGTCGTTCGTTGCTGGCACGCAGGTCGGCGGTACGTTCGGTGATCCGCCGCTCCAGCAGGCTATTGGCTTCTTCCAGGGCTTCGCGGGCAGCCAGGCGCGTGGCGATCACCTTGCGCCGCTCGTTCCAGGCGATGCCGAGGATTGCCAGCAGGGCGAAGGCAACGCCGACCAGGATGCCCTGGACCATCGACTCGCGATGCAGATCCTGCAGCGGGGTGAGCAGGGTGAAGTGCCAGGGGGTGTCAGCCAGGCGCCGGGTCTGGGCCAGGTAGGCGACTTCACGCACTTTGCCCTGGGCGGTTTCGCTGTTGGCCGGGAAAGTCAGTTTTTCTACACCATCGCCCAGCGTCTCGCGGGCCAGCGGTTGCAGTTCGTTGAGTGGCCACCAGTAGTACTGCAGGCTGCGCGCCAGCTCTTCCTTGATCTGCGGGGTCAGCGGGCGCACCGACTTCAGCCGCCGGGCGGGATCGCTGGAAAGGATGATGATGCCGTTCTCGTCGCTGACGAATGCTTCGAGGCGGGCGCGTTGCCAGCGCTCTTCCAGGGTGTCCAGGCGGACCTTGATCACCGCGACGCCGATGATCTTGCCGTGCTCTTCCAGGCCATGGGCCAGATAGTAGCCGGCTTCCCCGGTGGTGCTGCCGATGCCGTAGAAACGCCCAGGCTGACCGCGCACGGCGTCCTGGAAATAGGCGCGGAAGGCCAGGTCTTCCCCCAGGAAGGAGTCGGCGTCGCGCCAGTTGCTGGTGGCCTGCACCCGGCCGCTGGTGTCCAGGACGTAGATCGCCCGGCTGCGGCTGCGGCGGTTCAGGCCTTCGAGGTATTCGTTGACGACCTGCCGCGAGCCGCCGTCAGGTTCGGCGAGCAGTTGCGAGACGCTGTCTTCGAGCTCCAGCAGACTCGGCAGGTAGGTGTACTTGCTGATTTCGCTTTCGACCGTGCGCGCGTGCAGCTCGAGCTGGCGCTCGCCGTTCTCGCTCAGGGCGCGGATGCCGTTGTTTTCGCTGATCATGTAGCCGACCAGGCCCAGACCGACCATCAGCAGGACGATCAGTGGTGGGAGGAACAGTTGGCGGATCAGGCGGGATTTCACGGCAGGCTTGGCAGGGCGAAGTAGCGAAGGATCGCATTTCATCACAGTGGCCTTGTCACGACCAGCGTCCGCTGCCCTGGCAGGCAGCGGACACCGGGATCATCAGTGCTGCAGGATCTTGCTGAGGAAGTGCTGGGTGCGTTCGTGGCGACCTTCGGGTTTGCCGAAGAAGTCTTCCTTCTGGCAGTCCTCGATGATGTTGCCCTTGTCCATGAAGATCACCCGGTTGGCGACCTTGCGGGCGAAGCCCATTTCGTGGGTCACGCACATCATGGTCATGCCCTCATGGGCGAGCTCTACCATCACGTCCAGTACTTCGTTGACCATTTCCGGGTCCAGTGCCGAGGTCGGTTCGTCGAACAGCATGACGATCGGGTCCATCGACAGGGCGCGGGCGATCGCCACGCGCTGCTGCTGGCCGCCGGAGAGCTGGCCGGGGTGCTTCTTGGCATGGGCGCCGAGGCCTACGCGGTCGAGCAAGGCCAGGCCTTTCTTGGTGGCTTCCGCCTCGCTGCGGCCGAGCACCTTGCGCTGGGCGATGGTCAGGTTTTCGGTGATCGACAGGTGCGGGAACAGCTCGAAGTGCTGGAATACCATGCCCACCCGCGAACGCAGTTTGGGCAGGTTGGTCTTCGGATCGGCGATCGAAGTGCCGTCGACCACGATGTCGCCCTTCTGGAACGGCTCCAGCGCGTTGACGCACTTGATCAGGGTGGACTTGCCCGAGCCGGATGGGCCGCAGACCACCACCACTTCACCTTTCTTGACCTCGGTGGTGCAATCGGTCAGCACCTGGAAGTCCCCGTACCACTTGTTGACATTCTTGATGGAAATCATACGGCGATCCTTTTTTGCAGACGCTTGACCAACCAGGAAGCGGAGAAACTGATGAGGAAGTACACGACGCCGGCAAAGATCAGGAACTCGTGGGAGCGCCCGATGATGTCGCCGTTGGAGCGTGCCGAGTTGAGGAAGTCCACCAGGCCCACGGTGTAGACCAGCGAGGTGTCCTGGAACAGGATGATGCTCTGCTGCAGCAGCAGCGGGGTCATCTTGCGGAACGCCTGGGGCAGGATGATCAGGCGCATGCACTGGCCGTAGGTCATGCCCAGTGCCTGCGCGGCGCCCATCTGGCCCTTGGAGATCGACTGCACGCCGGCACGCACGATTTCGCAGAAGTAGGCCGCCTCGAACATCATGAAGGCCACGACGCAGGAGGTGAACGCGCCGATCGGGGTGTCTTCGCCGGTAATCCAGCGCAGCACGAAGGGCACGGCCAGGTAGAACCAGGTGATCACCAGCAGCAGCGGGATGGAGCGGAAGTAGTTGACGTAGGCGCCGGCGATATTGGCCAGCAGCTTGCTCGACGACAACCGCATCAGCGCCAGGACGGTCCCCAGCGCGATACCACCGACCACACCCATGACCATCAGTTGCAAGGTCATGACCATGCCGTCCCACAGGGCGGGCAGGGCAGGGATGATTTCGCTGAAATCCATGTCCATTACTTACCTCCCACGGAAATCAGGCCAGGTACGGCAACTTTCTTCTCGACCATGCGCATCAGCAGCATCAGGCCCATGTTCAGGGTGAAGTAGATCAGCGTGGCCAGGGTGAAGGCCTCGAACAGGTTGGCGGAGAACTCGGCGGTCTGCTTGGTCTGGGCCAGCAGCTCCATCAAGCCGATCAGCGACGCCACCGAGGAGTTCTTGAACACGTTCAGGAATTCGGAGGTGAGCGGCGGAATGATGATCCGGTAGGCCTGTGGCAGCAGCACGTTCATGTAGATCTGCGGCAGGCTGAAGCCCATCGCGCGCCCGGCAGACTCCTGTCCGCGGGGCAGGGCCTGGATACCGGTGCGCACTTGTTCGCAGACACGCGCGGCGGTGAACAGGCCAAGGCAGATGATTACGCTGATCAGTGCCGAGGTGGTTGGGTTGAGGTCCTGCTTGAACCACTCCTGCAGGCCCTCCGGAAGCAGGTCCGGTACCAGGAAGTACCAGATGAACAGCTGCACCAGCAGCGGTACGTTGCGGAACAGTTCCACGTAGGCGGTGGCGATGCCTGATACCAGACGGTTCGGCACGGTGCGCATCACGCCAAGCAGCGATCCCAGCAGCAAGGCGATGATCCAGGCGCAGATGGCGATGGCGATGGTCCAGCCCAGACCGGTGACGTACCAGTCCAGATAGATTTCGCTGCCCACGCCAGTGGACTTGAAGAACACGCCCCAGTCCCAGTTGTAATTCATCGGGATTTCCCCTCAGACGGTTGTTTCACGGGCACCTTTGAACTTCCGAGAGCGCTGGGCGCCCTCGGAAGTAAAGGTTAGACACTTATGCGTGGCCCGTCGGTTGGATTCGTGCTTGGTGGAGCACACGGGCCATTTCAGCAGGGGATCAGGACTTGGTTTCGTCCGCAGCCTTGTCGGTAGGCTCTGCGATCAGCTTCTTCAGCTCTTCGCTCATCGGGAACTGCAGGTTCAGGCCTTTCGGTGGGATTGGCTGCTGGAACCACTTGTCGTAGCTCTTCTGCACGGCGCCCGACTTGTAGTAGGCGACGATGGCGTCATCGACCGCTTTCTTGAACTGCGCATCGTCCTTGCGCACCATGCAGCCGTAGATTTCGTACGATTGCGGGGTGCCGGTGATGACCCAGTCGGTCGGTTTCTTGGCCTTGGCCATTTCGCCGGCCAGCAGGGCGTCGTCCATCATGAAGGCTACGGCGCGGCCGCTTTCGAGCATGTTGAAGGCTTCACCGTGGTCCTTGGCGGAAATCACGTTCATCTTCATCTGCTTGTCGGCGTTCATCGCCTTGAGCAGGCGCTCGGAGGTGGTGCCGGCGGTGGTCACGACGTTCTTGCCGGCCAGGTCCGGGAAGTCTTTGTAGGAGGGCTGACCGTCCTTGACCTTGGTCAGCAGACGGGTGCCGACTTCGAAGATGCCGACCGAGAAGCCGACTTGCTGCTGGCGCTCGACGTTGTTGGTGGTAGAGCCGCACTCCAGGTCGACGGTGCCGTTCTGCACCAGCGGGATGCGGGTCTGGGAGGTGACGAGGTTGTACTTGACCTTGATGTCGGTGCCCAGTTGCTTCTTCAGGGCTTCGACCACAGCCAGCTGGACGTCGTGGGAGTAGCCCACGGGTGTAGTGCTGCCTGCCAGGTAGGAAAACGGAATGGAGGAGTCACGGTGGCCCAGGGTGATGGTGCCGGAATCCTTGATCTTCTTCAGGGTGCCGGTCAGCTCTTCGGCCATGACCGGCGAAGCGATGACGGCGGCGGCGATTGCAGCGCCCAGCAATTGACGAACGATACGCATCAAATTTTCCTCGACGTTTGTTTTTTTTATGGAGCCGTTGGCGGACTCTTCGTTCAACGAACACAACAAGAAGCGGTGTGCGTTCGGCTACCAAGTGTAGAGCATGACTCGTGCCAAGCTCCGACATTCATCATAACGCCGCGTATTTCCTGGGAATTAATCTTTTCTGACGAATTATTTCCAAGGGTGGGCGTGCGGGTTTCCGAATGACTGGTCTGGCGGCGTTCGGAAATCCGAATGGGTGGGCGCCGGGTGTCATGACCATAGTGGTCAGGGTGAAAAGGGCACGTCACTACTGGTTCAGCGAAAGCGCGCGTTCATACGCGCTTGGCTGACCTGGAGATTGAAGAAGGATACGAGGTGATCGACGAGTTGACGCTCGACCTGCGCAGCAGGGCCCTGAGGGGTTTACGCGCCTGCAAGGCAAGGGACGGGCTGGTGTTGCGCCAGCCCGTCAATGGACTCAGGCCGCGCGGACTCGCGCCCGGTTCGAGGCGGCCTGCTGCAGGTAGTCGGCCAGGGCCTGTTGCTCGGCAGCATTGGTGAACAGGCCCAGTTTGGTGCGGCGCCAGAGAATATCGTCCACGCTGACGGCCCATTCTGCAGCGCACAGGTAATCCACCTCGCGGCTGAACAAACCACCACCGATCGACTGACCAAGGTCATCCGGCCCTTGTACACCCTCAAGCAGGCGCCAGACACGACTGCCGTAAGTCAGCACCCAGCGCTTGGCGATGTCCACCGGCAGCCAGCCGTGGCGCGCCAGAACGGCATCGACCAGGGCCTGCACGCTGGTCATGCCTTCGCCCCCTGGCAATGGCGCGCTGGCAGTCCAGCTGCCGCGCATCTGGGAGAAGAAAGGCTTGAGTTCGGTCATCGCTGATTCTGCCAGCTTGCGGTAGGTGGTCAGCTTGCCGCCGAACACCGAAAGCAGGGGCGCCTGCCCCTCGCTGGCGGACAACGCCAGGGTGTAGTCGCGGGTGACGGCAGAAGGGTTGTCCGACTCGTCGTTGCACAGCGGGCGTACGCCGGAGTAGGTGTGCTGGATGTCGGCGCGTGACAATTGATGATTGAAATGTTCGTTGACCACCTTGAGCAGGTAGTCGGTTTCCGCGTCGGTGATCGCCACCTTGGCCGGGTCGCCGCTGTATTCACGGTCGGTGGTGCCGATCAGGGTGAAGCGGTCCAGATAAGGGATGCAGAAGACGATGCGCTGGTCTTCGTTCTGCAGGATGTAGGCGTGTTCGCCTTCATACAGCCGCGGCACGATGAGATGGCTGCCCTGGATCAGGCGGATGCCGTAGGGCGCATCGAGCTTGAGGTCGTCCTTGATGAAGCTTGCCACCCAAGGACCGGCGGCATTGACCAGGGCGCGGGCGCGAATGGTCTGCAGGCTGCCGTCGGCATGCTGCAGTTCGACCTGCCACAGGCCATCGACGCGCTCGGCGCGCAGGCAGCGGGTACGGGTGTGCAGGTGGGCGCCTTTTTCACGTGCGGCCATGGCGTTGAGCACCACCAGGCGAGCGTCATCGACTGCGCAATCGGCGTATTCGAAGCCGCGTGTGATCGTCGGCTTGAGCGGATAGCCCGCACCGAAACGCAGGCTGCGCGAGCCGCCCAGGCGCTTGCGCTTGCCCAGATGATCGTAGAGGAACAGGCCAGCGCGAATCATCCAGGCCGGACGCAGATGGGGACGATGTGGCAACACGAAGCGCATGGGCTTGACGATGTGCGGCGCCTTGGCCAGCAGCACTTCGCGCTCGGCCAGGGCTTCACGTACCAGGCGGAATTCGTAGTGTTCCAGGTAGCGCAGGCCACCATGGATCAGTTTGCTGCTCGCCGAGGAGGTGTGCTGGGCAAGGTCGTCCTTCTCGCACAGGAAGACCTTCAGGCCACGCCCGGCAGCATCGGCGGCGATACCGACGCCATTGATGCCACCGCCGATCACGGCGAGGTCATAGCAGTCGGCGAGGGGCGGCTGGGGCTGGACGGGCTGGGACACGGGCAAGGCCTCCTGAGGGCGGTTCACAGCGAATGTGAACATCTATGTTCGTTTCCGAAAATAGTAGCGCAACAAAAAGGCCATCGCCAGTCGCTGATCATAGAAAATACTGATCAGATGGCAATAAAGTGAACATTATTGAACATTTTATGGCGCTGTCTCACCGGCGGCTCGCCACCGGTGAGGTTCAGCGCTGCGCGCTCAGACCACTTCCAGGCGGATCTTGTACTGGTTCAGCAGCTGCGTGAGCGTGGGGGTGGGATGCTGGTCGGTCACCAGGCAGTCGATCAGGTTGATCGAGCCCAGGCGCACCATGGCGTTGCGCCCGAACTTGCTGGAGTCTGCGGCGAGGATGACCTGTCGGGCATTGGCGATGATGGCCTGGGATACCCGTACTTCCTGGTAGTCGAAGTCCAACAGGCTGCCGTCTTCATCGATGCCACTGATGCCGACCAGGGCGAAATCGACCTTGAACTGGCTGATGAAGTCGACGCTGGCCTGCCCCACGACACCGCCGTCACGGCGAACCGTACCGCCTGCCACCAGGACTTCGAAGTCATCCTTGGCACCGAGGATCGACGCCACGTGCAGGTTGTTGGTGATGACCTTCAGGTGGCTGTGGTTGAGCAGGGCCCGGGCGATGGATTCGGTGGTGGTACCGATATTGATGAACAGCGAGGCGTGATCGGGGATCTGCCGTGCGACGGCCTCGGCGATGCGCTGTTTCTCGTCGCGCATCTGGTCGGCGCGCATGGCGTAGGCGGTGTTCTCGACGCTCGAGTCATAGGCGGCACCACCATGATAGCGGCGCAACAGGTTGACCTCGGCGAGCTGGTTGATGTCACGACGGATGGTCTGGGGCGTGACGACGAACAACTGCGCCATTTCCTCGATACTGACGTAGCCGCGTTCGCGCACCAGTTCGAGGATTTGTTGTTGGCGAGGGGGCAGATTCATGGGCGGTCCTTTGGGGCTGCCGGACAAATGCTGCAATGATGCCGTAGGAAGGGGATGACGACCAGTAGACTGTCGTCGCTAGCCTGAGACCGGCGCTTCTGTGGAAGCGGCCTTGCGCCGTGATCGGGCGTGCAAGGCCGTTGCTGAACGGGATTGGGTTGGGCTGATGAAGTCAGCCTTCGTGATCTTCCCAATCGCGGGTGCGCTCGATGGCTTTCTTCCAGCCCGCGTACAGCTTTTCTTTCTGCGTATCATCCAGTTGCGGGCTGAATTCGCGTTCGATGATCGCCTTGTCACGCAACTCGTCGAGGCTGCTCCAGAAGCCACAGGCCAGGCCTGCCAGGTAGGCGGCGCCGAGGGCGGTGGTTTCGCGCATTTTCGGACGCTCCACGCAGGTGCCGAGAATGTCGGCCTGGAACTGCATGAGGAAGTTGTTGGCCACTGCACCGCCATCAACCCGCAGCTCCGAGAGTCGCTGGCCGCAGTCGTGCTGCATGGCGTCGAGCACATCGCGGGTCTGGTAGGCGATCGATTCCAGGGCGGCACGGATGATGTGGTCGACCTTGACGCCTCGGGTGAGGCCGAACAGGGCGCCGCGGGCGTACGGGTCCCAGTAGGGTGCGCCGAGGCCGGTGAAGGCCGGTACCAGGTAGACGCCATTGCTGTCCTTCACCTTGCTGGCGAAGTACTCGGTGTCGAGCGCGTCGTTGACGATCTTCAGCTCGTCGCGCAGCCACTGGACCGTGGAACCACCGTTGAACACTGCGCCTTCGAGGGCGTAGGCCACTTCGCCGCGAGGGCCGCAGGCGATGGTGGTGAGCAGGCCGTGAGACGAGGTGACGGCCTTGTCGCCGGTGTTCATCAGCAGGAAGCAGCCGGTGCCATAGGTATTCTTGGCCTGGCCCGGCTCCACGCACATCTGGCCGAACAGCGCCGACTGCTGGTCGCCGGCGATACCGGCGATGGCGATACCGCTCTTGGTGTGGCCGTAGACCTCCGACGACGGGCGCACCTGGGGCAGCATCTGCCGCGGGATGCCGAGAATGTCCAGCAGCTTGTCATCCCATTGCAGGGTGTGAATGTTGAACATCAGCGTGCGTGAGGCGTTGGTGTAGTCGGTGACGTGCACCTTGCCGCCAGAGAATTTCCAGATCAGCCAGCTGTCGACGGTGCCGAACAACAGTTCGCCACGTTCGGCACGCTCGCGGGCACCTTCGACGTTGTCGAGGATCCACTTGAGCTTGGTGCCGGAGAAGTACGGGTCGGTGACCAGGCCGGTGGTTTCGCGGATGTACTGTTCGTGGCCGTCACGCTTGAGCTGGGCGCAGATCTCGGTGCTGCGACGGCACTGCCAGACGATGGCGTTGTATACCGGGCGACCGGTTTCCTTGTCCCACACCACAGTGGTTTCACGCTGGTTGGTGATACCGATCGCCGCCACCTGGGCGTGGCTCAGACCTGCCTGCGCCAGGGCCTCGACCATGGTCGCGCTCTGCGTGGCGAAGATCTCCATCGGATCGTGTTCGACCCAGCCGGCCTGCGGATAGTGTTGGGCGAACTCGCGCTGGGAGGTGCCGACCACATTGGCGTCGCGGTCGAAGATGATCGCCCGCGAACTGGTGGTGCCCTGGTCCAGGGCGATGATGTAGTTCTTATCCTGGGTGTCTGTCATGGTCGTTGCCTTGCACGAAAAGGGAGTGAGTCAGCGCGCGGGCGAGATCCCGCAGCGCCAGCCTCAGGAAGTTTGAGTATCGCCCTGGGTAGCAGCATCTGTCTTTGGGTTTGCGGCGTCGGCCGTCGGCAGGTTGCGGGCGATCAGGACGCGATAGCCCGCGGCCCCCAGGCACGCGCCAAGGATCGGTGCGAACACCGGAACCAGGAAGTAGGGAATGTCCCGTCCACCAGTGAAGGCAATTTCGCCCCAACCCGCCAGGAATGTCATGAGTTTGGGCCCGAAATCCCGGGCCGGGTTCATCGCAAAGCCGGTGAGCGGCCCCATGGCGCTACCGATCACCGCAATCAGCAGGCCGATCAGCAGCGGTGCGGTGGCGCCACGCGGCAGGCCGTTATTGTCATCGGTGAGGGCCATGATCACGGCCATGAGGATTGCTGTGATCACCACTTCGACCAGAAATGCCTGGCCGATGGATAGCGATGGATGCGCATAGGTGGAGAACACCGACGCCAGCTCGAGGCTGGCCTGGCTGCCCCTGACCATGCCGTGCGCCTGTTCGAAATCGAAGAAAAGCGTGCTGTACAGGGTGTAGACCAGTGCCGCACCGCAGAAGGCGCCACAGATCTGGGCGAGCATATAGAAAGGCAGTTTGCGCCTGTCGAAACCGGCGAACAGGGTGAGTGCGATGCTGACTGCCGGGTTCAGGTGCGCACCGGAAACGCCGGCGCTGAGGTAGATCGCCATGCTGACGCCGACGCCCCAGATGATGCTGATTTCCCAGAGTCCGAAGCTGGCACCCGCGACCTTGAGCGCGGCCACGCAACCGGTACCGAAGAAGATGAGCAACGCAGTACCCAGGAACTCGGCCATGCACTGGCCGGAAAGTGTTGGTTGTCGTAGAGCTGTCGTCATGTAGGACCTTCGGTTCTTGTTGTTCTGAGGCGCAGGACGCCCGGCTGTCGACGCCGGTTGTCCATCCCCATGAACGACCGGCGAGTGTACGAATGTGCACTGTTTATGTGCGTGTTTCTTCAGAAACGAAAAAATATAGACAAGAAACGCTGATGTCAAAGGTCGAAAGTGAACCATCGGCCACATTCTGACCCGCGAACAGGATCCTGCCTGCACAGGTCCGGTGCACGCCCCGACGTGCGCTGGCTGGCCTCCGGGATTTACCCTAAAGTAGCCGGCACGCCGTCATCGACTGGAGCTGTACATGACCCCCGCACTCGACCTGCTGAAGAAGGCGCGCGCCGAACATCGCGTGCTCAGCTACGAACACGATCCCAAATCCGCCTCCTATGGCCTGGAAGCCGCCGAGAAGCTCGGGCTCGATCCGCAGCGGGTATTCAAGACACTGCTGGCCAGCAGCGAAAAAGGTGAGTTGCTGGTGGCGGTGGTGCCGGTGATCGGCACGCTGGACCTCAAGGCGCTCGCCCAGGCTGCCGGGG
Organism: Pseudomonas sp. NY15374; assembly: GCF_048068255.1. Lineage (NCBI taxonomy): Bacteria > Pseudomonadati > Pseudomonadota > Gammaproteobacteria > Pseudomonadales > Pseudomonadaceae > Pseudomonas > Pseudomonas sp. NY15374. The sequence continues at coordinate 214,716 of NZ_JBLUPZ010000009.1, forward strand.
TCAAGAAGTGCGAGATGGCCGACCCTGCCGCAGCCCAGCGGGCCACGGGATATCTGGTCGGTGGTATCAGCCCTCTGGGGCAAAAGAAACGCCTGCGCACCTTCATCGATGAGTCGGCGCAGCAGTTCGACAGCATTCATGTCAGCGCCGGACGGCGCGGGCTGGAAGTGGAGCTGGCAGCAGCAGTGCTGGCCGAGCATACCCAGGGCAGGTTTGCCGGGATCGGCAGAGGCTGAGGGCGCGCAGCAGAGCGCCTTCAGGTCGCCGAACTGTAGCGGCGTACGCCGTTCTCCTGGGCCTGCAATTGCGCCGCGACACTGCCCGGTACGGCGAACAGCACCAGATGGTCAGCCGCGACGGCGATGCCTACGTCCTGGCCGACCTGGTGATCGACATGACTGGGGAAAATCGCCTCCAGTTGGCTACCGGTGGGCAGTTCCAGACGATAGAGCGTCGAGGCGCCCAGGAAACTCTTGCCATTGATACGCGCGCGCAGCGTGCTGTCCGGTGCGTGCACGATGTCGTCCGGGCGCAGGAGGACGTCCACTGAACTGCCTACTGGCATCAAGTAGGCGCGATTGCCGCGCAGTTCCCCGAGCTCGGTGTTCACTGCTTCCGGGCTGCTCATCTGGCCGCGGATGAAGTAGCCCTGGCCGATGAAACTGGCCACGAACGGCGTCTGGGGCTCGTGATAGAGGTTGTAGGGCGTATCCCATTGTTCCAGGCGACCTTCCTTGAATACGCCGACATGATCGCTGACGGCGAAGGCTTCTTCCTGGTCGTGGGTGACCAGGATTGCGCTGGTGCCACGGCTCTTGAGAATGTCGCGGACCTCGTGGCTCAGGCGTCGGCGCAGCTCCACGTCGAGGTTGGAGAACGGCTCGTCGAGCAGCAGCAACTGCGGCTCTGGCGCCAGCGCGCGGGCCAGGGCGACACGCTGCTGCTGGCCGCCGGAAAGTTCGTGAGGATAGCGTGCGCCCAGCCCGCCGAGCTTGACCAGCTCGAGCATTTCATTGACCACTTCGCCTTGGCGTGGATGTTTGCCGATGCCGAAAGCGATGTTCTGTGCCACGGTCAGGTGCGGGAACAGCGCGTAGTCCTGGAATACCATGCCGATCCGGCGTTTTTCCGGGGCGAGGGTGAAGCCTGCACGGGAGATGACGTCTCCGGCCAGCTGGATCTCGCCGTCATGCACCGGCTCGAAGCCGGCGATGGCGCGCAGGGTGGTGGTTTTGCCGCAACCCGATGAACCCAGCAGGCAACCGATGTCGCCTGCGTTCAGGTGCAGATTGAGGTTCTGGACGATGCGCTGCTCGCCATAGCCGCAGGCGAGGTTGCGCAGATTGAGCAGCAGGGGTTGACTCATGCGTGGTGGTAAGCCGGTTCTACAAGGAATTCAAGAAGAGCCTTCTGTGCATGCAGGCGGTTCTCGGCCTGGTCCCAGGCGACCGAACGTGGGTCGTCTAGCAGGTCCTGGCTGATCTCCTCACCGCGGTGAGCGGGCAGGCAGTGCATGAACAGGGCGTCGGGTGCCGCCAGGTCGAGCAGCTCGCGGGTGACCTGGTAAGGCGCGAAATGCGCCAGGCGCCGTGCAGTTTCCTCTTCCTGGCCCATGGAAGTCCAGACATCCGTGGTCACCAGGTGCGCGCCGCGTACCGCTTCCTTCGGATCACGGATGATCCGTACGTGCTCGCCACCGAGTTCGAGGAAGCGTGGATCGGGCTCGTAGCCCTCCGGGCAAGCGATGTGCAGCTGGAAATCGAACTGGCGGGCAGCCTCGATGTAGGAGTTGCACATATTGAAGCCATCACCGATCCAGGCCACGGTCTTACCCTGGATCGAGCCGCGGTGTTCGACGAAGGTCTGCATGTCCGCCAGCAGTTGGCAGGGGTGCGATTCGTCGGACAGACCGTTGATCAACGGCACCTTCGAGTGCGCAGCGAATTCGGTCAGCGTGCTGTGGGCATGGGTGCGGATCATTACCGCGTCGACCATGCTCGAGAGCACGATGGCGCTGTCGCTGATCGGCTCGCCGCGACCCAGCTGGGTGTCGCGCGGGGACAGGAAGATCGCCTGGCCGCCGAGCTGGATCATGCCCGCTTCGAACGATACGCGGGTGCGGGTCGAGGACTTCTCGAAGATCATCCCCAGCACGCGGTTCTTCAGGGGTTCGAAGAGCACGCCTCGCTTGCGCAGGTCCTTCAGCTCGATGCCTCGACGGATCACGCCGAGCAATTCGTCAGCGGTGAAATCCAGCAGGGAGAGAAAGTGCCTGGTGCTCATGATTGACTACCTTATCTGCAACGGTTTGCAGGTCGACCGTATGGTTTTTTTTGACAACGGGAGTGACCTGCGGCGTAAGCCGCACGGGGCGGACGGAATAGGGAAAGGCGCAATACTATAATTAAATGTCGCCTGAAACCAAGAGGGGAAACAGCGGGGCTGTTTCAAAGGGTGTCGTAAACCCTTGTGGAAGGTCTGTTTTTTATTTTCTACAGGGGTTTGTACACGGCTTGACGGGGCTTTGGCAAACGCCGTGTCGCGAATCGTGTGCCTGATGACGCCCGATTCACGTGACTAAGCGGCGTGGCATCGGTGGGCGGCCGGGGGCATAGTCAGCGCTTCCAGAACAACAAGGCAGAGGCGGCCATGACCAAGACCCTGCATCACCGTGCTTGTCACCTGTGCGAGGCAATCTGCGGCCTCAGCATCGAAGTCAGCCATGCGCCCGACGGGCGGGCGTCGATCAGCGCGATCAAGGGCGATCCGCAGGACCCGTTCAGCCGTGGGCACATCTGTCCGAAGGCGGTGGCGCTGCAGGACATCCAGGAAGACCCTGACCGCTTGCGCCAGCCTCATCGGCGCGTGGGGGAGCGCTGGGAGCCGATCACCTGGGAAGAGGCCTTCGCGCTGGCTGCGGAACGCTTGTGGAGCATCCAGCAGGCGCACGGGCGCAATGCCGTGGCGGTCTACCAGGGCAATCCCAGCGTGCACAATTACGGCCTGATGACTCACAGCAACTACTTTTTGGGGCTGCTCAAGACGCGCAACCGGTTTTCCGCCACCTCCGTCGACCAGTTGCCCCAGCACCTGACCAGCCACCTGATGTATGGTCATGGCCTGCTGCTGCCGATCCCGGATATCGACCACACCGATTTCATGCTCATCCTTGGCGGCAATCCATTGGCGTCCAACGGCAGCATCATGACCGTGCCGGACGTGGAAAAGCGCTTGAAGGCGCTGCGCGCGCGCGGCGGGCGACTCGTGGTGATCGACCCCCGACGCAGTGAAACGGCGGCGATGGCCGACCAGCACCTGTTCATCCGTCCTGGCGGTGATGCCGCGCTGCTGTGTGGTCTGCTCAATACCTTGTTCAGCGAAAACCTGGCGCGTGGCTCGCACCTGCCGGTCAATGGGCTTGAGCAGGTGCGCGAGGCGATCGCGCCCTTCACGGCGCAGGCCATGAGTCCGCTTTGCGGCATCGAAGCTGGGCAGATTCGCCAGTTGGCGCGAGATTTCGCCGCGGCCGGCAGTGCCGTGTGCTACGGGCGCATGGGCGTCTCCACCCAGACCTTTGGCACGCTTTGCCATTGGTTGGTGCAACTGGTCAACCTGGTTACCGGCAACCTCGACCGCCAAGGTGGTGCACTGTGCACCGAGCCTGCGGTTGACCTGGTCGCCAGCACCTCGGGCGGTCATTTCAACCAGTGGCAGAGTCGGGTTTCGGGCCTCCCGGAGTACGGCGGGGAGCTGCCGGTTGCAGCGTTGGCCGAGGAAGTGCTGACACCCGGCGAAGGGCAGGTGAGGGCGCTGGTGACCGTCGCCGGCAACCCGGTGCTGTCCACTCCCAATGGTCGCCAGCTCGATGGGGCTCTTGCGGGTCTTGAGTTCATGCTCAGCATCGACCTGTACATCAATGAAACCACTCGCCACGCCGACCTGATCCTGCCCTCCACGTCGGCACTGGAAAACGATCACTACGACAGCACCTTCAACCTGCTGGCAGTGCGTAACGTCACCCGCTTCAATCGGGCTATCCTGGCCAAGCCTGAGGGGGCGCTGCATGATTGGGAGATCTTTGTCGGGCTGGCCCGGGCGTTCGCCGAGCGTGCGGCGCTCGAGCTCAAGCCGACCCTGCCTCCAGCGCAGATGATCGATCTGGCGCTGCGCAAGGGGCCACGTGGTGAGGCGTCGTCCTGGGGGCTGTCACTGCAGGTGTTGGACCAGCATCCCCATGGTCTTGACCTGGGGCCGTTGCAGCCAAACCTCGCAACCCGCTTGCGCACTCCGGCCCAGGCGGTGGAGGCCGCACCGCAGGTGCTGCTCGACGATCTGCAGCGCCTGGCCCGGCAGGTGCCGATGGAGTCCGACCAGTTGCTGCTGATCGGGCGCCGGCATGTGCGCAGCAACAATTCCTGGATGCACAACTACCATCGCCTGGTCAAAGGCAAGCCCCGCCACCAGTTGCTGATGCATCCGCAGGACTTGCAGCAGCGCCAGCTGGAGGACGGGCAGTGGGTGAGGGTTCGCTCGCGTACCGGTAGTCTGGAGGTGCAGGTGCTTGCCAGTGAGGAGGTAATGCCGGGAGTGGTCAGCCTTCCACATGGCTACGGGCACGGTCGCCAGGGGGTACGTTTGCAGATCGCCCACGCCCAACCGGGAGTGAGCGCCAATGACCTGACCGATGAATTGCTGCGCGATGCGTTGTCGGGCAATGCCGCGCTCAATGGCGTGCCGGTGCAGGTGGAGGCGGCTTGATTGCGAAATGGACCTGCTCAACGCCCCAGGTCCATTACCAAGCACGACACTCGGCTTTCCGATACAATGCCTCACCGTGCCGACGACCGTGTCGGAAAGTTCAGCCGAGGTGCTCCATGGATATCATCGAAACAATCAAAGAGCAGATTGCCAACAACACCATTCTGCTTTACATGAAAGGCTCGCCGAATGCCCCGCAGTGCGGCTTCTCGGCCCGTGCTTCGCAGGCTGTGATGGGTTGTGGCGAGAAATTCGCCTACGTCGACATCCTGCAGAACCCGGAAATTCGCGCCAACCTGCCCAAGTATGCCAACTGGCCAACCTTCCCTCAGCTGTGGGTGGGTGGTGAGCTGGTGGGTGGCAGCGACATCGTGCTGGAGATGTTCGAGAAGGGTGAGCTGCAGACCCTGATCAAGGACGCAGCCGCCAAGGCCAAGGCTTCCGAGGCCTGATCCAGGTTTTTCGCCGGCATGAAAAAGCCCCGCCTAGGCGGGGCTTTTTCATGGGTGCTATCCAGGGAGGCTTATTCTTCGCCCATCTGCGACTGCAGGTAGTTCTCGATGCCGATCTTGTCGATCAGGCCCAACTGGGTTTCCAGCCAGTCGATGTGCTCTTCCTCGGACTCCAGGATGTCTTCGAGCAACTCGCGCGAGCCGAAGTCGCCGACCGTTTCGCAGTGCGCGATGGCGGCTTTCAGGTCAACCAGGCCTTTCTGCTCGATCTTCAGGTCGCACTCGAGCATTTCCTTGGTGTGCTCGCCGATCAGCAGCTTGCCCAGGTCCTGGACGTTGGGGATGCCTTCGAGGAAGAGAATACGCTTGATCAGCTTGTCAGCGTGCTTCATCTCGTCGATGGATTCCTTGTACTCGTGCTTGCCGAGCTTGTTCAGGCCCCAATCTTCGTACATGCGTGCGTGCAGGAAGTACTGGTTGATCGCGACCAGCTCGTTTCCGAGGATCTTGTTGAGATGCTGGATGACGCTTACGTCGCCTTTCATGATCGGGTTCCTGCCCTGTAGAAGTGTGCCAATACAGGAAGTTTGAGCCCGACAACTTCGCGTGTCAAACCTAAGCTCTTGAATAATAAGTGAAAATTAATAGGAATAAGAATGTTTGTGAACCGCGTTCGAAGGCTAACTTATTGAATTACAGGCATAAAAAAACCGGACGCGAGGTCCGGTTCTTCGAAATCGGTTGTTTCAGGCGGCGTTAAATTCTACCGGGTAAGGCAGGGCGGCCTGTTGGCTGAGCTGGAGATCGGTCAATGTTTCGCGGACCACCTGCTTGGCGAGACACGCACACTTGCCGCACTGGCTGGCGACGTTGGTGGCGGCACGGACTTCCTTGTAGCTGCAGCATCCTTCGTAGATCGCATCACGGATCTGTCCATCGGTCACGCCGACGCAGAGACATACATACATAAGGTCAGGCCATCGCTGGTTGAGTCGATGGAGTGGAGCTTAATGGTAATGAGAATGCTTGTCAAAGCACTTGAAGAAAGCTTCATCTTCCCGCGACCGATGGTTCGATTCGGTCTGTCACGATAAGCCGTGTATGATGGTCGGCCTTTGTTGGATGCCGGGCGTGCCAGCCTCGCCCGGGCAACGGTTTTTCACCATCATCAGGAGATAACGAATGAGCGTGCTCGTTGGTAAACAAGCCCCGGACTTCACCGTTCCAGCCGTGCTGGGCAACGGCGAGATCGTCGACAGCTTCAACCTGGCTTCGGCCATCAAGGGCAAGTACGGCCTGGTGTTCTTCTACCCGCTGGACTTCACCTTCGTCTGCCCGTCCGAGCTGATCGCCCTGGACAACCGTATTCCTGACTTCGAAGCCCGTGGCGTGGAAGTGATCGGCGTTTCGATCGACTCGCACTTCACCCACAACGCCTGGCGTAACACCCCGGTCAACAACGGCGGTATCGGTCAGGTCAAGTACACCCTGGCTGCCGACATCACCCACGAAATCTGCAAGGCCTACGACGTCGAGTCCGAAGGCGGCGTAGCTTTCCGTGGCGCCTTCCTGATCGACAAGAACGGTGTTGTCCGTTCGCAGATCGTCAACGACCTGCCACTGGGCCGCAACATGGATGAACTGCTGCGTCTGGTCGACGCCCTGCAATTCCACGAAGAGCACGGCGAAGTCTGCCCGGCCAACTGGAAGAAAGGCGACAAGGGCATGAACGCTTCGCCAGAAGGTGTTGCGGCGTACCTGAGCGAGAACGCTGGCAAGCTGTAATCGCCACGCGTAAAAAAAAACCGGCCCATGTGGCCGGTTTTTTTGTGTCTGGTGTCCAAGGAGCGCTGAGCGCTCCCGGATTTCGACTCAGTCGTTGAAGTCGCGCCAGCCGCCCATCTCTTTCCAGCGGTTGACGATCCCGCAGAACAGCTCGGCGGTCTTCTCGGTGTCGTAACGTGCCGAATGCGCCTCGCGCCCATCGAAGTCGATGTCGGCACTCTGGCAGGCCCGAGCCAGTACGGTCTGGCCATAGGCCAGGCCGGCCAGCGTCGCGGTGTCGAAGCTGGAGAACGGGTGGAAGGGGTTGCGCTTGAGATCGTTGCGCGCCACTGCCGCGTTGAGGAAACCCAGGTCGAAGCTGCTGTTGTGGCCAACCAGGATCGCCCGCTTGCAACCATTGGCCTTCAACGCTTTGCGCACGCCGCGGAAGATGTCGGTAAGCGCGCTTTCTTCGCTCACGGCCATGCGTAGTGGGTGGTCCAGCTTGATGCCGGTGAACTCCAGCGCCGCCGCTTCGATATTCGCGCCTTCGAAAGGCTCGACACGGTAGAAGTAGGTGTGTTCCGGGAACAGGAAGCCCTTCTCGTCCATACCGATGGTGACGGCGGCGATTTCCAGCAGCGCGTCGGTGGCACTGTTGAAACCGCCGGTCTCGACGTCCACTACCACGGGCAGGTAGCCGCGGAAACGCTCGGCCATCGGGTGGCGCGAGCTGCTGCTTACCTGACCGTCCTGGTCGTCATCGTAAAGGTCTTCGCTCACGCGTTGTCCTCCAGCAGGCGCCAGCGCAGCGTTTCGCCAGCGCGCAGCGGAACCACGGTGGTGTCGCCGAACGGCAGGCTCGCCGGGGCGGTCCAGTCCTCGCGTACCAGGGTGATGGTGTCGGTGTTTGCCGGCAGGCCATAGAACGCCGGGCCGTGCAGGCTGGCGAAACCTTCCAGTTTGTCCAGGGCATTACGCTGCTCGAAGGCTTCGGCGTACAGCTCGATGGCCGCGTAGGCGGTGTAGCAGCCGGCGCAGCCGCAGGCAGCTTCCTTGGCGTGCTTGGCGTGTGGCGCCGAATCGGTGCCGAGGAAGAATTTCGGGTTGCCGCTGGTGGCCGCGTCAAGCAATGCCACCTGGTGGGTGTTGCGCTTGAGGATCGGCAGGCAATAGAAGTGTGGGCGGATACCGCCGACCAGCATGTGGTTGCGGTTGTACAGCAAATGCTGGGCGGTGATGGTGGCGCCGACGTTGGCGGGCGCCTCGGCGACGAACTGCGCGGCATCGCTGGTGGTGATGTGCTCGAACACTACCTTGAGCGTCGGGAAACGTTCGACCAGGCGACGCATGTGCTCGTCGATGAAGCGCTTTTCGCGATCGAACACGTCGATCTCCGAGCGCGTCACTTCACCGTGGACCAGCAGCGGCAGGCCGACCTCGGCCATTGCTTCGATCGCCGGGAAAATATTGTCGATGCTGGTCACGCCCGAATCGGAGTTGGTCGTGGCACCGGCCGGGTAGAGCTTGGCGGCGTAGACGATGCCGCTGGCCTTGGCTGCACGAATGTCCTCGGGGCTGGTACGGTCGGTCAGGTACAGCACCATCAGCGGCTCGAAGCGGCTGCCCGTCGGACGGGCGGCGAGGATGCGCTGGCGGTAGGCGTCGGCTTCGGTGGCGTTGCGTACCGGCGGAACCAGGTTGGGCATGATGATGGCGCGGGCAAAGGTGCGCGCCACGTCGCCGACGGTATGTTGCAGCACAGCACCATCGCGCAGATGGATGTGCCAGTCGTCGGGACGCAGGAGGGTCAGGCGATCGGACATTGGGGTTTCCAGGCGGTTCGAACTCAGGCGTCAATGCTACCGGAAAACCCAGTGGGCAGCACGGCTATCAAGTTTTCCGACGAGCGTCCGATAGCCTGCAGGTAAGCCGTCAGAATCTGTGGAGCCGCCCGTGCGCCAGCGTTACCTACTCCTGTTCAGCCTGTGTGCCAGCCTGCCGGCCGGAGCACTTACCTTCCAGACTCGCATGGAGAACATTGCCTGGAAGGTCGAGGGCGATCAGTTCGAGTGCCGGCTGATCCAGCCGATCGACGGTTTCGGCAGCGGTGAGTTCGTGCGTCGTGCAGGTGAGCAGCCGGTCTTCCAACTGCGGTCGGACAGCAATGCACTGGGCGCAGGTTCGGCAACGCTGCTGGCCGCCGCTGCCCCTTGGCAGCCCGGGCGTGGCGACATCAACTTGGGGGCGGTGCGCATGGGCCGCAATGGCGTGCTGTTCAGCACTTCGCAGGGCCAGGCCAGCCGCTTGATCAATGGTCTGCTGGACGGTCGCAGCACCGTGGTGCGCAACTACGCCGGCGAGGGCGGGCGGCCGATGGAGGTGCATGTACTGCCGGTGAGTTTCGCCAAGGCCTACAGCGACTATCAATTGTGTGCCGCCAAACTCCTGCCGATGAACTATGACCAGATTCGCCAGACCCAGGTGCCGTTCCCCGGCACCGGTTTCGATCTGGACAGTGCGGCGCGCGCGCGCCTGGACGTGATACTCGATTATCTGAAGGCCGACCCATCGGTCAACCACATCGAGCTTGACGGTCACTCCGACAACAGCGGTAACCGCCTGACCAATCGCGACGCTTCGCGCCGTCGCGCGCTGGCGGTGGCTGAATACCTCAAGGCCCATGGTGTGCCTGAAGAGCAGATCACCGTACGTTTCCATGGCGAGCGCTACCCGCTGGCCAAGAACAATACAGCCGCCAACCGCGCCCGCAATCGCCGGGTCAACATCCAGCTCGACCGTGTCACGCCGATCGAGAAACCTACAGAAAAGCCTCGCGATGCGACACCTGCCGCCCCGGCGCAGCCGGCGGCCGCTACGCCGGCCAGCGTGCCTGCGGCATTGCCGGCGGGTGCGAAGAAAGTCTGACTGCGACCACGGGTCGCGCTCGCGACATTTCCTGTCGCTTTGTCATCACAAGCTGTCGCGCCACTGTAAATTCCCCCGCGAGATCGGTAGAATCGACGGCTTTCCGTACAACCCCGTGGAGTGATGGCATGGCGGACGTAAAAAAGGTCGTACTGGCGTATTCCGGCGGCCTTGATACTTCGGTGATTCTCAAGTGGCTGCAAGACACCTACAACTGTGAAGTGGTGACCTTCACCGCAGATCTTGGCCAGGGTGAAGAGGTCGAGCCGGCCCGTGCCAAGGCACAGGCAATGGGCGTCAAGGAAATCTACATCGACGACCTGCGCGAAGAGTTCGTGCGAGATTTCGTCTTCCCGATGTTCCGCGCCAACACCGTGTATGAAGGCGAGTACCTGCTGGGTACCTCCATCGCCCGTCCGCTGATCGCCAAGCGCCTGATCGAAATCGCCAACGAAACCGGCGCTGACGCCATTTCCCACGGCGCCACCGGCAAGGGTAACGACCAAGTGCGTTTCGAGCTGGGGGCCTACGCGCTCAAGCCAGGTGTCAAGGTCATCGCACCATGGCGTGAGTGGGACCTGCTGTCCCGCGAAAAACTCATGGACTATGCCGAGAAGCACGGCATTCCGATCGAGCGTCACGGCAAGAAGAAGTCGCCGTACTCGATGGACGCCAACCTGCTGCACATCTCCTACGAAGGCGGTGTCCTGGAAGATACCTGGACCGAGCACGAGGAAGACATGTGGCGTTGGAGCGTCTCTCCGGAGAACGCCCCTGACCAGGCCACCTACATCGAGCTGACCTACCGCAATGGCGACATCGTCGCCATCGACGGCGTCGAGAAGACCCCGGCCACCGTGCTCGCAGACCTCAACCGCATCGGCGGCGCCAACGGCATCGGTCGCCTGGACATCGTCGAGAACCGCTACGTCGGCATGAAGTCGCGCGGCTGCTACGAGACGCCTGGCGGCACCATCATGCTGCGTGCTCACCGCGCCATCGAGTCCATCACGCTGGACCGCGAAGTCGCTCACCTCAAAGATGAGCTGATGCCCAAGTACGCCAGCCTGATCTACACCGGCTACTGGTGGAGCCCCGAGCGCCTGATGCTGCAGCAGATGATCGACGCTTCGCAGACCAATGTGAACGGTGTCGTCCGCCTGAAGCTGTACAAGGGCAATGTCACCGTGGTGGGTCGCAAGTCGGATGACTCGCTGTTCGACGCCAACATCGCGACCTTCGAGGAAGACGGCGGCGCCTACAACCAGGCCGATGCCGCCGGCTTCATCAAGCTCAACGCACTGCGCATGCGCATTGCCGCCAACAAGGGCCGTTCGTTGCTCTGAGTTTTGGCAGGTTGTGAAAAACCCGGCCCTTGTTGGCCGGGTTTTTTTTTGCCCTTCTGTACCTACAGCGCAACCTTTTCTCCTTTCTTGATGGCACGCACCGACAGTTGGATGCAGGAGTGGGCGCTCAGGTTATAGAGCGTCCAGCGCCGTTCGTGCTGTGGGGGTTTAATCAGCTCGGGCAGGATCTCGGTTTCGATGGTCTGGCGCACATCCGACCCGAACAGCGTGGCCGAGGCTGCTTCACCCTCGCCATAATCGTCGGCTGACCGATGTACGGCTCTGTGTTCCGGCGTGTAGAGCGATTCGTAGTTGAAGTTGAGGGTCAGGAAGAACAATACTGTCAGAAAGAACGGAAACCCTATTAGAAACCAGGTGTACATCACCTGGCTCTCTGGGTTCAGAAACGGTAGCGAGGCGATCGCCGATGCTTCGATGACGCTGGCGAAGATGGCGATAATTCCCAAGGGGGTGATCTTTGCGGGATTATTCATGGCATTCGATCTCCTGGTGTCAGCGCATCTGTATCGCTTCTGGCTCCCTGTGAAAACGTTTGCTCTTTCCTCATCAGGAAAGAACACCGCTTTGCTGGCAGGGCAATAAATCTTTCTTTATCAGAAGATCGAAATGTCCCACCGCTTTGAGGCGTTATCCCCACCTGTCGCTTTTCCTGTTCATGCTAGTTTTCACGAGCATGTTGCCGAATGGATAGACATCGATTAGTGCGGCGCAATGGGTGTAGGAAGTTTCTATTAAAGATGTAAGTTTCATCTTTGAGTGCTCTCTATCAGGGAATGGCTGCGCCATTACGCTATTGGCTCGGTTATCTTGGCGTGTCAAAACTAGAATAATGGATCAATGGATATCCCATGAATAAAGTACTTATCGTGGATGATCATCCGGTCATTCGCTTGGCCGTACGTATGTTGATGGAGCGGCATGGATATGAAGTGGTGGCGGAAACGGACAATGGGGTGGATGCGCTGCAACTGACCCGAGAGTGTCTGCCGGATATCGTCGTGCTCGATATCGGTATACCCAAACTCGACGGTCTGGAAGTGATCGCACGGATGACCGCTGCAAGTCCGGGCAGCAAGGTATTGGTACTGACATCGCAGGCACCGGGGCATTTCTCCATGCGTTGCATGCAGGCCGGGGCAGCAGGTTATGTGTGCAAACAGCAGGAATTGACCGAGCTGCTCAGTGCAATCAAGGCCGTGCTGTCGGGTTACAGCTACTTTCCCAACCAGGCTTTGCACAAGACCCGCAGCGGTGTCACTGGCGGCAGTGAGACGGAGATGGTCGAACGCCTCTCAGGGCGTGAAATGATGGTATTGCAACAGTTGGCAAGGGGGCGCACGAACAAGGAAATCGCTGACAGCATGTTTCTCAGCAACAAAACTGTCAGCACCTACAAGACCCGACTGCTACTCAAGCTCAATGCCCGGTCATTGGTCGATCTGATCGAGCTGGCCCAGCGTCATGGCTTGGCCTGAAACAGAAAAGCCTCCTTTGCGGGAGGCTTTTTCGCAGCGCTACAGATCGTAATCGAAATCAGCCAGCTGCCTTTGCAGGCGCCGTTCTTCCAACAGATTGTCGATGGTGCGGCGTTTGCTGAGGTTGGTCTTCGCGGTTTCTACCTGGGGTTCGTCTTCGTCCTGCGCAGCGAAATCATCTTCGATCAGCTCGTCTTTATCGGTGCTCATGTGTCACTCCAAGCCAAAGGGCCATTGGCCGTCCTTATAGCGAGAATCACGGAGTCGGTAAAAAAGATTTTTTCAATCGAATTGGTTGGTTTTTCGCTATTGCCTCAATCGTCAGAGGTCTTGTCCCTGTACTCGCACAAGTCTTCGATCCTGCAGCTGCCGCAGCGTGGCTTGCGTGCCTGGCAGACGTAGCGCCCGTGGAGAATGAGCCAGTGGTGGGCGTCGAGCAGGTAATCCCTTGGTACGAATTTCATCAGCTTCTTCTCGACGTCCAGTACCGTCTTGCCCGGCGCGATGCCGGTGCGATTGCTGACGCGGAAGATGTGCGTATCGACCGCCATGGCCAGTTGGCCAAAGGCGGTATTGAGCACCACGTTCGCAGTCTTGCGACCGACGCCGGGCAATGCCTCTAGTGCTTCGCGCGTTTGCGGGACTTCGCTGCCGTGTTGCTCTATCAGCAAGCGGCAGGTCTCGATGACGTTCTTCGCCTTGCTGTTGTAAAGGCCGATGGTCTTGATGTATTCGCTCAAACCCTCGACCCCCAGGGCATAAATCGCCTCGGGCGTATTGGCGATAGGGTAGAGCCGCGCGGTCGCCTTGTTGACGCCGACATCCGTCGCCTGCGCGGAAAGGATGACGGCAATCAGCAGTTCGAAGGGCGTGGTATAGGCCAATTCGGTTTTTGGTTCAGGATTGTCTTCGTGCAGCCTGCGGAAGATCTCCAGGCGTTTGGCGGCATTCATGAGGTCAAAGCGTTCCTTGACGGCTTGAGGTGGCAGGGGCCGGACGCAGGCGATTGTACAAGGCCAGGAGCAGGCCGAGCAGTATCAATGCGCCGGGTGTCAGGACCGCCAGGTGGATGCCGGCACTCTGTCCCAGCCATTGTCGGCAGGCACCCAATATCAGGTACAGGCCCATCAGGCCCAGCAGATATCGGATGAGTGCCGGCCAGCGCCCAGTGTGCGGTGCCAGGGCATCCACAGCGACGCAGTGCAGGCTCAGCAGGGCAGGATAATGGCCCAGGCTCAGCGCCAGCGGGAGCGCCCAGGCGTTCAGGCCCAATTGCAGGCAGCTCGCCAGGGCGGCGGCGAGTATCAGGCTGGCGATGATCCGCGGGGCACCGATCATGCGGCGCAGAGGTCGCATCAGCGCTTGGTGGCCGAGTACCAGCAACAGGGTCGACAATCCGATTGCCAGCGCGTTCGCCAGGGTCTGGGTGGCGCCGAGCAAAGGGGCCAGGGCACTGCCCAGCAGCCAGAACCTATTCATCGGTGGTGTGCTCCAACAGACTGCTGCGGTGTGCATCGAAGTAGCGCAGGGCATCCTGCAAGGCCGCCATCACTGCGCGTGAGGTGACGGTGGCGCCGGCCAACTGGTCGAAGTCGCCTTGATCGCGTTTCACCGCCCAGTTGGCCTCTGCGCCTTGCCGGTCGAATTGCTCAATCCAGTGGCTCGCACGGTCGCCTAGTTGCCCGCCGAGCCCCGGGCTTTCTTCCTGTGCCAGCACCCGTGTCGCGATCAGGCGGCCATGGGGATCGATGGCGATCGACAGCATGATGGGGCCAGCATATCCCTGGGTCTGGCTGCGTAGCACGATGGCACTGGTAGTGCCGACCAGGGTTGCGCGGTAGCCGCCCAGTAGCCGACTGTGCTGCAGTTCGGTGTTGGTAATAGGTAGAGGCGCTTGCAGTGGATCGTTGTCGTACCGCTGTGGGGGCAGCACCGCCAGCCATTGTTGTTCTTGCAGCTCTCGTGCGGCATCGGCAATGGGCGCAGATGTCCACTGCCGCCAGACCAGGGTGGCGGCGACGGCCAAAACGGCGGCCAAGGCAAGGTAGAGCAGGTCGCGCAGCCTCGCGTTCATGGTGTGAGGGCCTGGCGCCGGGCTGCAAGGCGATCGAGCGCCGGTGCTCCCAGGTTCATCAGCAGTACGGCGAAAGCCGTGCCGTCGGGGTAGCTGCCCCAGGTGCGTATCAAGTAGATCAGCAGCCCGCAGCCGATGCCGAACAACAGGCGGGCTAGCGGCAGGCGAGGGCCGGACACTGGTTCGGTGGCGATGAAGAAGGCCGCCAGCATGGTCGATCCGCTGAACAGGTGCAGCAACGGTGAGCCGTGAGAGTCCGACCCCGAGCCGTTCCAGAACAGCAGGCTGACGACGAGTAGCGCACCCAGTAGCCCCGCTGGGGCATGCCAGGTGAACACGCGGCGCTGCAGGAGAAAGATGCCGCCCAGCAGGAATGCCAGGTTCAGCCATTCGCTGATGCGCCCACCGAGGTTACCGAAGCCGGGGTTGCTGGCGAACAGCTCGTCGACAGTCAGGCTGCGGTTGTGGCGCAGCACGTCGAGTACCGTGGGGCCGGCCCAGGCATCGATCTGCGAGCCGTCGCCTAATACCAGGCCCAGGCTGTCTGCCAGTTGGAGGTTGCCCGTCGGCCAGTGGGTCATTTGCAGCGGGAAGCTCAGCAGCACGAAGGCGTATCCCAGCATGGCCGGGTTGAACGGATTGCGGCCGACGCCGCCGAATGCGTGCTTGCCCAGGGGGATCGCCACCAGCACCGCGGTCATCGGCAGCCACCAGGGAGCCAGGGTGGGCAGGGCGATCGCCAGCAGCACGGCGCTGACCAGCGCGCTGCCGTCGCTGAGGAAAGGGCGTATTGGCTGGCCACGCAGATACAGCGATACCGCCTCGCAGGTCAGTGCCGTTGCGCTGCACAACAGCAGGTTGAGCAGCACGCCCCAGCCCTGCAACCAGAGCAGGCATAGCAGGCCAGGGACACAGGCCAGCAGCACCTGGCCCATGGCATTGCGCTGGCGGCTGTCAGGCGCCTGCATGGCCCGGTCCGACCAGTAGCGCATCGAGCTGTTGCTGCGCCTTCTGCGCTGCCGCCTCCAGTCGCTGGACCTGCGCATGCTGTGCCTGGTCCGCTGTCGCGCCCAGGGCGCCACGCGCGGCGTTCAACTGAGCACGGCTCATGGCCGCAGCGATCTTGGCCCGTTTCAGCGCGCTCTCCTGATCAGCCCCTTGCGTGCCGGTGATGCGCTGAACTCGGGCTTGGCGCTCGGCCTGGCGGCGCGTTTCTTCGCGCTGCAGACGCAGGGTTCGTTGTTCGTGGCGCAGCCGTGCCTGATTGCGACGATGGCTGCGAGCGACCAAATGCTCGGCGGTCTGCGCCAGTCCACCGACGATCGGCACCAGGTTGTCCGGCAGTGGCAGCAGCTCGATGCAGTCGACCGGGCAGGGCGCCAGGCACAGGTCGCAGCCGGTGCATTCGCTGGCGATCACGGTATGCATCAGCTTGCTGGCACCAACGATGGCATCTACCGGGCAGGCCTGGATGCACTTGGTGCAGCCGATGCACTCGGCTTCGCGGATGAAGGCGACCTGCGCTGGCGCCGCGCGGCGCTCGGGGGCCGGGGCGATCACTGGCACCTGCAGCAGTTGGGCCAGGGCGGCGATGGTTTCGCTGCCGCCAGGCGGGCATTTGTTGATCGCTTCGCCCGCCGCCAGGCCTTCTGCGTAAGGTCGACAGCCTGCGTGATCGCATTTGCCACACTGGGTCTGCGGTAGCAGGGCGTCGATGTGGTGAATCAGGTTCATTGTGTGAACAGTCCATTGAGGCCAGAAAAGGCCATGGCCATGACTCCGGCACTGATCAGCTCGATCGGCAGGCCGCGAAAAGCGCGGGGAACATCAGGATGATCGAGACGCTGGCGCAGGTCGTCGAACAATGCCAGTGCCAGCCAGAACCCCATTCCCAGGCCTAGCGCCCAGGCGCCAGTAGCGGCTGAGCTGGATTGCGATGTGGCCAAGTGCAACAGCAAGCCTAGCACCGCGACATTACCCAGCAGCAGCGGCGCCAGGTTCTGTAACGGCCAATGAGGGCGCAGGCGCGCCAGTGCCGTTGGGATGCCCCACGCCAGCAGCGCCAGCAATGGCAACGCCAGCAACAGTTGCAGCCCTGCCAGCTGCGGCTGGCGCAGCAACAGGGCCACGGGCACCATCAACAGCATCGACAGTGCGCTGCACAGGCCGAGCAGGTGCAGGCGTGCACGGTCGGGCGTGCCGCTGTGCAGGATCAGGTGATTGACCAGCGCGGCGCTGACCAGAACCAGGACGAAATCGCTCATGGAGGTGCCGAGGGCCGGGGATGGAACGATTATCCGGCAGGGAGCAGGCATTGGAAATGCCCAAAGAGGAGGCAAGCCAGGGGATCGCCGGACGATCCCCTGGGCAAGAAGGTCTTACTTGATACGCTGACCTGGCTTGGCGCCGCTGTCCGGGCTCAGCAGGTAGATCTCTTCACCGCCAGGGCCGGCGGCCATGACCATGCCTTCGGAAACACCAAAGCGCATTTTCCGAGGTTTGAGGTTGGCTACCATCATCGTCAGTCGGCCTTCGAGCTTCGATGGGTCCGGGTACGCCGACTTGATGCCGGAGAACACGTTGCGACGCTCGTCGCCGATGTCGAGGGTGAGTTGCAGCAGCTTGTCGGCACCGGCCACGGCCTCGGCCTTGACGATCAGCGCCACGCGCAGGTCGACGGCGGCGAAGGTGTCGAACTCGATCTCGGCCGACAGCGGGTCCTTCTCCAGCTCGCCGTTGCCGGCCGGCGCCTTGCCTTCGGCGGCCAGCAGGTCTTCCTTGCTGGCGGCGACCATGGCTTCGACTTTGGCTGGCTCGATGCGGCTCATCAGGGCCTTGAACGGGTTCAGCTTGTGGTTTTCCAGGCGCGACTGCAGGTCGTTCCACTCAAGCGGTGCGACGTTGAGGAAGGCCTCGGCGTCGGCGGCCAGCACTGGAAGTACCGGCTTGAGGAAGATCACCAGCTGGCGGAACAGGTTGATGCCCTGGGCGCAGATGGCCTGGACTTCATCCTGCTTGCCTTCCTGCTTGGCCAGCGACCACGGTGCCTTGTCGGCGATCCAGGCGTTGGCGCGGTCGGCCAGGGCCATGATTTCGCGCATGGCACGGCCAAAGTCACGGGCCTCGTAGGCTTCGGCGATCGAGGGTGCGGCGGTCAGGAAGGCTTCGGTCAGCTCCGGTGCGGCGTCGCCAGCAACCATTACGCCTTCATTGCCCTTGTGGATGAAGCCTGCGCAGCGGCTGGCAATGTTGACCACCTTGCCCACCAGGTCGGAGTTGACCTTCTGCACGAAGTCCTCGAGGTTCA
Organism: Pseudomonas sp. NY15374; assembly: GCF_048068255.1. Classification (NCBI taxonomy): domain Bacteria; kingdom Pseudomonadati; phylum Pseudomonadota; class Gammaproteobacteria; order Pseudomonadales; family Pseudomonadaceae; genus Pseudomonas; species Pseudomonas sp. NY15374. Next base: position 232,841 of record NZ_JBLUPZ010000009.1, read on the forward strand.
AGTCGAGATCGTCGACCCCACGGCCCAGCTTGGCTGCGTAGTAGTAACGCAGGTACTCGGGCTGCAGGTGGTCGAGGTAGGTGCGCGCCTTGATGAAGGTGCCGCGAGACTTGGACATTTTCGCGCCGTTGACCGTCAGGTAGCCGTGCACGTTGACGGCAGTCGGCTTGCGGAAACCTGCACCTTCGAGCATGGCGGGCCAGAAGAGCGCGTGGAAGTTGACGATGTCCTTGCCGATGAAGTGATACAGCTCGGCTTTGGAGTCTGCGTTCCAGAACGCGTCGAAGTCCAGCTCCGGGCGGCGGTCACAGAGGTTCTTGAAGCTCGCCATGTAGCCGATCGGCGCATCCAGCCAGACATAGAAGTACTTGCCCGGCTCGCCCGGAATCTCGAAGCCGAAGTACGGTGCGTCACGGGAAATGTCCCACTCCTGCAGACCGGAATCCAGCCACTCGGCGAGTTTGTTGGCGACCGCATCCTGCAAGGTGCCACTGCGTGTCCACTGCTGCAGCATGGCCTGGAAATCGGGCAGCTTGAAGAAGAAGTGCTGGGAGTCGCGCAGTACTGGCGTGGCACCCGAAATCGCCGACTTGGGGTTCTTCAGCTCGGTGGGGGCATAGGTGGCACCGCACTTCTCGCAGTTGTCGCCATACTGGTCCTCGGTCCCGCACTTGGGGCAGGTGCCCTTGATGAAGCGGTCGGCCAGGAACATGCCCTTCTCGGGGTCGTAGTACTGGGTCACGGAGCGATTGGCGATGTGCCCGGCTTCACGCAGGCGCGTGTAGATCAGGCTCGACAGCTCGCGGTTCTCTTCGCTGTGGGTGGAGTGGAAGTTATCGAACTCGACCAGGAAGTCGGCGAAGTCACTGCTGTGCTCGGCCTGGACGTTGGCAATCAACTGCTCGGGCGTGATGCCTTCTTTCTCTGCGCGCAGCATGATCGCCGAACCGTGGGCGTCGTCGGCGCAGACATAGATGCACTGGTTGCCACGCAGTTTCTGGAAGCGTACCCACATGTCCGTCTGGATGTACTCAAGCATATGGCCAAGATGGATGGATCCATTGGCATAGGGCAGGGCGCTGGTGACGAGAATCTGGCGTGGCTCGGACATGGTGGCTCGGCTACTTATCTGGCGACGGGTAAAAATTGAGGATGATCGGCCACTATAAAGGGCTGGGAAATATATTTCACCCCGCACACGCATCTGCTGACGGTTGACGGGTTAGCATAGGCGCCTGATTCACTTTTTTCGGAATGCCACGGGAGTCTCCATGAGTGCCGTCACACGTGCCGCCATTGAAGGCGTGCTTCGCCAGTACACCGACCCCTACCTGAACCAGGACCCGGTCAGCGCCGGTTGCGTGCGGGCGATCGACATTCAAGGTGGGCAGGTCAGTGTGCAGTTGCAGCTGGGCTATGCCGCTGCACTGTTTCGCAACGGCTGGGCTCAGGTATTGCAAACGGCGATCGAGAACCTCGAAGGCGTGACGTCGGCACAGGTGAGCATCGATACGCTGATCGCCACGCACAAGGCCCAGGCCCAGGTGCCTGCGCTGGCCAATGTGAAGAATGTCATTGCCGTGGCTTCGGGCAAGGGCGGCGTCGGCAAGTCGACCACTGCCGCCAACCTGGCCTTGGCCCTGGCTCGCGAGGGCGCGAGGGTCGGTATTCTCGATGCGGACATCTACGGCCCAAGCCAGGGTGTGATGTTCGGGATCCCCGAAGGCACCCGCCCGCAGATTCGCGAGCAGAAGTGGTTCGTGCCGATCAAGGCCCATGGCGTCGAGGTGATGTCGATGGCGTTCCTGACCGACGACAACACACCGATGGTCTGGCGTGGCCCGATGGTTTCCGGCGCCTTGCTGCAACTGGTGACCCAGACCGCCTGGGACGACCTCGACTACCTGGTGATCGACATGCCGCCGGGCACTGGCGACATTCAACTGACCCTGGCGCAGAAAGTGCCGGTAGCCGGTTCCGTGATCGTCACCACCCCGCAGGACCTGGCGCTGCTGGATGCGAAGAAGGGTGTCGAGATGTTCCGCAAGGTCAACATCCCGGTCCTCGGTGTGGTGGAGAACATGGCGGTGCACATCTGCTCGAACTGCGGTCATGCCGAGCACCTGTTCGGTGAAGGTGGCGGTGAGAAGCTGGCGGCGCAGTATGGCGTAGAGTTGCTGGCGTCGTTGCCGCTGTCGATGCTGATTCGCGAGCAGGCAGACAGCGGCAAGCCGACAGCGATCGCCGAGCCGGAAAGCCAGATTGCCATGGTCTACCAGGAGCTGGCCCGTCAGGTGGGGGCTCGGATCGTGCTACAGGAAGCGGCGGCGCCGGCAATGCCGAGCATCACCATCAGCGAGGACTGATCCGCTGCTGGCCAACCCCGTGTAGCAGCAACTGTCTTGCTCAAAATCTAAAGACCAGCCCAAATCCCTGTGGGGGCGGCGGTTCGCCGCTGCGACTGGTCCCGCGAACACGGGCGTAGCCCGTGCCAGGCAACGCGGTGTCTTTTTCGCGGGCAAGCCCGCTCTTACAGGCACCGCTCCTACGCTGGGGCACAAAAAAACCCGCCGGAAGGCGGGTTTTTTTTGAAAGCGAGGAAGCTAAATCGACTTAGGCGATTTGAACTTCTTCAGCCTGCATGCCTTTCTGGCCGCGGGTAGCGACGAAAGTAACAGCCTGGCCTTCTTTCAGGGTTTTGAAGCCGTCAGCCTGGATGGCTTTGAAGTGTACGAACAGGTCGTCACCCGACTGAGGAGTGATGAAGCCGTAGCCCTTCTCATCGTTGAACCACTTAACAACACCGGATTGGCGATTGGACATGTGTCTGTCTCCTTGGACAAAGTAGATTTCGGCTCAGGAATTGCCCTGGCCGGGACTGAGTGCAAAGAGAGCGGAAAATTCAGCGATGGGCCGATCAGGATCGTGCATCAAACAGATTCTCGGTGTCACGTGCAGCACAGTGGCGCCACCTTACCCCACTTTCCGCAAGCTGCCAATGGCCAACAGCGGCTTTGATGAAATTCGGATCGGCGGGTGGCCAGCCCCCGTCCGACGCGGGATAGGGGCAGGGAACTTTAACGCGCGCGCCAGGACCGGTAAGATGCGCATCTCGTTTTTTCACCTCGTACTTTCAGGACATCCCGCCATGAGCATCAAATCGGACAAGTGGATTCGCCGCATGGCGCAGGAACACGGCATGATCGAGCCGTTCGTCGAGCGCCAGGTGCGTGGCGAACAGGACAGCCGGGTGATCTCCTTCGGTGTCTCCAGCTACGGCTACGACGTACGTTGCGCCGATGAATTCAAGGTGTTCACCAACATCAATTCGGCCACCGTCGATCCGAAGAACTTCGATGCCGGCAGCTTCGTCGACATCAAGAGCGACGTCTGCATCATCCCGCCGAACTCCTTCGCCCTGGCCCGTACTGTCGAGTACTTCCGCATTCCGCGCGATGTCCTGACCATCTGCCTGGGCAAGAGCACTTATGCCCGCTGCGGCATCATCGTCAACGTCACCCCCCTGGAGCCGGAGTGGGAGGGGCACGTCACCCTCGAGTTCTCCAACACCACCACTCTGCCGGCCAAGATCTACGCCAACGAAGGCGTGGCCCAGATGTTGTTCCTGCAATCCGATGAAGAGTGCGAGGTGTCGTACAAGGATCGCGGCGGCAAATACCAGGGCCAGCGCGGCGTCACGCTGCCACGTACCTGAGCCGACGAGCTGGGGGAATTAGTTCCCCTTTTGCCACTCCAACGAGGTAAGTCCCCGGCGTGCATGACGTACGCCGGCCCTCGTCAGGAGCAGCCCATGAAACTCGATCCTGCAATCAGCGCGAAGCTGGCCGTCCTGCAGCCGAACCAGATCGGCATGATGGCCTGGACTCTGCTCGCGCACCCGCATCCGCCGACGGATCTGCACGCCGGTGGCGTCCCGCACCAGCCTGATCCCGATACCCCGCAACCCCCCGAGCCTGGCGAGCACCCGCCGATGGAGCCGGGCGAGCCGACCTTGCCCGACGAGCCGCCTCCGGCGCCAGTCGCCTGATCAGGCCGGCACTGCCCAGACCCGTTGATCGCCCACGACGAACAGGCGGGCGCCGGGCTCTGGTTGCACCGTCCAACCGCCGGTGAACTCGCCGAACGCCGGCAGCAGGCTGACCTTTGCGTGGAGCATGAAGCACGCCAGGCGCAGGCGTTGGCGGCCACGACCGCGCAGGACGCACGCCGGATGGACATGGCCTGCGATCACCGGATGCTCGGGGTGAGCGCCGGTCTCGTGCTGTAGCGCGAATGGCGGCAGTAGCAAAGGCTCGTCGACAACTTCAATGGCGAGTTCCTGCGGCGGATCGCCAGCATGACGGTCGTGATTGCCTCGCACCAGGACCACCCGTAGCCCTGGGTGCCGTTCGCGCCATGCAGCTACACGGGCCAGGGTGGCAGGTGCTCGTGCAGTACGTGCGTGGAGAAAGTCGCCGAGCACGATCAACTGCTGGCAATCGTAATGCTGCAAGAGCGTGTCCAGGCGATCCAGGGTCGCCTGGGTAGTACCGCGTGGCACCGGTTGGTGCAGGGCGCGGTAGCTGGCGGCCTTGCCAATGTGCAGGTCGGCAACCAGAAGGGCGCGCCGGGCTGGCCAGTAGAGCGCTTTTTCAGGTAACAGCCACAGCGTTTCGCCGCAATGTTCGATCGCCAGGTGGTGCACGTTCAGGATTTCCTCCGTTCAGTTCCCGCAAGGTCGCTCATGGTTCGGCTCGCCGCCTTTTCGAGATCCGCCACCATCCGGGCGATGCGGTCTGCCAGTTTTTCCGTGCTCAGGGTTTCGCGCATGCCCTCGACCAATAGGGCGAAGGCCAGCGGCCCGGGCCGGCGCAATGCGTGCAGATCGAGGCGCAATCCTGACATTTTCTGCAACTGCTGATGCAGACGCTCGATCTCCAGCTCCTCACGCAGCACCTCGTCACGCGCCTGGCCCAGCAGCAGATTGCCAGCGTCATGCTTGCGAAACACCTCGTAGAACAGACCACTGGAGGCCTGGAGCTGGCGCGTGCTTTTCTGCGCGGCGGGATAGCCGCCGAATACCAGCCCGGCGATCTGGGCAATTTCACGAAAGCGCCGCAGCGCCATCTCGCCAGCATTCAGACTGGCCAGCACATCTTCCAGCAAATTGTCCGCAGCCAGTGCAGCGGGCAAGTGCGCGGCCCAGTCCACAGGGCTTGCTGCGAGCAGTTCGAAGCCGTAGTCATTGACCGCGATTGATACCGACAGCGGCTGCACGCGGCTGACCCGCCAGGCGATCAGGTTGGCCAAGCCCAGATTGGCCATGCGCCCGGCAAAGGGATAGAGAAACAGGTGCCAGCCCTGGCGCGAGTGCAGGGTTTCGGCCAGCAATGTGCGCTGTGTGGGCAGGGCCGACCAGCTCGCCTGAAGTGTCAGCAGGGGGCGAACGGCATGCATTTCCGCGCCTTCGTAGCGGCCGTGGGCTGCTGCATCCAGACGCTCGACCAGCGCCTGCGCCAGCTCGCTCGACAGCGGCATACGTCCGCCATTCCAGCGTGCTACCGCCGCCTTGCGCGCGGTGCTGCGGCGCACGTAGGCGGTCATGTTCTCGACCCTTACCAGCTCCAGGATACGTCCGCCGAACAACAGCGCGTCACCGGGCTTGAGACGGGCAATGAAAGATTCCTCCACACTGCCCAGCGACTTGCCGCCGCCCCCTTTGCTCCAGTACTTCAACTGCAGGCTGGCGTCGCTGACGATGGTGCCGATACCCAGACGATGACGCCGGGCGAGGCGCTCGCTGGCCACGCGCCAGATGCCGTCGGGGTACGCTGCGACGCGCTGGTAGTCCGGGTAGGCGGTGAGCGAGCTGCCGCCATTGCGCACAAATGACAGTGCCCATTGCCACTGGCTCTCTGCGAGATCGCGAAAGGCCCAGGTGCTGCGAACCTCCTCGAACAGTTCGGCCGGTCGGAAACCACTGCCCAGCGCCATGCTGACCAGATGCTGGACCAGCACGTCCATGCTCAGGCGCGGCGAATAGCGTGCCTCGATATGCCCGGCAGCCAGCGCCTGGCGTGCCGCGGCCGCTTCCACCAGTTCAAGGCTGTGGGTTGGTACCAGGGTCACCCGTGAGGTACGCCCAGGTGCGTGCCCAGAGCGGCCTGCACGTTGCAGCAGGCGGGCGATGCCTTTGGCCGAGCCGATCTGCAGGACGCGTTCGACGGGCAGGAAATCCACTCCCAGGTCGAGGCTCGAGGTGCAGACCACCGCCTTCAGCGTGCCCTGCTTGAGGCTGCGCTCGACCCAGTCACGGGCGTGCCGGGCAAGCGATGCGTGGTGCAGGGCGATCAGTCCCGCCCACTCGGGATGCGCCTCGAGCAGGGCCTGGTACCAGAGCTCGGCCTGGGCGCGGGTGTTGGTGAACACCAGGCTGCTGGCGCTGGCCTCGATCTCGGCGCTGACCTGAGGGAGCATCTTCAGCCCCATGTGCCCGGCCCAGGGGAAGCGTTCGATCGCGCTCGGCACCAGGGTGTCGACCAGGATGCGCTTGTCCTGACGGCCCTGAACCAGTCGCCCGCCGGCAGGCAGCAAGACCTCAAGGGCGTGCGGCAGGTTGCCCAGCGTGGCCGAAAGCCCCCACACCACCAGTTGCGGCTGCCAGCGCCGCAGCCGGGCCAGGGCCAGTTGCAACTGCACGCCGCGCTTGTTGCCGAGCAGTTCGTGCCATTCATCGACCACCACCAGGCGCAGGCTGGCGAAGTCGGCGGCAGCCTGTTCGCGGGTCAGCAGCAGGGTGAGGCTTTCGGGAGTGGTGACCAGCGTGCTGGGCAGGCGCCGGGCCTGGCGTGCACGTTCGGCACTGGTGGTGTCACCGCTGCGTACCCCGATGGTCCAGTTCAGCTCCAATTCGTCCAGCGGTGCTTGCAGCGCGCGCGCGGTATCGCTGGCCAGGGCGCGCATCGGTGTGATCCACAGCACCTGGAGTGGCGCCGGTCGGCGTGCGTCGTGCAACTGTGCGAAAGCGCGCAGGGCGCCGAGCCAGACGGCGTAGGTCTTGCCGCTGCCGGTGCTGGCATGCAGCAGGCCCGACTCGCCGCGCTGGATCGCCGCCCAGACGCTGCGCTGGAAGGCGAAAGGCTTCCAGTTGCGGGAGGCGAACCAGGTGTTGGCGAGGTCGGAAGGGGATGGCATCGGCGGCCGGTCTCGTCGAAGGCTGTGCTTCTACAGACCGGCCGCAAGGTGCTTTGGTTTGATCGGGATCAGTTGGCCAGCAGATAGCCGCTGCGGCAGACCTTTTCCCCTGCGACATGGGCGATCACCATGCCGGTGGTGGCCATGCGCCGGACGCTGCGGGCGTAGAGCAGCCCGCCCTGGACGTTGCGGATCGGCGTCACCCGGTCGCTGAGCGGATCGATGACCTCGGCGATCAGTTGCCCAGGCTCCAGGTACTGCCCCGGTTTTGCGTGGAACACCAGCAGGCCGCCCAGCGGCGCGATCAATGGCTCCACGGCAGCCAGCGGGGTGGCGGGCTGGCGCAGCGGCGGCAATGCCGCGGGCTGACCTTCGATCACCCCGCTGTGGGTGAGGAAGTCGAGGATTGCCTGGCAGTCCTGGCTTGCCAGCTCGTGGTTGACATCGGCCTGGCCGCGCAGCTCGATGGTCACCGAGAAGCTGCCCATGGGGATCGGGAAACGCTTGGCAAAACGCTGCTGCAGTTGCCACCACACCAGGCTGAAGCACTCGTCGAACGACTGCCCGCCGGAGTCGGTGGCCAGCAGGCTGGCCTGGGCGCCGAGATAGCGCGCCAGCGGCTCGACCTGGGGCCAGGCTTCGGGCGTGGTGTAGAGGTGTTCGACGGCTTCGAAGTCGCAGTGCAGGTCCAGCACCATGTCGGCGTCGCAGGCCAGGCGCTGCAAGGCCAGGCGCTGGGATTGCAGGGGGGTGACGGCGGGGTGGCTGTCGAGCCCGCGGCGCAGGTATTCCCGGATCAGCGAGAGGTTGTGTGCCGGGTCTTGCGTGAGGTGGCTTTCGATCTGGTCGCCGATGCTGTCGGACAGGTCGACGAAGTTGCGATTGAAGTTTTCCCCGCTCTGCAGTTCGAAGCGCCCCAGCGGTGCGTCCAGCAGCACCTGTTCCAGACCCACCGGGTTGGCCACCGGCACCAGCACCACCTCGCGGCGCAGCACACCTTGCTGGTGCAGTTCGTTCAGGCGCTGCTTGAGGTGCCAGGCCACCAGCATGCCGGGCAATTCGTCGGCGTGCAGCGAGGCCTGGATGTACACCTTGCCGCCACCGCGTGGGCCGAAGTGAAAGCTGTGCAACTGGCGGCAGATGCCGGGTACGGGGGACAGCAGTTCGTGGGTCGAGTGGTGCATGGGGGTCCTGATCTGCGCTGGGCTGTGAACATGGGCGACTGGAAATAGAAGCATAAACCAGGGGGTTGTGCATGCGGGTGTGCGCAGAATCAGCCAACTGCCTGGTTATACAGGACCCAGCAAGCTCTGCAGGGTTGCCAGGTCGTCGGCCTCCTCGACCGGCTTGTCGAGCCTCCAGCGCAGCATGCGCGGGAAGCGTACGGCGATGCCGCTCTTGTGTCGCTTGGACAGGGCGATGCCTTCGAAACCCAACTCGAAGACCAGCGTCGGGGTGACGCTGCGTACCGGGCCGAACGTTTCCACAGTGGTCTTGCGGATGATCGCATCGACCTTGCGCATCTCTTCGTCGCTCAAGCCTGAATAGGCTTTGGCAAAGGGCACCAGGTTGCGTTGCGCTGTTCCTGGAGGCGCATCCCAGACGGCGAAGGTGTAGTCGCTATAGAGGCTGGCGCGTCGGCCATGGCCGCGCTGGGCGTAGATCAGCACGGCGTCGACGCTGAACGGGTCGACCTTCCATTTCCACCACAGGCCCAGGTCCTTGGTGCGGCCGACGCCGTACAGGGCATCGCGCCGCTTCAGCATGAGCCCTTCCACCCCCAGGTTGCGCGACTGCTCACGTTGCTCGGCCAGGGCTATCCAGTTCGGTGCCTGCACCAGGGGGGAAAGCAGCACGGGGGCCAAGGGGTACTCGACCAGCACGCGTTCCAGTTGCCCCCGGCGCTCGTGCTGTGGGCGGTTTCGCCAGTCCTCGCCGTGCCATTCCAGCAGGTCGTAGGCTTGCAGCACCACCGGCGCATCGGCCAGCAGTTTGCGGCCCAGGGTCTTGCGGCCCAGCCGCTGCTGGAGCAGGGCAAAGGGCTGCACTGCCAGGCTGTCGTCGCCGGCGCCGGGCTTCCATACCAGAATCTCGCCATCGAGCACGGTGCCATCAGGCAATGTCTCTATCAGGCTGTGCAACTCGGGAAAACGCTCGGTGACCAGTTCCTCGCCCCGTGACCAGATCCACAGCTGGCCCTCGCGCTTGACCACCTGAGCGCGGATGCCATCCCACTTCCATTCTGCCTGCCAGTCATCGACCGGGCCGAGCAGTGTCTCGAACTGTTCCAGTGGCGCCTGCAGGGCGTGGGCGAGAAAGAACGGATAGGGCTGGCCGCCGCGCTGGGCGTGTTCGTCGTCGGACTCGGGGGCGATCAGCTTCAGGTAGCTTTCAGCAACGGGGCGATGAGCCAGGTCGGTGTAGCCGACCAGGCGCTGGGCCACACGCTTGGCATCCAGCCCCGACAACTGCGCCAGCGCACGGGTGACCAGCAGCTTGGAGACGCCGACACGGAAGCTGCCGGTGATCAACTTCAGGCAGAGCATCAGGCTGGGGCGGTCCAGCCTTTCCCAGAGTGTCGGCAAGCGCTGGCGCACCTCATCCGCCGGTTGCCCGCGCAAGGGCAGCAGGTGCTGCTCGACCCACACGGCCAGCCCCTCGTCGGTATCGTGTCGGTGCTGGGGCAACAGCAGGGAAATGGTCTCGGCCAGGTCGCCGACAGCCTGGTAGCTCTCTTCGAACAGCCAGTCGGGCAGGTCTGCCAACTGCGTGGCCAGCTCGCGTAGCAGACGGGTCGGCACCAGTTGGCGCGGGCGGCCTCCGGCCAGGAAGTACACCGCCCAGGCCGCATCGGCGGCGGGAGCCTCGGCGAAATAGTCGCGCAGGGCCTGCAGCTTGGCGTTGCTCGAAGTGGTGGCGTCCAGGCGCAGGTAGAGTTCGGCGAAGGCCTTCATGTGGCGCTCTCCGGCGCGGGCGTGTCGTCTTCCTCGCCGTACTCGGTGGCGAAGGCGCGGGCGTCCAGGCCCTGTTCGCAGAGGTAGCGCACCAGCACGTTGACCGAGCCATGGGTGACCATGACCCGTTCAGCACCGGTTTCGCCGATCGCCCACAGCAGCCCAGGCCAGTCGGCATGGTCGGAGAGTACGAAGCCGCGATCGACGCCACGCCGGCGCCGGGTGCCACGCAGCAGCATCCAGCCACTGGCGAAGGCATCGCTGTAGTCGCCGAAACGGCGCATCCAGCTACTGCCGCCTGCAGAGGGTGGTGCCAGCACCAGCGCTTGGCGCAGGCGCGGATCGTTGCGTGGCAGATCTCCAGCGTACAGGGTCTCGGGCAGGGCGATCCCGGCTTCGCGGTAGACGCGGTTGAGCGGCTCGACCGCGCCGTGCACCACGATCGGCCCTATACCTGCGTCCAGCCCGTGGAGAATGCGCTGGGCTTTGCCGAAGGCGTAGCAGAACAGCACGCTGGCCTTGCCTTGATCACGATTGGCACGCCACCAGGCATTGATGCCTTCGAACACCTCGGCCTGCGAGGGCCAGCGATAGATCGGCAGGCCGAAGGTGGATTCGGTGATGAAGGTGTGGCAGCGCACCGGCTCGAACGGCGCGCAGGTGCCGTCTGGCTCAACTTTGTAGTCGCCCGAGGCGACCCACACCTGGCCCTGGTGTTCAAGGCGCACCTGGGCCGAGCCGAGCACGTGGCCGGCAGGGTGGAAGCTCAAGGTGATGCCGTGATGCTGGAGGCGTTCTCCATAAGGCAGGGTTTGCAGGTCGATGTCCTGGCCAAGACGGCTGCGCAGGATACCGGCGCCGGGTTCGGCACACAGGTAATGGCCGTTGCCGGTGCGCGCATGGTCGCCGTGCCCATGGGTGATCACCGCACGGTCAACCGGGCGCCAGGGGTCGATGTAGAAGTCCCCGGGCGGGCAGTACAGGCCTTCGGGGCGGGCGATGACGAGGTCCATGGCGTTCGCGCTGGCTGAGGTTACAAGTTAGGAGCGCAGCGCTGGCCCGGAAGTTCGGATGACATGGTGCTGACGAGCGGCCCGGACGAGCCGCTCGGGGTAGCCGCCTACTTGCCCGGCACCAGCGTCAGGCGTTGGCTGCCATAGGCGCGGGCAAAGTTCTGCGGTTGCACGGGCAGGCTCATGAAGCGCCACTTGAACCAGGCGTCCAGGCCGTCACTGTAGTGAGGGCTGGCGGGGTTGCCGGACTGGCCGCTGCTGGTCAGGATCTGCAGCGGTTCGGCCTGGCCGAAGTCGACGACCATGCGTGCGGAGGCTGGCAGGCTGGTTTCGAAACCGTTGCCCCAGGCGTAAGGGGTCAGGGCCAGGGTGCTGAAGTCACCGCCGGTGGCCATCGGCGCGCGGCTGACGGTATCGCCGAGCCCGTGGTAGTTCGGTGCTGGCCAGCGGTACTGGTGCAGCTTGCCCCATTGCCAGGCACGCCGGTCGGCGCCCATCTGTGCGACACCGGCATCCACCGCGGCGGCCAGGCTGCGGGCGAGGATGGTCGGTTTGTCTTCTTTCTGTGGCGTGCTGCGGTCATCCCAGAACGGGCTGTCTTCGCGACCAAGCAGGTGGTCGGCCTGGGCCGAGTACGACAGCCGGGCGTTGCTGACAAACGCTTGCCAGGCCGGGCTGGACTCGGGGCCAAGCTCGTCGAGGAAGGTCTGGCGGGTGACGGCCTGAAGGAACAGTTCGTACAGCGCTGCATCGGCCGAGACTGGGCTCAGGCGGCCATCGAAAGCCTTGAGCCGGGTCAGGGCTTCGCGGGCCTTGTCGCGCTGCTCGGCGGGCAGGGCATCGATGGCCTGTTTGAGCGGCTGGGCCATGCCCGGGGCGTCGAACATGCGCTTGAGCTTGTCGGCCAGCAGGGTGACCTGGTCGTTCTGCAGGGCCATCAGGCTACGGCTGTCATGACGCCCGTTACCGGCCAACTGGCCCAGGCGCTCCGCGCGTTCGGGGTAGTACCAGGTGCTGGACAGCTGCATGCCGTAGCCCTTGGGCAGGCTGCGCTGGTTGGCATGGCCGATCCAGCCGCTGGGCGGGTCCTGGTCGTAGGGGTGGAGCATCGCATCGGCGAAACCGTCCCAGTCGAAGCGTCCGTCCCAGCCTGGCGAAGGCAGCAGGCCCTGGCCTTCGCGGCGATTGGGGTAACGGCCACTGACCTGCCAGCCAATGTGCTCGGGCTCGGCGAAGACGAAGTTCAGCGCAGCGGCGCCGATTTCGCGGGTGCTGTCGAAGGCGCGTTCGAGGTTGCTGGCGCGGGTCAGGTCGAACAGCGCATCGAGGCTCTTGTCGTCCTTGAGCTGCGGCAGGTGCAGGGCCAGGCCATAGCCGTTGCCGGGCTGGCCCAGCAGGGTGCCATGGCGGGTGTCGTACAGCACTTCGCGCACCGGGCGCTGGCCGCGCACGAAGAAGGTTTCGTTACGCGCGCGGGCCGGCTGCCACTTGCCGTCGGCCAGGTAGGTGAGTTGGCTGCCCTGGCGGCGCAGTTGCTCGAGGAACAGGTCCTGGTTGTCGGCCATCACCGCGCTGCTGCTCCAGGCCAGCTTGCCGTTGTAGCCGGCCAGCACGATCGGCAGGCCGGGCAGCGACAGGCCGGCGACCTGGTACTTGCCTGTGTGAATCTGTACCGGGCTCAGCGCCCAGGCGGCGCGGCTGTCGCTGGCCAGCAGGCTCTTGCCGCTGCGGCTGCGCAGAGGGCCCAGGGCCAGGTTCGAGGAACCGGGGCTGCCCAGCAAGTCGAGGTCGGCAAGCTTCTGGCTGGCGGCAGCGACGTCGTTCAGGCCGGGGATCTGGCTGGCCAGGTTGATGCCTTTGAGCTTGTCGGTCTCGCCCTCGGCCAGAGGCTCGTCGGGTGCACCTGGCAGCAGCCAGGCGAGCTTGTCGCTGCCGACCTTCTGCGCCAAGATCAAGGCCGAGAGTTCCTCCTGCAGGTTCACCGATTGGCTGAAGGCGTAGAGGCTGAAGATCAGCGCCGAGTCTTCGGGCTTCCAGTATTCGGGGCGATAGCCGCTGCGGGCGAGTTCGGCCGGCAGCTTGTCGCGGTAGCGGAACAGATAGGCGTTGACCCCGCGGGCATAGACCTCGAAGAAGCGCTTCAGGCGCGGCGAGGCGTCGGCATACAGCTGGCCGGCGCTCTGCTTGAGGTTGGCGGCGCGCATCAGGCGGTCGATGTCCAGGGCTTCGGAGCCAGCGATCTCGGCCAGTCGCCCTTGGGCGAGCAGGCGCATGGCGACCATCTGTTCGATGCGGTCGCCCGCATGGACGTAGCCGAGGCTGAACAGCGCATCGTGGAAACTGCTGCTCTCGATCAACGGTGCGCCCATGGCGTTGCGTCGTACCGAGACGTTCTGCGCCAGGCCTTTGAGTGGCTGGACGCCGGTGGTCGGTGGCACGCTGTCCTGGTAGCCGCCCATCTGGCAGCCGGCGAGCCCGAGCATGCCGAGCAGCACTGCGCTGGTGCCGAACCGAGGGCGGAAGGGAGGAAACACGGGGGCGGCCATGACGAAGGCTCCTGGGGGGCGTGGCGGGGTCGGAAAGGCGCTAAAGGTAGGGCGGCGCGCGCCGGGCTGCAAGCGGCAAACGCAACGCCACCCGGAGCGGCGTTACGCGCCGTGGCACTTCTTGAATTTCTTTTCGCTGCCGCACGGGCATGGATCGTTGCGTCCGACGTCCTTCAGGGCGTTGCGCACCGGTTCCTGGTGGCCGTGGTTGCAGTGCGGGCCGTGCACATGGCCGTGGTCATGATCATGGTGATGATCGTGACCGTGGTTGCAGTCGGGGCCATGGACATGGGGTTGCTGGGTCATTGCGGGTTACTCCGGTTGAAGATCGCCGGGGATTATCTCACCACTGCGCGACAAGTGCAGGTCCCGTCGACTGATCAGGCCGGTATTGAGTTCGCCTTGCAGGGTGTAGTGCAGCGGATCGCCACTTTTCAGCAGTTTGGCGAGGGGCTTGAGGTGCTGCCACAGGTTGGTGCGCGCGGTGATCTTGAAGGTACGCCGGGCATGTCCGCCGACACTGCGCCAGACACTGGTCTCGTCCTGCACCAGCAGCAGGTCGTTGAGCCGGATTGCGTACGACAGGTTGCGGATGAACAGGCGGCTGTCGTTGGGGTTGTCGATGCGCAGGTGCAGGATGAACTCCTGCTGGTGCAGGCGCGCCTTGACGGTTTCCACCCTGACCAGGTGCACCTCAGGCTCGCGCCAGTGGTTGCCGCCCCATCCCGCACAGCCACCCAGCAAGGCCAGGGTGAGGCCAAGCAGGAGCAGTCGGTCCAGGGCGCTCATCATCGGTTACCGAGGTAGCTGGCGCAGCATTTCTTGAACTTCTGCCCGCTGGCGCAGGGGCAGGGGTCGTTGCGCCCCGCCTTGAGCTCGACGGTCGGATCGATGAAGTACCAGCGCCCGGCGTTCTGCACGAAAGCCGAGCGCTCGCGGTGCTGGTGGTCGCCCTGCTGGTCGTGCCAGCGTGCCGTGAAGGTGACGAACGCATGTTCCGGTTGCCCACCCAGGACCTGCGCACTTTCCACCTCCAACCCCAGCCAGGTGCTCTGTGCACTCCAGGCGGCAATGCCGGCGCGGTCCAGCCCGGCCTGCTGGGCGGGAAGCGTGGTGGCTACCAGGTAATCCACCAGCCCCAGCACATAGGCGCTGTAGCGCGAGCGCATCAGCGTCTGGGCATCCGGTGCCGGGGTGCCGGCATGGTAATGCCCGCAGCATGCGTCGAGAAGATTGCCGCTGCCACAGGGGCAGACCGAGACACTCATGAAATCACCACCAGTACTTGCCAAAGTTTTGCGGATTCGCCCAGAACTTGGCATTGAGCCAGTCCGGGACTTGCTTGTAGTCATGTAGATCATAGGTGAACAGGCTCAGTACCTGCTCGTCGCGACGGAATTTCTCGCTGGCCGACAGCGCCAGGGCGAAGAAGTCGGTGTCCTGCCAGCCACAGGCGGCCAGGTCGGCCAGCACCGCGACCTTGCTGGCATTCAGATTGCGAATGCCGCCGAGCAGTTCCAGCCCGCTGCGCTTGGGCAAGTGCTCGAGGCAATCGACCAGCACCGCGAGGTCGAAGCGTTGCGCCGCCAGGTCGGCAGGCAACGGACCGGGCGCAGCCACCGACAGTTGCGCTGTCGGGTGGGCTGCGGCGAAGGCCTCCAGGGCCGGGAAACGTGTGCCGACCAACAGCAGACGCGCGGGTGCGAAGCGCTCGAGAAGGGCCGCCAGGGCCTGTTGGGGGGTACGCTGGGAAAAACCGTCGGTCATTGCCAATCCTCGTTCAGGTCGCTCAAGACTAGCGGTCCCAGCCCTGACGGCAAAGAGGCGCAGCATCGCGTCGTGGCTAATTGCTGGCAGAGAGGGAATAGGCGGTCTTTACTCCCAGAGCATCGGTTCTGCACCGATCCCCCTAGGAGAAGCAACGAAAATGAGCATAGTACGCACAGCGATACCCCTGGTTCTGCTCACCAGTGTGTTGACTGGTTGTGCAGGTTTGCAAAAAACCGACTGGCCGAAGTGTGCTGCCGTCGGGGGCGTGGGTGGCGCAGCCCTGGGCGCCATCGAAAGCTCCAGCTGGGCCGGCTGGGGCGCGTTGCTCGGCGGTGGCCTGGCGGCGGGCTACTGCTGGTCCCATGGCGATGGCGACGAAGATGGCGATGGCGTGCCCGACAGCCGCGACAAGTGCCCAGGCACCCCGCGTGGCGTGCAGGTCGATGCCAACGGCTGCCCACCCGAGCCGGTCGCCGTGGTCGAGGAAGTCGTCGTGGTCGAGAAGGAGGAAGTCATCGTCATCCGTGACGTGCACTTCGAGTTCGATTCCGCGCGCCTGACCGCAACCGACAAGGAACGCCTGAACACCATCGCCACGCGCCTGAAGCAGGAGGCACCCAGCGCTCGCCTGAGCGTGACCGGCCATACCGACAGCGTCGGCTCCGACAGCTACAACCAGAAGCTCTCCGAGCGTCGTGCCCATTCGGTGACCGACTATCTGGTGACCAGCGGCGTACCGCGCAGCAGCTTCGTTTCGGTAGTGGGAGCTGGCGAGACCCAGCCTGTGGCCGACAACGCCACGGCCGATGGCCGCGCCATGAACCGCCGCACCGAGATCAAGATCCAGCGCTGACCGCCCGCGCCCACGTCTTTAGCCGTGGCGTGGGCGCATTCACCGGGGATATGACCCATGAATACCTTGTCGAAGACGGCTGTGTCGCTGCTGCTGGCCTCCAGCCTGCTGAACGGGTGCGCCACCCACAGTGATGGCAGCGCCCCCCTCAATCAACGGACCTGGCCGGTCTGCAGCCTGCTCGGCGGGCTGGTCGGTGGCGGTCTGGGCGCGATCGAAAGCTCCAGCTGGGCGACCGGTGCCGGTGTTGCCGGAGCCATCGCCGGTGGCCTGATCTGTTACGCCCAGGATGGTGACGAAGATGGCGATGGTGTGTTCGACCGTCGTGATCGCTGCCCGGACACCCCCAAAGGTACGGCAGTCGACCACATGGGCTGCCCGCTCCCGCAGTATCCGCCTTCGACGCCCAAACCCGAGGCCCCAGCACCTGCGCCTGAGGTGATCACCCTCGACGATCAAGGCCAGGTGCTGTTTGCGTTCGACTCCGCACAGCTGTCGGCCCCAGCCCAACAGCGCCTGCAAGCGCTGTTGCCGAAACTTGGCGACCCCAGCGTGACGGCCATCAGGGTGATCGGACATACCGATAGCGTAGGCGCCGACCACTACAACCAGGGCCTGTCCGAACGCCGCGCGGCCAGTGTTGCGCAGTACTTGATCGGTCAGGGGCTGTCGCCGGCCAAGGTGACCAGTCAAGGTCGCGGTGAAAGCGAGCCGGTGGCCGACAACGACACCGACGAAGGGCGAGCGCAGAACCGACGGGTGGAACTGCACCTGAACTGAATCGCCTCTGGCGCGCGCCCTGGCGCGGCGGTACTGTTGTGCGCACGGCCCGCTCGAACGGGCCGCGCGCACATAACAAAGACAGTACAAAGACAGTCGGGGGGCGGGGTATGAAGTTCATCCTGGGCCTGGGCAAGGCCCTGACGGTGGTTTTCTGGTGGGTGGTGCTGGTCAATCTGTTGATGCCGCAACCGCTGCCGTTCAATCTGCTGATCAATGCGGCAGGCATCACGCTGCTGGGCTTGCATGTGCTGGAGGTGTTGTTCTTCAACGCCAGCCTGCGCGGGCGCAGCCATCGCTGGTTCGATCGCTTGCAGATCCTGCTGACCGGCATCTTCCATGTCATGTCCATTCCCCGTCCGCAGGAGGCTTCGCGCCATGCGTAAGTTGATGTTGCTGGCCGCGCTGGCCACCCCGCTGGCCCAGGCCGAGAGTCTCGAAGTCGCTGCCCATTCGATGCTGCGTCTGCCGAACAAGGCGTCCAGCGTGCACCTGGAGCGCGTGCAGGTGGCTGATTCGGCGACCTTGCTGTTGCCCGCCACGCTCACCACATTGAAGATCGACCACCTCGAGTTGGGCCGTGACGCGCGCATCGCCATCGCTCCGGCGCAAAGCGCCTTGAGCATCGAAGCGAGCAGTGCCGTGCTGGGTGTCGGCAGTGAAATCAGCGCGCCGGGAGCGCCGGGCAGCTACGAGCGTGCGGCGCGTCCCGGTCGTGACCTCGACTTGCGCCTGCAAACGCTGGAGGCCGAGCAGCTGTCAATCGACGCCCGTGGCGGCGCCGGGGCACCGGGCTATGCCGGCCTCGATGGCGGCAATGGCACGGCCGGAGGGTGTACCTGGGGCACCGCCAGCCGTGGCGCGAACGGGGACAACGGGGGCAATGGGCATGACGGCGCGGCCGGAGGCCGGATTCGCCTGGCCCTGCCGGCAGACTTCCCGCAGGAGCGTATCCAGGTACGCCTCGATGGTGGTGCACCGGGCAAGCCGGGCGCTGCCGGCAAGGCCGGGCAGGGTGGTGCGAGCAAGGGGTGCCTTGTGTATCGCACCGAGGCCGGTGCCAACGGTCGTCCGGGCCTGCCAGGGCAACCGGGGCTTGCCGGTACCGCGGGGGAGTTGATTCTGCAGCGGCTTTGACGGGGAGCGCGTTGCGCTCTCAAGCGTTTGCGTTCCCAGGGGCCGCGTTGCGGCCCCCAGTCAACGACTTCAGAACATGACGCGAGCGCTGGCCACTGCCACCACGGCGATGCCCAGCAGCAGGTTGATCCCCACCATCCGTCGGATCCTGCCCAGCACCCCGGCACCCGCCGGCCAGTCCTCGGCCTGCACCGCAGCGCGCAGTTCCGGCAGCAGCAGCGCCTGCACGCGCAGGAACAAGGCAAACATCACGATCCCGCCGCCCATCATCAGTTGTACATAGCGGGGCGCGGTCTCGAAGCCGGAAAATCGCATGTGCAACATGCCGATACCACTTATCGCCAGCACCGCTATCGCCAGCCAGACCCATCCGAAGAAGCGTCGGAATACTTCCACCCACAGCCGCAGCCGCGCGGGCCCTTCCAGCGCTGCGACCGTTGCTGGGCGCAGTACCAGCCAGGCGAAGAACATCCCGCCAACCCAGACAAGGGCGGCCAGGACATGCAGTGTGTAGGGCAGGGCAAAGGCAAGCATCCGGATCTCCATGCGGCACAAAGGGCAATAGCGGGGTATGATAGCCGCCCCATGCGAAACACTGAAAATATATCCAGCCCTTCGGGCGCCCGCAGACCATGATCAGCAACGAACTCAAAGCCACCATCCAGGGCGCCTATTCGCGTTTTCTCGAAGCCAAGAGCCTCAAGCCGCGTTACGGCCAGCGCCTGATGATCGCCGAAGTGGCCAAGGTACTCGGCGACATCGCCTGCGATGATGAAGGTCGCCGGGCCGGCGAACCTGCCGTGGTCGCGGTCGAGGCCGGCACCGGTACCGGCAAGACGGTCGCCTACAGCCTCGCCGCGATTCCCGCCGCCAAGGCCGCCGGCAAGCGCCTGGTGATCGCCACCGCCACCGTCGCCCTGCAGGAGCAGATCGTCTTCAAGGACCTGCCCGACCTGATGCGCAACAGCGGCCTGAACTTCAGCTTCGCTCTGGCCAAAGGGCGTGGGCGCTACTTGTGCCTGTCCAAGCTCGACGTGCTGCTGCAGGAGGGCCACGCCCAGTCGGCGACCGCCCAGCTGTTCGAAGAAGAAGGCTTCCACATCGAAGTCGACGAGCGCAGCCAGAAGCTGTTCAACAGCATGATCGAGAAACTTGCCGGCAATCGCTGGGACGGCGACCGCGACAGTTGGTCGGAAACCCTCGAGGACCAGGACTGGGCGCGCCTGACCACCGACCACAGCCAGTGCACCGGCCGACATTGCCCGAACTTCCAGCAGTGCGTGTTCTACAAGGCGCGCGAAGGCATGGGCAAGGTCGATGTGATCGTCACCAACCACGACATGGTCCTGGCCGACCTGGCCCTGGGCGGTGGCGCGGTACTGCCCGACCCGCGCGACACGATGTACGTGTTCGACGAAGGCCATCACCTGCCAGACAAGGCCATCGGCCATTTTGCCCATTATTCGCGGCTGCGCTCCACAGCCGACTGGCTGGAGCAGACGGCCAAGAACCTCACCAAGCTGTTGGCCCAGCACCCGTTGCCAGGCGACCTGGGCAAGCTGATCGAGCAGGTGCCGGAGCTGGCGCGGGAAATCCGCACCCAGCAGCAGTTCATGTTCACCCTGTGCGAACAGGTTGCCGATTTCCGGCCCGGTGAAGACATGGAAGGGCGTGATCGCCCGCGCTACCGCTTCGAGGGGGGCGTCGTGCCGGAGCAGATCCGCGAGGTCGGCATCGAGCTGAAAAAGGGCTTCGCCCGCCTCAACGATCTGTTCACCCGGCTTGCCGACCTGTTAAAGGAAGGCATGGACGGTGAGGTCAACATCGGCATCGCCAGCCACCAGGCCGAAGAATGGTACCCGCTGTTCGGCAGCCTGGTCACCCGTGCCCAGGGCAACTGGGAGCTGTGGACCGCCTTCACCGCCGAAGACCCTGAAGACAGCCCGCCCATGGCGCGTTGGCTGACACTGGCCGAAAGTGGGGCGCTGTTCGACATCGAGGTCAACGCCAGCCCGATTCTCGCCGCCGAAATGCTGCGCCGCAGCCTGTGGAGCGTTGCCCATGGTGCACTGGTCACTTCGGCGACCCTGACTGCGCTGGGCAAGTTCGACCGCTTCCGCATGCGCTCCGGGCTGCCGCGTGATGCGGTGACCTGCGTCGTGCCCAGCCCATTCGTGCATGGCGATGCCGGCTTGCTGCGGGTGCCCGACCTGGGTGCCGACCCGCGCGATGCGGCGGGCCATACTGCGGCGATCATCCGCGAATTGCCGAACATCGTCGAAGAAGCCCGTGGCGCGTTGGTGCTGTTCTCTTCGCGCAAGCAGATGCAGGACGTGTTCGATGGCCTGGACCGCGACTGGCGCAAGCTGGTGCTGATCCAGGGCAACCTGTCCAAGCAGGAGACGCTGAACAAGCACAAGGCCCGGGTCGATGACGGTCAGCACAGCGTGTTGTTTGGCCTGGCCAGTTTCGCCGAGGGTGTCGACCTGCCAGGTGCTTATTGCGAGCACGTGGTCATCGCCAAGATTCCGTTCGCCGTGCCGGACGACCCTGTCGAGGCGGCCCTGGCGGAGTGGATCGAGGCGCGTGGCGGTAACCCGTTCATGGAAATCGCCGTGCCCGACGCCTCCCTGCGCCTGATCCAGGCCTGCGGTCGTCTGCTGCGTACCGAGCAGGACCGGGGTGTCATCACCTTGCTCGATCGACGGCTGGTCACCCAGCGCTACGGCAAGGCTATTCTCAATGCGCTGCCGCCCTTCCGGCGGGAGATCCAGTAACGGCCGGAGCACGATGCCCGGCCCGTTGTCCATGACTCGACCAGGTCCATGAGGGCCTTGAAGGAGAGCCACGTCCACATGATCCGCCGTACCTTGCCTGTCGTTTTCACCTTGTTGTTCAGTACCCCGTTGCTGGCAGCCCAGCAGACGTTGTTCAGCTTCGTACGCCCGAGTTCGGTCGTCACCGTGACCACCGAAGACACGGGGATGCCGCAGTACAACGCGGAGCAAACAGCCGAAGGCGAAGTACTGCGGCGCGTGGTATTCAATCCGGTGGAGCGTCCGACCTTGCGCCTCAGCCCGCAGGCAGGGACCTGGGACTGGTCGACAGGGCAGTTTCTGACGCTACGCCTGCAAAGTGCGATGGACTGGGCCTTGACCGTGGATGTCACGCTGCTGGGCAGCGATGGGCGTACGCTCACCAGCCGCATCGACCTGCCAGCGGGCCCGGCGCAAACAGTGATGGTGCCGCTCAAGGCCAGTTCTCCGTTGAGTCAGGGCATGCGTGCCGGTCCGCCGATGCCTTGGACGTACGAAGGGCAACGCGTGCTGTTGACCAGCAGCGCGGGCGAGATAGATCTCAAACAGGTGGTTTCGATCAGCCTGAGCATTCCCCGACCCAAGGTCGCGCAGAACCTGCTGATCGAAAAGGTCGGGATACAGGATGATGACCAGGTATACCGGGCGGCCTACGGCGATTTGATCGATGCCTATGGGCAGTCCACCCGAGGCCGCTGGCCGGAAAAAATCGTCAACGATGAGCAACTCAAGGCCGCCGATGCCCGTGAGCGCCAGCAGCTGAAGGCCTGGCTGGCTGAGCGCGAAAAGCAGAAACTGGACACGTACGGTGGCCTGGTGGCCGGGCCGACCTTCGAAGCCACCGGCTTCTTCCGCACTGAAAAGCGCGACGGCCGCTGGTTCCTGGTGACCCCGCAGGGGCACCCGTTCTACTCGCTGGGCGTCAACGCGGTGGCCGCCGATGGCGGGCGCACTTACGTCGCGGGCCGAGAATCGATGTTCAAAGGGTTGCCTGGGGAGGGCGACCCGCTCGCGGCGTTCTATGGCCAAGGCAACAATGACGACGGTAATGCGTCTTCCCAAGGGCGTGGCTTCAAGCAAGGGCGTTGGTATGACTTCTATGCTGCCAACCTGCAGCGCACCTATGCCAAGCCCTGCGCCCCGGCGCCCGAGGGGCAGCCTCTGGTGGACTGCCCGGCCGCCGGTGTCGATGCCGAGCGCTGGCAGGTGCACAGCCTCGATCGTTTGCAGGCCTGGGGGTTCAACACCCTGGGTAACTGGAGCGATCCGGCCCTGAGCCAGGCCAAGCGCATGCCGTACACCCTGCCGCTGTCGATCGTCGGTGACTATGCCAGTATCAGCACCGGCATGGACTGGTGGGGGCGCATGCCCGACCCGTTCGACCCGCGATTTGCCATGGCTACAGAACGTGCTGTGGCCATTGCCGCGCGGGATCATCGCGACGACCCGTGGCTGATCGGTTATTTCGCTGACAACGAACTGGCCTGGGCGGCGCCGGGCGATGATCCCAAGGCGCGGTATGGCCTGGCTTATGGCACCTTGCGCCTGACCACCGATGTGCCGGCCAAGCGCGCCTTCCTCAAGCAGTTGCGTGACAAGTACCGAAACCAGGAGGGGCTGTCGAAGGCTTGGGGTATCGAACTGAAAGCCTGGGAGCTCATGGAGGACCCCGGTTTCGAGGCGCCACTGCCCAACCCTGAGCACCCGGAAATCGAGCGCGACTATCAGTACTTCCAACAGGTGTTTGCACAGACCTACTTCAAGACCATCTCCGATGCGCTGAAATGGCATGCGCCCAACCATTTGTTGCTGGGTGGACGCTACGCCATCAGTACACCTGAGGCAGTGAAGGCCTGTGCCGAGTTCTGCGATGTGCTCAGCTTCAACTTCTATACCCTCAAGCCCGAGGACGGCTACGACTTCGCCCGGTTGGCCGAGCTGGACAAGCCGGTGCTGGTCTCGGAGTTCCAGTTCGGCTCCCGTGACCGTGGCCCGTTCTGGCCAGGGCCGCTCGAGGTCGCGCGTGAAGAGGACCGTGGGCCTGCCTACGGCAATTTCCTCAAGGCAGCCCTGGCTCAACCGATGATCGTGGGTGCTCACTGGTTCCAATACCTCGACCAGCCAGCCAGCGGGCGTTTGCTCGACGGGGAGAATGGGCATCTGGGCCTGGTCGGTATCACCGACGTGGCCTATCCGGGGTTTGTCGAGGCGGTAAGGCGGAGCAACCAGCAGGCGTTGGAGCAATTGCGCAGGGGGCTCGAGGTCAAGGCGCCCTGAGCACAGCAGTTGGGTTCCGGCCATTACTGGCCGCCTAACCTCTGGGGTTTTGCTTACAACCTTCCAGCCACATTCAGTAGGCAAACCCGCCAACTACTGAAACAATGCACGACTTTGTGAGACAGGTCGTACGGAGAGTAGGCGGGTGCAGATCCAGGGTCACTATGAGCTGAAGTTCGAAGCGGTGCGCGACGCGTTTGCCGCATTGTTCGATGATCCCCAGGAGCGTGGCGCGGCGCTGTGCATCCAGGTTGGTGGCGAAACCGTCATCGATCTTTGGGCGGGCAGCGCCGACAAGGACGGCCAGCAGGCCTGGCACAGCGATACCATCGCCAACCTGTTTTCCTGCACCAAGACCTTCACTGCTGTGACTGCGCTGCAATTGGTGGGCGAGGGCAAGCTGGCCCTGGACGTGCCGGTGACCCGTTACTGGCCGGAGTTTGGCCAGGCGGGCAAGGACGGCATTACCCTGCGCCAGTTGCTGAGCCACCGCGCCGGCCTGCCGGCAATCCGTGAGTTGTTGCCGGCCGAGGCCCTCTACGACTGGCAGGTCATGGTCGACGCCCTGGCGGCCGAAACGCCGTGGTGGACCCCTGGCAGCGAGCATGGCTATGCCGCCATCACCTATGGCTGGCTGATCGGCGAACTGATCCGCCGCGCCGATGGCCGTGGCCCTGGTGACTCGATCGTCGCCCGCACTGCACGCCCGTTGGGCCTGGATTTTCATGTGGGTCTGGCCGATGAGGAGTTCCACCGCGTGGCGCATATCGCCCGTGGCAAGGGTAATCCTGGTGATGCCGCAGCCCAGCGTTTGCTGCAGGTGACCATGCGCGAGCCCGAGGCGTTGTCGACCCGCGCCTTCACCAATCCGCCAGCGATCCTCACCAGCACCAACAAACCCGAGTGGCGACGCATGCAGCAACCGGCTGCCAATGGCCACGGCAATGCCCGCAGCCTGGCGGGCTTCTATGCCGGCCTGCTCGATGGCAGCCTGCTGGAATCCGAACTGCTCGATGAACTGACCCGCGAGCATAGCCTTGGGCAGGATCGCACCCTGTTGACCCAGACCCGTTTTGGCCTGGGCTGCATGCTCGACCAGCCGGATGTCGCCAACGCCACCTTCGGCCTGGGTGCTCGGGCTTTCGGTCATCCGGGGGCGGGTGGATCGGTCGGTTTCGCCGACCCCGAGCACGACGTGGCCTTCGGTTTCGTCACCAATACCCTGGGCCCCTACGTATTGATGGACCCCCGTGCGCAGAAACTGGTGCGGGTACTGGGTAATTGCCTTTGATCGGGTAATGCGGGTAATGCCCGATTCCTTTGACTATCCTCAATGCCAACGCCTCGTGTGTGTGGGCAAAATTTCTTTCTAATTCATGGTGTATCGCTGATGTCTTCACAAAAAACCTTAGCACTTGCCCTGTGCCTGGCCATGACCGGCTGCGCCAGCCACTCCCAGGACGCTTCGAAGGACGGCGGCCTCAGCTGGTGGCCCTTCGGTTCGGACAAGGTTGCCGAACAGGACGTGAAGGACGCGGTGACCGAGAAGGTCGTCCAGGCCGATGCCAAGTCTGAAAGCAGCAGCCGCTGGTGGTGGCCGTTCGGCTCAAGCGATAAGCAGGCCGAGGCGCCGGCAGTGCCCAAGATCGACCAGAAGACCACCCAGGCCTGGCTGGACGAGTACGAACCGAAGCTGCGCGAGGCCGCCAAAGACAGCAAGCTTGAAATCGAACGTCGTGAAAACGTGCTTGCGGTGACCCTGCCGGTTGACGGCTCCTACAACCCGGACCGCCCGAACATGCTGCTGCCGTCTTCTCTGGGCCCGATCACCCGTGTGGCCAAGATCGTCGAAGGCGACCCGAAGACTGCCGTACTCGTACTTGGCCATGCCGATACCAGCGGTGTCGCCGTCGCCAACCAGAAGCTCAGCCTCGAGCGTGCCGCGTCGGTCTCGGCGATCTTCCGCTTGAGCGGCTTGCAGCGTGACCGCCTGACCCTCAAGGGCATGGGTGGCGTGATGCCACGCGCGGCCAATGACAGCGTCGAGGGTCGAGCCCTGAACCGCCGTGTGGAAATGCTGCTGACCCCGCAGAACACCATGGTCGCCTTGCTGGCCAAGTACCAGCAGGCAGCCCCGGCGCCGGTACCTGCGGCGATGGTTGCCACCCAGGATGCCAAGGCACCCGCCAAGGCCGCTGATGCCAAGCCCGCCGCGAAGAAGACTGTCGCCAAGGCCGCAGCCAAGCCCGCCGCGAAAAAGCCTGTCGCCAAGGCTGCAGCCAAGCCGGCTGCGAAAAAGCCGGCAACCAAGCCCGCAGCCAAGAAAGCGGCGCCTGCTGCCGACAAGAAAGTCGCCGCCAACAGCCCTGCGAAGACCAATTGATCGTCTAAGGAAACGCAGCCATGACTCAATCCCTGGCCGACATGCGGCGCGACTACACCCGTGATGGCCTGGCCGAGGCCCAGGCACCGGGTGAGCCGTTCGCGCTGTTTCACCATTGGTTCGGCGACGCGGTGAAGACCGAACAGCCGCCCGTCGAGGCCAATGCCATGACCCTTGCCACGGTTGACGGCGAAGGACGTCCGCATTGTCGGGTGCTGCTGCTCAAGGGGCTCGATGAGCGCGGATTCACGTTCTTCACCAACTATGAAAGCGCCAAGGGCCAGCAATTGCTGGTCAATCCGTTCGCTGCGATGACGTTCTTCTGGCCGGCGCTCGAGCGCCAGGTGCGCATCGAAGGGCGAGTGGAAAAAGTCAGCGCAAAAGAGTCGGACGACTACTACCAGGTACGTCCTCTGGGCAGTCGGCTGGGGGCCTGGGCCTCGCCACAGAGCCGAGTGATCGCCGATCGCGCAGCGCTCGAAGGTTTGGTCAAGGCTACCGAGGCGCGGTTCTCCGACACTCAGCCGCATTGCCCGGAACATTGGGGTGGCTACCGCTTGCTACCTGAGCGGATCGAGTTCTGGCAGGGGCGCTCCAGCCGCTTGCACGATCGCCTCAATTACCGGCTGGTCGATGGTCAGTGGCAGCGAGAGCGGTTGGCTCCGTGATTGCCAGGGGGGCCGCTTGCGGCCCTCGCCATTACCCGGTAAGGCTTGATCTTCATCCCGCCTTCAGCGGCGAAAACACAGTCCAGCGCCCCCTGTCATTGCGACGATGAAGTAATCCACGACTATTCTTGGTCTCATTGGTGAAGTGGGCGGCAAGCTGCTTGGCGCCTGTACTCGAGCTGAATGAAAACAATTTAATAACGTTTGTGTCGTGACACCCATCAACACGGGGAGTCTAATGGACACCTGACTTATGGAGATTCCCCATGCGTAAATCCGTTTTGATGGTGGCAAGCTTCACCACCATGGCGCTGTTGCTCGGTGGCTGCCAGTCCAGCCTGACCGGTGACAGCTACTCTCGAGATGAAGCCCGTCGCGTGCAGACTGTGCGCATGGGCACGATCGAATCCCTGCGCCCGGTCAAGATCGAGGGTACCAAGACTCCGATCGGCGGTGGTGCCGGTGCCATTGTCGGTGGCGTCGCGGGCAGCGCCGTAGGGGGTGGTCGCGGCAGTATCGTTGCTGCGGTGATCGGTGCCGTGGCCGGCGGCCTGGCAGGCTCGGCCGCTGAAGAAGGCCTGACCCGCACCCAAGGCGTTGAAATTACCGTGCGTGAAGACGACGGCAGCATGCGCGCCTATGTGCAGCAAGTGCAGCAGAACGAGATCTTCCGCGTTGGTGAACGTGTGCGCATCATGACCGTCGATGGCACCAGCCGCGTCACTCACTGATTTCGCAGCGCAAAGAAAACCCCGATCCGGCGAGGCCGGTCGGGGTTTTTTTGTGCCTGATGCTATCAGCTGGTTGCAACCGATACTTGTCGCTTGCGGCTGGCCGCCGCAGTCACGGCATAGCCGATCAACGCCGCGAAGAGCGAGCCGGTGAGGATGCCCATGCGGTCCTCCCCGGCATACTCGCTGACACCGGATGGGAAGGCCAGGGAGCCAACGAACAGGCTCATGGTGAAACCGATACCGCACAGAATCGCGACGCCAAACACCTGGCCCCAGTTGGCGCCCGCGGGCAGGGCGGCCAGGCGCAGCTTGATGGCCATCCAGGTCAGGCCGAACACACCAACCGTCTTACCCAGCAGCAATCCGATGGCGATGCCCATGGGCACCGAATGCGTGAAGCTCTCCGCGCTGGCATTGGTCAGCGATACTCCAGCATTGGCGAACGCGAACAGCGGCAGGATCGCGTAGGCCACCCAGGGGTGTAGTGCGTGCTCCAGGGTGAGCAGTGGAGAGGCATTTTTCTTGTCGCCAGTGCCCAGGGGAATGAACATTGCCAGCGCCACGCCGGCGAGGGTGGCATGGACGCCGCTCTTCAGCACGCAGACCCAAAGCACCAGCCCGACGATCAGGTAGGGTGCAAGCTTCTTCACCCCGAGGCGGTTCATGCCCAACAGTGCCAGCAGACAAGCTCCGGCAAGCATCAATGCCATGTTCGAAAGCTCGCCGGAATAGAACAGGGCGATGATGATGATCGCGCCGAGGTCGTCGATGATCGCCAGGGTCATCAGGAACAATTTGAGCGATACCGGCACACGCTTGCCGAGCAGCGCCAGCACGCCAAGGGCGAACGCGATGTCGGTGGCGGTAGGGATGGCCCAGCCAGCCAGTGTGGCGGGGTTGTCACGGTTGATGAACCAGTAGATCAGCGCCGGTACCAGCATGCCGCCGACCGCCGCAGTGGCAGGAAGAATGATCTGCGAGGGCTTGGACAACTGGCCTTCGAGTACCTCGCGCTTGACCTCCAGGCCGATCAGCAGGAAGAACAGCGCCATCAGGCCATCGTTGATCCACAACAGCAGCGGTTTGGCGATCTGCAGGGCACCGATCTGCACCGCGACAGGAACGTCGAGAAAGCCCATGTACAGGTGCGACAGGGGGGAGTTGTTGACGATCAGGGCAATGACCGCCGCGATGATGAGCAGCAGGCCGCTGGCAGACTCCAGCTGCAGGAAACGATTGATAAGGCTGCGCACGGGCGAGCGTCTCCAGTACGTATTTGAACGGAACGGGCGTACACCCTAACGTGCGGCGATATTCTTTAAAACAAAAACTATATTCTTTTTTGTTATAAATAATTGCGCTTTGGCTATCTGACTCCTGGGCGGAGGTATCCCTCTGGATTCTACGAATATTCAGCCGACTGCCGAGCCGTTTCACCGTTGAAATCTGCGCTGCAACGCTTTTCTTCCAAACAAGCGTCACGGAGGGGGACTTGGGGAATGCGCATTGGCCTACATCCTGCTCGGATCGTTCACCCGCTCTCTACAGAATTGGGTGTCTGCCTTCTAAGAACATGGCTGGTGAAATTTCAAAAAATCCCACTAATTGTTTGATTTTATTAGCTAATTATTTCCAGGAAACCTAATTGTAATGCGCTCCCAACAGGCTCTGCTGCCACCGATCGGCTGTGGTCCGGCGGTAGAAAACCATTACTTTGGGAGAAGTTGCATGAACGCTATTCACCGCCTGGCAAGCTGTCGTTTCGGATGTGCTGCGGGCGTTCTGGGATTGATGATCAGCACCCAGGCAGCAGCCGGTACCGTCACGACCGATGGGGCTGATATCGTCATCAAGACCAAGGGGGGGCTTGAGGTTGCCACGACCGACAAGCAATTCGCTTTTCAGATAGGTGGCCTATTGCAGGCTGACTACAGTGAGTTCGACGGTCTCTATAGCAAGAACGGCAAGCGCGCGAACGAGGCTTTCCTGCGTCGTGCCCGATTGGAGCTCAATGGCAAGGCCTATGGTGATTGGTCCTATGAGTTCTCCATCGATTTCGCCGACGACGGTGTGACGTCCTGGAAGGAAGCCTCTATCAGCTACCTGGCGCTGGAGCCGGTGACGATCAAGGTGGGGCGTTTTGATCCCGACTTCGGGCTGGAGCAAGCTACCAGTTCCAAATGGACAACCGCCATGGAGCGTAGCCTGCTCGGCGATCTGGCCCCATGGGTAGCCGACCATGCAGACGGCATGGGCGTGCAAGTGAGCGCCAGCACCGATCTGTTCTATGGCGTCGCCAGTGTCAATCGCCCCAAGGGGCAGGAAGACAAGAACGGCAAGAACACCAACACCTATAACCTCCGCGCCGTCGTCGCTCCTTGGGCGGAGCCTGGCAATGTGCTGCACTTTGGTGTCAATTACGCCATGAGTGATATCGACAACGTTGCCAGCAACGGCCGTATCCGTTCACGCCTTGGGGCGCGCGCAACCTCCGAAGACGCCGTCAACGGTAACCGCGTGGACCTTGCTCCCGGCGTTGCCGGAGCCTACGACGGTGATGCGGTCTGGGGCCTGGAAGCCGCCTGGGCGCAGGGGGCTTTGTCGGTGCAGGCCGAGTACCTGCGCCGGGATCTCGATGCAGTATCGGATACCAGGCGCAATGATCGAAAAGCTGAGGGGTACTACGGCCAGTTGGCCTACACCCTCACTGGCGAGCCTCGGGGTTACAAACTCAACGGTGGCAAGTTCGACAAGGTCAAGCCGTCCGACAAGCAACTGGGGGCCTGGGAGGTCTTCTACCGCTTCGATGCCGCGCGAGTCGAAGAGCGCGGTTACCTGGATAACCGGGCGAAGCTGCACACCTTGGGCGTCAACTGGTATGTAAATGATCAGGTCAAGGTTTCGGCCAATTATGTGAAAACAAACGTCGATGGCATCAGCAACCAGGCCGGTGATGACTCTGGCGACGCCGTGGCGATGCGCCTGCAGTATGTTTTCTGAGCCCTGCACCAGACATGTAGCAGCCCCGGTGCTCCGGGGCTTGCCTGACCGCGAGGAATACCATGATCCGCTTCTGCACTACCGTTTTAGCGCTGTTTCTGCTCTGTGCCCAAGTCCGAGCCGATGGCGAGCCTGCCCGCATCGGACAGTTGCTGGAGGTCAGCATCGAGCAGTTGCACCCAACCCAGGCTGTCATCGGATTCGACCAGATCTATTACAAGCTGGGTCGTTATGCCGCCGAGCCGAAAAGGGTCTTCGATGACTATTGTGAAGTCAACGGGCAGGGCGAGGCTCGTGCGGTGGGCAAAGGCGCCGAGTTGAGCAATCCCGACAGCTTTGCCTGTGAGGCCCCCATAGGTACTCGCAAGGCCGACATGAAGACGGTCGTCGTCGGCCCGGACGGGCGCCTTTATCTCACCGATGGTCACCATGGTTTCACCAGCCTCGCCGAGTGGGCCGGTCGTGACTTGAAGGTCTGGGTGAGAGTTACCGACGATTTCAGCGACAGCACCGACCTTGCGCAGTTCTGGCAGCGCATGCAGCAGGCCCGCAAGGCCTGGCTGCGCGATGCTGACGGCAAGCCGATCACACCTGCCCAGCTACCCGCCCATGTTGGCTTGAGTGATATGGCCGATGACCCGTATCGGTCCCTGGTGTACTTCGCCCGCAAGGTTGGCTACGACAAGCCGCGCTCCGGTGACGTGGCGCCTGAGTTTCTCGAGTTTTACTGGGGCAACTGGCTGCGGGGAACGTTGCCGCTGGCAGCTTTCGATCTTGATGAGCGCAGCGGTTATCGGCAGGCGGTTGCCGCAGCCGCCAGGTTGATGGTGACGCTGGCCCCGGACGAGGTTGTTGGCGACAGCGGCTTCACTGCGCGCCAACTGGGTGGTTATCACAGCGTTGACCGCAAGGAACTGGACAAGACTGCGAGCCGCAAGCTGGGCTATGTGGCCGAGTACCGCAAGAACCGCAGTACTCGGCAATAGCCCGTGCAACTGCCCTGGCTCGGGGCGTCAGGCCTCGATTCCCAGCATGTCGCGCGCGACCGCTTCGGCGATCCGAATGCCATCGACGCCCGCCGACAGGATGCCGCCGGCATAGCCTGCCCCTTCACCGGCCGGGAACAGCCCCTTGAGGTTCAGGCTCTGGTAGTCCTCGCCACGGGTAATGCGCAGCGGCGACGAGGTACGTGTCTCGATGCCGGTCAGCACTGCATCGTGCAGGTTGTAGCCCTTGATCTGGCGATCGAAGGCCGGTAGCGCTTCGCGAATCGCCTCGATGGCGAATTCTGGCAGGCTGGGGGCCAAGTCACCGAGAGTGACGCCTGGTTTGTAGGAAGGTTCGACGCTGCCCAGCGCCGTGGACGCACGACCTGCGACGAAATCGCCGACCAGTTGCGCCGGCGCCTGGTAGTTGCTGCCGCCCATGACATAGGCGTGGGCTTCCAGGCGTTCCTGCAACTCGATGCCGGCCAACGGGCCGCCCGGGTAGTCACGCTCAGGGTCGATGCCCACAACGATGCCCGAGTTGGCATTGCGCTCATTGCGCGAATACTGGCTCATGCCGTTGGTGACTACCCGCCCCGGCTCGCTGGTGGCGGCGACCACGGTACCGCCCGGGCACATGCAGAAGCTGTAGACCGAGCGGCCGTTCTTGGCGTGGTAGACCAGTTTGTAGTCGGCGGCGCCGAGTTTGGGGTGCCCGGCATACTTGCCCAGGCGCGCCTTGTCGATCAGCG
This sequence comes from Pseudomonas sp. NY15374, assembly GCF_048068255.1. Classification (NCBI taxonomy): domain Bacteria; kingdom Pseudomonadati; phylum Pseudomonadota; class Gammaproteobacteria; order Pseudomonadales; family Pseudomonadaceae; genus Pseudomonas; species Pseudomonas sp. NY15374. The sequence goes on from NZ_JBLUPZ010000009.1 coordinate 264,704, forward strand.
ATTGCGGGTGCTCGATACGGAAGCCCACCGAGAAGGGCTTGGCCTCCATGAACACGCCCCTGGCGTGGAGCATACGGAAGGTGTCGCGGGCACTGTGCCCCAGGGCCAGCACCACATGGCGCGAGTGCAGCTGTTCGCCGCTTTCCAGAACGACGCCGGTGAGCTGTTCGCCATCGACCAGCAGGTCGGTGACCTTCTCCTGGAAGCGGATTTCACCGCCCAGGGCAATGATCTCCTCGCGCATCTTCTCGACCATGCTGGTCAGGCGGAAGGTGCCGATGTGCGGCTTGTTGATGTAGAGGATTTCCTCCGGTGCGCCTGCCTTGACGAATTCTTCGAGCACCTTGCGGCCATGGTGCTGCGGGTCCTTGATCTGGCTGTACAGCTTGCCGTCGGAGAAGGTGCCGGCGCCGCCTTCGCCGAACTGCACGTTGGATTCGGGGTTGAGCACGCTCTTGCGCCACAGGCCCCAGGTATCCTTGGTGCGCTGGCGTACTTCCTTGCCGCGCTCGAGCACGATCGGCTTGAAGCCCATCTGCGCCAGCAGCAGGCCTGCAAAGATACCGCACGGGCCGAAGCCGACCACGATCGGACGTTGCTGAAGATCGGCCGGGGCATGCCCGACGAACTTGTAGCTGACGTCCGGCGCCACGCTGATATTGCGATCATCGGCGAACTTGTGCAGAAGCTCGGCTTCGTTGCTGGTTTCAAGGTCGATGGTGTAGATGAACAGCAGTTCGCTGTTCTTCTTGCGTGCGTCGTAGCTGCGCTTGAACAGGTTGAAGCCGAGCAGTTGCTCGTCGCGGATCCCCAGGCGCTGGACGATAGCCTCGCGCAAGGCTTCGTCGGGATGGTCCAGGGGCAGCTTCAGTTCGGTGATTCGTAGCATGGCAGGGTCCAGTATCCCGGCCATGGGCGGCCGGCGGCTTTACTCAAACCGCCAAGTATAAGCTGTTCGCCGCCCCGACTGGCAGGATAAAAGTACCCGATGATCAGTTGTCGCGTGCACCGCCGTAGTAGGCACAGCCTTGCAGGGCCTGGCCATCGATGCGCAGTTCGGCGCGCAGGTGACGCACGGCACCGGTGCCAGGCTCGACACAACGCTGCGGCGCGACCCACAGCTCGACGCGCTGGCCGTTGGCTTCGCTGGACAGGCTCAGGCCGCCGCCGGGCATCTGCTCTTCGAGGAAGGGCAGCGGCAGCGGATCCTTGCCTTCACGGTTGATCACCATGCCCTTGCCGCTGGCCTTGATGTCCCAGTCGGGTGCGTGCCCGCCGGCACGCAGGGTCAGTTGCTTGAAGTTGGGGTCTTCGCAGGCACTGGCGGAGGCTTCGACTCGGTACAGCCGGGTAACGTCCAGCTGGCCGTCACTGTTGGCCTCGCGACTGCCGGCCAGGCGCCCGCGGATATCGGCGAATAGCGTGGTCTTGGGGCCACCGGCGAGGTTGGCGGCTTCCTGCAGGATGCCGGTTCCAGCGGCATCCTTGACCACGAAGCGACGTGCCTCGCTGCAGGGCTTGAACAGCAACTGGCCATTGGCTGCACTGAGTTCGCCTTGCATGCGGGTAGTGCCGACGTTCGGGTCGCTTGGTTGTTCGGCGAGCATCTGGCAGCCGGCGAACAGGGGCAGCAGGGCGGCGAGCAGCAGGGGAGGGGTGAGACGCATCGTGCAGACTCCGGGGTCGCGGGTATCGAGGGGAGTCACGTTACCCAGCGAGCGTTGGCTTCACAAGGGGCATCACCCAGTGTCGTATTTCGCGGGATCATGAAAAAAGGGCCCGCAGGCCCTTTGATCATTCAACCACCCAGGTACGCGTCACGCACCTTCGGATCGGTCAGCAATGCCTCACCAGTCCCTTGCATCACCACCTTGCCGTTCTCCAGCACATAGGCGCGGTCGGCGATCTTCAGCGCCTGGTTGGCGTTCTGCTCTACCAGGAACACCGTCACGCCATCACGGCGCAGCTGTTCGATGATGTCGAAGATCTGCTGGATGATGATCGGCGCCAGGCCCAGCGACGGCTCGTCGAGCAGCAGCAGCTTGGGTTTGCTCATCAGCGCCCGGCCGATGGCCAGCATCTGCTGCTCGCCGCCGGACATGGTGCCGCCGCGCTGGGTGAAGCGCTCCTTCAGGCGCGGGAACAGTTGCAGGACCTTGTCCATCTGCTCCTGGTAATCGCCCTTGTCGGTGAAGAAACCGCCCATGGCCAGGTTTTCCTCGACGGTCAGGCGGGCGAACACGCGGCGGCCTTCCGGCACCACCGCGATGCTCTTGCGCATGATGTGCGAGGAGGGCTGGCCGACCAGCTCTTCGCCCAGGTACTTGATGCTGCCGCTGTGTGCCTGTGGCGAGCCGCACAGGGTCATCAGCAGGGTCGACTTGCCGGCGCCGTTGGCGCCGATCAGCGTGACGATCTCGCCCTGGTTGATTTCCACGTTGACGCTGTGCAGCGCCTGGATCTTGCCGTAGAAAGTGGAAACGTTCTCGAACTTCAGCATTTACGCTTCCCCCAGGTAGGCCTTGATCACATCAGGGTTGCCGCGGATTTCCTCCGGCGTGCCATCGGCCAGGGGCGTGCCCTGGTTGATCACCACGATGTGGTCGGAAATGCTCATCACCAGTTTCATGTCGTGCTCGATCAACAGCACGGTCACGTTGTGGGATTCGCGCAGGTAGCCGATGAGGGCCTTGAGGTCTTCGGTTTCCTTGGGGTTCAGGCCTGCTGCCGGTTCGTCGAGCATGATGATCCGTGGCTGGGTCATCATGCACCGGGCGATTTCCAGCCGGCGCTGCTGGCCGTAGGCGAGGGTGCCGGCGGTACGGTTGGCGAACTCGGTCAGGTTGACCTTCTCCAACCAGTACTGGGCCCGCTCCATGGCTTCCTTCTCGCTGCGGCGGAACGCCGGGGTCTTGAACAGGCCGGCGAAGAAGTTGGTGTTCAGGTGGCGGTGCTGGGCAATCAGCAGGTTTTCCAGCGCGGTCATTTCCTTGAACAGGCGTACGTTCTGGAAGGTCCGCACCACGCCCTTGCGGGCGATCTGGTGGCCGGCCAGGCCCTGGATCGGCTGGCCGTCGAGCAGGATGGTGCCGCCACTTGGCTTGTAGAAGCCGGTCAGGCAGTTGAACACCGTGGTCTTGCCGGCACCGTTCGGGCCGATCAGGGCGACCACCTGTTTTTCCTTGACGGTCAGGCCCACGCCGTTGACCGCCAACAAGCCGCCGAAGCGCATGCTCAGGCCGCTGACTTGCAGAATTTCGCGGCTCATCGACGCAGCTCCATGTGTGGACGTTGCATAGGCAGCAGGCCTTGCGGACGCCAGATCATCATCAACACCATCAGCGCACCGAACATCAGCATCCGGTATTCGCTGAACTCACGCATCAGCTCTGGCAGCAGGATCATCACGATGGCCGCGAGAATCACGCCCAACTGAGAGCCCATGCCGCCAAGCACGACGATGGCGAGGATGATCGCCGACTCGATGAAGGTGAACGACTCCGGCGTCACCAGGCCCTGGCGCGCGGCGAAGAAGCTGCCGGCGAAACCTGCGAAGCAGGCGCCCAGGGTGAAGGCCGAGAGCTTGATCACGGTAGGGTTCAGGCCCAGCGCGCGGCAGGCGATCTCGTCTTCGCGCAGCGCTTCCCAGGCACGCCCGATCGGCATGCGCAGCAGACGGTTGATCACGAACAGCGCGAGCAATGCCAGCAGCAGGGCGACCAGGTAGAGGAAGATGACCTTGTTGATCGAGTTGTATTCCAGCCCGAAGAACTCGTGGAAGGTCTGCATGCCCTCTGCCGCGCGGCGTTCGAAGGTGAGCCCGAAGAACTCGGGTTTGGGGATGTTGCTGATGCCGTTGGGGCCGCCGGTCCAGTCGGTGAGGTTACGCAGGAACAGGCGAATGATTTCGCCGAAGCCGAGCGTGACGATCGCCAGGTAGTCGCCGCGCAGGCGCAGTACCGGGAAGCCGAGCAGGAAACCGAAGGTTGCGGCCATGAGGCCCGCGATCGGCAGGCAGACCCAGAAGCTCCAGCCCAGGTAGTGCGAGAGCATGGCGTAGCTGTAGGCACCGACGGCGTAGAAACCGACGTAACCCAGGTCGAGCAGGCCGGCCAGGCCGACCACGATGTTCAGGCCCAGGCCCAGCAACACGTAGATCAGGATCAGGGTGGCGATGTCGACCGCGCCGCGCGAGCCGAAGAACGGCCAGATCAGGGCGGCCACGATCAGGCCCAGGATGATCCAGCGCTGGGTCTTGGGCAGGGTCAGGAAGTTGCTTACCGAAGGCGGGATCAGTTTGCGATCGGAACGCCCGCCCATCACGGAGCTCCACTGCTTGTCGAACAGCACACGCAGGAACATCAGTATCGAACACACGGCAATGATGCTGATGGTGAAGCTGCCCTGGCTGTGCACGATCAGGCTGATGCCATCGATGCTCAGCTTCAGGCCCAGCACCGGGAAGGCGACGGCCCAGACCAGCAAGGCGCTGAAGAACGCCTGTTTGAGATTTCTGTTCATACTTTTTCAACCTCCGGACGGCCCAGGATGCCGGTCGGCCGGAACAGCAAGACGAGAACCAACAAGCCAAACGCCACCACATCCTTGTACTGGTCGCCGAAGATGTCGGCGCCGAAGGCTTCGGCCACACCCAGCACCAGCCCGCCGAGCATGGCGCCCGGGATGCTGCCGATGCCGCCCAGAACCGCTGCGGTGAAGGCTTTAAGGCCTACCAGGAAGCCGGCGTTGGGGTTGATTACCCCGTACTGCATGCTCAGCAGCACGGCCGCCACGGCTGCCAGGGCGGCGCCGATGACGAAGGTCAGGGCAATGATGTTGTTGGTGTTGATGCCCAGCAGGTTGGCCATCTTGATGTCCTCGGCGCAGGCGCGGCAGGCGCGGCCCAGACGGGAACGGGAGATGAACAGGGTCAGGCAGGTCATGGCCACCAGCGTGACGACGAATACCAGGACCTGCATGTAGGACACCAGCACTTCCTCCGCACCGCCCGGGCCGAACGAGAAGGCGCCCGGAATCAGGTTGGGGATGGATTTGTCCTTGGAGTCCTGCGACAGGAGCACGGTGTTCTGCAGGAAGATCGACATGCCGATGGCGGAAATCAGCGGAATCAGGCGGTTGCTGTTACGCAGCGGCCGGTAGGCGACCCGTTCGATGCTGTAGCCATAGGCACTGGTCACGCAAATGGTGGCGACGAAGGCCACGGTCATGAGGATCGGCAGCGAGTGGATACCCATCATGGCCAGGCCCGCGAGGGCGATGAAGGCCACATAGGATCCGATCATGTACACCTCGCCATGGGCGAAGTTGATCATCCCGATGATGCCGTACACCATCGTGTAACCGATGGCGATCAAGGCATAGGTGCTGCCGATGGTCAATCCATTAACCAGTTGTTGGAAGAAATGGTAGATCTCAGGCATTACAGCGCTCCTAAAAACCTGATTTGCATTTCGCTGGCGGGCGATGGGCCCGGCCCGTTTCGTGGTCTTCGCCAAGTCAGTGGGCACAGCCAGGAAACCGCGGGTGACGGTTTTAAGATTTTCAGGTGAACCGGCTCCCGGATCGCGGGAATCAGGTCCATGAACCTCGTAAAACAAAGCCCACTGCTCGCACAGTGGGCTTCTCGGTCAGCTATTAGTCACGCAGTTACTGAGGGGAGACTTCGGTCTTCGGCTTGCCGAAGTGCCATTCGTAGACCACGAACTTGAAGTCTTTCAGGTCGCCTTTCTCGTCGTAGGACAGCTCGCCGGTCGGGGTCTTGAACTTGCCGGCGTGGATGGCGGCTGCCACCTTGTCGGTGTCTTCGGACTTGGCGGCTTCGATACCCTTGGCGATCAGCTCGACAGCGGAGTAGGCCGGGAACACGAACGGACCGCTAGGATCCTTGCCGTCAGCCTTGATGGCGTCGACGATGGCCTTGTTCTCAGGGTCAGCGTCGAACGACTTCGGCAGGGTGACCAGCAGGCCTTCCGAAGCGCCCTGGGCGATCTGCGAGATGGAGTCGTTGCCGACACCTTCCGGACCCATGAACTTGGCTTTCAGGCCCTTCTCTTGCGCCTGGCGCAGGATCAGGCCCAGCTCTGGGTGGTAGCCACCGTAGTAGACGAAGTCGACGTTGTTCTGCTTGAGCTTCTGGATGATCGAGGAGAAGTCCTTGTCACCGGCGTTCAGGCCTTCGAAGACGGCGACCTTGGTGCCTTTCTTCTCGAGGGTCTGCTTGACCGCGGTGGCGATGCCTTCACCGTACTGCTGCTTGTCGTGCAGGACGGCAACGACCTTGGGCTTGACGTGGTCGGCAATGTAGTTGCCGGCTGCCGGGCCCTGGGCGCTGTCCAGACCGATGGTGCGGAAGATCAGCTTGTAGCCACGGGCGGTGATTTCCGGGGAGGTGGCGGCGGGGGTGATCATGATCACGCCTTCGTCTTCGTAGATGTCGGACGCAGGCTGGGTGGAGCTGGAGCACAGGTGGCCGATGACGAACTTGACGCCGTCGTTGACCACTTTGTTGGCGACTGCAACGGCCTGTTTCGGGTCGCACGCGTCGTCATATTCCTTGGCCTCGAGCATCTTGCCGTCGACGCCACCCTTGGCGTTGATGTCTTTGATGGCCTGTTTGGCGCCGATGAACTGCATGTCGCCGTACTGGGTTACCGGACCGGTCTTGGGACCGGCGATGCCGATCTTGATGGTATCGGCGGCAAACGAATGGCTGGCTACCCCGGCCAGGACCATTGCGGCGAACAGCTTGGAAATCTTGATCATAGTGCTCCACTCATTCTGTTGTAATTCTTATAGTCCTGGCGGCCAGGGCTACAGACCGGGCGGGATTTGCGGCACGCTCGTGCCATGTCGCAAGCCCACCTTCCCCCGGAACATGTCCCGGAACTGTACCGGTACAGTGTAGAGCGCTGTCCGAGCGCTTGAAAAGCGGGCAAAAAGCGCCTGTTTCCCGGGGTGTCGCATGATCGACATAAAGATACAGAAAAGCGCCATAACTTTGCCTCTATCCCGGGCCCAACCCCACACAACCGGGGCCCGTCGATCAAATTACGTATTTGAAACCGGGTTTTTCTGCAAAAATGCCGGCCTTTTCAAATGGCCATTCTGTCGGCAGGAACCCCCATGACTGATCACACAAGCACCCTCTATGCCAAATTGCTTGGCGAGACCGCGATTATCGAGTGGAAAGCCTTGGAGCGTTTCTGGGCCAAGGGTGACCTGATTTGGGTCGATCCCAGCCTTGACCTGATCGCCGTTGCCGAGGCGATGGCCGAGAATCGCAGCGAAATCTTCGCCAAGTGGCGCAATGATGGCGTTGTCGGACCGCTCACTGCAGAGCAGGCGCTAGACCTGCAAACCCGTGATCCTGAGATCTGGGCGGTGGTGGTTTCGCCGTTCATCGTGATCCAGGCGACGAAAGCGGAATAATCGCGGGCTTTTTTAGTGCGAAAAAGCAGTTGATCGCACCTTGTTGGTGCGTGTTGACGCTGACGTAAGGTGGAAGTAAGTAACAGGTCGCCGGTGCGTTCGCCAGTGCGGTAACAGTTTACGGGATGCGTAATTCCCTTGTAGGAGCGGCGAACCGCCACTCCTACAGGAGTCAGATGCCAGCCCTCAGTAATCCACCCGCCCGGTATGGCTGTTGAGCGAAATCACCCGGGTCTTGCCGATCCGATGCCTGAAGATCTCGCGCAGGTACTTCACCGCTTTCTTCACGCATTCGCGCGACAGGCGGATGTCGTTGATCGAGACGAAGCGGCTCTTGTCGTTGATCAGCTCGCGGTACTTCTTCTCGTACATCGGTTTGATCGCATACCAGTTGGTATCGAGGATTTTCGCCGGGTTCTCGAACTCGTTGAGCAGGTCATCGATACGGTCTTCGTCGAAATGCTCGCTGGTGATGAATTCCAGGATCGCGTTGTCCAGCGTGTCGTCGAAACGGTAGGGCGTGCGCGCGAAGCAGCGCTTGATGAAGGCCACGATCAGCGTCAGGAAGTCGTCCGACAGGCATGGGCTCTTGGCGATCAGGGTGGTCAGCGACAGGTTGGCCGAGGCGCCGATCACCAACGCGTAGCGCTTGAGCGTGGTGTTGGGGAACAGGCTGTTGAGGTGGGTCTTGAGCCGGTTCAGGTCCATGTACGACAGCTTGTAGTCCTTGGGCAGCGACACGATCGATACCACCGACGAGCAGTTCTTGAAGAAATGCAGGTCGTGCAGTGCCGCCGCGTCGAAGCCCGAGGCCTGGTACTGCTCCAGTGCCGCGCGATAGCGGCGCGACTCGATGGGCAGCAGGCTGATGCCCTCGATGGCCTGGGTCTGTTTGTTGAAATGGGGAAGGTCGATGGAGCGCAAGAACAGGTCGTCGATGTCCAGGCGCGGCGATTCGCGTTCGAACACCTTGAACTTGTCCGAGCCCTGCGCGGGCGCCTCTGGCACTACCGATTCGGCATAGGCGATGGCTACCGGGCCCGCGAGGCTCATGAACAGGTCGTTGGCGTCCAGGCGGATGGTTTCGCCAATGTCGATGCCGGCGCGGCGGAAGTAGTTCTGGTCGTAGTCGGTGGTCACGGCCTGCGCGGTGAGGATGTTGAAGATCTGCTGGGAGATGTACTGGTTGGCGTGCTTCTCCATGGCATTGACGTCGATGTTCTGGATCGTTCCGTCATCGCTCTCTTCGGCGTAGCGCATGATGTCGTTGGAGATCAGCATCATGGCGTTCCACGGGCGGATGCGCCCCATGACGCTGGCTTCGCTGCTGTCTTCGTTGTCGAAGTTGTACGAGAAATCCCATTCTTCGGACAAGTACTTGCACAACAGGCGCCCGGCATTGATGTGCAAGGCCTCGGACATTTCACTGCGGTGGTCGGAGGCATTGGGCAGCACACAGATGCCGCTGGTGAAGATCGGCTCGAAAACGAAAGAATGCCCGCCCTTGCCGTCGTTCTCGTCAGCCGGCTTGGTGTCGAAGGTCTTGTTCATGTACGAGTACTGCTGGGCCAGGCCGAACTCCGATGCCATCCCTGAGCCGGTGCCACCGCCAGCGCTGAAGATGTAGAAGTACAGGCGCGATTGGTTGGCCTTGATGCCGCAGGAATCGATCAGGTAGGAGTGGATCAGTTTCCAGTCGGCGCTCGAGAAGCGCTGGGTATCCTTGTTCAGGATGATCTTGGCCAGGTACTGGCCGAGGATCGGCGCATTGCCGGCGCCGCCGGCGTGCACCTCGGACAGGTCCATGATCTTCATCTTGCTATAGTCGCGCAGGAACCCGCCGCGCTCACCCTTGCGCGAGAAGCGGATGCGCCCGGCAATGTCCTTGTCCAGATCGCCGAGCATCACCAGTGGCTCGACCAGAAATACCGGTTTGGCGCCCTTGTTCTGTACCAGGCGCAGGTTCTGTCGGATCCAGCGTGCAGGGCTGTAGCCGCCTTCGTTCCTGTTACGGTCTTCGTTGTTGAACTCGTTGAGGAAGAAGGTGCGCGCGTTGTACACCAGTTCCGCCACGTCCAAGGCAATGTTCGAACCACAGCGCCCCAGGCCGATCAGGCATACCGAGGGGAACTGCTGGTCCAGACGCAATTGGCTTTCGTCTTCCGCGTGCAGGCCCTGCGGGAATACCAGGTCACGCAGGCCGTCGAGGTTGTCGAGGATGCGCTGGATATCGCTCTCGGTGAAGTACAGGTATTGCGCGGGGACGTTGCGGGTGGCCTGGCCGCCACCGAGGGTCAACGAGGTGCTGCTGGTGGAGGGCTCGGGCACTGCATTGGCAGAAGTATTATTGGAGGTCATAGTGCGCCATTTGCCTGGAGTGGTGGACGGTCGGAAGATATGTCATCTGGCCATTACGTAAATCCGGCGACTGTAGCAGTGCGCCTTTTGCCTATGCGATAGGGGTTTACCCTATGGTCGTTAGGGGTTTGCGCTGGCATCTGCACTGCATCGTCCGAAGGTCGCGCTTCTTTAATCCTTGCCTGGAGTCGTTCATGAGTACTGCATTGCCTTCCCTGGGATTCGCCGGGATCGGCCTGATGGGCCTGCCGATGTGCCGCCGTCTGCTGGCTGCCGGCTACCCGCTGACCGTGTGGAACCGCAGCCCGCAGAAGTGCGCCGAGCTGGTCGCCGCTGGCGCACGCCTGGCCGAGAGCCCGGCGGCGTTGTGCCGTGACACTGACATCGTGCTGCTGTGCCTGGCCGACACGGGCGTGGTCCGCGAGGTGGTGTTCGGCGAGCAAGGCATCGCCCAGGGCGGGCGCAGCGGCCAGTTGCTGGTGGATTTCTCCAGCCTCGAGCCAACCGCTACCCGTGACATGGCCGCGGAGCTTGCGGCCCTGTGCGGCATGGCCTGGCTGGATGCGCCAGTGTCCGGCGGTACGCCAGGCGCCGAGGCGGGTACCCTGGCGATCATGGTGGGCGGTGACGCTGCGGACCTGGCGCGCGTGCGCCCGGTGTTGCTGACCCTCGGCCAGCGCGTGACGCACATGGGGGCGGTTGGTGCCGGCCAGGTGACCAAGGCCTGCAACCAGATGATCGTTGCCTGCAATGCCCTGGTGATTGCCGAGGTGGTGGCCCTGGCCGAACGTTCAGGGGTGGATGCCAGCCTGATCGCCGAAGCGCTTTGCGGTGGATTCGCCGACTCCCGGCCGCTGCAGATCCTCGCGCCACAGATGGCGCAAAGTCGCTACACCCCGGTCAAATGGCATGTGCGCACCTTGCTCAAGGACCTCGACACTGCAGTGAAGTTTTCCCGCGAGCAAGGTTCGGCAACACCCATCAGTGGCCTCGCCGCGCAACTGATGCGCCTGCACGGCAGCCAGGGGCATCTGCAAAACGATCCGGCGACCCTGGTAGAGCTGTTCCGCGCTCGGGAATGAAGTCGCTGTCCAGATTGTCGAGCCGCTCCAGCACCGGCGGCAGGTCGGTCAACGGTACCGGACGGCTGAGCAGGTAGCCTTGAAGGAAGTCGCAGCCCTGGGCGGCGAGAAATGCGCGTTGCTCGTCGGTTTCCACGCCCTCGGTGACGACCTGCAGGTGCAGGGTGTGGGCCATGATGATGATGGCCTGGACAATCTCTCGGTCTTGCTGGCTGCCTGGCACATCCTGGATGAACGAGCGGTCGATCTTCAGCACGTCCAGGGGAAGGCGCTTGAGGTAGGCCAGCGATGAATAGCCGGTGCCGAAGTCGTCGATCGACAGGGCCACGCCCTGGGCGCGGATGCGTTTGAGCAGGTTGATGGTGCGGTGGATATCGCCCATCAGGGCGTTTTCGGTGACTTCCAGCTCCAGTTGGCGAGCAGCCACACCGGCCTGGAACAAGGCCATCTCCACTTCGCTGGCCAGTTCCTCGCGCCCCAGTGTCACGGCGGAGCAATTGACCGTGACCTTGAGGTGTCCGTAGCCCAGGCGGTTGAGCTCAGCCACGTCTTCGCAGGCGCGGCGCAGTACCCAGAGATCGAGTTCGGCGATCAGGCCATTGGCTTCGGCAATACCGATGAAGCGGTCGGGGCCGAGCAGGCCATGCTGCGGGTGTTGCCAGCGTACCAGGGCTTCCAGCTTGGCGACCCGTGCGCTGTGCAGGTCGAAGATCGGCTGGTAATGCACGCACAATCCGCGCTCTTCGAGCAGTGCCACGCGCAGTTCCTCTTCCAGTTGCAATTCGAGCGTGGCGCGGGTCTTCAGGCTGCTGTTGAAGAAATTCAGGTTGTTGCGCCCGCCACCCTTGGACTGGTACAGCGCCAGGTCGGCATTCTTCAGCAGCTCCTCGGCGCTGCGTCCATCGTCGGGAAAGATGCTGATACCGATACTGGTGGTCATGACCATGCGTCGCCCACCGAGATTGATGGGCTCCTTCATGCGCTGCATGATGCGTTGCGCCAGCTGCCGGGCTTCGTCGCGGTTGTGCAGGCTGGTGACGATGCAGAACTCATCGCCGCCAAAGCGCGCCACCACGTCCTGGGTGCGGGTCGCCGCCTTGATGTGTCCGGCGATCACCTTGAGCAGTTCGTCGCCAGCAGCATGCCCGAGGCTGTCGTTGATGCGCTTGAAATGGTCGATGTCGAGGAACATCACGGCCAGCATGCCTTCGCTTGCGGTCTGCTCGGCCAGGCGTTCGGCAAAGACCTGGTTGAAGCCGCGGCGATTGATCAGGTTGGTCAAGGCATCGTAGTGGGCGGCCTGTTGCAGCGAGGCACGGGCCTGGTCGAGCTGGCTGAGCAGCACATTGACCCGCCGCAGGTCATGTTCCTTGCTTTGCAGTTTCTTGTCGGCCAGTGCAGCGCTGATGCTGCTGCCACTGATCAGCAGGGTGATGAACGCGATGGTCAGCCCCAACTGCAGGCTGTTGTTGGCCGAGGGCAGTTGCAGCGGCATGTTGTCTGGAATGACCAGCGACAGTGCCGCCATGCCCGTGAAGTGGGTGAGGACGATGCCCGCCGCCATCATCAGGCTGGCGCCGTACTTCATCACCAGATGCTGGGTGCCGCTGCCACTGCGAAAGTGCCGGGCCATCAGCAGTGCCACCAGGCTGGTGACTACGGCGATGCCCAGCGAAGCGAGCACCAGTGGGGTCTGGTAGTACTGCAGGGCGCTGGTCTGCAGGGCGGCCATGCCGACGTAATGCATCACGATGATGCCGAGGCCGATCGCCAGCGCAGCCTGCAGGTAATGACGCCACTGCATCACAGTGCGATCGAGGCTGTTCATCGCCAGCCACGCGGCGAGCAGGGCGATGATCAGCGAGAGGGCGGTCAGCGGCATGTCGTAATGCACGTCAAGTGGCGCCTGGAACGCCAGCAGGCTGATGAAGTGCATGGCCCAGATACCGCTGGCCAGGCAGCAGGCACCGAGGATCCGCCATTGGCGGCGGGCGTTGAGCGCCTCGCTGTGACTTTGCCGCTCGGCCATGTCCAGGGTGGCGAAGCATGCAGCGCAGGCCACCAGGTAGGCGAGCATGACCAGGAAAGGGTTATGACGGCAGTCGAGGATGATTTGTCCGCTCGCCGGAAGCTCGGCGAACAATTGAAGTCCCAGCCACTCCATTGCCTGTCTCTTCGTCGAGTTTGCACTCGTCCCCAAACAGCGTGGTGGAGACCGTTGAAACCGGAGTATAGGAAAGGGGCGCTAGGCCTTCCTGATTAATGGCAGTTTGATCTCTACCATTTGGACATGAGGTCAATAGCGGAAGGTTATAAAAACAGCTGAGGCGGCGCGTGCTTTGTGGGCAAGCCCGCTCCTGCATGTACAACGCTGCGGGAGCGGGCTCGCCGTTTTGTCAGCCGGCCACCAGCACGCGAATCGCTTCCAGGCGCAGCGCGGCCTTTTCGAGCATCGCCAGGCCCTGTTCGCGCTGCTTGCGCAGGGCATCGATCTCGCTGTCACGCACGCTCGGGTTGACTGCCTTGAGCGCCGTCAGGCGAGCCAGCTCCTCGTCGGCTTCAGCGGCCAGGCGACGCTGCGCCTCGGCGACACGCTCGTCATGCACCGGCAGTACCTTCGCCTCGCCAGCGGCGATGCGCTTGGCCAAGACATCGCGCTGGGCCTGGATGAACTTGTTGGCGCTGGCCTTGGGGACGCTTTCGAGCTGGTCGTTGAGGGTTTCGAAGGCAACCCGCGGCGCCAGGTCGTTGCCATTGGTATCGAGCAGGCAGCGCAAGGCGGCCGATGGCAGGTAGCGACCCAGTTGCAGGCTACGCGGTGCCACCACCTCGCTGACATAGAGCAGTTCGAGCAGCACGGTGCCAGGCTTGAGCGCCTTGTTCTTGATCAGCGCCACGGCGGTGTTGCCCATCGAGCCGGACAGCACCAGGTCCATGCCGCCCTGCACCATCGGGTGTTCCCAGGTCAGGAACTGCATGTCCTCGCGCGACAGGGCCTGGCCACGGTCGTAGGTGATGGTCACGCCTTCGTCGTCGCCCAGCGGGAAGCTCGCGTCGAGCATCTTCTCGCTGGGTTTGAGCACCAGCGCGTTTTCCGAATGGTCTTCGCTGTCGATGCCAAAAGCGTCGAACAGGGTTTCCATATAGATAGGCAGGGCGAACTGGTCATCTTGCTCGAGAATCGCCTCGACCAGTGCCTCGCCTTCGCCAGCGCCGCCGGAGTTGAGCTCCAGCAGGCGGTCGCGGCCGCTGTGCAGCTCGGCCTCCAGGCGCTCGCGCTCGCCGCGGGCTTCAGCGACCAAGGCGCTCCAGGCGGCATTGTCGCCGCCGACCAGTTGCGCCAGCAGGCGCGTGCCGAACTGGTGCTGCAGGGCGCTGCCGGTCGGGCAGGTGTTGAGGAAGGCATTCAGGCCTTCGTGGTACCACTGGAACAGGCGCTCTTGCGGGCTGTCCTGCAGGTACGGGATGTGCAGCTGGATGGTGTGTTTCTGACCGATCCGGTCGAGGCGACCGATGCGTTGCTCGAGCAGGTCCGGGTGCGCCGGCAGGTCGAACATCACCAGGTGGTGGGCGAACTGGAAGTTGCGGCCTTCACTGCCGATTTCCGAGCAGATCAGCACCTGCGCGCCAAATTCTTCGTCGGCAAAGTACGCGGCGGCGCGGTCACGCTCGAGGATGCTCATGCCTTCATGGAATACCGTCGCGGGGATGCCGGAGCGCACACGCAGGGCGTCTTCCAGGTCCATGGCGGTCTCGGCGTGGGCGCAGATCACCAGAACCTTGGTGCGCTTGAGCATCTTCAGGGTGTCGATCAGCCAATCGACCCGTGGGTCGAAGCGCCACCAGCGTTCGTCGTCGCTACCTTCGCCCTGGGCCTGGAAGGCCACTTCCGGGTACAGCTCGGCACGCTCACCGGCGGGCAGCGCGCTGTAAGGTTCGGGGTTGGCGAGCGGGTAGGGGTGCAGTTGACGCTCGGGGAAGCCCTGGATCGCGGCGCGGGTGTTGCGGAACAGCACGCGGCCGGTGCCATGGCGGTCGAGCAATTCGCGAATCAGGCGTGCGCTGGCCTGGCTGTCGCCATCGCTGACTGCGGCCAGCAGGGCCTCGCCTTCGGCGCCAAGGAAATTGTGAATGGTGGCGTGGGCCTTGGGCGACAGGCGGCCTTCGTCGAGCAACTCCTGGACGGCTTCGGCTACTGGGCGATAGTGCTCGCTCTCGGCGCGGAAGGCGGCCAGGTCGTGGAAACGGTTGGGGTCCAGCAGGCGCAGACGGGCGAAATGACTGTCCTGGCCAAGCTGTTCGGGGGTTGCAGTGAGCAGCAGCACGCCAGCAATGACCTGGGCCAACTGCTCGACCAGCGCGTATTCGGCACTGGCCTGCTCCTCGTGCCATACCAGGTGGTGGGCTTCGTCGACCACCATCAGGTCCCAGCCGGCGGCGAACAGGGCGTCCTGGGCCTTTTCATCGTCGACCAGCCACTCCAGCGCCACCAGCGCCAGTTGGGCATCTTCGAACGGGTTGCTGGCATCGCTCTCGATGAAACGCTCGGCGTCGAACAATGCCACCTGCAGGTTGAAGCGCCGGCGCATTTCCACCAGCCACTGGTGCTGAAGGTTTTCCGGAACCAGGATCAGCACGCGACTGGCACGGCCCGTCAGCAATTGGCGGTGGATGACCAGGCCCGCCTCGATGGTCTTGCCCAAGCCTACTTCGTCGGCCAGCAATACCCGCGGGGCGATACGGTCGGCGACTTCACGGGCAATGTGCAACTGGTGGGCGATCGGCTGGGCGCGGCAGCCGCCCAGGCCCCAGAGCGAGGAGAGCATCTGCTTGCTGCTGTGCTGCAGGGTGTTGTAGCGCAGCGAGAACCACGACAGCGGGTCGATCTGTCCGGCGAACAGACGGTCGCTGGCCAGGCGGAACTGGATGAAGTTCGACAGTTGCGTCTCAGGCAGGGTACGCGCCTGGTTCTGCCCGTCCAGGCCATGGTAGACCAGCAGGCCATCGACATCCTCGACCTCGCGCACGGTCAGCTTCCAGCCATCGAAGTGAGTGATCTGGTCACCCGGCGAGAAGCGCACGCGGGTCAGCGGCGCGTTGCGTAGCGAGTACTGGCGGGTATCGCCAGTGGCCGGATAGAGCACGGTCAGCAGGCGGCCATCCTGCGCCAGGATGGTTCCCAGGCCGAGCTCGGCTTCGCTGTCGCTGATCCAGCGTTGCCCCGGTTGATACTGCTGCGCCATACTGCCTGAACTCCCGCGATGAAAAAGCGCACTATCTTAACGGATAGGCCCGGCGGACCAAAGCGTTCAGCCACTTCATCGACGAATACCCTTTAGTCAACGAGGGCCTCGCGCCAACATGCCTGTCACGCACCGCTGGTTGAACCTCTCCCTGGCCGTGGGCAGCCTGGCGCTGCTCGCAGCCTGTGACCAGAAGAAGTTCGAGATCCTCGCGCCGATTCCAGCCGAGCAACTGGAAGTCCTGGGCGTTCAGACGCCGCTCAAGAGCGTGCATTTCCACGACCGCGAAGGCGAAGGCCTGCTGGTGCTCAGCCGTGTAGACGGTCAGGCGACCGATGCCGACAGCGAACAGGAAGTCGACAAGGTCGTGCTCAAGGCCACGCTCTATGGGCGTGCGAGCGAAAGCGAGGCGTTCAAGCCACGCTGGCAGATCGATCAGGAGACAACGTGCCCGGGGCTAGACCTGGATGTCGACTTCTACACCGATGTCAGCGACGTCACCGACCTGAACAAGGATGGTGTCGCCGAAGTCACCGTGGCCAGCCACGCCTTCTGTGGCGGCGGCATCGACCCGCATGACATCAGCATCGAAATGCGCGAAGGCGAGGCGATCTACAGCATCAGTGGTCAGTCACAGATCAGCCCGGCGGGCGAGGAGCCCATCGGCGGCGAGCGCGAGGACAGTGCGTCATTGAAGAACGCGCCGCAGGTGTTGCGCGAACACATGGACGCGGTCTGGCAGCAGGTCTACAAGCGGCCCTGGAGCGAAACCAGCCAGCCCGCTGACGACGATCCCGACGACGAAGGCGAATGATCGCGGTCTATACTTTGCAGACGGTATTGTGACCGGCCGCACAAACCCTTGCCCATGTGCTCAAGGCGCACCTTGGCTGGCCGACACAGTGGCTACAGGAGAACCGACTCATGCTGCCGCCGATCATTCCGCTCAGTGCCGTCCCCGTGACCTCGCAACAAGACCCCGTCAAGCAGAGCCCCAATATTCCTCCGGTGGTTCCGGCCCAGCCTGCCTCCAGCGATGGCACTATCGACCTCAAGCAGCAGCGCGACCCGCAGGATGAAGCCTATCGGCTGCGTGAGGAACAACGCCGCCAGCAGCAGCGCCGTCAGCAACGCCGCCAGGACGAGCAGGAAGAACTCTACAGCGCCATGCCCGGCGATGAACTCAATGCCGACAATACCGTGCCGGTGGCGCCGCTCGGTGAGCGCCCGCGTCAGGGGTTGCTGGTGGATATCGAAGTCTGAGACGGGGCTGTTCAGCGTCGCCATCAGGCTTCATCATGGGCGCATCCGCTGTCAGTCGAGCCCGCCCATGAGCCAAGACAACCTGATCGACTTCGGCGCCGAGCGCGCCAAACGCATCCACGACATCAAGGACAAGCGCCTGGATGAAATGCGCCAGGCCTTCGAACAGGCCATGCCGTTGAGCAAAAGCAAGAAAAAGAAAGGCAAAAGCAAGTCCAAGAAGCGCTGAAAACTGATGCAGGTCAAACCTGCGCCCCCTCTTGTGCCCGGTCCCGGGCCCTATTGACCCTGGTCAATTTCTCCTCCCCGCACATTCGTTACCTTGCACACATCGGACAACGGCAACGAATCGGGAGGCCGACATGTTCTTCGACAACGTGGTGATCGCCGGTGTGGTGACAGTCGGGTTGATGTTGACGTTCTTTGCCGGTCTGGGACTTTTCATCTGGAAGGATGCGAACAAGCGCAAATCGCGCTGATCCTTCCGGGTATACGAGCACGCAAGGCATTTAGGGCGACTTCGGTCGCCTATTTTTTTGCCGTTTTAAAAGATGATTAGCTAGCTAATTAGTTGATTGCATTTTATTCTTCCGTTCGTTGTCTATCGTTCTATTCAATATCCCCCCGCAAGGTCCGCTTCGTGCCCATCACCCTCCAGGCCCTGTTCGCACCCACTAGCCCTGCTCTGAAGTTCGCCGTCAAGACCTTGCTGGGCGGTGGACTGGCGCTGTGGCTGGCGCTGCGCTGGGGGTTGGAGCAACCGGCCTGGGCCTTGATGACGGCGTTCATCGTGGCACAGCCGCTGTCGGGCATGGTAGTGCAGAAGGGGCTGGCGCGACTGGCCGGCACCCTGGTCGGGACGTTCATGTCGGTGGTGTTCATCGGCCTGTTCGCCCAGACCCCGTGGTTGTTCCTGCTGACCCTCGCCTTGTGGCTGGCGCTCTGTACCGCCGCATCAACCCAGCTACGCAGTGCCTGGGCGTACGCCTTCGTGTTGGCGGGCTATACCGCAGCGATCATCGCGTTGCCGGCGATCGACCACCCTTTGCAAGTGTTCGACCAAGCGGTGGCGCGCTGCACCGAAATCTGCCTGGGCATCGTCTGCGCCACAGCCACCAGCGCGCTGATCTGGCCGATGCGCGTCGAGCAGCAACTCGGCGGCCAGGCGCGGCAGGCCTGGCAGAACGGCATGCAGACCGCCAGTGCCATGCTCGGCGGTGAAGACGAGGCGCGCCAGGGGCTGCTGGACATCCTTGGGCGCATCGTCGCCATCGACGTTCAGCGTGAACATGCCTGGTTCGAAGGCAGTCGTGGCCGCCAGCGGGCCCGCGCAATCCGTGGCCTGAGCCAGAAGCTGATGGTGCTGCTGCGCATTTCGCGTTCGGTGCGTCGTCAGTGGCGTCAGCTCGACGGACAGCAAGCGGCGCACCTGGCGCCTTGGCTGGAGGAGGTTCGGACCCAGTTGGCCAACCCCGATCAGCCCAGCCTTCTGTTATTGCGCCAACGTATCTGGGACGCCGCCCACGACGAACAGATCAGCCCCGCCGAGCATTTCTGCCTGGCGCGCCTGGCCCTGCTGCTGGACTTCGCCATGGCCGCCACCCAGGCGCTGCTGGATGTAGAGGAGGGGCGAACGCCCAAGGACGTATCGCTGGGCCTGGCGGCGCATCGCGACCTGCCGCTGGCGCTGCTGTTCGGTTCGCGCAGTGCGTTGGCGTTTCTGGTCATGAGCAGTTTCTGGCTGGCCACGGCCTGGCCCTCGGCCCCCGGAGGCCTGGTACTGACCTGCGTGGTCTGCAGCCTGTTCGCCAGCCGCGAGAACGGCGCGCAGATCGGCTTGAGCTTTCTGCGTGGCATCTTGCTGGCGATTCCGGTGGCGTTTTTCGTCGGGCAGATCCTGTTGCCACAATGGAGCAGTTTCGCCTTGCTGTGTCTTGGCATGGGCGTACCGCTGTTCTTCGGTGCGCTGGGCATGGCCCATCCGCGCACGGGGCCGACGGCGACCTCGTACTGCCTGCATTTCATCGTGCTGGTGGCGCCTCTGAACGCCATGCACTTCGACGTGGCCAGCATGCTCAACAGCGCCCAGGCCATGCTCATCGGTGTGGGGGCGGCGGTACTGGCGTTTCGGTTGGTCGTGCTGCGTCATCCGAAGTGGCTGGGTCGGCGCCTGAGGGCCGCCACCCAGAGCGACCTGGTTCGCCTGACCCATCGCGACCTGCGGGGCGCCGACAGTTGGTTCGGTGGACGCATGGCCGATCGCCTGATGCAGTTGGCCCGTCATGCCAGCGAGTTGCCCGAGGCCGAGCGCAAGCGTTGGGACGATGGCCTGCATGGCTTGGACATCGGTGACGAACTGGTGCACCTGCGCATGTGCCTGGCGGTGGCCCAGGTACCGTTGGCCGGTGCCGAGCGCCAGTACCTGCAGCAACTGGAGGCGGTTCTGGCCAGTGGCCCTGCGCCTGGGCGCGGCCAGCGTCTGGATGCCGCCAGCGAACAGTTCATCGAGGCCCTGCGCCGCCAGCCGTCGAGCGACCCGCTGCGCCTGGCTATCGGCGCGGTCCTGCAATTGCAGAAGAGCTGGGGCAAGTGGTGCCGTTGGCAGGAGGAAGTCCATGGGGTTGCGTGAGTGGGCGCTGGGCGGCGTATTGCTCAGCCCGTTTCTGATCTACGTGTTGATGGCGTTGGTGCTTACTGGGCTGTTGCGCTGGGTGGTGCAGGCGACGCCACTAGGTCGCTGGATCTGGCATGAAGCGCTGTTCGATGCGGCGTTGTTCGTCTGTGTGCTGTCGTTGGTGGTACATCTGTTGGGACCTTTGTAAGGAGTCAGTCCATGCGTACAGCGGTACGTACCCTGGTCACCCTGTGCGTGGTGGCCATTGCTGTGTTTGCCGGATATCACCTCTGGCAGTACTACATGCTTACCCCCTGGACGCGCGATGCGCGGGTGCGGGCCGATGTGGTGGTGATCGCCCCGGACGTGTCCGGCTGGGTGCGCGAACTGCGGGTACACGACAACCAGCCGGTGAAGGCCGGCGATGTCTTGATGATCATCGATCACGAGCGCTTCCAGGCGGCTTTCGACCAGGCCAGTGCCGTGGCTGAAACCCGCACCCAGCAGTTGCGCCTGCGTGAGCGCGAAGCGGCTCGGCGCACGGCCCTTGGGCCGGAGGCGATCAGCGCCGAGCTGCGCGAGAACGCCCAGATCAACGCTGCCATCGCCCGTGGTGAACTGCACGAGGCGCAAGCGCAACTGCAGGTGGCCAAGATCAACCTGGCCCGTAGCGAAGTGCGCGCACCGCGCGACGGTCACATCACCAACCTGCGACTGGCCCAAGGCAACTACGTCAATACCGGGCAATCGATGATGGCGCTGGTGGACGACTCGACCTTCTATATCCAGGCCTATTTCGAGGAAACCAAGCTGCCGCGCATTCGTGTCGGGGATCCGGTGAAGGTCTGGCTGATGGGGGCGGGGGAGGCCATGCATGGGCATGTGGAGAGCATCAGCCGGGGCATCACTGACCGCAACTCTACCCCGGACGGACAGTTGTTGCCGGAGGTGGAACCGACCTTCAACTGGGTCAGGTTGGCGCAGCGGATACCGGTGAGGATCAGGCTGGACGAGATCCCCGCAGGGGTGAATCTCAGCGCCGGGATGACCGCAAGCGTGCAGGTTCGGGAGGATGAAGTACAGCGCTGAGCAAGCGCCCCCACAGGCACCTAGCGTGCCTGTGGGGGCGCTTGCCGATCAGGGTTGCTGGGCAGTGGCTGCCAGGACGATCTCGCGGATGCACACATGTTGCGGCTGCTGGTACGCCCAGACGATCGCCCCGGCCACATCCTCGGCCTTGAGCACTACACCGCCCATGTCATTGGCTTTCCACGACTCGTAGTCGCGCTTGATGCCCTCGTCGGTGGTGTGGCCGAGCAGCTCGGTCTCAACTGCGCCCGGCGCGATGGTGACGACACGCACGTTGTGTGGCGCCAGCTCTTCGCGCAGGTTTTCCGACAGGCCATGCACGGCGAACTTGGTGCCGACGTAGGCGACATGGTTGGGGAAGGTCTTGCGCCCGGCGACGGAGCTGACGTTGATCAGGGTGCCGGCTCGACGCGCGACCATGCCGCTGGCCAGTGCATGCACGCCGTTGAGCAGGCCTTTGACGTTGATGTCGATCATCCGGTCCCACTGCTCAGGATCCTGCTCGTGCACCTGGCCCAGCAGCATCACGCCGGCATTGTTCACCAGTGCATCGGCCGGGCCGTACACGGCTTCGGCTTCGTTCACCGCCGCCACCAGCGCGGCACGGTCGCGAATGTCCACGGCGCGACACAGGCAGTTGGGCAGGGCCAATGCTTCGAGACGTTCCAGGCGACGAGCGATCAGCAGCAGCGGGTGACCTGCGGCCGAGAATTGCTGGGCCGTGGCGGCCCCGATACCGGAGCTGGCGCCGGTGATGATGATCAGAGGTTTGTTCATGAGCGCCTCCAAGGCATAATCGTTTTCGATGGCCAGGATTGTAAGCATCGATCCAGACCATGAAAAACGGCTTATTCCTCTGGCTGACATCGGTTTTATCTATGGATATTCGTCATCTCAAGGCGTTCATCGCCGTGTTCGAAGAGCGCAACATCACTTTGGCCGCGCAGCGCCTGTGCGTGGCTCAGCCGACATTGTCAGTGACTATCCGGCAACTCGAGGAGGACCTCGGCGTCAGCCTGTTCCTGCGCCAGGCCCGCGGTGTGGACGTCAGTGAGCAGGCGCGGGCGCTGTATCCGCAGGCGTGCCGCATGGTTGCCGAAGCCGAGGCGCTGCGCCTGCGCTTTCGCCAGGAGCAGGAGCGTGTCCCGCTCGCGTTGGGTATCGAGGCCGATATCGCCCCGGCCCAGGTCGAAGCATGCGTGCGTCTTGCGGCTCAGGCTGTGCCTGGGTTGCAATTGACGTTGCTGGACGGTTGCGAGGGCGATGCGCGGCTGGCCGATGAAGCTGAGCGCTGCGAGGATGAGCTCTTCCTGGCGCTGTGGGAAGAGTCGTTTGTCCTGGTCATGGCCACCGGCAGCCAGGCCGACGGTCGCTGGATCACCTGCCCGCAGCATCCTTCGCACCAGCGCCTGATGGGGCTGTATGGCGAGGGTGAGCAGGTGGCACAGGCCGGATCATTGCAACTGGCGTTGGCGTTGGTCGCCGCCGGACTGGGCGCGGCCTGGTTGCCGCAGTCGCTGGCCGAGCGCCACCCAGGGGTCTACTGGCAACCAGGGCCCGGCCCGGCGCTGAGGCGTCGGGTCGGGTTGTGCTACGCCGCCCAGGCGCTGGACATTCCTGCCTTGGCGAGCTTGCAGCAGGCGCTGAGCGGCAGCAGCCTGGGTTAGAGGAACATGCCGCCGGAGACTTCCAGACGCTGCCCGGTAATCCAGCCATTACTGTCCTCAAGCAACAGGGCGATGGCTGCGCCGATATCGTCGGGCAGGCCGGCGCGGCCCAGGGCAGTATTGCTGGCCACGAAGGCGTTGACCTGCTGATTGTCACGCACGGTGCCACCCCCGAAATCGGTCTCGATGGCGCCCGGCGCCAGGATATTCACCCGGATGCCGCGCTCACCCAACTCCTTGGCCTGGTAGCGGGTGAGCACCTCCATGGCGCCCTTCATTGCCGCGTAGGCGGAGTAACCGGGCAGCGAGAAGCGTGCCAGGCCACTTGAAATGTTGACGATGCGCCCCTCGTCGGCCAGTAGCGGAAGCAGGCGTTGGGTGAGGAAGAACGGGCCCTTGAGGTGGATGTTCAGCAATTGCTCGAACTGCGCCTCGGTGGTTTCGCTGAACAGTGCATGTATGCCGACACCGGCGTTGTTCACCAAAAAGTCGAACTGTCGGCGGGCAAAGCGTTGATCAAGGGTGTGCGCCAGGCGTTCGGCGAAGTCGGCGAAGCTTTGGCTGTCGCTGACATCCAGTTGCAGCATGGCGGCACGCACCCCAGCCTGTTCCAGGCGCTCGACCAGGGCCTGGGCTTCGTCGGCCCGGCTGTGATAGGTGCCGATGACATCGATGCCGCGGGCCGCGAGATGTTCGGCGGTGTTGCGGCCAAGGCCGCGGCTGGCGCCAGTGAGCAGAGCGATTTTACGGGTCATGTGGATTACCTCGTCGATGGAGTCTGTGCTCACAGGTTATTGGTCGACAAAAGGCTGTTAAATCCTGCTGTTTTGGAAATACTGTTCGCCATATTCGAACTATCAAGGCGGCTCGATGAACAAGCTGGAATTGTTGCGTACCTTTGTCAGGGTCAGTGAACTGTCCAGTTTCACCCTGGCGGGTGAGAGTCTTGGCTTGCCACGTTCGACTGTCTCGGAGCAGGTCCGGGCACTGGAGCGCTTGCTTGGCACGCGCCTGCTCAACCGCACCACGCGCCGCGTGCAGGCGACGCAGGACGGCCTGCTGCTCTACGAGCGCAGCAAGGATTTGCTGTCAGGCATGGACGAGATCGAGAGCCTGTTTCGCAGCGACGAGGCCGAGCTGGCCGGGCGTCTGCGTATCGACATGCCGACCATGATGGCGCGCAAGGTGGTGATGCCGGCCCTTTCAGGCTTTCTGTTGCGCTATCCGCGCCTGGAAGTGGAGCTCAGTTGCACCGACCAGCGTGTCGACCTGCTGCAAGGTGGCTTTGACTGCGTACTGCGGGTGGGCGAATTGGGTGACCCGGATGTTGCCGCCCGGCCGCTGGGGCGCATGACCATGTGCAACTGCGCCAGCCCCGAATACCTTGCCCGGCATGGCGTGCCGCACACGCTGGACGATCTGGCGACGCATCAGCTCGTGCACTACGTCTCCAGGCTCGGTGCGCAGAGTCCGGGGTTCGAGTACGAAGTCGACGGGCAATCGCGTTTTCTGCCCATGGGGGGTGTGCTCACGGTGAACAATGCCGTGGCGTATTCGGCCGCGGGCCTGGCCGGCCTGGGGCTGATCCAGGTTCCAGCGGCGGGGGTTGCCGAGGACGTGCGGCGCGGTGATCTGGTACGGGTGCTCGAACCTTGGCAGGCCCGGGCCATGCCGGTGACGATGCTGTACCTGCGCCAGCGGCATGTTCCGCGCCGGGTACAGGCGTTCATGGGATGGATGGAGGCGCTGTTGACCGATCAGCTCGATCCGGCAGTGTCCGGCGCTCGCTGAAAAACCTTGGCGAAGGCGGCGCAGGTTGCGTTAGGCTGCGCAACAAACGATCTGCGCGTTGCCCGATAGAGGCAACCGTTCCCGCCTGGCGTGCGTTCCTTCCGATTTCTTTGCGAGGTAACGTCATGGCCATTACATCCCAGGATATCTGCACAGCTGCCGAGCAGCTCAACGGCTTCGTCGGTTTTCACGGCAAGCGTGGCACGCATATCGTGCGCTTTTCCGAGGACGCATTCGGTATGGATGTCGCGGACGCGAGCATCACGCCCTGCAGCGAGTTCGTCTGGCGTCCCGAGTCGGGGCGGCGCATGGCGCTCTGCCGTGAGCGTCTGGCACTGTTGCTGCGACAGCATGTGGACGATCGCCTGAACATTGGCGAGCCGCTGCGGATCTATCTGCGCCGCACCGACCTGCCGGAGATCGTCGCCGAGCGTAGCCTGCGCTGAGCGAGCAGGTTCAGTCGGGGTAGGCCAGCTTGAGAGGGCCAGCCTCGCTGCGGGCGACGTTGACCTGGTTGCGGCCTTGATGCTTGGCGGTGTAGAGGGCCTTGTCGGCGTCTTCAAGCCACTGCTCGGGCGTTTTCAGCCCAGGGTGATAGGCCGAGAGGCCTATGCTCAGGCTGATGCGCAATTCCGGCAGTTGCGGGTTGCGATAGGCGCTGACCTGCTCACGCAGGCGCTCCATCGCAACGCCCGCCTGGTCTTGATCGGTGGCAGGCAGGATCAGACAGAACTCGTCACCGCCGTAGCGCCCGGCCAGGTCATCGTCGCGCAGGACGCGCTTGAGCTCGTGGCTCAGCTGGCGGAGCACGCAATCGCCGACCACGTGGCCGAAGGTGTCATTGATGGTCTTGAAATGGTCGATGTCGATCAGGGCGATCACGGCCGGGGCCTGCTGCTGGTGGCAGATCTGGAACCTCAGCAGCAGCAAGTCTTTCCATGAGCCATGGTTGAGCAGCCCGGTGAGGCTGTCGGTGCGGCTCAGGGCGCTCAGTCGACGCTTGTGGTCGGCCAGTTTGATCGCCAATTGATAGCAGACCCAACCGAGCGCCAGCGGGTAGAGCGTCAACATTGGCAGGCAGGCATAGACCTGCAATGCCGTGGCTTGCAATTGCAGCCCGGGGCCGAACAGCGCCATGGCCAGCAGCATGCCTGTCAGCTGCGCGAGCAACCCGCGCAGTACCATGCGCTTGCCGCCTGCAGCGACGTTGTTCATGGTCATCATCGACAGGATGGTCACGGTCGGCAACGGATTGAAATGAATGGCCGCGGCCCAGAAACCGCCGCTCAGCGAATCGAGCAACAGGTTGCGCTGTTCGGCGCGGTAGGGGGCAGGGGAGCGGATCGCCCATTGATAAGCCAGGTGCGGCCAGGCCAGGCCGTTGAATAGCATCAGCAGCCACACCCAGGTGGGTGGTTGCAGCGGGGCAAGTGCCGCCATGACGCTGAACAGGCCGATGCCCATGCCGATGGTCCGCGGCAGATAGATGCGCCTGACGAAGGAGAGCCCCTTGCCGCTTCTGTTGTCGATCATGTCTATCGTTCTTTTTCTGCAGAAGCCGTTTATCGCATAAGTTGCATGAATATTGTTGAACAATGATTCACGGCGGAAAAATGACCTTACAAGCCAATTCACGGTTGATCCGATCATTGTGAGGTAGCATGAAGCCTTTGTTCCTCCTCGGAGTGCTCCTGCTCATGGCCCCCATGGCTTCCCCCGCCGGCGAGCCGGCACCTTACAGGGATGGGCGTTTTCACAACCAGGCCGAGCTGCCCAAGGATGGCGTGCTCAAGAAGTTGCGCATCGGCCTCAAGTATCTGCTGCTGCGCAAACCTCCCGAAACACGTCCTGCCATTCCCCCGAGCCTGCAGCCAATGACCCGCCAGCAGGTACTCGATGCCCCGGACCACAGCCTCTGGCGTCTGGGCCATTCCACGGTATTGCTAAAACTGCGTGGGCACTTCTTCATTACAGACCCGGTATTTGCCGAACGCGCCTCGCCCGTGCAATGGGCCGGCCCGCTGCGCTTCCACGCTTCGCCGCTGGCAATCGACCAGCTTCCGCCGCTGGCAGCAGTGATTCTGTCCCACGACCATTTCGATCATCTCGATGAGTCGGCCATACGCCAGCTGGCGCCAAGCACCGGCCAGTTTCTTGCACCGCTGGGCGTGGGCGATCGTTTGGTCGAGTGGGGCGTGCCGAGCGACAAGGTGCGTCAACTGGACTGGTGGCAGGAAACCGAAGTCGCAGGCGTGCGTTTCGTCGCCACACCGGCGCAGCACTTTTCTGGGCGCGGCCTGTTCGACAGTAACAGCACCTTGTGGGCGTCGTGGGTGGTGATCGATGAAGGGCTGCGCCTGTTCTTCAGTGGTGATACCGGATATTTCGAAGGCTTTCGCGAAATCGGCGAGCGCTTCGGACCCTTCGATCTGACATTGATGGAGACCGGTGCCTACAACCTGGCCTGGCCCAATGTGCATATGCAGCCTGAGCAGAGCCTGCAAGCGCACCTGGATCTGCGCGGACGCTGGATGCTGCCGATCCACAACGGAACGTTCGATCTCTCCCTGCACAGCTGGCAGGAGCCTTTCGAGCGCATCGTCGCGCTCGCGGCGCAGGCCCAGGTACCGTTGAGTACGCCACAGATGGGCGAGCTTGTTAGTCTGGATTCGCCCCATGCAGGGCAGAACTGGTGGCAGCCCAGGCCTTCGCGTCAGAGAGGCGACAGCACCGAGCGTGCAGTGGCGGTGCGCTGAGTATCAGCTTTCACGGTCCTTCTTTATAGAAGACCGTTCTTGATCATCCAGCAGCTTCGACGGCGGCTTGCCGCTGTCGCTGCGTACCTGGGCGTGGCTGATGAGGGCGAAGATGAAGCTGCCACCGATGATGTTGCCAGCCAGGGTCGGCAGGGCGAACTCCAGCCAGAAACTGCGCCAGGTCTGCTCTCCGGCCCAGACCAGATAGGACACTTCTACCGAACCGACGACGATATGGGTGAAGTCGCCCAGGGCCATCAAGTAGGTGATCATCAGGATGATCCAGATCTTGGCGTTCTCCATGGATGGGATCATCCAGACCATGGTCGCGATCATCCAGCCCGAGACGATGCCCTTGGCGAACATCTGGCTCGGATCGTTGTGCATCACCTTGCGCCCGATTTCGAGGAAGGCCACATCGGTCTTGCTGTCGAAGATCGGCAGCTCGAGCATCACCCAGGCCACCAGCAAGGTGCCGGCGAGATTGCCCATCAGCACCACTGTCCACAGGCGTATCAAGCGGCCGAGGTTGGCGAGGGTAGGGGCGGTCATTACCGGCAGCACGGCAGTCAGGGTGTTTTCGGTGAACAACTGTTGGCGAGCGAGGATCACGGCAAGAAAACCGGCAGCGTAGCCGAGGCTGGCAATCACCTGGCTGCTGTCGTTGTCTGGCAGGCGTGCATAGAACAGTCCCATCGCCATCAGCGACAGGCCCATGGTCAGGCCGGCGGCCAGTGCCGACCACCACAGGGCTGCCAGGGTGCGTTCCAGTTCCTGATCGCCCTGGGCGCGGATGATCTCGTGCAGTACTGCTGCGCGGGGTGGCTGGTTATGGCTGACTTCCTGCTCTTCATCTGCCGACAGGCCCGGGGTTTTCTCGTTCTGCGCTTTGCTCATCGTGTCGCGCTCCTGGGATGTTTCTCTACAGATCGATTGCGCTCGGATTAGTTGCCGGTGAGCTCATGGAGGCGGATAAAAGTTTTTTTGGATCAAAGTGTTGACTCTGATTTCAAACCACGTATTATTCGCCTCCTCGCAGCGATGAACGCAGCGAGGCAGTCGGTAAGTCGTTGACGTTGAAGGCTTTTGAAAGAAAGCGGTTTGAAAAAACTTCAAAATAAACGCTTGACAGCAAATGAGGAAAGCGTAGAATGCGCGCCTCGGTTGAGACGAAAAGCTCTTAACCAAACGCTCTTTAACAAATCGAATCAAGCAATTCGTGTGGGTGCTTGTGAGTACGGACTGATAGTCGCCAAGATTATCAGCATCACAAGTGGCCATGC